>NZ_JBFRCF010000009.1:0-384707 GCF_040965655.1 Paraburkholderia sp. EG286B | reverse complement strand
CTGGTCCCACCCCTTCCCATCCCGAACAGGACCGTGAAACAGCTCCACGCCGATGATAGTGCGGATTGCCCGTGTGAAAGTAGGTAATCGTCAGGCTCCTTATGCTGTAACGTCCAGAACCCCGGTGTCTCCGAAAGAGCACCGGGGTTCTGGCGTTTACACTTTAGAAGCAGCAAACAAAAAAGCCGTCCAGTGGACGGCTTTTTGCATTAACCCGCTCGCGCAACGCAAGCGCAGGCTTATTGCGCCGCTTTCTGCACAGCTGCTGCGACCGCGGCGTCCTTCGCCAAAGCAACCTCTTCTGCGACGTCCGCAAGCTGCTCTTGAGTCAGCTCTTCAAGCAGCGCCAGGTCGCGCTCGATGACTTGCGGCAGATGCGCGCGCAGGAATTCCACCCACGTCTTGGTTTTTGCGTCGACGAATTTGCGCGACGGATAGAGTGCGTACACGTTCGTCTTTTGCAGCTTGTGCTGCGGCAGCACGCGCACGAGCGTACCGTTATGCAATCCTTCTATTGCCGCGTAGACCGGCAGCATCCCGATCCCCATGCCCTCGCGTATCGCCACAGCGAGCGATTCCGCAATATTCACCTGCACCGGCCCGTCCACTTGCATCTCGACACTGCCTTCGGGCCCCTCGAGCGTCCACTCATGGGCCGGGAACGCCGGCGATTTGAGAATCAGACAGTCGTGATGCGACAGATCGGCGGGTGTGCGCGGCGCACCGTGCGTATGCACATACCCGGGCGACGCGCACAGAATGCTGTACGTCGAACCCAGCTGATGCGAAACGAGATCGGAATTCGGCAGCGATGACGCCGTGACCACCGAGACGTCGCTGCTGCCCTCGAAGAGATCCGGCATGCGTTGCGAGAGCGTCAGCTCGACAGTGACTTCGGGATGCAGTGCGCGATAGCGCGAGATCGCCGGCAGCACGTACTGCTGACCAATACTCGCGAAGCTGTGCATGCGCAGCGCTCCGACCGGGCGTTCGTGCGCGCAGCTCGCTTCTTCTTCCGCGCTATCGACATCCGCGAGAATCTGCGAGCAGCGCTTGAGATACCGCTCGCCGGCGGGCGTGAGCGCAAGCCGGCGTGTCGAGCGGTTGAGCAGACGGGTGCGCAAATGCGCTTCGAGTTCCGACACTGCGCGCGACATCGCGCCGGTCGTCGAGTCCAGCGACTGAGCCGCGGCCGTGAAGCTGCCCGCTTCCACGACGCGCACGAACACCCGCATGTTTTGTAACGTATCCATCAGACCTTCTTAACCTTCTTGTTCGGTACAGAAACGATATTGTCCGCCTGTCGGGGCACGCCATTGTTGAGTGATCTGGAACGGAGGTTCCCCACGCGTCCCATTAATACGGCGCAATGACGCTCCTACAATCGGCCCCTGTCTTCGAAACAGCCCGAGCGTTTGTCATGAGCCGCCAGCCTGCGATACATCGAGCGTTCGACTCGCGTCGGCGCGCGGAGATCATATGGCGCGCCGCCAGACGGGCGTTGCGCGACTGGCAGGCCAGCGACGGCGCGATCTGGATTCATCTGCTGAAAACGGTCGCGGCCGGCTTGCTTGCCATGGGCGTTTCCATGCTGCTGGACCTGCCGCAGCCGCGCATCGCGATGACGACGGTGTTCGTGCTGATGCAGCCGCTCTCGGGCATGGTGTTCGCCAAGAGCTTTTATCGCATCGTCGGCACTGCGGTGGGAATGGTCGCGGCGGTCGTGCTGGGCGCCGTGTTCGTCCAGCAGCCCGAACTCTACATACTCGGGATGACGGGGTGGGTAGCCGTATGTACGGCCGCCGCCATGAGGAATCGCCATTTTCGCTGGTACGGTTTCGTGCTTGCCGGCTACACGGCAGCGCTGATCGGCATTCCGCTCGTGCTGCAGCCCAACGGTCTCTTTCTCGCCGCACTTGGTCGCGGCGCCGAAGTGGCCGTTGGCATTCTTTGCTCGGGCATGGTCAGCGCGGTGATCGTGCCCCGGCAGTCGGGCTCGCTGCTCGATCGCACCCTGCGCTCACGCTATCTCAATTTTACTGCGTTCGCTGCGGCGGTGTTGGCTGGACGGCTCGAAAGGGGCGCATTCGAAGGGCGATTTGCGAGTCTCGTCGACGATGTCGTCGGCTTCGAGGCCACGCGCGCTTTCTCATCTTTCGAAGATCCGACGATGCGCTCGCGCAGCGGCCTGCTTTCGCGCCTGAATTCCGAATTCATGGATGCCTGCGCGCGGCTGCACGCGCTGCGTCAGTTGCTCAAAAGACTGCATTGGAGCGACGCGGCGATCGCACCGCTCGCGCCGTATTTCAGCGAGCTAGCCGCGCTGCTCGCACAGCGGCCGAGCCGCAACGAAAGCGATCGCGCTTATGCGCGGCGGCTCGCCGACGGACTCGAAGCCTTCCAGCGCACGCTGCCGCGTCATGTGCGCGAGACGCGGCGGCCGCTCGAACACGCGCTGCCCGATGCGCTGCCCGACTTCGACACCTCGGCCGAACTCATCTATCGCTTCACGACCGAGATCGTGCGCTACAGCCGCTCGTGGGCCTCGCTCATGGAGGCGCGTCCTGCACAGGAGCCGCGCGCCGCGCGCTACGTGCCCCGCACGAGCTGGTACGTGGTGGCGTTCACCTTTGTGCGCACCGCCGTGGTGGTGGCGGCGCTGGGCTGGTTCTGGGTCGAGACCGACTGGCCGAGCGGCGGCCTCGCGATGATCGCGGCCGCGCTCACGTGCGCGCTCACGTCGTCGTCGCCGAACGCATCGCGCATGGCCGTGCAGATGGCGGTCGGCGCGGGCTTTGCCGCCGTGACGGGCTATCTCTTCACCTGCTACGTCTATCCCAATGTCGATGGCTTTCCGCTGCTCTGCGCGACACTCGTTCCGGTGCTCGCCATCGGCGCTTTTCTCGCCACGCGCTCGCGAATAGCGGGCTATGGCGTCGGTTTCTCGGTGTTCTTCTGCCTGCTGGCTGGCCCGGACAACGTGATCGTCTACACGCCGGATCTGCTGGTCAACAACGGCATCGCTGTCGTTGCCGCGATGCTGGTCGCTTCGCTCGCTTTCGCGGTGGTGTTTCCGCCGCACATGAACTGGCTCGTCGAGCGCATGTGCGTGTCGTTGCGCGGACAGGTCGTGCTGGCTTGCCATGGGGAACTGGATGGCCTCGGGCAGCGCTTCCAGTCCGGTACGCACGATCTGATGCATCAGTTGAGGCTCTTGCTGAACGGGCGCCGCCAGGCGCACCGGCGTGCGCTGCGCTGGATGCTCGTGACGCTCGAAGTCGGGCACGCCGTGGTCGATCTGCGCAACGAGGCGCACGCGGCAGCCTGGCTCGACCGTCATGACGCGCGCTGGCCTGCGGCTCTCGCGCGCGTTCAGGAGGACATCGCGCACCTTTTCGAGAACCCGGACGGGGTCGCGCTCGACCACGCGCTCAGCGCTGTGCGCGCGGCGACCTGGATCGCCCAGGAGGCGCTCGCCACTGTGCATCACGAGCGGGAACGGCGGCACGAGACGCAACGGCTGCTGAGTCATCTGCACTTCATCCGCAGCGCGCTGCTCGACCGCGACGCGCCGCTCGGGCCGCTGGCGCGCCGCCCACGCCGTACGCTGGCGCCGCGCAGATCGTTGAAAACACAATGAAAATGCGGGCCCCGCGCGATCTTGCTGCAGTCTGGAAATATGCCTTCCACCCCGCCTCCTTAATCTATTCGACCCTGAGTCATACAGTCACATCACTGCTTCGCAGTACCCGTTAGCACTGGAGAGTAAAATGAAGTCCCTGAAGATCGCTGTTGTTGCCTGTTCGCTGTTTGCCGCCGCCGCTGCTTATGCACAGAACGAAGCACCGGCAGCGAGCGTCCCCCAGCAGGTTGCGCAGTCCGCTGCCCCGCAGGTAGCGCAAGCGCCCGCCCACCGCGAAATCGTAAAGCCGGCAAAGAAGGATGAATGCGTCGGCCCGGTCAGCTTCTGCAATATTTATTTCGGTAGCTGAGATCGAGAGCACGCCAGCCATGTGCAGGCGCACGCTGAAATCTTGTGCCGCGACGCCTTCAAAAGGGCGCCGCGGCTTTGCGCATTGTGGCTGCACGAAACACTGCAACAGTGTTTTGTGAAACCCGCAGTGCACGACCGCCGATGCAAGACCTGAAAATAGGCACCAGGCGATCAGAGAGTTTGTGGAGACTTTGATGTACGAAGACCGTATTCGTTGTGCCGCCTTGCGCGGGAAAATCACTTCGGCCGCCGAGGCGGCCCAACTCGTGCGCAACGGCATGCGCGTCGGCGCGAGCGGCTTTACGCGCGCGGGCGACACGAAGGCCGTGCCGCTCGAACTGGCGCGCCGTGCGCGCGAAGAGAAAGAACCGCTGCGCATTACGCTGATGACGGGCGCCTCGCTCGGCCACGACGTCGATCGCATGCTGACCGAAGCGGGTGTGCTCGAGCGCCGTCTGCCGTTCCAGGTGGACGCCACGCTGCGCAAGGCGATCAACCGCGGCGAAGTGATGTTCGTCGACCAGCATCTTTCGGAAACCGTCGAGATGCTGCGCGCGAACCTGCTCGGGAAACTCGATCTCGCGATCATCGAAGCCGCCGCGATCACGGAAACCGGTGCGATCGTGCCGACCACGTCGGTCGGCAATTCGGCGAGCTTCGCGATTCTCGCGGAGAAAGTGATCGTCGAGATCAATCTCGCGCAGCCGCTCGCGCTCGAAGGCCTGCACGACGTGTGGATTCCCGGCCGCCGCCCGCATCGCGATCCGCTGCCGATCGTCCGTCCGCAGGACCGCGTGGGTACGACCGCCATCGAGATTCCGCCCGAGAAGATCGCCGCCATCGTCATCACGAACGAGTCGGACAGCCCCTCGACCGTGCTCCCCGCCGATGAAGAAACCGCGCGCATTGCCGGCCACCTCATCGAATTCCTGCAGCATGAAGTGAAGCACGGCCGCATGAGCGCACAACTGCCGCCGCTGCAGGCCGGCATCGGCACGATCGCGAACGCGGTGCTTTCGGGTTTCGTGGATTCACCGTTCGACGCGCTTACGATGTACTCCGAAGTATTGCAGGACTCGACGTTCGATCTGATCGATTCCGGCAAGATGGTATTCGCCTCGGGCGCCTCGATGACGCTTTCCGCGCAACGCCAGGCGCAGGTGCTCGCCGAACTCGACCGCTATCGCGACAAGCTCGTGCTGCGTCCGCAGGAAGTGAGCAACCATCCGGAAGTGATTCGCCGCCTCGGTTTGATCGCGCTGAACACCGCGCTCGAATGCGACATCTACGGCAATGTGAATTCCACGCACGTGGGCGGCACGCACATGATGAACGGCATTGGCGGCTCGGGCGATTTCGCGCGCAATGCGTCGTGCGCGATCTTCGCGACCAAGGCGATTGCGAAGGACGGCCGCATTTCCAGCATCGTGCCGATGGTGCCGCACGTCGATCACAACGAGCACGACGTGGACGTGATCGTCACCGAGCAGGGCCTGGCCGATCTGCGTGGACTCGCGCCGCGCGAACGTGCGAACCTCGTGATCGAGCGTTGCGCGCATCCGCTGTATCGCGACCTGCTGCGCGACTACTACCGCGACGCACTCAGGATCGGCGGCCAGACGCCGCACGATCTCGCGCGCGCATATGAAATGCATCTGCGTTTCAATCAAACGGGTTCGATGCTGCCCGAAGCGACGGGCGGACTCGCTGCGAACGCATAAGGCCGAAGGCGCTCGCGTACCAGAAGCACACAAAACAAAACGGGAGCACCGGCAACGGTGCTCCCGTTTTTCATTGATAGCGTGAATTCGCTACGCTCGTCGCACGAGACGGATGATGAAGAGCAGAATGACCGCGCCGACAATGGCGGTAATGATCGAACTGATGATGCCGGCGCCGATATGAATGCCGAGCACGCCGGCAAGCCAACCGCCGATGAACGCGCCGACAATGCCGACGATGATATCGACGAACAATCCGAAGCCGCCGCCTTTGACAAGAACGCCAGCGAGCCAGCCTGCGATTGCGCCGATGATGAGCCAGGCAATGATGCCGTGTTGCATATGAATGGACTCCCCTTGTTGGCGTGAAAGAATCACGGTGAGTGGAGCTTAGTCCAAGGGCGAATACGCGTCCATGAAACGCGGCCAGAATTAACAGTTGTTGAAAACTGCCGCCGATAGTTTTAAAAAGCGCAACGAATCAGAAATGTATTCGTAAGGAATGCCGGCCGATGCCGTGCGCACCCCTCATTCGGGTGCGATTTCGGGTTCCGCGGCGGTCCAGCTTATGCTCGAAACGCCTTTCTCCATGCTCAGGCGGTTCGCCAGGAGCTCCAGCTTCGACTGGTACTTCGGATGGAGGCGCATCGTCGCCGTCACGCGCAGGCGCGGCGGATCGCCAGCCAGGTCCTCGCTCGTGAGGCTTTGGAACGAAAGCGGGGTGGAGTACAGAGAGTTCGAAAGCAACGTGCGGATATGGATTTCATCCTCTTCGCGGCAAACCACCGTAAGCACATAAGCGCGCACGAGATCCGCATTCGAAACGGGCGATGCGTTGATGATGCGGCTCACCTCGCGCAGCACGGTATTCGTGAGCAGCACGACGACGGTGCCGGCCACCGCCGGGGCATAGTGGCCCGCTCCGCACAGCACGCCCACGGCCGCCGAGCACCATAGCGTTGCCGCGGTATTGATGCCCTGAATCGAGCCCTTCTCGCGCATGATGACGCCGCCGCCCAGAAAGCCCACGCCAGAGACGACATAGGCCGCGATTTGCGTCACGCCGGTCGAGCCATTGCCGGTCAGCACGCCGAGCGTGACGAACAAACATGCGCCGCTTGCGACGAGCGTGATCGTGCGCAGACCGGCCGTGCGTTGGCGAATCTGGCGTTCGAGGCCGATGGCGACGCCGCAGGCGAACGCCGCGAGAAGGCGCAGGGCGAATTCGAGAGTCATCGTTTTGTCATGAAAACACAGGGCGGCCGCACGTCATGCGGCTCTCGCGCAAGGCGTGGCGGGTGCATGGCGGTACGCCCCGGGGGCCCGTGGATCATACGCGGGACGGGGCTTTGCGCCAAGCTGTCCGCGCTGCCATGTTCGAGTCAGGATCAGGCCACGGCTCGTGGGCGAAACTACTCTCATTCGTATGGAGATGGGAAGGCAGGCCGAATGAACGGGAGTTTCTGATGGATACGCTGCGCAATATGCGGGTCTTCGTGCGAGTGGTGGAGTCGGGCAGCTTCACGCGCGCTGCGGCGAGCGAAACGATGACGACGGCGCAGGTCTCGCGCGCGGTCACCGATCTGGAGTCGCGGCTGCGCACGCGGCTGCTTAACCGGACTACGCGGCGCATGTCGCTGACCGAAGCCGGCGAGCGCTACTTTCAGAGCTGCAAGCGCATTCTTGCCGACATCGAGCAGGCCGAGGCCGAAGCCGCCGCTGCGCATGCGAACCCGGCAGGCAAACTGCGAGTGTACGGCGGCACGAGTTTCGGGCAGCACTATGTCATGCCGCTCATCGCGCGTTATCAGCAGCATTTGCCGGAGGTCTCGGTCGATCTCACCATCGCGCAGCAGATGCCGGACATCATCGAGGAGGGCTTCGACGTGGCGGTCGTGGTGGCCGCCGAACTCGAGGACTCCGCGCTGATCTCCCAGCATCTGGGCAGCACCGCTGCCATTCTCTGCGCTTCGCCTGCGTACTTGCGCACGCGCGGCGAGCCGCAATCGTTCGATGACCTCGAAGCGCATACCTGTCTGCACCTGACCGATGCGAGCCTGCCCGCCGGCCAATGGGTTTCCGAGGGACCGCTTGGCGAGACCTTCCGGCATACGGGCGTGACGCCGTTCCAGGTGAACAATCCCGAAGCGCTTGCGCTCGCCATACGCGAAGGCATGGGCATTGGCCCGCTGCCGGTGCCGGTTGCGCTGCCCGGTCTCGCCGACGGCACGCTGGTGCGCGTGCTGCCCACGCACACCCTGCAAAAGCTCAACATCTACGCGCTGTACGCTTCGCGTCGCTATCTGGATGCGAAGATCCGCACCTTCGTCGAGTTTCTGCGCGAGAAGGTGCCGCTCGTCCTTGCCGAGCAGGAGGCTGCGCTCGCCACCTGCGACGAGCCGCTTCGCGAAGTGGATGCACACGCGGGCCCGCGAGGCACGCGTGCGCGCAGCGGCCGCGGTCACAACACGCACGACCTGGAGCGCCTGCGCCTTGTGAACTGAAGCAGTTAAAGAAGTCTTCGCGAAGCGCGAGTCTGTTACGGCGCGTTTCGCGGCTGCGGATTTCCGGCGCTTCGCGACGCTACAGCGCCGGTCTAGCTGCGTTCCCGTGCGCTTTCGCGCGTCTCGCGCATTGCCTGTCAATTTCGCCATATTGGCGACAGCGACCTGCCACCGCCATTGCCTATGATGCGGCACCCGCGGGATGAATGTGTCCCCGTCTCAACCCCTCGCCTGAGTTGTCCGAAACACTGACATGTGGATTGTCAATCTCGCGCTGAAGCGACCGTACACGTTCATCGTGATGGCCATCCTGATCGTGCTGGCCACGCCGTTCGTGCTCATGTCGATGGCCACCGACGTGCTGCCCAACATCAACATCCCGGTCATCAGCATCATCTGGTCGTATAACGGCTTCTCCGCGAAGGACATGGCCGATCGCATCACCTCGGTCAACGAGCGCAGCCTCACGACCACGGTGAGCAATATCGAGCACATCGAGTCGCAGTCGCTGCCCGGCATCGCCATCATCAAGCTGTTCCTGCAGCCGGGCGCGAGCCTGCAAACCGCGATCGCGCAGGCCGTTGCATCGGAACAGGCGCAGGTGAAGCAGATGCCGCCCGGTGCGACGCCCCCGCTCGTCATCAGCTATTCGGCCTCGAGCATTCCGGTGATCCAGCTCGGCCTCTCCAGCAAGTCGATGAGCGAGCAGGCGCTCGCCGACGTCGCGATGAACTTCCTGCGCCCGCAACTCATTACGATTCCCGGCGCGCAGGTGCCTTACCCGTATGGCGGCAAGACGCGCGTGATTTCCGTGGACATCGACACGCGCGCGCTCATTTCAAAGGGCCTCACGCCTGCCGATATCGTCAATGCCGTCAACGCGCAGAACCTGATCTTGCCGACGGGCACGGCCAAGCTCGGGCAGACCGAATATCGTGTGGACACCAATGCATCGCCCGCTACGCTGGCCGGGCTGAACCGCATTCCCGTGCAGACGGTGAACGGCGCGACCACGTATCTCGGCGACGTGGCGCACGTGCGCGACGGCTTCACGCCGCAGACCAACGTCGTGCGCCAGGACGGCCAGCGCGGCGTGCTGATGTCGATCCTAAAGAGCGGCGATGCCTCGACGCTGCAGGTGGTGGGCGCACTGAAGGACCTGCTGCCGAAGGCGCGCGACACGCTGCCCGCCGACCTCGTCGTCAAGCCGCTCTTCGATCAGTCCGTCTTCGTTTCCGCCGCCGTGCAGGGCGTGGTGCGCGAAGCGCTGATCGCGGCCGCGCTCACGGCGGCGATGATCCTGCTCTTTCTCGGCAACTGGCGCAGCACGCTCATCATCGCGGTATCGATCCCGCTGTCGATTCTCTCGTCGATCATCGCGCTCTATGCGCTGGGCGAGACCATCAACATCATGACGCTCGGCGGCCTTGCGCTCGCGGTCGGCATCCTGGTCGACGACGCCACGGTCACGATCGAAAACATCGAACGGCACCTGCATCTGGGCGCGAAACTGCACGACGGCATTCTCGAAGGCGCGGGCGAAATCGCGGTGCCCGCACTCGTCTCGACGCTGTGTATCTGTATCGTGTTCGTGCCGATGTTCTTCCTCACCGGCGTGGCGCGTTTCCTGTTCGTGCCGCTCGCGGAAGCCGTGGTGTTCGCGATGATTGCGTCGTACATCCTCTCGCGCACACTGGTGCCGACGCTCGCCATGCTGCTCTTCGAGGGCCACGATCCCACCGCGCATGCGCAGCGCGCTCAGGGCTCGCTCTTTGCGCGCATTCACTGGCGTTTCAATCATGCGTTCGAGCGCGTGCGCGCCAATTACATCGCGCTGTTGAGTCTGTTGCTCGCGCGCCGCAAGTTCTTTGGCGGCACCTTCCTCGCGTTTTGCCTGCTGTCGCTCGTCCTCGTGTTTTTCCTCGGCCGCGACTTCTTTCCTTCGGTCGATGCGGGCAATATTCGTTTGCACATGCGTGCGCCAACGGGTTTTCGCATCGAGGAAACCGCGCGCCTGGCCGACCAGGTAGAGCAGGTGGTGCGCGAAGTCGTGCCGCCCGATCAACTCGAAACGATCGTCGACAACCTCGGGCTGCCCTATAGCGGCATCAACCTCTCGTACAGCAACGCGGGGACGATGGGCACGCTCGACGGCGAAATCCAGATCGCGCTGAAGCCCGATCACGATCCCTCGCGCATTTATATCGACAAGCTGCGGACCTTGCTGCCGCAACGCTTCCCGGGCGTGGAGTTCTTCTTCCAGCCCGCGGACATCATCACGCAGATTCTGAACTTTGGTCAGCCCGCGGCGATCGACGTGCAGGTCGTGGGCGCGAACCTGAACCAGGACATGGCGCTTGCGAGCACGCTGCTCAAGCAGGTGCGGCAACTGCCGGGCGCTGTCGATGCGCACATCGAGCAGCGTAACGACGAGCCCGCGCTCACGCTTGCCATGGACCGCACGCGTATGCAGCAGTTGAACCTGAGTCCGCAAAACGTTGCGCAGGACGTGCTGATCGCGCTCTCGGGCAGCACGCAGACTTCGCCCGCGTTCTGGGTGAGCCCGCAAAACGGCGTGGAATATCCGCTCACGGTGCAAACGCCGCAGTATCGCGAGACCTCGATGAACGAGGTGATGGGCACGCCCGTTTCCGCGCGCGCGACGAATCCCAATGCGCCGCTGCAACTCGTGAGCAACCTCGTGCAGCTCGAGCCGCACGGCGGGCCGGCCATCGTCACGCACTACAACATCCGTCCCGTGATCGATCTGCTCGTGAGCGTGGAGGGCAGCGACCTGGGCTCCGTGGGCGTGAACATCAACGACATCATCCGGCATGTGCAGGCGCACGCGCCGCGCGGCACGACCATCACCATGCGCGGGCAGATCGGCACGATGCGTTCGTCGTACGTGGGTCTGGGCGTCGGCATCGCGATGGCGGTGGTGCTCGTGTATCTGCTGATCGTCGTGAACTTCCAGTCGTGGGCCGATCCGCTCATCATCATCAGTGCGCTGCCCGCCGCGCTCGCGGGCATTGCGTGGATGCTCTTCATCACCGGCACGCACCTGAGCGTGCCCGCGCTCACCGGCGCGATCATGACCGTGGGCGTCGCGACCGCGAACAGTATTCTCGTGGTCTCGTTCGCGCGGCAGCGTCTCGCCGCCGGCGCGTCGCCGCTCGCCGCCGCACTCGAAGCGGGCGCCACCCGCATACGCCCCGTGCTGATGACAGCGTTCGCCATGATGATCGGCATGGTGCCGATGGCGCTCGGCCTCGGCGAAGGCGCGGAGCAGAATGCGCCGCTCGGGCGCGCGGTGATCGGCGGCCTGCTGTTCGCGACGGTCTCCACGCTATTGTTCGTACCCCTGATGTTTGCGACCGTGCATACCCGGCTCGCCTACCGCGCCGCCGCGAAGCGCGAGCGCGAGGCGCAGCGCCGCGGTACGCGAGGCGATACCCGTTAAGTCACTATGGCCGAAGACATGAACGAACCTCACCACCATTCATCGCTCGACATCACCGTGGGTAGCGAGCAGGGCATGGACCTGCCGGCGCGCGGCCAGGCGGGCAGGCGCGCACGTTTTGCGCTGATCGTGGTCGCGCTGCTGCTGGCCGCGGGCGCCACGCGCACGATCGTGTCGAATCTCATGAACGCCCACCATCTGGCCGACGTAACGAAGCAGAACGCGAAGCAGTACGTGAGCGTCGTGCAACCGGTGGCCGCGGGCGCGGACGGCCGCATCGTGCTGCCTGGCACGCTGCGCGGCTTTGTCGAAGCGCCGATCTACTCGCGCGCGAACGGCTACGTGCGGCGCTGGTACGCCGATATCGGCGCGCACGTGCAACAAGGGCAGTTGCTCGCCGAGATCGATACGCCCGAGATCGATCAGGAACTCGCCCAGGCGCAGGCGCAGCGCGATCAGGCCGCCTCGACGCTCGCGCTCGCGAAGACCTCGTTCGATCGGGCGCAGCAATTGCGCCAGCGCGATGCGGTCTCGCAGCAGGAACTCGACGACCGCCAGGGCGCCTTCAACACGGACCAGGCGAATCTTGCCGCCGCCGATGCGAACGTGCGCCGCCTCACGGAGATGAAGTCGTTCCAGCGCATCGTCGCGCCGATCACGGGCATCATCACGCAGCGCAACGTCGATATCGGCGACCTCGTGAACGCGGGCAACGGCGGGGCGGGTCATGCGCTCTTTTCGATTGCGCAGTCGGACCCGCTGCGCCTCTACCTCGACGTACCGCAGACCTACGCGCAGCAGGTGGCGGTCGGCCAGCACGTGAGCGTGACCGAGCAGGAGCTGCCGGGCGTGACGTTCGACGGCACCGTCACACGCACGGCGCAGGCCATCAACGTGGCCACGCGCACGCTGGAAGCGGAAATCTCGCTACCCAATCACGACGGCAAGCTGCTGCCCGGGGCCTACGTGCAGGCCGCCTTGCAGACCGACGCGAAGGGCCTGCTCACGGTGCCGGGCAACACGCTGCTGTTCCGCTCGGAAGGCCCGCGTCTTGCAGTCGTCGATGCGGATGGCAAGATCAAGCTCAAGGCGGTGGAAATCGCGCAGGACCTCGGGCAGACGCTCGAGATCAGCCGCGGGTTGGCGCCGACCGATCGCGTCGTGCTCAACCCGAGCGACTCGATCGCGGATGGCGACAGCGTCGTCGTGGTCGCGCCGAACAAGACCGAGGCGGCGCACGAGGCCGCCAGGCGGAGCGCGACGTGAC
The DNA here is from genome assembly GCF_040965655.1 of Paraburkholderia sp. EG286B. Classification (NCBI taxonomy): domain Bacteria; kingdom Pseudomonadati; phylum Pseudomonadota; class Betaproteobacteria; order Burkholderiales; family Burkholderiaceae; genus Paraburkholderia; species Paraburkholderia sp. EG286B. The sequence goes on along the minus strand of NZ_JBFRCF010000009.1, from coordinate 371,758 downwards.
GATGCGGCAAACCACGCGGCAACGGCCGCTCGCATACGTCACGGCGCTCGGCGCGCTCGGACTCGCGGCTTGCACCGTGGGCCCCGACTATCACGCGCCGCAAACGCAAAGCCCTTCGGCCTGGCGCGTCGATTCCGCCGATTCATACTGGCACGCGGCGCAGCCTTCGCACGCGCCGCTCGATCCGCTGTGGTGGAAGGCCTTCGACAACGCCGAGCTCGACAGTCTGGAAACCGCGGCGCTTGCCGAGAACCAGACGCTGCGCGTGGCCGCCGCGCACTACGCGCAGGCACGCGCGACGCTCGCTTCGGTGTCGTCGCAGCAAAGCCCGCAGGTCGGGCTCGACGCGGGCCTCGCGCGCGAGCGCATTTCCGCGAACCGGCCGCTCACGAACTACGCGACGCCCAATACGTCGACCGTGCAGAACCAGGTCATCGTCGGCGCGACCGTGAGTTACGAGCTGGACCTGTTCGGGCGCATCCGGCGCATGGTGGAGTCCGCGCAGGCGTCGACGCAGCAGGCCGGCGACGATCTCGCCAACGCGCGCCTCGTGCTGACCGCCGAACTCGCCACCGACTATTTCGCCATGCGCGAACTCGACAACGAGATCGACGTGGTGAACTGCTCGGCGCAACTGCAGCAAAAGGCGCTCGATTTCGTGACCGCGCAGCACGATCTCGGCGCGGTTTCGGGTCTCGAACTGCTACAGCAGAAAGCCCAGCTGGCGGCGACGCAAACCCAGGTGCATCTGCTCGAAAACCAGCGCCAGCAGGAGCAGAACGCCATTGCCGTGCTGGTCGGCAAGCCGGCGCCCGAATTCACGCTGGCGCAGAAGGTCACGCCGCTGCCGGTGCCGGCGCTGCCCGCGGGGTTGCCGAGCGAGCTGCTGCAGCGGCGGCCCGACGTGGCTTCCGCTGAGCGCGCGATGGCCTCGGCCAATGCGCAGATCGGCGTGGCGCGCTCCGCGTACTTTCCGGACATCACGCTTTCGCCCACGTTCGGCTGGGAATCGACGCGTTTTGGGGGCCTTTTTTCCGTGCCGAGCCTGATGTGGTCGGTGGGCGCGACGGCCAGCGAGGTGCTGTTCGACGGCGGCAAGCGCGCGGCGGGCGTGGATTTCGCGCAGGCGGGCTACGAGTCGGCGCAGGCGTCTTATCGTCAGACCGTGCTCACCGCGTTCCAGGAGGTGCAAAATGCGGTAACGGGCCTGTCGGTGCTGGAACGCGCCTCCACCGATGGCCAGGCGGCCGTGGACGACGCACGCAAGTCCTTCGATCTCGCCAACGACCGCTATCAGGGCGGCCTGGTCGCGTTCATCGACGTGCTCAACGCGGAGCAGCAGTTGCTCGCCAGCGAGCGTCAGGAAGTGCAGATTCACGGCCAGCAGGTCGCCACAGTGGTCTTTCTCGCGAAGGCGCTGGGCGGCGGCTGGAGCGCCGACGACCGCGAGATGGCCTGCAGCGCGGGCACGTGCCGCGAAGTGCCGAAGGCCGAGGGCAGAAGCTGAGTCGATGCAAGGGCTGAAAGCGGAGCATACAAGCGGTACAAGAGGGCTTGAGCGGGCCCGGCACCAGGGTATATAAAAGCGCGCAACGGCGGTCGCGGGCTGCATCGGCCGGCACCGCCAGGGCAGCGCGCGAGAGGAGGGCGGGCATGAAAGTATTGGTAATCGAAGACGAACGCAAGGTCGTGGACTACTTGCGTAGCGGACTCACGGAGCAGGGCTGGGTCGTGGACGTCGCCATGGACGGCGAGGAAGGCGCGTGGATGGCCACGGAATACGACTTCGACGTGATCGTGCTCGACGTCATGCTGCCGAAGCTCGACGGCTTCGGCGTGCTGCGCGCCGTGCGCACGAAGAAGGACACGCCGGTCATCATGCTGACGGCGCGCGACCGCGTAGACGACCGCGTGCACGGCCTGCGCGACGGCGCCGACGACTATCTCACGAAGCCGTTCTCGTTCCTCGAACTCGTCGAGCGGCTGCGCGCGCTCACGCGGCGCGCACGCACGCAGGAATCCACGCTGATTTCGGTGGGCGATCTGCAGGTGGATCTCATCAGCCGCCGCGCGACGCGCGACGGCGTGCGCCTCGATCTCACGGCGAAGGAATTCCAGCTGCTTTCGGTGCTCGCGCGGCGGCGCGGCGAGATTCTCTCCAAGACGCTCATCACCGAGCTGGTCTGGGACGTGAATTTCGAAAGCAACGCGAACGTGGTGGAAACGGCGATCAAGCGGCTGCGCGCCAAGCTCGACGGCCCGCACGCGGCAAAGCTGCTGCACACCATACGCGGCATGGGCTACGTGCTCGAAGTGCGCGAGGAAGGAGGCCAGACGTCATGAAACGCTCGATCTCGCTGCGGCTTTCGGCGATGTTCGCAGCGGTGTCGCTCATCGTGTTCACGCTCACGGGCGCGGGCCTCTTCTTCCTGATGCAGCGTCAACTCTTCAACGAATTGCGCGAGACGCTCGACACGCGTGCGCGCATTGCGAGCCTGATCGTTTCGCACGCACCGGATGTGCAGAAGTGGGCCTTCGTGCAGGAAAAGCTGCGCGACCTCTCGCCTGCTGATAGCCGCATGCATTACTACGTCGAAGGCCCCGATCCGCGCTTTCGTTTCGGCGCGCCCATCGTCGGCAAGGTCACCGGTGACGTGGGCCCGAATCATCTGCTCGTGCGCCCGCCCGGCTGCAGCTACGACATCATCACGACGACCTTTATCGTGCCCGCGAGCGGCGACCGGCCTCAGGTGAAACTCGTGGTCGGCAGCGACTGCGTGCGCACCGAAGGCATGCTGCGGCGCTTCGGCATTGCGCTCGGCGTGCTGATCGCGCTCTCCACCATCGCGGTCGCGCTGCTGAGCCGCGCGGTGACGCGCTTCGGACTCGCGCCGCTCACGCGCCTCTCGCGCGAGGCCTCGCAGTTGAGCCCGTCGAACCGGCGTCAGCGTCTGCACTCGGACGAACTGCCCGAGGAGCTGCACGAACTCGCCACGTCGTTCAATGGCGCGCTGGAGCGTCTGGACAAGGCTTACGAGCGCCTCGAGTCGTTCAACGCCGACGTGGCGCACGAACTGCGCACGCCGGTGAGCATCCTGATTGGCCAGACCCAGGTGGCGCTCACGCGCGACCGTTCGGTCGAGCAGCTGCAACAGACGCTGCAATCGAACCTTGAGGAATTCGAACGATTGCGCGTGATCGTGAACGACATGCTGTTCCTCTCGCGCAGCGATCGCGGCGAACGCGCGACGGACCTCACGGAAGTGTCGTTGCGCTCGGAGATCGAACGCATGCTCGATTTTCTGGAGATGCCGCTCGAAGAGGCGCAACTGCGCGTGGAAGTGCAAGGCGATGCGCGCGCATGGGTGAATACGTCGCTGATCGGCCGAGCCATGAGCAATCTGTTCGTCAACGCGATCCAGCATTCGCAGCCCGGTACGACGCTGCGCGCCACGGTCGCGCCGCAGAACGGTCACGTCGAGATCGCCGTTTCGAATCCCGGCGAGCCGCTCGATCCGGTGACGCGCGAGCATATTTTCGACCGCTTCTACCGCATTCAGGAGGCTCGCTCGAACAGCCACGAAAATCACGGGCTCGGGCTGTCGATCGTCAAGGCCGTGGCGGAAATGCACGGCGGCACGGTGTTCGTGCGCAGTGCAGACGGCGTCAACACGTTCGGGTTTTCGGTGGCCGTGGACGGCGCAGAAGCACCCGAAGCGCCCGTTGCCGGTATTGCACGCCAAGGCCGCGCCGGCGTGCCGCTGCATGTTTCGCCCTAGCGCCGCACTGATGCGGCCCGGAAGCGGCGCTTACACGGGCTCGTCTTCCACGGGCGTGCTTTCGTTTTCGATGTAGTGCTGGTCCTTGCGCAGCAAGTCCCAGCAACTGATGAAAAGCGCAGCGACGAGCGGCCCGATCACGAAGCCGTTGATGCCGATGAGCGAAATGCCGCCGAGCGTCGAGATCAGCACGACCCAGTCGGGCAGGCGCGTGTCCTTGCCCACCAGCAGGGGGCGCAGCACGTTGTCCACGGTGCCGATCACGACGGAGCCGAAGACGATCAGCCCGACGCCCTTCGCCACCGCGCCTGTGGAGAGGAAGTAGATCGCTATGGGTCCCCACACGAGCGCCGCGCCCACGGCGGGCAACAGCGAGAGCAGCATCATCACGAAGCCCCACAGCAGCGCGCCCTGAATCCCGAGCACCCAGAGCGCGATACCGCCCAGGCCGCCCTGCACGACAGCGACGGCCACGTTGCCCTTCACCGTTGCGCGGATCACCGTCGTAAACTTGCGCATGAGATGCAGCTTGTGCTGTTCGTCGAGCGGAATGGCGTCGCGCACGAGCCGCGAAATTTCCCGGCCGTCGCGCACGAGGAAAAAGAACAGATAGAGCATCACGCCGAAACTCACCAGAAATTGCAGCGTGTTCTGCCCGAAGGAGAAAGCACGCGTGGCGACGAACTGGCTGATCTCTGCGGCGCCCGCCGAAAGGCGCTGCTGCAGCCCGGGCAGATCCATGAGGTCGTAGCGCGCTAGCAGATTCTGAATCGACTCGGGCATGGCATGGACGATCTGCGTGAAGTAGGCGCCGAAGTCGAGGCTGCCGCTTCGCACCCCCTGATATGCCAAGGCGACCTGCTGCACCAGCGTGGCCGTCACCAGCGTGAGCGGAAAGATCACGATGACGAGGCAGATGGTGAGCGTAATGAGCGCGGCGATATTGCGCCGCCGCCCGAGCCGCGCGACGAGCCGGCGCTGCACGGGCTGGAAGATCAATGCGAGTATGGCGCCCCACAGCACCGTGCTGAAGAACGGCGCGAGGATGAAGCAGAGCGCGACGGACACCGTGAACAACAGCAAATAGAACGATGTCTGGTGAAGCTGCTTGTTGCCTTCCATGTGCGATGGATTCCAGTTAAAGCGGCAGGCGGACGAACGACGGCGTCGTCCGATGATACCGGCATGGCCGCGCGGGCCGTCGGGCGCAGCGCGCCCAGGGGTTCACTGTGCGCCCACGAGCCGCACGCGCGTGATTTCCGAAGGCGCGCCAAGGCGCTTGGGCGGCCCCCAGTAGCCCGTGCCGCGGCTCGTATAGACCCACAGGCTGCCGAGCTTTTCGAGGCCCGCCGTGAACGGCTGCTGCAGCCGCACGAGAAAATTCCACGGGAAAATCTGACCGCCGTGCGTGTGGCCGGAGAGTTGCAGTGTGAAACCCGCATCGACGGCGGCGTGGGCCGTGCGCGGCTGGTGCGCGAGCAGGACGCGCGTGTTGACGTCGGCGGGCGCGCCGCGCAGCGCTTCGGCCGGGTCGCTGCGATGCGCGGGATCGAACTGGCCGCCCGTGTAGTCGGTCACGCCGGCCAGCACGAGCCGCGCGCCGCCATGCTCGATCACCACGTGCTGGTTCATCAGCACCGTGAGGCCGATGCGGCGGAACTCGGCAATCCAGGCGTCCGCGCCCGAGTAGTACTCGTGGTTGCCTGTCACGAGATACACGCCGTGATGCGCATTGAGCTTGCCGAGCGGCGCGGTGTGCGCGGCGAGGTGCGCCACGCTGCCGTCCACCACGTCGCCCGTGATGGCGACCACGTCGGCGTCGAGCTGGTTCACGGCACGCACGATGGCATCGACGTAGCCGTGCTTGATCGTCGGCCCGACGTGGATGTCGCTCAGTTGCACGATGGTGAAGCCGTCGAGCGCGGCTGGCAGGCCGCGAATCGGCACCTCGACGTTGCGCACGCGCGCACGCCGCCGCGCGTTGAAGAAGCCGAACCCGGAGGAGAGGAACGCCAGCACGATCACCGCGGCGGCGCTCACGGTGCGCCAGCCGGCGAGATCGATTGCCCTGGGCCATAAGGCCTCCACGGTCATGGCCGAGGCGAGCACGATGTCGCGCGCGATCGTCAGCATCAGCAGCGACGAGAAGAAGCCCATGGCGAGCATGCCGATCCAGGCGAGGCGGTCGCCGAGCGGCTGGCGCTTGAAGCGCCGCGCGAGCATGCCGGGCGGAATGAACAGCACCGAGAGCACGAGCCACAGAACGGCGAGCCATTTGCCGGCGGCGGGCACCGGCAGGTCGGGAATCAGGCGAAAGCCGACATAAGCATGCAGCAGCACGCCGATGGCGATGAAGCGGACCAGAAACGAGAGTCGGGGCATGGCGGCGCAAACGGATGGGAGCGGACCGACGCGGGTTGGCGCGCCGGGCACGGCGCGCTGCAGCAAAGCCCAATCGTCGAGGTCCGCTCGAAAACCCGGTGGACGGGTCAGCCCAGGTAGGCTGCGTTGCATTTTACCGGCGCAGCAGACTTCGTGCCATTCGATGGCGGCGGTTTCCGGATGCGCATGCTGCGATGCGTCATGAAAGGGCCTGGCGATCCCGCACGAACATACATGCATGCGTGTATGCATGGGCCCCCGATGCTTTACTGTTTGCGCGTGTGGCAGTGCGGCATTTCCCTGGATTGCCAGCGCGATCCCACTCGTCGCACTATGTTCGCGTGGGGTCGGGCACACTCTATTAAACGTCCATTGAATCGGCCCCCGCGATGGACTATGCTCGAAATGAGGCCCGCGTCGTTTCGGGCGCTCTGGGGGAGACGGATCATGAAAGGAATCCGGCCGGTCGCACATGGACTGCATGAGGGTTTGCATGGTCGTCACGTCGGGCACGAGGGCAGCCACGTCATGCTGCCGATGGTCGTTCTCTCGATCATGGCCATCGCGCTGTATATCGCGGTCAAGAACATCGACATTCTCGAAATTGGCCGCAGCGCGTTGTTCGATGTCGTGATGGTGTTCGTCGCGCTCGGTATTGCGGGCATGTTCGGCGTGCTGGGCGCCTGGCTGCGATCCCGCACCACCGACGAACCCGCCGAAGGCTTCTGCTTCGTCGGCGCGCTCATCGGCGCAGTGGTGTTCTACATCGCGCTGCTCACCTGATTCGTTTGTTTGCAGTTTCGGTTGGTTCGCAATCCTGCGGGAGGCGAGGGCGCGCGGCGGCCGGGTCCGCGCCATGCGAAACTGTGTGTTTTCCCGCTCGATAGAAGCACTCCCGATGTTCGATCTCTTCGACGATACGCCTGCCCCCGACGTGGCGTGGCATCCGTCATGGCTCGCGCCAGAGGCCGCTGCCGAGGCGCTCGCGCGCATCATCGCCGAGGCCGACTGGCGCCAGGAACGCATTCGCACGCCCGGCGGCTGGGTGGACCAGCCGCGCCTCACGACCTGGCAGGGCGACGAAGGCGCGGTGTACATCTATTCAGGCATCCGAAACGTCCCGCAGCCGTGGACCTGCCAGGTCGCCGAACTGCGCGACGCCATCTCGGCGCTTTGCGGCGTGCGCTTCAACAGCGTGCTGCTCAACCGTTATCGCACGGGCACGGACAGCATGGGCTGGCACGCGGACCACGAACCCGAACTCGGCCCCGAGCCGGTGATCGCCTCGCTGAGCCTCGGCGCGACGCGGCGCTTCGACCTGCGCCACAACGCGACGGGCGTGGTGCGCTCGTTCCAGCTGACGAGCGGCAGCCTGCTCATAATGCAGGGAAAGACTCAGGCGCAATGGCGGCATCGCGTGCCGAAGGAACCCGCCGTGAGCGCCGAGCGTGTGAATCTCACGTTTCGCGTGGTGATGCCGGATTTGCGGAAATAGGCGACTAGATCGCTGCGGATGGGCATTAAATCGCCGATGTTTGGTGCGCGGGCTACGCTCGCGCGAGTGGCTTCGCGCTAAAAATCAAATAAGAATTTATGCGCATAAACGCCAAATGCGGCGTTGGCGCGGCGGTCAGCCGTCCGCGCCGAGCCGGCGCCGCACGATCGCGACGAGACGCTCCAGCGGCAAACCCGAGCCCGCGAGCGCGGTCACTTCCGGATAATGCTCGCGCGCAATATCCGTGAGCACCTGGCCGGGCGGCGCTTCGACCAGCACGCTCGCGCCCGACTCGATCATGACCGTGAGCGCGTCGTACCAGCGCACCGTGTAGCGCATGTTGGTGGCGAGATCGGCGCGGATGGCGTCGGCGCTGTTGAGCGGCCTGCCGCCGCGATTGTCGACATAGACGCTGCGCGGCGTACGAAACGGTATGTCGCGCGCCCACTCGGTTAGCGTATCGGCGGCGTCGGCCAATAGTTCGCAATGCGAAGGAACGGCCACTGCGAGCCGTTGCGCCTTGCGCGCGCCAGCGGCGAGCGCGCGGGCCGCAAAGGCTTCGAGCGCGCCGTCGGCGCCGGCCACGACGATCTGGCGCGGCGCGTTGACGTTTGCCACGTACACTCGCTCGCCGCCATCGCGCGCATGCGCTTCGGCGAGCGTTTCGACCTGCGTCTCGCTTAGCCCCGCGACGGCCGTGAGGCCATAGCCCGAGGGCCACGCGTTCTCCATCAGCTCGGCGCGTTTGCGCACCATCTGCAGCGCGTCGCCAAACGCCAGCGCCCCGCAGCTCACCGCGGCCGCATAAGCGCCCACGGAAAGCCCAGCGCTGAATTGCGGCGCGAGTCCTTCGTGCGCGAGCGCGCGCGTCACCGCTACGCCCGCGACCGTGAGGCCGATCTGCACGGCGACCGTGGAACGCAAGGCGTCGTCGCTATCGAGCGTGAGGACGTCGAAGCCGAGTGCCGCGGACGCCTCGTCGAGCGTCGCCCGCACGGCGTCGTGTTGCGGCAGCTTGTGGAGGAAGCCAGCGTTTTGCGCGCCCTGGCCCGGAAAGAGCAGGGCGAGCGTCATGCTGCTTGCCACGGGTCGGAGACGAGCTGCGCGCCGCTGGACGCGCGCGCCAGCACGCGCGGCTTGTGCGCCGCGAGTTCGGCGAGAGCGACGCCGCCCGCGGGCGTTTCGAGTTGCGCGTCGATGCGCGTGCCGGCGCGGCTGGCGGCTTGAGCGAGCGTCTGCGCTAGCGACTCGATCGCCGTGCGCGAGACGCGCTGCGGCAGGCGAATGAGGATGTCGAGATCGCTCGATGCGGTGAGGGTGGGAACGCCCGTGGCAAGCTCGAAGCCGGCGCTGCCCGTAGGGCCCCAAACGTAATGGCGCAACGCCGCCGCGCTTGTGCGCAGGGTAGCGAGCGCGATGAACGCGGGCAATGCGCGGCGTGCGCGAAGCGGCTCGACGCCGAGCAGATCCTCAGGAGCAAATGACGATTCGATATCCTCAGTATTGAGCCAGGTGCCGAAACGCTCCGAACGTACGCTGCCGCGCACGCCTACCGCCACGAAACCCGCCGCCGCGCACGTGCGCCGCACGACTACCCAGGGCGCGCGGGCAAGCGCCTCGCGGACCCAGTCCGGCTCGTCGCCTGACGGCGTATGGCGCGCGATGCGCAGCAGGTCGTGCGCGCGCCAGCGTGCGTCGTCCACGCGCGGCGCATCAGCAGCGAACGGCGGGGCGGCGCACACGCGCATCAGCTGGCGTCCCACTGTTGCGCGAGGCGCTTGCGTACCTCGATCGACGCTGCACGCGTACGCTGCGCCGACTCGCCTTGCAGACGATGCGCGAGGCCGCTCGTGTCGCTGCGTGCCTCCCGCACCTTCTGTGCGAGCACATCGCGCACGCGTGCGATCTGCGCTTCGCTCGGCGCGTCCGCATCGATGCCTTCGATCAACTCGTCGAGCAGACCGAGCTTCGCGAACGAAGCCATCGAATACGACATCGGCACGATCTTTTCGCCCAGCTCGTCGAGGTCCTCGACACTGCGCCGCGTGACGCGCGCCGCCGCTTCCTTGCCCATGGCGTGGACCATCGTGCCGGGCGCGTCGAGCGCGACGATGCGATTGGCCTGATAGCCGTGAGCGAGAAACGCGCCCGACATGGCGGGTCCGACGATCAGCGCCACGACGGGATGCCCCGCGAGGCGCGCGCTGGCGTAGGCGTCCACAGCCGAGGCGCAGGCGAGGTGTATGCCGAGCATCTCCTCGCGATAGCCGTAGGCCTGGCTCTTCACGTCGACGATCGCGATGATGGGGCGGCGCTTGCCGCTCGCGGCGTCTTCGGCAATCGTTTCGCGCACGGCCTTGGCGAGACGCCAGCCTTGTTCGAGGCCCACCACGTTGTCGCGTGCGCGCGGAAAGCGGTTCGCGGGATCGGGGGCGACGGTGATGAAGCGCGCGGTTTCGTTGTTGAGCGGCGCATCGGCGTATTGCACGCACGCGCCCTGCGTGTCCGCGCCCGCGAGGGCGCGCAGCCAGCGTGCGCCGCGGCTCGTCGTCGTGTCGTTCATGCGTTTTCTCCGCGCAGGTTCAGGGGCGAGGCGGTGAACACCGCACGCATCGTTTCAGGGGTGACGCTGGCGGGATCGATCTGCGCGAGTTTCGCGAGCGTGGCATCCACATCGGCCGAGCGCGGCGTGCGCGGCGCGCCTTGTGCAAACGCCGCGCGCACGGCGGCGCGCACGTCGTCCACGGCATCGTCGACGAGCGCATCGGCGAAACCGGTCTGCGCGCGCTGCTCGCCGCCGATCAATTGCCACACCTGGCGGCGGTCGCTCGAATCGAGTTCTTCGATGCCGGCCTCCTGCTCGATCACCTCCGGGCCATTCATGCCGAGGCGGCCCTGCTTCGTCATCACGAGCGTCGAGCAGAGGGCCGCCGCGAGCGACATGCCGCCAAAGCAACCCACCATGCCCGCGATCACGCCGACCACGTTCACATGTGCGCGCAACGCGACGATGGCCGACTGGATCTCCGCGATCACGGCGAGGCCGAGATTGGCCTCCTGCAAGCGCACGCCACCGGTTTCGAACAGGATGACGGGCCGCACGATCTTGCCGCGCTCGCAGTCGGCGAGCGCCAGTTCGAGTGCGGCGGCGATCTTGCTGCCCGACACTTCGCCGATGCTGCCGCCCTGGAATGCCGATTCGATCGCGGCCACGACGGCGGGCTCGCCGTCGATGGTGCCGCGCGCGATCACCGCGCCGTCGTCGGCCTGGCAGACGATGCCCTGCAACGGCAGCCACGGCGATTCGATACGGTCGAACGGCCCGAGCAGTTCGCGGAACGTGCCCGCGTCCAGCACGGCGGCCGCGCGTTCGCGCGCGCTCAATTCGATGAAGCTCTCGCGCAGCAGCGTGGCGGGCGTCAGTTGATTCGTTCTGCTCATGACTTCGCCTCCTGCGCGGCTTCCACGGCTTCCGCGAGACGTAGCGCCACCACGCCGGGCGTGGCGCCGAAGTCGTTGATCTCGATGAGCGCCGCGCCGTCGTAGCGTGTGAAGAAGCGGTCGAGCACGCTCTTCCAGATGTGGCTATAGCCGTCCACGCTCGTATGCACGACCACGCGCGCCTGCATGTCGCTCGCGGGCTGCAGCAGCACTTCGAGATCGCCCGAGCCCACCACGCCCACGTGGGCGCGCGTCGTCACGGCGCGTTGCGCCGGATAGTCGAATGTCAGTTGTTCCATGAAACCGTCCTCCCGCCCATGCGGTGCTGAACCAGTCTGTCGATGAAGAGCGTCGCGGCGAGCAGGTCGGCCGCGCCACCCGGCGATGCGTTGAGTGCGAGCAGTGCGCGTTCGAGCGCGTCGAACGCAGCGCGGCCGGCTTGCGTGGCAAGGCCGCCGGCGTCGCGTACGCGTTGCGCGCCCGCTTGCGCGGCCTCGCGCCCGGCGAGCCCCGCGCGATGCAGCACGCAGGTGTCGTCGAGCGAGGCCATGATCGCGAGCAGGGCGTCCACGCGCGCGTGGGCTTCGTCGTGGCCTTGCGCGCGCGCGGCGTGCAGGGCGGGCAGACCCACGCGCACGACGTGCGGAAAGCCGTCTTGCGCTTCGCTGCGCGCGCCGCCCACGTTGTAGCGCTGACGCACGTGCTCGCCGTTGCTTTGCGCGGGCTGCGCGAGCAGGTCGTCGTAGCGCGCGATCTGCGCAGCCGTTTCGCAGATGCGCGCCGCGTGGGCGCAGTCGCTGTCGCTGCCTTGCGGCGTATGTACGATCGCCGCGCCCGCCACCAGCAGCCCGACAATCCAGATCGCGCCGCGATGCGCGTTGCTGCCTTGCGTCGCGCGCATCATCGCGGCTTCGCCGGCACGGCCGATGCGTGCGAGATCGGTGCGCAGCGCCGTGCCGGGCGCGGCCCCGCGCGAAGCGCGCGCGAGCGCTTCGAACGTGGGCTCGAGCGCATGCGCCGAGCGCAGCATCGTCGCGAGATCGAGATCGTTGTGCGCGCCACTGCCGCGCGCGTCCACGAGCGCGGGCTTGGGCGTGAGGCGCGCCTCTTCGATCAGCGCGTCGCGGGCGAAGCGCGCGAGCTGCGCGTCGGCGGAGGCCGGCCGCGCGTCGCCGGCGTACGGGACCCGTCGCGCGAGGCCCGCCGAGCCCTCGGCAAGCGCCGTTAAAGGAAGCGTACGCATCGCGCTTACCAGCTACGGAAACGGGCCGGCGGCGTATAGAGCCCGCCCGACCACGTCACCAGGTCGTCGATGCTGCGCGCCGCGAGCAGCGAGCGCTTGGCCTCGCCGCGCAAGATGCCGAGGTCCTCGGGGAACTGCACGATGCCGCGGCGGCGCAGTTCGTCGGTTTTCTGCTGCTGTGCGCGCAGGCCGATGGGCGTCACGCCCGCCACGGCCGCGAGCGCGGCTCGGCGGTCGTCGATGCCCTCTGCGCGATGCAGGTGGGCGATACCCTCTTCGGTCACGACATGGCTCACGTCATCGCCGTAGATCATCACGGGCGCGACTGGCATGCCGCTCTTCTGGCCCACGGCGATGGCGTCGAGTTCGTCGACGAAGGTCGGCTCGCCGCCTTTCTTCCAGGTTTCCGCCAGTTGCACCACGAGTTTGTGGCCGCGCGAAACCGGGCCGTTGTCCTTGAGCAGCTTGAGCCACGCTTCGCTCGCATGGCGCCGCCCGCGCGGATCGTGGCCCATGTTCGGCGCGCCGCCAAAGCCCGCGAGCCGGCCGCGCGTGACGGTGGACGAATTGGCGTCCGCGTCGATCTGCAGCGTCGAGCCGATGAAGAGATCCACGGCATATTGCCCCGCGAGCTGGCACAGCACGCGGTTCGAGCGCAGGCTGCCGTCGCTGCCGGTGAAGAACACATCGGGCCGCGCGGCGATATAGGCTTCCATGCCCACTTCGCTGCCGAAGCAATGGATGCTTTCCACCCAGCCCGATTCGATGGCGGGGATCAGCGTGGGGTGCGGATTGAGCGTCCAGTTGCGGCAGATCTTGCCCTTCAGGCCCAGCGATTCGCCGTAGGTGGGGAGCAGCAATTCGATCGCGGCGGTGTCGAAACCAATCCCGTGATTGAGCGCGGCGATGCCATAGGGCGCGTAAATACCCTTGATGACCATCATCGCGGTGAGCACCTGCAGGTCGCCGATGTGGCGCGGATCGCGCGTGAAGAGCGGCTCGACCGCGAACGGCCGGTCGGCCTGCACGACCACGTCGACCCACGAGCCGGGAATGTCCACGCGCGGCAGCTCATCGACGATTTCGTTGACCTGAACGATCACGATGCCCTGGCTGAACGCGGCGGCTTCGGCGATGGTCGGCGTGTCTTCGGTGTTCGGGCCGGTGTAGAGGTTGCCGTGGCGGTCGGCTTTTTCGGCGCACAGCAGCGCGACCTGGGGAATCAGGTCGACGAACATGCGCGCGTACAGCTCGACATAGGTATGGATCGCGCCCACTTCGAGCTGGCCGTCTTCGAGCAGTTGCGCCACGCGCAGGCTCTGCGGCCCCGCGAACGCGAAGTCCACGCGGTGCGCGATGCCGCGCTCGAACAGCGTCAGATGCTCGGGGCGGCTGATGCTCGAAATCAGCAGGTGAACGTTGTTGATCTTGGCCGGATCGGCCTTGGCCAGCGAGCGCGAGAGGAAGTCGGCCTGTTTCTGGTTGTCGCCTTCGAGCGCGACGCGGTCGCCTGGGCGGATCAGCAGTTCGAGCGCATCGGTCATGCGCGAGGCGGGCAGGACGCCGTCTTCGAGCCAGCCCGAAACGGCGGCGAGGCGGCGGGCCTTTTCGTCGCGGCGCGTGGTCCACGAACGCGGTGCGAGGTCAGGCGAGGTTGGCGTATCAGCTTGAGGCTTCATCGGCGGTTCGGCTCCGTGAGCGGGAAGAGGCGGCGCGCGGCTTCGCGGCGGCAGATTGTGCCGAAGGCGGCACTGCCGGCAGCGCGGCGCGCTCGGTCAGAAAACGGTAGATGAGTTCGCCCGTGCCGAGCAGGTGCTCGGCCACGAGCTTTTGCGCGGTGGGCACGTCGCCGCGCTTCACGGCGGCGAGAATTTCGGTGTGCTCGCTATCGGATTCGCCCTTGTATTCGGGGAAGCCGAATTTCAGGCGCAGGTAGCGTTCGCCGCGGCGATGCAGCGCCGTGAGCATTTCCATCAGCTGCGGCCGGCCGGCGGGCGCGTAGAGGCTCATGTGAAAGGCCTCGTTGCGCGCGACATAGAGCGACGGATCGCGCTCGCGCTTCGCGGCGGCGGCCAGCGCGGTCACTTCGCGCAGCGTGGCGCTCGTGTGATTCGGAATGGCGAGGCCGAGCGCGAGGCTTTCGAGCGCGGAACGGATCTCGTAGATTTCGCGCGCCTCGTCGGCGGAAAGCGGGGCCACGCTCGCGCCCTTGTTGACCTCGATCTTCGCCCAGCCTTCGCTCGCGAGCTGGCGCAGCGCCTCGCGCACGGGGATCGCGCTGACCGAAAAATGCCGCGCGATCGCGTCCTGGCGCAGCGGCGCGTTGGGCGCGAGCTTGCCCTCGACGATCGCGCTGCGCAGGGCGTCGGCGATCATGCGCGAGGTGCTGGTGCGGGGCGCGGCAGCGCCTTCCAGGGGAAAACCATTCGTTGCGTCGCTCATGAGATCAAATATTATATATAAAACGACCAAGGCGAAAGCCTCGAAAACCCGCAACACAGAAACACCAGATTCACTATAGACGGGTAAGAAGAACGGGGGCTTACAGGGAGTTCCTGAAGAGGGCCGGCACTGCCGCGGCCTGCATTTCCGCGTTTCGCGGCGTGCGTGCGCATCTTGCTGCGTGGGCTGGCGAGGCATCAATGGAGAGAGGAGCATCATGAATTCGATCACCGAGTCCGCACGGCGAACTCGCACCAAGACACCGCTCAACCGGTCGCAGATCGCCGGTTTCTGGGGCGCCTGGGCAGGCTGGACGCTCGACGGGATGGACTCGTTCATCTACGCACTCGTGCTCACGCCCGCGCTCACGGAGCTGTTGCCGCGTTCGGGCTACGAGGCGAGCGCGGCGAACATCGGGCTTGCCGGCTCGATCCTGTTCGCGCTCTTCCTCGTGGGCTGGGGGCTGTCGTTCATCTGGGGGCCGCTCGCGGACCGCTATGGACGCACGCGCGTGCTGGCGGGCACCATTTTCATGTTTGCGATCTTCACGGGACTTTCGGCCACCGCGCAGAGCGTGTGGTCGCTCGGCATATACCGCTTTCTGGCAGGCGTAGGCATCGGCGGGGAGTGGGCGCTCGCGGGCACGTACGTGGCCGAATCGTGGCCCGAAGACCGCCGCAAGATGGGCGCGGGCTATCTGCAGACCGGCTATTACGCGGGCTTCTTCATAGCGGCCGCGCTCAATTACACGGTCGGCGTGCACTTCGGCTGGCGTGCCATGTTCCTCACGGGCGCGGTGCCGGTGGTGGTGGCCATTCTCGTGCTCACGCGCGTGGAGGAACCGGCCAAATGGCAGAAGTCGGAGGCGAGCCATGTGCACCGCGGCCGCCCGCTGCGTGAAATCTTCGGCGACGTGTACCGCATGCGCACCGTGGTGGCGTGCGCGCTGCTGACCATCGCGATCATCGGCTTGTGGGCAGGCGCGGTTTATGAACCGTCCGCCGTGATCCAGCTGGCGACGAAGGCGGGAGCGAACAAGGCCGAGGCGATCCGGACGGCTTCGATCGCCACGGGCATCCTGTCGATCGGCACGATTCTGGGCTGTCTCGCATTGCCGCCGATGGCCGAACGCATTGGCCGCAAGTGGACGCTCGCCGTTTATTTCGCGGGTATGGCGGTGACGATCGCGGCGAGCTTCGGCTGGGCGTTCTATCTCGAGAACGGACTCGTGCCGTTCATCGCGCTGCTCTTCGTGCTGGGCTTCTTCGGCGGCAACTTCGCGCTGTTCAGCCTCTGGCTGCCTGAGCAGTTCGAAACGCGTGTGCGCGCCACGGCGTTCGCGTTCTGCACGTCGTTTGGCCGCTTCGTGGGCGCGGGCGTGAATTTCCTGTTGGGCGCGGCCGTGCTGCGGATGCACACGCTTGGCGTGCCGGTGGCGCTCACGGCGCTGGCCTTCGTTCTCGGGCTTCTGATCATTCCGTTTGCGCCGGAAACCAAGGGTCAAACGCTGCCTTCCTGAACCCCCTATGCGGCGCGTCGGTTAGCGCCGCGCCTTCACGAGCCTCGGCGGCAACAGGCGCCAGCCGAGATTGACCCCGAGGCTCGCCGCCACGATCAGCGCCATGCCCGCAAGCTGGGGCACGCTCAGTGCGCGACCGTAGACGATCGCATCGACGGCGATCGCGGTGAGCGGATACACGAACAGAAGCACGGCGATCACGGGTGTCGTCAACATCGGCAGCGCGCCGTAGATCAGCACGTACGAAAGCCCCGTGTGCAGCACCCCCATGCCCACGAGCCAGCCCCATTGCGTGGCCGAAATATGCGTGAGCTCGAGTGGCGCAAAAAACGGCGCGATCAGCGGCAGGCACACGGAGCCCACCACGCATTGCGTCAGCGTGAGCAGATGCGGGCGAAAGTTGCGCAGGCTCTTGGCGATCAGCGTGACGCTCGCATAGAGCACCGAGCCGCCCAGCGACTCGCCAATGCCGATCATGTAGCTCGTGCGATCGGCCACGTGGGTTTCCGCGAGCACGCCGGAAGCGAGCGCGAGCCCCACGAACGCGATGCCGATCCAGCCGAGCCGGTCGGCGCCGAGCCGCTCGTGAAAGATCGCCGCGCCCATCAGCACGACCCAGAACGGCTGCACATGGAATACGACCGTCGAGATGGCGATGCTCGTGCGATGGATCGCGTCGAAGAAGGCGACCCACTGCGTGACCATGAGCACGCCTGAAATCACCGCGAGCGTGAGCGTGCGGCGCGTGAACTGCCGCGGCGAGAGCCAGCCCTTGTACGCGCAGTACCCGGCGAGCGCGAGCATGCCGAAAAAGCAGCGGAAGAACACGAGCGTGAGGGCGCCGAGACGCGCCTCCTCGACAAACACGCCGATCGTGCCCATCAGGAGGCCGCCGCCCGCGAGCATGAAGACGCCTTGCTGACGGTTGCCGTGATGTTCGGATTGCATGGCCGGAGCGGAAAATCGAAAGAGGGTTGGAGACGGGTTGAGTATTCGCCAGTTGCGGGGCGCGGGCAAACGAATTAAATTGAAGAATTCCATCAACGCAGCTTATGAATAGGCCGCGATCCGGCCACCCAGCGTATGAACCCCGAATTCGACATCGATTTGCTACGCACCTTCGCCGCCGTGGCGGACGCGGGCAGCTTCACGAGGGGCGCCGTGGCCGTGCATCGGTCGCAGGCGGCCGTGAGCATGCAGGTCAAGCGGCTCGAGCAGATGCTCGGCACCACGTTATTCACGCGCGACACGCGCAATCTCGCGCTCACGCGGCCGGGCAACACGCTGCTCGAATATGCGCGGCGCGCGCTCGACCTGCAGGAGGAGGCGTGGTCGGCGCTGGTGCGGCCCGAGGTGACGGGGCGCGTGGTGCTCGGGGCGCCCGACGACTATATGGCGTCGCTGCTGTCACCGGTGTTGCGGCGCTTCTCGACGCTTTATCCGCATGTTGAGATCGAGATCGTCTGCGCGCAGAGCGTCGCGCTCGGGCCGATGCTGGCGGACAACAAGATCGACATCGCGTTCGTCACACGCGACCGCAAGATGCGCGGCGAGTTCGTGCGCGCCGAGGAGATGGTCTGGGTGGGGTCCGCCACCGACCCGGCGCCGCTTGCCATGTCGCCGCTGCCGGTCGGGCTCTACGAGCACGGCAGCGTGGCGCGCGCGCATACCGTGGCGGCGCTCGACGGCGCGCACATCCGCTACCGCGCCGCCTATAGCAGCGCGAGTTTGATGGGGTTGACGGCGACGGTGGAGGCGGGCATTGCGATCGTCGCGCTCACGCGCTGCAGCGTGCCGCCGCGCTTCGCGATCCTCGGCGAGGCGCAGGGCCTGCCGAAGATCGAGCCGCTGGAAATCGTGGTGGCGCGCAGCGTCAAGTCGAACCGGCCGACTTGCGACTACCTCGCGCAGCAGATGGTGCAGGATCTCTCGGTGCCGCGTCAGCGCGGGTAGACGCTCACTTCGCCGCCCACCGCGAGCCGCACGCGCTCGCCTTCGCGCGGCGTGCGATAGCCGGGCACGCGCGCACGGACCGTTGCGTGCGCATCGATCAGCTGCAGCGTGAGCGCGGCGTCCTGGCCCTGGAAGGTGATGGCCTGCACGACCGCTTCGAGCGCGCCGTCGCGCTGGGCGGTTTCGGGCAGCACGTCGATCTGCTCGGGGCGCAGCATCACGTCCACGGCGCCTTCTGCCGCATGCTGGTCTTGCTGGATCGGCAGCGCGCCGAGCACGCAATGCGCGCGCCCGTTGGCCACCGTCCCCGGCAGCAGCACCGCCTCGCCGATGAAGGCCGCGAGTTCGCGCGTGGCCGGGCGGCGATAGAGCGTTTGCGGCGGTCCGCTCTGCAACAGCTTGCCGCGCCACAGCACGGCGACTTCATGACCGAGCGAGAGCGCCTCGGCCTGATCGTGCGTGACAAGCACGGCGGTCGCGCCGGCGGCGGCGAGGGCGCGCGCCACGGCTTCGCGCGTTTCGACGCGCAGCGCGGCGTCGAGCGACGAGAACGGCTCGTCGAGCATCACGAGGCCGGGCGAGGGTGCGAGCGCGCGGGCGAGCGCCACGCGCTGCTGCTGCCCACCCGAGAGTTGCTGCGGCGCGCGCGATCCATAGGATTCCGGAAGACCGACGAGTTCGAGCAATTCGGCCACGCGATGGTGTGCGCGACGCTGCGCGCGCGGCAGGCCGAACACGATGTTCTCGGCAACCGTGAGATGCGGAAAGAGCGCACCCTCT
Source organism: Paraburkholderia sp. EG286B (assembly GCF_040965655.1). NCBI lineage: Bacteria > Pseudomonadati > Pseudomonadota > Betaproteobacteria > Burkholderiales > Burkholderiaceae > Paraburkholderia > Paraburkholderia sp. EG286B. The sequence continues at coordinate 352,724 of NZ_JBFRCF010000009.1, read as the reverse complement.
TGCGGCACGTAGCCGATATGACGCTGCTCGGTCGGCAGATGCAGCCGGTCGCCTGCAACGCGGCGGCCGTCGATCTCGATCGTGCCGGCGTCGGCGCGCTCGAAGCCGCACAGCACGCGCAGCAGCGTGGTCTTGCCGCTGCCCGAAGGCCCGAGCAGCGCGACGAGCGAACCCGAGCGCACGGAAAGATCGATGCCGTGCAGGACCGGATGGCCGTCGAAGGCCTTTTTCAGGCCGGAAATGCGAAGTGTGCTCATGGGGCTAACTTGGGGCTAACTTGGGGCTAACTGAGGCTCAGGCGTCGTCGGGCGGCGCGTTGATCGTATCGACCGGCATGTTGACCGTAGCATGGCCCGCGAGTGCGGACCGGCCCGCAAACGCGAACAGCAGGCCCGAAGCGGCGAGCGAAAGCGCGGTGAGCAGCGCGGCATAGGGCGCGGCGGCCGCGAAGGCGAGCGTCGAGGTGTCGGTCCAGACCTGCGTGGCGAGCGTGTGCGTGCCGATGGGCGCGAGCAGCAGCGTGGCGTTCAATTCGGTGACCACCGAGATGAACACCATCGAAGCCGCCGCGCCGAGGCCCGGACCCGCGAGCGGCAGCACGACGCGGCGCAGCGTGGCGAACCATCCCAGGCCGAGCGCGCGCGCCGTATCTTCGAGGCGCTGCTGCGCTTGCATGAGCGCCGCGCGCACGCTCACGAGCGCAAGGGGCAGACAGAGGATCGCGTACGCCGTAATCAGCAGCGTGGTGCCCTGATAGAGCGGTTCGAGCGCGCGCACCGCGAGCGAGACGATGGCAAGCGCAATCACGAGGCTGGGCACGCCCTGCGCGATAAAGGCCGTGCGTTCGAGAAACGTGGCGGCGCGGCCAGGATAGCGCGCAAGCAGGTACGCGAGCGGGAGCGCGAGCAGCGTGGTGAAAAACGCGGCCGTGAGGCCGAGGCGCAGCGAGGCGAACGTGGTCAAAACCAGCAACTCAGGCGAGACATCGGCTGGCGTGATTGCTGCGGCACCAGGCTGCGTGAGCCAGTAGCCGATCATCGCGAGCGGCACGCCGAGCGTCGCCACATTGAGCGCGACGAAACCCGCCGCCATAGGCCAGCGCCAGCGGCCGAGCGCATGGCGCACGCTCTCGCGGCGTGCGCCGCGATCCACGCGCTCGTAGCGCGCGCGTCCGCGCACGCGGAACTCGAGCACGAGGCACACGAGGCAGAGCAGGATCAGCACGCAGGCCAGCAGCGAGGCGCCGCCGCCATCGAAGCTCGTGCGGTATTCCGCGTAGATCTCGGTGGTGAACGTGCGAAAGCGCAGCAGCGTGAATGCGCCGAATTCGGAGAGCACGCCAAGCGCGACGAGCAGCATCGAGCCGAACAGCGCGGGACGCAGTTGCGGCAGCACGACGCGCACGAAAACAGCCCAGCGGTTGCAGCCGAGCGCGCGCGCCGATTCTTCGAGTGCGGGATCGAGGCCGCGCAGCGCGGCGGCCACTGGCAAATAGACGAGCGGGAAGTACGCCGTCGTGATGACGATGAACGCGCCGAGAAAGTCCTGCAAATCGAGGCTCAGCGAGACCCACGCGTAGCTCGTGACGAATGCGGGCATGGCGAGCGGCGCGGCGGCGAGGAGCGCCCAGGCACGCCGCCCCGGCACGTCGGTACGCTCGACGAGCCACGCCACCGCGGTGCCTAGTATGGCGCAGGCGAGCGTGGCCGAAACCGTAATCGAGAGCGTGTTGACGAGCAACTCGCCGACCAGCGGCCTGAAGATCAGCTCGGCGGCGTCGGCCAGACCAAAGGACAGCGCGCGCCAGAAGGTCAGTGCGAGCGGCAGCAGCACCAGCAGCGGGCCGAGCGCGGCGGCGGCGAAGAGCGCGCGCGGCGCACGCCGCCGCACGCGCGGGGGCGGGCCCCCCGCGACTGCCACTTGATGAGACTCTGACACGGCTTGCGCCGTGGTAACGGCTTCGCTCACGATATTGCTTCGTACTCCATGCCGATTACAGCAGGCCAGCCTGACGCAGCAGCTTGCCCGCCTGGCTGTCGTCGCCGAGCTGCTGGATGGTCAGCGCGGGCGGCTTCAGCTGGTCGAACGGCTTGTTGATGGGATCGCTCGCCACGCCGGGCCGCAGCGGGTACTCGTAGCTGATGTGGTCCTGCGCCATCAGCTTCTGTGCGCGCTCGCTCACGAGGTAGGCGAGGAACTTCTGCGCACCGTCCACATTGTGCGCGGACTTCATCACGGCGGCGCCCGAAACGTTGACGAGCGCGCCCACGTCGCCATCGGCGAAATGCGCGACGGCGCTTTGCGTTTTCTTGTCGCCCATCTCGGCGTGCAGGCGGTCCCAGTAGTAGTTGTTGATGATGCCGGTGGCGACCGCGCCGCGGTTCACGGCGGCGACCACGCCTTCGTCGTCGTCGAAGATCTGCGAGTTGGTCTTCAGACCCTTGAGCCATTCGAGCGTGGCGGCTTCGCCCTTCACGGCGAGCACGGCGTCGACGAGCGGCAGGAAGTCGGCGTCGCTCGGCGCGATGCCGACCTTGCCCTTCCATTCGGGTTTGGCGAGATCGAAAATCGACTTCGGCAATTGCGCGGGCTGCACCTTGGCCGTGTTGTACGCGAGCACGTTCTCGCGCGCGGTCACGCCCACCCATTGCCCTTGCGGCGAGTTGAAGCGTTCGGGCACGACCGCGAGCGTCGCCTGCTGCACGGGGGCGAGCATGCCCTTTTCTTCCAGCAGCATCAGCTCAGGCGAGTTCTCCGTGAAGTAGACGTCAGCAGGCGTCTTTTCGCCTTCGGCGACGAGCTGCGCCGCGAGCGCCGGGCCTTCGCCGCTGCGGATCTTCACGTCGATGCCGGTCTGCTGCTGGAAGTCCTTCGCAAGCTGGTTCACGACCTGCTCGTGCTGTGCGTTGTAGAGCGTGATCGAGGCTGCGTGCGCGGCGAGCGGCAGCATGCCGGCAAGCGCGAGCGAGAGGGCGGTGGCGCGCAGCGGTGCGCGCATCATGGAAAGTTTCATATTGCTTCGTTGTCCGTTGTTATCGATGAATCTCAGGCGCTGAACAGCTCCGCGCCGATGAACGAGCCCGCCTTCGCGCCGGGCGGGCACGCGAAGATCGCGCTTCCCACGTGCGTCGTGAACTGGTTCATCATGTCGAACTTCGCGAGCTTTTCGTTGATCGGAATGAAGCTCGTGCGCGGGTCGCCCTGGTGGGCGACGAAGATGAGGCCCGCGTCATATTCGGTTTCCTGGCGCCACGGCGGCCAGCGCTCGATGTAGAAGTCCGTGCTGTCGTTGTACGAGTACGAGCGGCGCAGGATCTGCGCGCCGTTGTTCGACGCGCGGTTCGAGAGACGCACGTGCGAGTTCTCGGGAATCAGCGGATTGCCGTCCTTGTCTTGCGCGTCGAGATCGACGTTGTCGAACTCCTTCTTCTGGCCAATTGGCGCGCCGCTGTACTTGTGGCGGCCGAACACCTGCTCCTGGAAGCCCAGTTCCATCTGGTCACAGTGCTCCAGCGTAATGCGGATGCGGCGCACCACGGTATAGGTGCCGCCCTGCATCCAGGGCGCGTCGGCGGCGGTGGCCCAGACGAACTGATTCATCGCCTTCGGGTCCGTGGTCGGCGGGTTGTTCGTGCCGTCCTTGAAGCCCATGAGGTTGCGCGGCGTTTGCGCGCGCGGGCCCGAGAGAAAGCCCGCCTGGCCCCAGCGCATCGTCAGGATGCCGTAGCCCTGGCGCGCGAGCTGACGCACCGCGTGGAAAGCGACTTGCGCGTCATTGGCACACGCCTGCACGAACAGATCGCCGCCGGTCTTTTGCGCGATCAGCTGGTCGCCGTTGAAGCGCGGCAGGTCGACGAGCGCGGCGGGGCGCTTGTGCGCGAGGCCGTAGCGGTCCTTGTCCTGCGACGTGAAGAGGCCGGGGCCGAAGCCGAAGGTGACCGTGAGGCCCGCCGGGCCGAGGCCCAGCACGTCGCCGGAGTCGGCCGCGGGGTGGTCGTCGCCGGTGTAGTCGAGGGCGGCAGCGGGCTGCGCCTGGCTCATGCGCGCCGCGGACTCGGTCCACTTGCGCAGCAGGTTGATGACGTCGTCGCGCGAGGTCGTCGTGAGATCGAAGGCCGCGACATACGTGTGCGCCTGCTGCGGCGTCACGATGCCGCCCTGGTGCTCGCCGTAGAACGGCTCGACGGCGAGCATCGGGTCGGTGGACATCGCGTGGTGCTTCGCTTCGGCGGCCTGGGCGAGGCCGCTCGTGGCCGCGCCTGCGCCGAGGCTCGCACCGAGCGCGGCGCCGGCTTTCAGGAAGCCGCGCCTCGATGGTTTGTTGGGAGTATCGTCGGAGGACATGATTATTTAGCCAGCACGAGAGTGTTTACGTCGTCTTCGACGTAGTAGAAGCCGTCGCCTGCCGGGGTCAGCGCGAGGCCGAACAGGTCGCCGTTGCCCGGAGGCGTCTGCGCCTTGTCGGTATCGATCCAGCGCGCGTACAGCTGCTTTGCCGCGGCCGGGTCGATCTCGACGACCTGGCCGTTCAAGGCATTCGTCACGAGCAGGTGGCCCTGCGGCGTGACGATCATGGCGAGAGGACGGTGCAGCAGGCCGTCGGCGGTGAGCTGGCGGCCCACGCCCGCGCTCGTGTCGCGCGTGAGCGGATCTTCGATCACGTTGATGCGGTTGCCGATCGCGTCGGACACGTAGAGCAGCTTGTTGTCCGCCGACAGTGCGAGGCCGGTCGGGCCGACGAGGAACACGCCCTTGTCCGCCTGCGCGCCGAAGCCGCTCGCCACCACGGTTTCGCGCTTCAGGACCGGCGCCTGGCCGCTCGCGATGTCGAAGTCGAGCCGCAGCACCGTGGCCTGCTTGAACACGGGCGGGTTACCGTCCGCACCGCCCACGCCGAAGCCCGCATTGCTCACGAACAGTGTGGCGTGGTCGCCGTTGTCGACCACGGCCATGTTGCCCCACGGGTCATTGATATTGGGACTGCTGATGACCTTGTTGATCTTGCCGCTGCTGTCGAGCACGATCATACAGCCCGCGCCCTTGGTGCCGGTGGTGCCGTCGTTGCTCGGCGTGCTGCCCACGATGACCCAGCCCGACTTGAGCATCGTCATCGCGGTCGAAAGGCCGACGCCGCCCGGGCACTCCTTGAGATCGCGCGGAATCGTCGCGAACAGCGTCATCTGCTTCGTGTCGGGGTGATAGTCGACGATCGTGCTGCCGGTGCCCTGCAGGTTGGCCGCGTTGTTGAAGTTGTCGACCAGCACGTCGCCTTCTTTCACCGCGCCGGAGGAGACCGGCGCGACGAAGATCGCATACGGGTTCTGGTCGCCGTTGTCGGGCACGGTGTTGATGAGCGTGGTGTGATGCTTGACGGTCTCGAGCAGGCCCTGCGGTTCGGCGTGAGCGGCGAGCGGCGCGCCGGCGAGCGCCGCCGCGGCGGCAAGCGCGAGCGCGGAGCGGACCGCGTGGGCTGTGCATTGCAGGAGCGTGCGCGTAGCGTGTTTCATACTGAATCTCCGTGCCTCGCGCGGCCGGCGCGCACGCCGGCTGGGACACGCGAGGACTTGGGGTTGAACATGGGTCGGGTGCGCTTTCGTGGGCCTAGAACGTGATGTTGGTCCGCACGCCGATCACGAACGTATTGCGCAGCGGCGCGGTCGGATCCTGCGGATTCTGGCCGGCGCCCGCGTTGAACGTGTATTGCGCGTCGGCCTGGAGAATCCACCACGGCGTGACCTGATACTGATAGGTGGCTTCGAGCGCGGTTTCCTGCGTGCGCACGCCGTAAGGACCGCCGGTGAACATCTGCTGGTCGAGGTCGAGGTTGTGCACGTTGTTGCCGACCTTGATGTAGGTGGCGGCAAGGCCCACGCTGTCGTTGTCGCGGCCCTTGAACGGCGCCTTCATGACGATGCCGAGGTTGGCCGCGAGGCTCACGAGATTGCGGTCGCCGGGCGCGCCCATAACGCGCGCGAATACACCGATGCTGCGCGCTTCGTCCGGGTCGGGACGCCAGATCATCTGGTCGGCCACCGCGTAGATGCTGTAGTTGCCCCGATGCGTCGCCGGAATCCCGGTCGAGGCCGGATTCGCGAGCGACAGGCCGGTGTTGTCGTAGCGCTGGTCGTCGAACGGGTTGTTGTTGTACCAGAAGCCAATCTTGTAGGTGCCCGGCAGGCCGTGATTGTCGGCGCTCACGAGTTCGCCTTCGGACGGCTGGTTGATGGCGTACTGCAGTTCGCCGATCCACAACGTGCCGTTGTGCAGATTGAAGTTCGTACCACTAAGGTTGTTCGGATCGTTGCCGAGCGGGTCGCCTGCGAACACGCCGGCGAGCGCGGTGAGCGAAGGCGTGATCTGGCCGCGCACGCGCACGCCGAGACCGGCGAGCGGATAGGCCGGGCCGCCCGAGGGCATGTCGTACGAAGGCAGCGCGGGCCAGCCGAACATCGTGTTGATGAAGAGCGCCGCGTACTGGCTCGTGATGAATTCCTGGTCGAGACTCTGCTGACCGATCTTCACGTCGAGGCGCTTGTCGAGGAACGATTGCTGGTACCACAGCTCCCAGAGGCGCGTGGTCGGCGTCGCTTCGATGCCGCTCGCGGTATTCAGCGTGCCGAGGTTCGACGTGCTCAGGTTGGTGCCGTGAATCTGCAGGCCGCTCACGTTGAACAGACCGCCCGGAATGCCGAGCGCCTTGCTCGTGTCGACCTGCACGGTCGCCGTCGTGAGGCCGTCGTACGCGCCGCCGGTCTTGAGGCCGCCGCGCAGGTTCGCGAGGTATTCGCTCGTCTCCGTGAGCTGGAAGGTCACGCCGTATTTGCCGAGCCACGGCCGCAGTCCGCCCATGTCGCCGAGCATCGTCTGGCGCGTCCAGAAGCCGGTCCAGAAGTTCGACGGCTGCGCCTGAATCGCGAGGTCGGCTTCCGGTGCTTCCGGGGCGGCGTCGGGGTTCGCGTTGCTCTGCGCGCGTGCGGCTCCGCACGCGAAAGTCGCACTCGCGGCAAGCATGGCAATGGCGCGCAACGCCGGCGCGCGCCGATGCGCCGGGCGGCCCGGCGCTGCGCCGCGCGGGCAGGCGAGCGCACGCACGCGGACGGTTCGGGTCAATTCCATCGTATTCCTTACTTATTGAAATGTTTGCGTGATGGGTCGCTCTGGCTTTGTTATTCGCAAATCGCTGAATACCCGACATCTCCAGACGGCGCCATCGTACTAACGGAGAATGCGAGCGTCAACAAAAACGAGAATGATTCGCAACTGTTTTACGCTCGCTTTACGCCGCATCACGGAGATCCTTGCGAATTGCTTTCATTCGCGCATTTACGCATTACAGGTCGTTAGCTTTGGATGATTAGTCAGGCGAATGAAGTCGCTTATCATCACGTATGTGAACGCGCGTTTCGCCGCTCAAACTTCAAAACAAGCTGGCTCCATGACCGACATTTCCCCAGGCTACGAACTCGATCTCGACGCGTACTTCGCCCGCATCGGCTACGACGGTCCGCATGTCGCGACCCTCGCCGTGCTGCGCGAACTGCAGCGCCTGCATCCGCTTGCCATTCCTTTCGAGAACCTCGATCCGCTGGCGGGGCGGCGCGTGTCGATCAAGTTGCCGGACATCGTCGCGAAGCTCGTGACGCAGCGGCGCGGCGGCTACTGCTTCGAGCACAACACCTTGCTCGCGCATGTGCTCATGCAACTGGGCTTTACGGTGACGCCGCTCGCCGCACGCGTGCTGTACGGGCGCGAACCCGACGCGCGCACGCCGCGCACGCATATGCTGCTGCGCGTGGAGGCGGAAGGCGATACGTGGCTCGTCGACGGAGGCTTCGGTGCCGCGACGCTGCGTGCGCCGCTCTCGTTCTCGACAGAGGCGGAACAGCCGACGCCGCACGAACCGGCGCGGCTCGTGACGTTGTCGGCGAACGAGCGCAAGCTGCAATTGCACGATGGCGAGAAGTGGTTCGATCTCTATCGTTTTGAATTGACGCCCGCCGAGTGGGTCGATTACGAAATGGCGAACTGGTACACGTCGGCGTCGCCCGAGTCGTTCTTCACGTTCAGCCTGATCGCGTGCATTGCACGCGAAGGCGGCCGCGCGATCCTGTTCAACGAGCGTTTTACCGAGCGCGACGCGCAAGGTCAGGTGAGCGAGGAGCGTACGCTCGCAAATGGAGCGGAACTCGCGCAGTGTCTGCGCGAACGCTTCGGCATCGATCTCGCGCGCGGCGAAGAAGCGCAGCGTATCGACGCCGACGCGCTCTATGCGCGCATGACGTCACACGGCGCGCAACAGTAGACGCGAGTCGGCGTCCGACGCGACGCCGCGCCCGCGGGTCAAGGAGGGCATCATGACTGAGCTGAAAATGACGAAAGCGCTGATGGCGAAGCTGTTCGCGCAAGTCGTGGTCTGGTTCGGATTGATGGGCGTGCTGTTGTTCGTCTCGGCGGGCACGCTGGCGTGGACGGCGGCGTGGCTGTGGCTCGTCGAGTGGGCGTTGTGCGGCGTGTGGATCGGCCTGTGGCTCGGGCGCGAAGATCCGGGCCTGCTGGTCGAGCGCCTCGCGCCGTTCGCGCAGCGCACGCAGCAGCCGTGGGACCGCGTGTTCATGCTGTGCGTCTCGGTGGGTTTTTGCGCGTGGCTCTGCCTGATGGGCATCGACGCCGTGCGCATGGGCTGGTCGAGCGTGCCGCTGTGGCTCAGCGTGCTCGGCGCGATCTTCATCTTCGTCGATATCTACGCGACGCGCGCGGTGTTCGCGGCGAACCGCTTCGCGGCGCCTGTCGTGAAGATTCAGAGCGAACGCGGGCATACGGTCAGCGACACCGGCCCGTATGCCTACGTGCGTCATCCGATGTATGGCTTCGCGCTGCTGTTTCTCGTCGGCACGCCGCTCATGCTCGGTTCGTGGTGGGGGCTTGCGTGCGTGCCCTTCATGGTCGTGGGGATCGGCTATCGCGCGGTGCGCGAAGAGCAAACGCTCGCGGAGAATCTGCCCGGCTACCGCGAGTATCTGGCGCGCGTGCGTTATCGCTTCGTGCCGGGCATCTGGTAGTGCGAGATTAACTCGTGGAGGGCGAAGTCAGGTCTTGTGCGTAACGGCGATAAAGCCAGGCGAGTGCCGTGGTGGTGAGCAGCGCAAACACGATATTGCCGATGCTCTGGCCGATGGCGAGCGCGGTGAGCCACCCCGGCTGCCGCACGATTTCAGGCGTGACGCCCGCGAGGCCCATGCCGATCAGCACGATCAGGCCGCACACCGCAATGGGCAGCGCGGCGACGAAGGTGACGCCAAAAAGGCTCCAGAAGTGCCCGCGGCTGTCGCGCCAGGCGGCGCTGAAGGCGATCTTGCTGCCGACGGCGAGCGCCGGAAAGAGCAGCGAGAGGCGCACCGCCACGAACATCCAGATCGCAATGACCACCAGAAAGAGGAACGCGGCGCCGCCCTGGTATTGAGGCCGCAGCACGACCCACAGCAAGAGCGCGAATGCGCCGAGCGCGACCGCCAGGATGAGACCGACCGCGAAAATGCGCAGGAACGGCCTGGCTCCGGCCGGCATGAGCGGCGCGCTGCGCTCGCCTAGCAGCACGAAGCGCGAAATCTTGAGCGTGAACCAGAGGTAGACAAGCGAATTCAGGAGCGAGGCGAGATTGCCGAGCGCAATGAGTCCGGCGGAGGGCGTCGCGCCTTCGGCCGGCACGGGCCGCCCGGCGAGCCCGAACCAGCCGAGCGCGGCGTAGATCACAAACGTCCCCGCAAGGAGAAACGGCATTTGCACGGCGGCCTGCCAGGCGCTCGCCCATGCGCGCTTGACGCATTCCATGAAGGTCATCTGTTGCATGAAGTTTTCGCACGGGTGACAGAGAGCCTACAGTCTAACGCGGCGCCGTGAAATCGAGCGCGCTCGTGCGAATCCGCTCGTGCCATTCACTTCACGGCGAACAGCGTGAGGTTCATGAAGACCTTGAATGCGAACCCGAGCGAGACGGCTGCGCCCACGCCCGCACACCAGAGGAGTACGAACCAGAGCCAGCCAGGCAGCGCCCGGCGTGCAGTTTTAATGGTAGTGATGGGTGTCGCCATGACGCACCTTGCCTCTAAAGACCCAGTAGCTGAGCATCGTGTACGCGAGGATGATCGGCAGAATGAACGCTGCGCCCGCGAGCGTGAACATCTGGCTCTCGCGCGGCGCCGCCGCTTCCCACAGCGTGAGGCCCTGCGGAATCGCGTACGGCCACAGGCTCACGAGCAGGCCCGCGTAGCCGAGCAGCACGAGTCCGATGGCCGCGATGAAGGGCGTCTTGTGATGGCGTGCATGCACGGCCCAGCGCATCCACGCGGCGCAGGCGAGCACGAGCAGCGGCACCGGCGCGAGACGCCAGAAGAGGCCCGAACGGAACCAGCGTTCGGCGATGGCCGGGTCCTGCAGCGGCGTCCACAGGCTCACGAGCGCGATGAAGCCGAGCAGCATGACCGTGAGCGGCCAGACGAGCTTGCGCAGGCGGCGCTGCAGGTCGCCCTCGGTCTTCGCGACGAGCCAGCAGCAGCCGAGCAGCGCATAGGTCGCGACGAGCCCGAAACCCGAGAGCAGGCTGAAGGGCGTGAGCCAGCCGAAGGCGTCGCCAGCGAACTGGCCGCCGTCCATCGGAATGCCTTGCAGGAACGCGCCGAGCGCGATGCCCTGGAAAAACGCGGCGCCGGTCGAGCCGCCGATGAACGCGAGGTCCCACAAATGCTTCGTGCGATTGGACTTGGCGCGAATCTCGAACGACACGCCGCGGAAGATCAGGCACGCGAGCATGAACACGAGCGGCAGGTAGAGCGCGGAAAGCACGGTCGAGTACACCACGGGGAATACGGCGAAGAGCCCCGCGCCGCCGAGCACGAGCCAGGTCTCGTTGCCGTCCCACACGGGGGCGACCGTGTTCATCATGAGATCGCGCTCATCCTCGTCGGGAAAGAGCGGAAACACGATGCCGATGCCGAGATCGAAGCCGTCCAGCACCACGTAGAGAAGAACGCCGAGCGCGATGATCGCGGCCCAGATGACGGTGACATCCATTTGCTTGCTAGCCTCGTAACGATGAATGCGGGGAGCCTCAGGCGTCGATCAGCTGATCGGCGGCGGACATGGGGCGGCGCGCGGTCTGGCTCGCAGCGAGCGCAGGGTGCGCCACGCGCGGCTCACGTGGTTCATGCGGCGCATGTGGCCTCGAGTCGGGCAGCGCGGGACCTTTGCGCAGAAGCTTGAGCAGGTAGTAAATGCCCGTGCCGAACACGAGGAAGTACACCGCCACGAACGCCATCAGCGAAATGCCCACCTGTTGCGCCGTGAGCGGCGACACCGCCTGTGCCGTGCGCATCACGCCATAGACCACCCAGGGCTGACGGCCGGCTTCCGTCGTCACCCAGCCCGCGAGCAGCGTGATGAAGCCCGTCGGTCCCATGGCGAGCACGAAGCGCTGGAAACCGCGCGATTCGTAGAGCGTGCCGCGGCGGCGCAGCACCCAGCCGGTCACGCCGAGCACGATCATCAGGATGCCTAAGCCGACCATGACGCGGAAGCTCCAGAACAGCAGCGGCGAATTGGGTCGCTCGTCTGCGGGGAAGGACCTGAGTCCCTTGATCTCGCCGTCCCAGCTATGCGTGAGGATCAGGCTGCCCAGGTGCGGAATGGAAACGGCGTAGCGCGTCGTCTCGGCCTGCATGTCGGGAATGCCGAACAGATTGAGTGCGGTGCCGCCTTGTTCGGTGTCCCAGATGCCTTCGATCGCGGCGATCTTGGCGGGCTGATATTCGCGCGTGTTCAGGCCGTGTGCGTCGCCGACGAAGGCCTGCACCGGCGCGAGCACGAGCAGCAGGCCGAGCGCCATCGAGAACATCTTCTTGATGGCGGGGTCGCGCCGCCCCTTGAGCAGATGCCATGCGCCGCTCGCGGCCACCACGAGCGCGGCCACGATGAACGCGGCGATCGCCATGTGCGCGAGACGGTACGGGAAGGACGGATTGAAGATGATCTTGAACCAGTCCACCGGCACGACGTGGCCATCGACGATCTTGAAGCCTTGCGGCGTCTGCATCCAGCTATTCGAGGCGAGGATCCAGAACGTGGAGATGAGCGTGCCGATGGCGACCATCAGCGTCGCGCCGAAGTGGGCGCGCGGGCTCACGCGGTTCCAGCCGAACAGCATGATGCCGAGGAAGCCCGCTTCGAGAAAGAACGCGGTCATGACTTCGTACATCAGCAGCGGTCCGGTGATGGGACCCGCGAACGACGAGAAGCCGGACCAGTTGGTGCCGAACTCGTAGCTCATGACGACGCCGGACACGACGCCCATGCCGAAGGCCACGGCGAAGACCTTCGACCAGAACAGGCAGAGGTCCTTGTAGAACGGTTGACGCGTTTTGAGCCAGCAGGCTTCGAGCACGGCGATGAAGCTCGCGAGGCCGATGGAGAGCGCCGGAAAGACGATGTGAAACGAGACGGTGAAGGCGAACTGCAGCCGGGCCAGGTCGAAGGCGGATAGTGACGTGTGCATGTACGTGCCTGTTGCTTGCTTACCGGGAAAAGCGCGGAAGAAACGTCGCACGGAGAGGCAGTGGGGGCGCTGCGCTTCTCGTGCAATGGACGTAAGCGTAGGGGAACGGCGAAGGTTTTGCTGCGCTGCGACGTGCGCCAGCGTGTCGCAGTCGTCAATATCAATGAGACGAAAACATGCGCTAACGCATTGATACAGATCAATTTAGATTAAACACTCGTTGCGCAGTAGGGATGTGCGAAGAGCGTCTCGCTGCGTCAATACACCGCGCTGCCGCATGGGGTGCGGCAATGTGTCTCCGCGTGCGGGGTCAGGAATCGTGCGGGGGAGAATTCAGGCGCGCCTGGCGGCGCGAGCGGGTGTGCGACGCCAGGCGGAAAAGATCAGGAATGCGATGAAAATGGCAGCTTTAGCGCGGATCGCTCCACAGCTTGCCGGCCGTCGCCCAGTTCTCCGGCTTCACGTCGTGAAAGATGATGTCGACGGATTGCGGCTCGACGCCGAGCACCTTGCACGTGGTCTCGGTCAGGGCGGCGGCGAGCTGGCGTTTTTGTTCGACGCTGCGGCCTTCGAACATTTCGATGTGGAATGTCGGCATGCGGGTCTCCTTGAAAAGTGAGCGAAACGATGGATTGGGCGCGATCAGTCTCGGTATGACGAATCGATGCGATCGAGCTTGCGCAGCAGCGCGGGCCATTCGAGCACGCCTTCGATCGCGCCGCCGTCGCGCAACTGCTCGGCCGTGCGTTCGGCCACCCCGGGCGGCGGCACGACGAGCGGTACGCCGCCGGCCTGAGCCTGCAGCTGGATTTCGCAGGCCTTGATGAGCGTCGCCATCAGCACGTAGGCTTCGGCTACCGTGCGGCCGGTGGTGAGCGTGCCGTGATTGCGCAGCAGCATGGCCGGGTGCGCGCCGAGATTGGCCGTGAGGCGCGTGCCTTCGGCGGGCGTGAAGGCGAGGCCTTCGTAGTCGTGCCAGGCGAGCTGGCCGTAAAAGCGCAGCGCGTGCTGCGAGGCGGGCAGGAGGCCGTCGCGCTGGATCGACACGGCAATGCCCGCCGTATTGTGCAGATGCATCACGCACACGGCGTCGGGCCGCGCGAGATGCACGGCCGCGTGCAGCGCGAAGCCGGTGGCGTTCACGGGATGCTCGCTTGCGCCGACGATGCGGCCTTCGGTGTCGATCTTCACGAGGTTCGAGGCGCGCACCTCGTCGAAGGCGAGGCCGAACGGATTGATGAGGAAGCGGCCCGCCTCGCCCGGTACGGCGGCGGAGATGTGCGTGTAGATGAGGTCGTCCCAGCCGTTGAGTGCGATGAGGCGGTAAGCGGCGGCGAGATCGACGCGCAGTTGCTGCTCGGCGGGGGAGCGCGCCGCGGTCTCGGCGCAGGTGCTCGTCGGGCGATGGGCGAAAGACATGGCGATTCCTTCAGCGGACGATGGACTCTTCAGGCGGCGTGGACGACGCAGGGCGCAGGCGTCGCGCCGCCGCGTGCACGCTCCAGCTTGCCAGCACGAACGGCGCGGTCAGCGCGGGCAGTCCACAGCGCACGGCGGCCAGATGCAGGGCCGCGGCGAGCATGGTCGCACAGATCGCGGCGCGTGTGCCGAGCGCGCAGACCGCGAGCGCGGCGAGCGCGCCGTTGAAGCCCGCGAGGCCCGCGCCGAGGGCGGCCGGGCTCGCGCCGCACGCGAGTTCGAGCGCGCTCGCGAGCGCCGCGCCGCCGAGCGCATAGGCCGCTGCGCGCCGCGACGACCAGGCGAGGCCCGCGAGCACGCACAGTCCCGCCGCTGCGCCCGAGGCAAAAGTGGTTTGCGCGAGGCCGCTCAACACGCCGGCGGAGGCGTGTGCGGCGGCCGCTAGCGGCGCGCCGTGCAGGGCCGGCGGGGCTGCGGCGATTGCGCTGGCGACGGGGGCGCTGCCGGGGTGCAGCGGCAGCCAGATCCAGGTCGCGATGAGGCAGGGCACGGAATACAAGCCGAGCCGGGCGCGCGCGAGGCGGCGGTCCAGCGGCCCGGCGAGCCACCCGCTCGCGCCGCCCGCGATGAGCGCAAGCGCGGCCGCCGTGCCCGCATCGCCGACGAAGGTGAACGCCGCGAGCGCGGCGAGCGCGCCGTTGTAGCCTGCAACGCCGTCTCGGATCGCCGCTTCTGCATGGCCTGCCACGACCGCGCAGACATTGGCCGCCGCGGCGCCGAGCAGGGCGGCGAAAGCGAGCCGCCAGTCGGTGAGCGCGAGCGCCGCGAGCAGGCACGCGCCCGTTCCCGCGTGCGGCTGCAGCACGATCTGGCCGAGGCTGCGCAAAAGCGCGCCGGCGGCGGCGGTGTCGGTGGACCGCGCAGTGGCGCCGGCAGCGGCGGAAAATCGGGCGGACATGGCGAAGACGTGGCGTGCGGGTGCGGGCGGCGAGGCCCCGGTGCGAGGCGCACGGCCGGCCAGATTGCGAGCATAGGCGATGCAGACCGCCTCGCGCATGCGCGTGCGTTGATAGTCGCTATTCGTCGCCGCGTTACGATATGCGCAAGGCGGTTATCGAGGTCATCCAGAGACAGGTCTGCACGGGACCAGAGTAAGTGCTAAAGCACTAACTCTGGTCGACAGCGTTACATGGGAGGCGAACGATGCGTGAAGTGCGTTGGGCATCCGAGACGGGCGAGGGTATCGAGCATCTGGCGTTCGATGCGCATTGCGGCCCGAAATTCGGCGAAACAGGCGACACGATCCGCGCGGAAAGCGTGGTCATCGGCGAGCGCTACGGCAAGTCCTATGGCCTGTGCTACGCCATCGAGTGCGATGCGCGCTGGCGCGTGCGCTGGGCGGCGTTTCGCGTGATGGGTGGCGGCTCGCTCGTGCTCCAGAGCGACGGCAAGGGCCACTGGACCGACGGCGAGGGGCGCGCACTGGAGGCGCTCGACGGCTGCATCGACATCGACATCGCCGCGACGCCGTACACGAACACGCTGCCGATCCGGCGTCTGGGCCTCGCGCGCGGCGAGCGGCAGCCGATCCGCGTGGTGTACATCGCCGCGCCCGAGCTGGATCCCAAGCCCGTCGAGCAGGCCTACGTGTGCATCGAGCGCGATCGCGAGTATCGCTACGAGGGCATCTTTCGCGACTTCACGGCGAACCTGCGCGTGGACGAAGACGGGCTCGTGATCGACTATCCCACGCTGTTCCGGCGCCTGCCGCCGCCGGACTGATGGCACGCGGCGACAAGGCGCTTACGCCGCGCCGCCCGCGCTCTTGCCGAACAGCAGCTGCTCGACCAGCGTGTTGTCGATGGTTTCGTTGTTGAGCGTGCGTGCGAGCAGCTCGCCCGCGAGCAGTTGCGGCGAAAACACCATGTCCGGCTGCAGCAGGCGCAGCCGCCGCAGGTTGCGGCTGTCGTTGACGAGCGCCACGGTGCGCACCTTCGGCGCGATTTCCTTGATCGCGAGAATCACGAAGGCGTTCTCGGCGTCGTCCGAGCGCAGCGCGAGCGCGGCGAGCGCGGTTTCGGCGCCCGCATTGCGCAGCGTCGCGGTGTCGCTCGCATCGCCGATGATGAGATCGGCCTCCGGTGGATAGTTGTGCGGAATATTCGGCGCGACGATCACGGTCGCCGCGTAGCCGCGCTTGAGGAGCCCCGCGTACACGCTATGCGCGAGCGGCGACGCGCCGACGATCAGATAGTGGTTCTTGCGGGTCACGTTGGAAATGCCTCCCTTCACGATGCGTTTCAAATGGCCGCCGATCACGGGCCCGATCACGGCGCTGATCGACGTCGCGAACACGGTGATGCCGAGCACGATGATCGAGGCCGTGAACAGCCGCGCAGTGTCCGAGCGCGGCACGATATCGCCGTAGCCGACCGTGGACATCGACACGATCGAGAAGTAGAACGCCGTGACGAGGTTGCGGATAGGCGGGTCGAAGTCGTCGCCGAGATACAGCGAGCCGAACACCGCGTAGACGACCAACGAGCCAATGCTCAGGAATGCGAACAACGATCCCGCGGCGACGCTCGCGCGATCGAAGTGGCGCCAGTAGTAGATCAGCGCGCAGGCGAGGGCGAGCGAGAAGCCGGCGAGCGCGTGACTGCGATAGTCGCCCCACAGGCAGATGCTGGCCGCGCCGGTGAGCAGCACCAGAGAAAGCACCCACGCCACGCGGGCGCGCAGCGCGATGCCGAACGACATCATCGTGAGGCCGGTCGCAACGAGCGCCTGAGGCAGCGCGAGCACGCCGAACGCATTGATGAGCGTGATCCAGTCGTCGAACCAGTTGCCGCCCGCGTGTTCGAGCGCCTTCTGTGCGACCGGGCGCACCAGCAGCAGGCCGTCGAGCACCAGCAGCACGGCCAGGTAGCCGTGCGGCACGAGCCCTCGGGCGTAGCCGCGCAGGCGGCGCGCGTACGCGCTCATTGCTGCGCGTGTTGCGTCGGTTGCGTCGGTTGTGTCGGTTGTGTCGGTTGTGTCGGTTGTGTCGGTTGCTCAGGTTCCGCCGGTTGCGTCTGCACGATGTGCAACTCGCGCGTGCGCAGGGGCAGCGAGCAGTGCGCGTCATTGAGCGTCTGGCGCACCTTGCGCGACAGCTCCCAGCGCATCTCCCAGAATGTGTCGATATTCGACCACACGCGCACGTTGAGCACGGCGGTGCTGTCGTCGAAACGCGTCACCATCACTTGCGGCGCGGGCGAGGCCAGCACGCGCGGGTCGGCGGCGGCGAGCGTGCGCAAGGCGTCGATCGCGCGGTTCACGTCGTCGCGCACCGACACTTCCACTTCGAGATCGAGCCGGCGCGTGGGATTGCGGCTGTAGTTGCGGATCGAATTGCTCCACAGCGCGCTGTTCGGCACGTATTCGCAGATGCCGTCCGGTTTCGTGAGGCGCGTGGTGAAGAGGTTCACTTCCTCGACGGTGCCCGCGACGCTGGCGCCGGCGCTGCCGTCGATATAGTCGCCCACCTTGAACGGCCGCAGCAGCAACAGCATGATGCCGGCCGCGATGTTCTGCAGCGTGCCTTGCAGCGCGAGACCGATGGCGAGACCGGCGGCGCCGAGCACCGCGACGATGCTGGCGGTCTGGATGCCGATTTGCGAGAGCGCGCCGATCACGGCGACGAGGCGCACGCCCCACACGGCGGTGTCGCGCACGATGGGGCGCAGCGTGGGATCGATGCCGCTGCCCCGCCGCTTGATCCAGTTGCCCACGCGCCGGGAGAGCCACCAGCCGAACCAGAGGATCGCGAAGGCCGCGCACAGGCGCAGCGCGAGCGCGGAGAGCGCGTCCCACAGGAAGCCCCAGTTGGACGGGTGCAGGTGTTCGAGGAGGGGTTGCATGGTGAATCAGTCCTTGTCTGCGGAGCCCTGAGTCCGGCTCCGTTGCGAAAGGACGTATTGTACGAGCGGCGTTTCGCTTGCGGCGCGCGTGTGGCGTGCCGCCATGCAGTTGAGGCTCGCGCGTCAGCCCTTGGGCGGCGTATCCGCGCCCGGCCCGAGCGTGCGCTGCATGAGCGCGGTGTCGCGCCACTCGCCGTGCTTGAAGCCCACGCCGCGCAGCGTCCCGGTCAGCGTGAAGCCCAGGCGCTCGTGCAGTTTGAGCGAGCCGCCGCGCGGGTCGGCGACCACGGCGATCATCTGCCGCCACGGGCCGGCCTCGCAGCGCTCGATCAGCGCGTCGAGCAGCGTGTGGCCGAGTCCGCGGCCGCGAAACGCCTCGTCGATATAGATCGAGTCTTCGACCGTGAAGCGGTACGCCGGACGCGGCCGGTAGGGCGTGGCGTAGCAGTAGCCCGCCACCTGGCCGTCGATCTCGGCGACGAGCCAGGGCAGGCCGTGTTCGCGCACGGCGGCGTGGCGGCGCAGGAGTTCTTCGCGCGAGGGCGGCGTCTCCTCGAACGACGCCGTGCCGTGCAGCACGTGGTGCGCGTAGATCGCGGCGATGGCGGGAAAGTCGTCGGCGGTGGCGTCGCGCACGTGCGCGTCGGAGTGTGGGTTCATCGGTTGGAGCGAGCGCGAAGGCAAAGGAGAAGGAGGTTTGCGTTCCTCACTATGCCTTGCGCGGGCGCGCTTTTGAAGCGCGCCAAAAAAGCCCGTCTAGACGCGCTGCGTGCCCGCGCGATTCGCGACAGCGGAAGCGCCGCCCGCGCGCCCGAAGCGCCGTGCGCCGGCCACGCACGCGATCACCAGGGCGGTGACGGCGATCATCGCGGGCGGCACGGATTCGTGCAGCAGCAGTGCCGCGAGCACGAAGCCGAAGAACGGCTGCAGCAACTGCAACTGCCCGACGCCCGCAATGCCGCCGAGCGCGAGCCCGCGATACCAGAACACAAAGCCGATCAGCATGCTGAAGAGCGACACATAGGCGAACCCCCACCACGAGGCCGCGCCCACCGCGGCGAACGAGGCGGGCCGCAGCCACCACGCGAGCGGCGCCATCACGGGCAGCGAGATCACGAGCGCCCAGCAGATCACCTGCCAGCCGCCCAGGCGCCGCGACAGCCGCGCGCCTTCCGCATAGCCGAGCCCGCACACGACGATCGCGCCGAGCATGAGCGCGTCGCCGAGCGGCGAGGCGTCGATGCCGTGGCGCAGCGCGAACGCCACCACGGCGGCGCTGCCCACCGCGGAAAAGAGCCAGAAGGCCGGCTGCGGACGCTCGCCCGCACGCAGCACGCCGAACACGGCCGTGGCGAGCGGCAGCAGGCCGACGAACACGATGGCGTGCGCCGAACTCACGTGCTGGAGCGCGAGCGCCGTGAGGAGCGGGAAGCCCACCACCACGCCGAGTGCCACGATGACGAGCGGCCAGACCTCGGCGCGCGCGGGTCGCGCCGCGCGCAGCCCAAGCAGCAGCAGCACGCTGAGCCCGCCCGCAATGCTCGCCCGCGCGACGGTGAGGAACACGGGGTCGAGGCCGAGCACGGCGAGCCGCGTGGCGGGCAGCGAGCCGCTGAAGATGAGCACGCCTGCGAGGCCGCAGAGCCAGCCGTCGGTGGTGGGGTCGAGCGTTTTGCGCATGGGCTTGTGGGCAAGAGGAAACAGCGGTGATCGATCCGCCGATGATGCGCGCCGCGCCGCGCGAAGGTAAGCTACAGATCAGTACAATTTGTTCAAACTGTATTGAACACGGAGCAGTACAGATGAAAGACAGAGCGAGGACGCAAGCCTTGCCCATGACGCGCGTCGAGCAGGTGATGCAGGCGCTGCGCGAGCGCATCGCCGCGCGGGCCCTGGACGCGGGCGCGCGCGTGCCGTCCATCCGGGCGATGAGCGGGCAGCTTGGCGTCTCGAATTCGACGGTGGTGGAGGCCTACGAGCGCCTCGTCGCCGAAGGCGTGCTCGTCGCGCGGCGCGGCGCCGGATTCTTCGTGGCCGGGCACGCGCCGCCGCTCGCGCTCGCCGCGCTCGGGCCGCAGCTCGACCGCGAGATCGATCCGCTCTGGCTCACGCGCCAGTCGCTGCAGACCGAGGCCGACGCGCTGCGGCCCGGCTGCGGCTGGCTGCCCGCCTCGTGGCTGCCGCAGGACGCCGTGCGGCGCGCGCTGCGCGCCCTCGCACGCGACCCGCGCGCGCCGCTCACCGATTACGCGTCGCCGCTCGGCCTGCCGGCGCTGCGCCAGCAGCTGGCGTGGCGGCTCGGCCAGCACGGCGTGGAGGCCGCGCCCGGGCAGATCGTGCTGACCGACGGCGGCACCCAGGCGCTCGACCTGCTGTGCCGCTTCCTGCTGGAGCCGGGCGATACCGTGCTCGTGGACGACCCGTGCTACTTCAATTTCCAGGCGCTGCTGCGCGCGCACCGGGTGCGCGTGGTCGGCGTGCCGTACACGCCGACGGGCCCGGATCTCGCCGCGTTCGAGCGCGCGCTGGCCGAATCGCGTCCGCGCCTCTATGTGACGAACTCGGCGGTCCACAACCCCACGGGCGCGACGCTCGCGCCCGCCGTCGCGCATCGCCTGCTCAAGCTCGCGGAGGAACACGACCTCCTGATCGTCGAGGACGACATCTTTGCCGACTTCGAGATCGAGCCCGCGCCTCGCCTCGCGGCCTTCGACGGGCTCGCGCGTGTCGTGACGATCGGCAGCTTTTCGAAGACGATGTCGGCGGCGGCGCGCTGCGGTTTCATCGCGGCACGCGCCGACTGGATCGAGCCGCTCGTGGATCTCAAGCTCGCGGTTTCGTTCGGCAATGGGGAGATGGTGGCGGAACTCGTGCACCGCCTGCTCGTGGACGGCACCTATCGGCGGCATCTGGACGGCTTGCGTGCGAAGCTCGCCGACGCCATGGGCGAGACGCTGCAGCGGCTCGCGGCGCTGGGCCTGACCGCATGGACGCGGCCGCAGGCGGGACTATTCGTATGGGCGCAGTTGCCGGATGGACTCGACGCCGCGCAGATCGCGCGCGAGGCGCTGGTGGAAGGCGTGGTGCTCGCGCCGGGCAACGTGTTCAGCGTGTCGCGCAGCGCGGGCGATTTTCTGCGCTTCAATGTTTCGCAGTGCAATCGTCCGAAGGTCTACGAAACATTGCAGCGTGCGATGGAGCGGGTGGCGCAGCCCGCATGAAGGGGCCGCGCCCATGCATCACGGTTCGTGACGCAGATAGCCTTCCTTCGACGGATCGCGCATACGCCACGAGACGATCAGCGAAATCGCGCACAGCGCGGTCACGTACCAGTAGAACGTGGACTCGCTGCCGGCCGCCTTGAACCACAGCGCGACGTATTCGGCCGAGCCGCCGAACAGCGCGTTGGCCACCGCGTACGAGAGGCCCACACCCATCGCGCGCACTTCGGGCGGGAACATCTCGGCCTTGATGAGGCCGCTGATCGACGTGTAGAAGCTGACGATCGCGAGCGCCACCGTGATCAGCGCGAACGCGGCCACCGGGCTCGACACGTCCTTGAGCGCATGCATGAGCGGCACCGTGCCGATCACCGCGAACGTGCCGAACAGGATCATCGACGTGCGCCGGCCGATCTTGTCGGACAGCGCGCCGAACACCGGCTGCATCAGCATGTAGACGAACAGCGCGCAGGTCATCACGTTGCTGGCGGTTTTCGCGTGCATGCCGGCCGTGTTCACGAGGTACTTCTGCATGTAGGTCGTGAACGTGTAGAAGATCAGCGAGCCGCCTGCCGTGAAGCCCACCACTGTGAGGAACGCGCCCTTGTGCTGCCACACGCCGCGAATCGTGCCCGCGTCGCGTTTGTGGCGCGACTCGCTCGTCGAGGTTTCGTCGAGCGATTTGCGCAGATAGAGCGAGATCAGCGCGGCGAATGCGCCGACCACGAACGGAATGCGCCAGCCCCAGGCCTTCAGTTCTTCGGTGGAAAGCGTCTGCTGCAGGATCACGAGCACGAGCAGCGCGCAGAGCTGGCCGCCGATCAGCGTGACGTACTGGAACGACGCGAAGAAGCCGCGCCGGCCCTTGAGTGCGACCTCGCTCATGTAGGTCGCGCTCGTGCCGTACTCGCCGCCCACCGAAAGTCCCTGGAAGAGCCGCGCGAGCAGCAGCAGGAACGGGGCGAACGCGCCGATCTGCGCGTAGGTGGGCAGCATGGCGATCACGAGCGAGCCGCCGCACATCATGAGCACCGAGATCATCATCGCGGTGCGGCGGCCGTGGCGGTCGGCGATGCGGCCGAACAGCCAGCCGCCGATGGGGCGCATGAGGAAGCCTGCGGCGAACACGCCGGCGGTGTTGAGCAGCTGCGTGGTGGTGTTGCCGCTCGGGAAGAACGCGGGCGCGAAATACAGCGCGCAGAACGAGTAGATATAGAAGTCGAACCACTCGACGAGATTGCCCGACGAGGCGCCGACGATGGCGAATACGCGTCGCCTCGTGTCTTGCGCGGATAGCGTGGTTGGGTCGGTCTGGACGTCCATGGGCGGGTCTTCTCCTGGTTTGTGTATTTTGGTGGCGAGCGGCCGTCATGCGGCCGTCGCAAGAGTTGAAACGCGCGCCGCCGGGTCCCGGCGCGCGATGCCCGCGATTTTAGCTAACTGTAATTAAATGTGTGGAAAATGTAATGACTGCGAGAACGGGCCCTAATAGGTCCACGTAATGCCGGTTCGCGAGGCACAAAAAAGCCAGCGGGGAGCCGCTGGCTGGAGGGGGAAAGCGGGGGAAAGTCGCTCAATGCTGCTTGCGCAGCGGCACGTCGCGCAGCAGCCACGACAGCGCGAACGAGAACACCACCACGACCGCAGCCGAGAGATAAACCGTGTGCAGCGCGCCGGCGAACGCGTCGAGGTACTGCGCATGCAGCGTGGGCGGCAGATGGTGGATCACGTCGGGCGTGAGCGGCTGCGGCAGTTCCACATCGGCCGTGAGCACCTTTTCGAGCCGCGCGTGCAGCCCATGGGAGAACACGGCGCCGAACGCGGCCACCCCGACCGAGCCGCCAATCGAGCGGAACAGTGTCGCACCCGATGTGGCCACGCCCATGTGGCGAAATTCCACGGCGTTCTGCACGGCGAGGATCAGCACCTGCATCACCATGCCGAGGCCGCAGCCGAGCAGGCCCATGTAGAGATACATGAGGTGAATCGGCGTATCGATCTGCAGGCGCGCGAGCAGCATCATCGCCACGGCCACGAGCGCCGTGCCCACGATCGGGAATATGCGGTACTTGCCGATCTTGCTGATGATGCGGCCCGTGATGATCGACATCACGAGCACGCCGCCCATCATCGGCAGCATCTGCATGCCGGCCTGCGAAGGCGTCGAGCCCTTCACCACCTGCAGATACAGCGGCAGGAAGGTGACCGAGCCGAACAGCGAGACGCCCACGATGAAGCCGATCAGGCTTGCGAGCACGAAGGTGCGCTCGCGAAACAGTTCGAGCGGCATGATGGGTTCGGCGGCGTGCTTTTCCTCGTGGATGAAGCCTGCCACGGCGACGATGCCGAGCAGCAGCGTGAGCCAGAGCGTGGGCGACGTCCACGGCAGCAGCGAGCCGCCCTCGCTCGTGAAGAGGATCAGGCAGGTGAGGGCGGCGGCGAGCCAGCCCGCGCCCATGTAGTCGATCACGTGCTTCACGTGCGCGGCGCGTGGCTTGAACACCGCGCCGATCACCACGAGCGCGATCGCGCCGAGCGGCAGGTTGATGTAGAAAATCCAGCGCCACGACAGATGCTCGACGAGAAAGCCGCCGAGCAGCGGCCCGATCACCGTGGCGATACCGAACACGCCGCCGAACATGCCCTGATACTTGCCGCGCTGCGCCGGCGGGATCACGTCGCCGATGGCGGCCATCGTCACGACCATCAGGCCGCCGCCGCCGATGCCCTGCAGGGCGCGCAGCACGATGAGCTGTTCCATGTTCTGCGCCACGCCGCAAAGCGCCGAACCGATCAGGAAGATCACGATGGCCGCCTGCAGCACGATCTTGCGCCCGAACAGGTCGCCGAACTTGCCGTAGAGCGGCACGACGATCGTCGAGGTGAGCAGGTAGGCCGTGACGACCCATGAGAGCCGGTCGAGCCCGCCCAGCTCGCCGACGATGGTGGGCAGCGCCGTCGAGACGATGGTCTGGTCGAGCGCGGCCAGCAGCATGACGAGCAGGAGCGCCGGAAACAGCAGCCGGATCGGCGGATGGCCGCCCCGCGGATGGCCGCCGGCATCGGCAGACGCCGGGCCCGACGCCAGCACCGCTGCATTCGCGTGAGCGCCGACCCCCGCCGTAGCGGGCACAGGGTGTTTCATGCTGGGTTTCATCGTGTGCGTCTGTCTTGAAATTAATTAATTCGGAGGTTAATATTAGGACAATTATTCCAGTTGGTCAAAATTCATTTCGTTACCCGATAAAACGCCTATGAAAGTGCCAGAACCCATCCTCGACAGCGCAGGCGGCACGCCAGGCCGGCCCGCCGCGCGCCGTCCCGGCCGGCCGAGCGGCGGCGTGGCCGGGGCGGAGCAGCGCGCGCGTCTGATCGACGCGGCGCTTGCGTTGTTCGCGCGCCAGGGCATCCTCGACACGTCGCTTGCCGCCATCGCCCGCGAGGCGGGCGTGACGCCCGCGATGGTCCACTACTACTTCAAGACGCGCGATCAACTGATCGATGTGCTGATCGACGAGCGCTTCGTGCCGCTGCGCGAGTCGCTCGGCGACATCTTCGCGGAGCATCCCGACGATCCCGTGGCGGCGCTCACCGCGCTGGTGCAGCGCTTCGTGGCGTTGGGGCAGCGCAATCCGTGGTTTCCGCCGCTGTGGGTGCGCGACGTCATCAGCGAGGGGGGCGTGCTGCGCCAGCGCATGCTCGAGCGCCTCGGCCGCGACCACCAGGAAAAGGCCCACACGGCCATTGCGCGCTGGCAGCGCGAGGGCCGGCTCAACGCGGCGCTGGAGCCTGCGTTGCTGTTCCAGTCGCTGATGGGCCTCACGCTGCTGCCACTCGCCACCAGCCAGATGTGGCGCGGCGACGCGCAGCGGCCACACGTGGGCGTCGAGGCGATCGCGCGCCATGCGGTCGCGCTCATCACCGAGGGCGTGGGGCCTGGGCGCATCGACGCACACGCCGATACGGGCATTGATACGGATTAGTCGCCAGCGCGCGCCGTGGTACGCTCCGTGGCCTTTGCGGCATGGCCCGTGCGCAGTGCCGCGCGAATGTTCCCGGTCGAGGTCCGGTCTGCCTTATTCTTCCGCTTCTTCCCGCACTTCTGCGCACCAAGCCCCCGCCATCGTCTGGTTTCGCGACGATCTCCGGCTCGCCGACCAGCCCGCGCTCGCGCAGGCCGCGGCGAGCGGCGTGCCGCTGATCTGTATCTGGATCCACGATCTGCACGCGTCGGGCGAGCGCCCGGAGGGCGGGGCGGCGCGCTGGTGGCGCCATGAATCGCTGCGCGCGCTCGAAGCGGCGCTGGCTGCGCGCGGCGGCCGCCTGCTGCTGTTGCAGGGCGACGAAGCGGCGACACTGGACGCCCTCGTCACCGAAACCGGCGCGCAAGCCGTGTACTGGAACCGCCGCTACGGCGCGGCGCAACGCGAGGTCGATCGCGCCCTCAAAGCCTCGCTGCGCGAGCGCGGCGTCAGTGCGGAGAGCTTCAGCGCTCAGCTCCTCAATGAGCCATGGACGGTGCTCAATCAGTCCGGCGAGCCGTTCCAGGTTTTCAGCGCCTACTGGCGCGCCTGCCTGCGCATGGGCGACCCGCCGCCGCCGGCAGGCGAGCCCGAACGGATGATTTTTCAATCGCTGCCAGCACGTCTTACCCAGCGTGCATCGACGCTCGACGCGCTCGGCCTGGCTCCTCGCGCGCCCGACTGGTCGGGCGGTGTGCGCGCAGCCTGGACAGCGGGCGAGGAAGCCGCGCTGGAGCGTCTGCGCGCGTTCCTCGCCACCGACCTCGACGCCTACGCCGGCGAGCGCGACGAGCCCGGCGACGCGGCCACGAGCCGCCTCTCCCCGTATCTCGCCGTCGGCGCGATTTCGCCGCGCCAGGTCTGGGCGGCGCTCAGGGCGGCGCAGCACGCGCACGGACGCGGCTCGGCGCGCCGCGCCGCGAGTGCCGAAAAATTCGCGAGCGAACTGGGCTGGCGGGAGTTCTGTCATTACCAGCGCTTTCACTACGCCGATCTGGCGACGCGCAACCTGCGTCCCGCTTTCGACGCCATGCCGTGGCGCAAGGACGCCGCCGGCCTGAAAGCGTGGCAGCGTGGGCTGACCGGCTATCCGCTCGTCGATGCCGGTATGCGCGAGCTTTGGCACACGGGCTGGATGCACAACCGCGTGCGCATGGTCGTGGCGTCGTTCCTGAGCAAGCATCTGCTGATCGACTGGCGCGCGGGCGAATCCTGGTTCTGGGACACGCTCGTCGACGCCGACCCGGCCAGCAATCCGGCCAACTGGCAGTGGGTGGCGGGCTCGGGCGTGGATGCCGCGCCGTATTTCCGCATCTTCAATCCGGTGCTGCAGGGCCAGAAGTTCGACCCGCGCGGCGCCTATGTGCGGCACTGGGTGCCGGAGCTGGCGGGCCTGCCCGATGCGCTCGTGCACCAGCCGTGGAAGGCCGGCGCGCAGCAACTCGAAGCGGCGGGCGTGCGCCTCGGCAAAACTTATCCGGAACCTGTCGTCGAGCATGAACTGGCACGCCAGCGTGCACTCGAAGCCTATGCACAAACCGGCAGGGCCAAGGGCCTCGGCGCTTCGCGACAGGGGCCAAAGCAGGACGTAAAAAAGGGCGGCAAAGCATGAGCGCCGCCGTCATCGGGCTGTCTTGTGATGCGGCTATCGTGCGCGGCGCGGATGGGCGCACGCGCGGCACGCAGGAACCGGACGGCATCAAGATTGCTCTATCAGGACGGCCCGCGTTGCCGTGCGCCCGGCGTGATTCCGGGCTCGTAGCCTTGCGGCACTCGGCCTGACAGACAGAAAGGCATGTAAGCAAACACAATGAACGCAGTACACAAGCTCGACCGGACGACCATCGTCCTGGTCGAAGACGATCCGCACAGCCGGGCGTCACTGACTTCGCTGCTTGAGGCGGAGGGTGCGCATGTGGTGGCGGTCGAAGACGCCGAAACCGGCGTCGAAGCGGCCCTGAGCCTGCACCCCGACGCCGTGGTCTGCGATCTCGACCTGCCGGCCATGGACGGCTTCTACCTGATCCAGCGCCTGCGCGACTACGAAATCCGCGGCGATCACGCACCGACCGTCGCGGTCGCGCTCACGGGCCATACAGACGAAAGCTGGCGTTTGCGCAGCATCGGCGAGGGCTTCCAGCACTTCATGACCAAGCCGGCCCGGCCGGACGAACTGGTGACGCTGCTGAGCGACGCGATCGACGCGCGCCAGTCGCTGTGACGCCGCGCGCGTAGCGCGGCGGCAAAGATGCGGGTGCGGATGGACTGAAGCGCCGCGACATGCGGCGCGGCTGAGCTGTTGCCCGCGCTCAAGGGCGGGCAAGATCGGTTAGCTAACGGACGAGGACTGCGCGGCGGCTTCGGGCGCCGCATCGGCGCCCGGCTGTGCGGCCTTGTCGGCCGAATTGGCCTGACTCTCCTGGCATTGCGCGCACAGACCCTTGAGCTCGATGCCGTCGCCGGCGAGCCGGTAGCCCGCGGCCTCGATCTGCGCAACCAACGCCTGGCGCAGCTTGGGCTCGTGCAGCTCGGTGACGTTGCCGCACTGCTGGCACACCACGAGAATGCCGTGCTGACACTGCGTGAGGTCGTGGCACACGGCGAACGCGTTGATCGATTCGATGCGGTGGATGAGCCCCGCCGACAACAGGAAGTCGAGCGCCCGGTAGACCGTGGGCGGCGCCGAACCCGGATGGATCTGGCGCATTTCGTCGAGCAGCGAATACGCCTTGGTTGCGCGTCCCGAGGCGAGCAGCAGCTCCAGCACCTTGCGGCGGATCGGCGTGAGCTTTTCGCCGCGCTCGCGGCAATAGGCTTCGGCCATCGCGAGCGCGGACTCGACCGAAGCGCCCTCTACACCGTCGTGCGAGTGGGCGTGGCCGTGATCGTGCGCGTGGTCGTGCGCCTCGGTGTCGCTGTGCAAGGCCAAGGCGTCCGGGGACGGTTTTGCTGTCTTCATGCTTGCGATTATACGGGGCGCGCCGCCGGCCCGCCCGCGCCGCCATTGAGCGACGGCTCAGGTGAGCGGCAGATCGATGTACTTGCGGAAGCCCTGGCGCTGAGCGATGCGCTGATACCAGCGCTCGACATTCGGCAGCGGCTCGCGCTCCACGCCTTCGAGTCCGAACCAGCGCCGCGCGTACGCGCCGAGCACGATGTCGGCGAGCGAGAAGCGCTCGTTTTCCATGAAGAAGCGGCCTTGCAGATGGTGGTCGAGCAGCCGCCAAAGCGGGGTCAGCTGATCGAAGTCGGCCGCGAGCTTCGCCGTGTCGCGCTTTTCGGGCGGCGTGCGCACGAGCGCGAGGAACACGGGGCGCTCGACGGGCGCGAGGGTGCCGATCGACCAGTCGAGCCAGCGCTCGATCGAGGCGCGCACCTTCGGGTCGGTCGGGTAGAGCAGGCTCGAAGGGCCGTATTCCATCGCCAGATAGCGCAGGATCGCGTTCGATTCCCACAGCACGAAGGTGCCGTCGGTGATCGTCGGGACCTTGCCGTTCGGATTCATGGCGAGATAGGATGGCTCGTTGAGATGGCCGAACGAGCCGCCCGCGTCGATGCGCTGGAACGGCAGCACGAGTTCATCGCAACACCACAGGACTTTCTGGACATTCACCGAATTGGCGCGTCCCCAGATCGTGATCATCTGGCGCGTACTCCTTGCAAGAGGAAAAAGGGTCAACCTGGCGCTGGCCGCCACGATACACGATTCTCGCGCGGTTTATTTGTGCAGCCAGGCATTTCGTAGAATAGGCGCTGCGCGGCGCCCGGAGTTCCGCCGCCGCGCCCGCTTCGTGCGGCAGCGCTCCCTCGCTTGCCTGCGCGGCCGCCACGAACCTCAACATCCGTCCGAGACCCGCCCATGGCCCGCATTGTCCCCGACGACTGGCAGCATCTCGAAGCCACCGGCGCCGCCGCGCGCGAGCGCGAAACGCTCGCCGCGCTCGCCCGCGGCTTGCCGAACGGCTACACCGTCTATCACGGCGTGCACTGGACGCGGCTCTCCGAGGGCTTTTCGGTGTTCGGCGAGGCCGATTTCGTGATCGTCAGCCCGGCCGGGCGCGTGATGCTCGTCGAGCAGAAAACGGGTTTTTTGCGCGAAACGCCGGGCGGCCTCGTCAAGGCGTACATGCAGACCGAGCGCAACGTGGCGATCGCGCTGGCGCGCACGGTCGAAGGGCTGCATCGGCGCTTTACGGCGTCGTTCGGCGCGGGCACCTACGTGCTCGAAGAGCTGTTCTACTGCCCCGACCACGTGGTGCGCGAGCCCGCCATCGCGGGCGTGAACCCGGCGCGCATCGTCGACGCCACGCGCAAGGCGCAGCTCGCCGCCATCGTGCTCGAAGCCATGCCCGCCGACGAGCCGCGCCTGCCGTGCGCCGCCAGGATCCATCACTTTCTCGCCGACGAACTTTCGCTCACGCCCGACACCAGCGCGCTGCTCGGCGCGGCCGGCACGCTCGTCACGCGGCTCGCGGGCGGCCTCGCCACGTGGGCGCGGCGGCTCGAATTTGCCCCGTTCCGGTTGCGCGTGATCGGCACGGCGGGCTCGGGCAAGACGCAACTGGCCGTGCAGGTCATGAAAGACGCGCTGGCGCGCGGCGCGCGCACGCTCTACGTGTGCTTCAACCGGCCGCTCGCGGATTACATCGCGCAGCTCGCGCCGCCCGGGGCGAAGGTGGCGACCTATCACCAGCTGTGCGACTGGGTCGCGCGCGACGGCGGCCACGTGCCCGACTTCGGGAGCCCCGGCGCGTTCGACGACCTCGTGCGGCGCTTCGGCGAGATGCCGGTTGCCGAGCGCTGGCAGTTCGACGTGCTGATCGTCGACGAAGGGCAGGATTTCCAGGAGGCGTGGGTCGGCGCGCTCGGGCGTCTGCTGCGGCGGGACGCGGCATGGTGGTGGCTCGAAGATCCGCTGCAGAACCTGTACGTGCGCGAGCCGCTCGCGCTGGCGGGCTGGACCGTGCTGCGCGAGACCACCAATTACCGCAGCCCGCGCGACATCCTCGCGTTCCTGCGCGACGTGGCCGGACCGACCGTGCCCGCCATCGCGCAGCTCGCGGCGGGGAGTCCGTTCGACGGCTCCGACGTGACGGTGGCGAGCTGGGACGAGCACGAAACCGGACCCGGCGCGGAGCCCGGGGTGGTTCTGGCCACGAAACGCGCGATTACGCAGGCGCTTTCGCTCGGCTTTCGCAAGCAGGACATCGTCGTGCTTTCCTGGCGCGGACGCGAGCATGCGCTGTTCGCGACGCCCGATCAGCTCGGCCCGCACCGGCTGCGCAGCTTCACGGGCCAATACGACCTGTTCGGCAATCCGCAGTACCGCGAGGGCGACCTGCTGCTCGAATCGATCTACCGCTTCAAGGGCCAGTCCGCGCCGTGCGTGATCCTGACCGAGGTGGACTTCGAGTCATTCGACGAGCGCGCTGCGCGCAAACTCTTCGTCGGCGCGACCCGCGCGGCCATGAAGCTCATCGTGGTGGCGTCGCCGCGCGCCGCGCGGTTCATCGAGGGCCGGCGCGGCGGCGCCTGAACGCCGGCTCGCTCAGCTCCAGGCCGAGGCGCCGATCAGCGTGCCCGTGCGCGCCTGGGCGTTCCACCAGATCACGCGTAGGAGCGGCGCGGTCTGGGCAATCAGGATGGCCTGCACCGGATCGCTCTCGATGAAGTGCGTGACGCCGCTGCGGATGGCCGCCGCGGCCTTGTGCGCCGCCACGGCCGCGGCCGTGTCGTCGTGTTCGTCCGGCGTGCGCATGATCAGTTCCAGGTGCCCGAAACCGTGGCGTTCGAGCCAGGCGAGCGTGCGCTCGCGGTCGATCTCCGGACGCCCCGTGATGATCGCGCGCGTGCGTTTCATGTCGATGCCGGGCAGACGCTCGAACGGCACCAGCTCATCGCGCTCGGCGAGCGCGGCGACGAGGTCTTCGTCGTAGCGCGCAATCGGGAGGTCGGGGAGCAGGACGCCGTCGAGATCGATGGCGTAGACCGCATACTCGTGGTCGTCGGCCATGCGCGTACCGTCGCCTTCGCCGTCGCGGATCCAGTCGGCGCGATAGCGGTCGGTGTAGGCCTGGCGCTCCCACGGGAACAGCGCGAAATAGCCGCTCGCGTCGATCGAATAATCGGGGCGCAAACGGCTGAGGTCGTCGTAGGCGCCGGTGAGCGTGCGCACGACGAGCCCGTGCTCGCTCAGGAACGCGATGCAGTCCACGAGCGTATGGCCGCGCCCCGCGATGTCCTCGCAGAGCAGCACTTTCGAGCCCGGTTCGGGCAGCGGCAGCGTGGAATCCCAGCGCACTTCACGCGTGATGCGGTCATAGCGCAGGAATGCGACAGCCGCCCCCGTTGCGTGCGAAACCATCAGCGCGAGCGGCGCGCCGCCGCGCAGGATGCCGACCACGAGGTCGAATTCCTCCGCGATCAGCGCCGGCTGAAGCGACTCGACCCAGTGATCGAGCTGTTCGTAGGTGAGCGGAACGACAGGTTTATCCATGGGTTGAATTGGGTGTCGAAGCGCGTGATCGGTAACTGCGCGGTAACTGCGCGGTAGCTGCGCGGCAACTGCGCGGCAACTGCGCAACGCGCGTTTCCGATAGCGGTGTACGAGAAAAAGACGGCTATTGTCAGCACAATGTTTGACGATATTATGCCTATGCTCACCAGCGCCTGCTGGCACGGCGGGTGGAGGTTGCAGGAAAACGAGGGTAAAGCAGCAGGAAAAAGCGGCGCATTACCGCAAAATGTAGCGTAGCGCCGCGCAAAGACACACGAAAACGACGCGAATCATCGCGCGAAAGGGCTCGGGCAAGATGTGGCATGGGATGGGATGGCCAGGCTGGCGGCGCTGGGCCGCCGTGGTGGCGCTCGCGAGTGCGGCGCCGTTTTTTGCACCTTCTGCGCAGGCGGCGGGTTCGACCGGTGCGCTCTCGCTCGACGTCGATGGCGAGGTGCGCGTGACCAACAACGCGTCCCACACGGCGTATCACTTCAGCGAGGCGGAACTGCTCGCGCTGCCCGCGCATTCGATCACGACGGCCACGACCTGGACGCCGCGCTCGACCTTCACGGGCCCGCTGCTTTCGGACGTGCTCAAGGCCGTGGGCGCCTACGGCAGCCAGATCGAGATCCATACGCTCGACGACTACACCTGCGTCGTGCCCGTGGCCGACGCCGCGCGCTACGGCGTGGTGGTCGCCTATGAGATGAACGGCCAGCGGCTCAAGGTGAGCAATTTCGGCCCGTTGTTCCTGATCTATCCACGCGACCAGCATCCGCTCGAGCTCGACGGCGCGGCAGGCGACTCGAAATTCGCGTGGCAGATCAAGTCGATGACGATCAAGCGGTGAGTAGCGGGTGATACAACGTCCCTTGCGACGCCTGCTGCAGGCGATCATCTGGATGGCGGCGCTCGCGCCGCCCGTGGTGGCGGTCGGCTATCTGCTCTATGCGAACCTGCTCAATCCGCAGGTCGTGCAGCGCATCACGGGCAATTACGACGGCCTGTACTGGGACGCCGCGCAGCTCCAGATCGCCTACGCGCGCTTCGAGAGCCAGTTGCTGATGTTCGCGGACGGCATCGACCGCGATCTCGACAAGGTGCGGCTGCGCTACGAGGTGCTGCAGTCGAAGCTCAACGTGATGAAGGGCTCGACGCTCTCGCTCGACTCGACGCCGGGCCTCAAGCGCCGCCAGGACGCCGATCTCGCCATTCTGGCCGCGACGATCTCGCCGTTCGAGGCCGAAATCGCCACGCTCGCGGACAACCCCGAACGCGCAGTGCCGATGCTCATGGCGCTCGACCTGCACTGGACCCAGGTGACCGACCTCGCGCTGAACCGGCGTTTCGCCGACGTGACCGAGCGCGAGGCGATCCGGCACGACTTCATCGCCAAGCGCCGCGAACTGTTCGCTTCGGGGCTCGTGCTGCTCGTGCTGTCGGCGGCGGCGGGCGTGCTGCTCGTGATGAACGGCTACCGGCGCACGCGCCTGCTGCACCAGCAGCGCGCGGCGCTCGAAGCCGAGCACCAGGCGAGCCGCGCCGCGCGC
Source organism: Paraburkholderia sp. EG286B (assembly GCF_040965655.1). Classification (NCBI taxonomy): domain Bacteria; kingdom Pseudomonadati; phylum Pseudomonadota; class Betaproteobacteria; order Burkholderiales; family Burkholderiaceae; genus Paraburkholderia; species Paraburkholderia sp. EG286B. Next base: position 319,567 of record NZ_JBFRCF010000009.1, on the reverse strand, counting down.
GAGGCGAGCATGGCGAAGGACGCCTTCCTCGGCATGATCAGCCACGAACTGCGCACGCCGCTGCACGCGATCGTCTCGTCGATCGAGCTGCTCGGCTTCAACTCGCATTCGGAAGCCGACCGCAAGGTGATCCAGCGCCTCGAAACCGCCGCGCGCCAGCTCGAAGCGCAGATGAAGGACCTCACCGACTACGCGCGTCTCGGCGCGGGCAAGCTCGAATTGCGCCAGGAAGAGTTCGAGCCGCGCGAACTGCTGCAGTCGATCGTCGACGAGAACGAGCAGGCGGCGCGCTCGCGCGGGCTCGTGTTCGAGCATGCGTGGGTGGGCCCGCAGCGGCGCGTGGTGGCCGACCCGCATCGGATTCGCCAGATCGCCGGCAACCTCGTCACGAACGCGATCCGCTACACGGAGCGCGGCAAGGTGCGACTCGAATTCTGGCTGCAGGCGCCCGCGCGGGTCCCGCGGCCATCGCAGGATGAGGAGGGCGCGCCGAAGGCCGCTGGCGGCGACACGCTCGTGATCGTCGTCGGCGACACGGGGCCCGGCGTGGCGCCGGACCAGATTCCGCTCATCTTCAAGGAGTTTACGCAGCTCGACACGTCGCGCTCGCGGCGCTATGAAGGCGCGGGGATGGGGCTCGCGATCGTGCGCGGCCTCGTCGAGCTGTTCGGCGGCACGATCGAGACGCAAAGCCGAGTGGGTAAAGGCACGACCTTCACCGTGCGCATTCCCGTTACGCCGGTCGAGCCGCCGGCGCCCGCGGCCGTGGCCGAAGCGGCGCAGCCCGCGCGGACAGCGCCGCAGGTGCTCGTCGTCGACGACAACCCGCTCGTGCGCGATTCGCTCTGCGAGATGGTCGCGCACATGGGCTATCGCGCGCTCGCGGCCGGCGACGCCGACAGTGCGCTCGCGCTGCTCGCGCACGTGGCATGCGACGTGGTGCTGCTCGACCTGCATATGCCGGGCCGCGACGGCTACGACTTCGTGGCGGGGCTCGAAACCGCGCAGGACGTGCTCGCGCAGCCGCGCGTGATCGCGGTGAGCGCCGACGTGGCGGGGCTGGCGGCGCTTCCGGACCACGCGGGCAAGACGCCGGGCGGCGAGGGCGCGCCGTTCTTCGACCGGCTCACGAAGCCGGTGCATTACGAGGTGCTGCGGGCGGCGTTGCAGCGCGCGCTGAGCGCGCCGCGCGCGGCCGCCTGAAAGGCTTGGGAGCGGGCGGAGCGGACGATGCGCGGCGTCAGCCGCGGTTGAGCCGCTTTGAAAGATCGGCGACGAGAATCGCCATGCGCGCCGGCTTTTCGTAGCAGGCCACGTTGTAGTGGCGCACGACCTGGCTGATCTCCGATTCGCTGGCCTTGCCGGTCAGCAGTTCGCCGGTGAGCACGAAGATGGGCGCGTCGGGGTTCTCGGAGGCGCGCACGCTGCGGATCGCCTCGGCGGCGGTCTGGCTGCCGAACAGCCAGTCGATCACCACGCCGTCGAACACGTTGTTTTCGAGCGCTTCGTTGAATGCCGCGAGGCCGTAGAGCGCGAGTGCCGTGTAGCCGCTGTGCTCGAGGTAGTCGCGCAGGTTGTCGGCGGAGGAGCGGTCGTCGTCGACGACGGCGATGAGCGGCTTGTCGGACTCGGCGCGGCGCGGGTAGATCTCGATCTTGTGGACTTCGCGCGCGTTCTGGTAGAGCGCGCCGTCCGGGCGCACCACGCGCCACTGGCCCTGCTTTTCGTAGGCGACGAAGTCGGGGCGGCTGCCCGCCTCGACCGGCGCGCCGATCCACGCGGTACAGGGCAGCTCGGCGGCGCTCACGCAGAGCATCGCTTCTTGAGCGCTGGCCCCGACCATGCCGGGGTCGAGCAACTGCGCGCCGAACAGCTGGCCCGCGGGTTCGCCGAACGCTTCGGCCACTTTCTTGATCTGCGCGAGCGTCCACGGGCTGTTGCCGCGCAGCTTGCGGTGCCCCTGTGAAAAGCTCAGTTCAAGAATCCGGCACAGCTCGGTCGTTTGTTGACGCTTGCCGATGCCGTGACGGCTCATCAGCTCGCGTACGCGCTCCGCCACCGAGGCCGAGTCGGTTGTGTAGGCAACGTTCGACATACTGCTCAAAGGGGGATTCGTGGATTCAGTTTCTGATTGATCATGCCGTGGCGCCGTGAGGCCGGTCTGACCGGACCTCGCGCGGCCTGCGCACGGGAGCACGATATTCTAAACGCATAAAATGCCAAACGACGGCGCTATTTTAGCTAAATGTAATGCGGCGCCGAAAAACGAGAATGTAAGCGTATATTCGGCTTCGTTTACATCCGGCTTGCGATATTCGCGGCATTGCGGGGACGGCGCGCGGCTGCGAAGATGCACGATTTTGAACGCCGTGCGCTCGCGCGCGGAAGATCAACCTTACTGCGGCGAGGGGTATCGTTTGGACGACGGGCGCAACGGCGGGACATGGCGACATGAAGGCGTGCCGTACTACAGCCAGTGGGGCAGCGCCGACTGGGTGGCGCCCATCGTCGAGCGCGGCGCCGACCCGTGCGAGGACCCGCACTGGCGGGCGAGCGGCTTCCCGGAGGCCGACGCCTACCGCTTCTGGGCCAAGCGCCTGTGCGGCCTGACCTGCCTCGAATCGGCGCTCGACTATTGGGGCGTCGCGCATGCGCCGCGCGCGCAGATGCTCGAGGAGGCGTTGCGGCATGGGGTATATCGCGTGCGCGAAGATGGCGGTGTGGACGGTTTGATTTACCGGCCGTTCGCCGCATGGGTGGAAGGCGCGTTCGGCGTGCGCGTGGAGGTGATGACCGACGAGGGCATCGCGGCGAGTGCCGCGCGCATCGATGCCGACACGCTTGCCATCGTCTCCGTGAGCCCGGAGATCCGCTATCCCGAGCGGATGGATCCCGGCCAGGGCGGTCATCTGATCCTGCTGCACGGCCGCGGCGATGGCGGCGTCTGGTTCCACAATCCTTCGGGCATTGCGCCGTATCAGGCGGATGCTTGGCTGCCTTATGAGACGGTTGCGCGGTTTCACGCGCGGCGTGGGATGGCGCTTAGGCGGCCGCGCTGAATGCGCGTGGGCTCAGACCGGCGCCAACTGCAGCCCCTCCAACAACTGCCGCACCCGCGAGAGATCGCGATTCACCGCGCCAGCATCCTCAAACAACTCCGCGAGCCAGTCGACGAACACGCGCACGCGCGGCGACAGCTGCCGCGACTTCACGAACGCCACCGAAACGGGCGTAGGCAGCGGCTTCCACTGCGGCAGCACCTCGACCAACGCACCGCTGTCCAGGTACGGCTGCGCCGCGAGCAGCGGCGGCTGGATCAGCCCATAGCCCTGCAGACCGCACGTGAGGTAGGCGAACTCGTCGGAGACATGCACGAACCCGTCCACCTTCACCTTGGTCGGACTGCCGTCCACCTCGAAGTCGAACTCGAACGGGCGGCCCGTGAGCGGCGAGAGGAAGTTGACGACCGGATGCTGCGCGAGATCGTCGAGCGTTTGCGGCGCGCCATGCCGCTCGAGGTAAGCGGGGCTCGCGCAGGTCACGTGCTCCAGCACGCCAAGGCGTCGCGCAGCGAGTCCCGAATCGGGCAGCTCGCCGAGCTGGATGCTGCAATCCACGCCCTCGCCGACGAGATCGACGTTGCGCAGGCTCACGCCGATCACGAGGTCGATCTGCGGATAGCGCGCGTGAAATTCATCGAGCGCGGGCAGCACGATCGCGTTGGCGATGAGGCCCGGCATTTCCACGCGCAAGCGGCCGCCGATCGCGCCGGGCGACTGGCGCACGCTCGCTTCGGCATCGTCGATGTCGGCGAGGATCTGCGAGGCGCGCTCGTAGTACGCGGCGCCTTCGGGCGTGAGCGAAAGGCGCCGCGTGGTGCGCACGAGCAATTGCGTGCCGAGCAGCGATTCGAGGTTCTGCATCAGCGTGGTGGCGCTGGCGCGCGGCATATCGAGTGACTGCGCGGCTTTGGTGAAACTATTGGTGTCGACGATGCGTACGAACGTGCGCATCGCCTGGATGCGGTCGATCACGGGCGAGCTCCTGACAATGGGCTTGAGGCTTGAACGAAATCCGCGCTGCTGCAGAAAAAGAGTGAGCCGCGTAGCGACGAATGCGCTTCGCGGCGCCGGCGTCTCGCGGAAAGCGACGCTCAGCGGTTAAACAGCCATGACGATTGGATGGCGGCGCATGTGACGCCGGCTCGACTACGGGAGGCCAAAAAAGTAGGCCTCGAAGGGGAAGGGCTGGCGGGCCATCCGGAACGGATGGCCCGGCGGGGCAGGGTGTTACGTCGGGATGCGCGGGTCTTGTTGCCTGCGCGACGTGCGCGTTACTTGCGCAGCGAATCGAGGTCGATCACGAAGCGGTACTTCACATCGCTCTTGAGCATGCGCTCATAGGCGTTGTTGATGTCCTGCATCTTGATCATTTCGATATCCGACGTAATGCCATGCTTGCCGCAGAAGTCCAGCATTTCCTGGGTTTCTGCAATGCCGCCGATCAGCGAGCCCGCCAGACGGCGGCGCTTCATGATCAGGTTGAAAACTTGCGGCGACGGGTGATCGTGCTCGGGCGCGCCCACCAGCGTCATCGTGCCGTCACGGCGCAGCAGTTCGATGAACGGGTTGAGGTCGTGCTGCGCGGCCACGGTGTTCACGATCAGGTCGAAGCTGTTGGCGTGCGCCTGCATCTGCTCCGGGTCCTTCGAGATCACCACTTCATCCGCGCCAAGGCGCTTGCCGTCTTCGATCTTCGACGGCGACGTGGTGAACAGCACCACGTGCGCGCCCATGGCATGCGCGAGCTTCACGCCCATGTGACCGAGGCCGCCGAGCCCCACGATGCCGACCTTCTTGCCGGGGCCTGCGCCCCACGTGCGCAGCGGCGAATACGTGGTGATGCCCGCGCACAGCAGCGGCGCCGCAGCGGCGGCATCGAGGTTCTCGGGCACGCGCAGCACGAACGCTTCGTCCACCACCAACTGCGTGGAGTAGCCGCCGTAGGTGATGTCGCCGCTCACGCGGTCGGCGCCGTTATAGGTGCCGACCCAGCCGTTCTCGCAATACTGTTCGAGGCCTTCGGCGCAACTCGGGCAGGTGCGGCACGAGTCGACGAGACAGCCCACGCCGACGAGTTCGCCCACCTTGTACTGCGTGACGCCGTTGCCGACTTCGGCCACGCGGCCGACGATCTCGTGGCCCGGCACGACCGGGTAAATCGTGTTGCGCCATTCGTCGCGCGCCTGGTGCAGGTCGGAGTGGCACACGCCGCAGAACAGCACGTCGATACGGACGTCGAGTTCGCGCAGGTCGCGGCGCTGGAATTCGAACGCGGCGAGCGGCGAGGCGGCGTCGCGGGCGGCGTATCCGTAAGTTGGGTACATGGGTTGGCTCCTTTGGTGCATGGGTGTTGCGGCAGGGTTCCCATCGTAAGGACCGGGACCCACCCAGGGAATACCTGAAGCTATCGAAGACTTGCCTGATTCTCCTGGTGCTCAGCACATCCACAGGTTCGGTGATAGATTGGCAAGCCTGTTTCTCTGCCTGACTTCATCTTTTGGGGCACAACCGATATGGGCTACGTCAAAACCCTCGCCGCGGCGGCCATCGCGCCGGCGGCCGCCACGCAGGCGCGCACGGTCGACCTGCTCATGCAAATCACGCAGCGCGACGGCGTGCACGCCACGGCGGTCGAAGGCGTGCGGCTCTACCGCGGCAGCCAAAGCCATCCGCGCCAGCCGGTCATGTACGAACCGAGCATTTTCATCGTCTGCCAGGGGCGCAAGCGCGGCTTTCTCGGCGACCAGGTGTTCATCTACGACGCCCAGCAATACCTGGTCCTCTCGGTGCCGATGCCGTTCGAGTGCGAGACCGAGGCGAGCCCCGAGAAGCCGATTCTCGCCATCTCGATTCGCGTCGATCTCACGACCGTCGCCGAACTGCTCATGGCGCTCGACGACCCGCGCCGCGCCGTGTCCGAACCCTCGGGCATCTACGCCACGCCGCTCGACGCCACGCTCTCGAATGCCGTGCTGCGCCTGCTCGAAGCGCTCGCGCAACCGTACGAAGCGCGCATTCTCGGTCCTTCGATCGTGCGTGAGATCTGCTACCGCGTGCTCATGGGCGAGCAGGGCGACGCGATTCGCGCGGCGCTCACGCATCAGCATCACTTCGGGCGGATCGCGAAGGCGCTGCGGCGCATTCACACCGACTACCGTGGCGACCTCGACGTCGAAACGCTCGCCTCCGAGGCGGGCATGAGCCTTGCCGTTTTTCATGCGCATTTCAAGGCCGTCACCTCGACATCGCCGATGCAGTACGTGAAGACCACGCGCCTGCATCATGCGCGCCTCCTGATCACGCACGACGGCCTGACCGTGAGCGCGGCGGCCACGCGCGTCGGCTATGAAAGCGCGTCGCAGTTCAGCCGCGAATTCAAGCGCCTGTTCGGCATGAGCCCGGCCGACCAGATGCGCCAGGCGCGCGACGCCGCAGCCGCCGCGGCCGCGCCGCGCGTCGAGGTGCTGCCGCCGCGCTATGTGACGGCCGTGTGAAGTCCACGCGCGGGGGCACTCCGGTATTCGATTCGCATATCGAAACAATGACGGAAGGGTGACACGACGATGAAGCCATGCCTGCTGGTCCTGATACTGCTTCCCGCTGAAGACCTCGCCGGGTTTGGCGAACAGTTCGACGTGATCTACGCGCCCGATGCGGATGCGCGCGCCAAAGCGGTCGCGGAACGCGGCAAGGACGTGCGCGTGGTGCTCACCAACGGCACGACGGGCCTCACCGCCGACGAAATCGACCGCATGCCCGCGCTCGAACTGGCGGGCGCGCTCGGCGCGGGCTACGAGAACATCGCACTCGATCACGCCCGCGAGCGTGGCATCGCGCTGTGCAATGGCGCGGGCGTCAATGCCGACTGCGTCGCCGACCACGCGCTCGCGCTCCTGCTCGCGGCCGTGCGCGCCGTGCCGCAGTTCGACGCCGCCTGTCGCACCGGCGTCTGGCGCGACGCGCTGCCCATGCGCCCCACGGTCACGGGGCGGCGGCTCGGCATCGTCGGCTACGGGCATATCGGCGAGAAGGTCGCGCGGCGCGCGGCGGGCTTCGGCATGGAGCTCGGCTATCACAACCGCAAGCCGCGCGAGGGCGCTCAGGCGCGCTATTTCGAGAGCGTGATGGCGCTCGCGCAATGGAGCGACTTTCTCGTGATCGCGACGCCGGGCGGCGCGCAATCGAAGCATCTGATCGACCGCGACGTGATCGACGCGCTGGGGCCGCACGGCTTTCTCGTCAACGTGTCGCGCGGCAGCGTGGTCGATACGGCCGCGCTCGCCCTCGCGCTGAAGGCGGGGACGCTGGGCGGCGCGGGGCTCGACGTCTACGAGGGCGAGCCGCAGCCGCCCGCCGCGCTCATCGGGTTGGACAACATCGTGCTCACGCCGCACGTGGCTGGCGCGTCGCCCGACGTGCGCACCGCCACGGTGCGCCACTTCGCCGAAAACGCGGCGCGGCACTTCGCGGGCGAGGCGCTGCTCACGCCGCTTTGAAGGCCGGCGTTGGGCGCTTTTAGCGCCCACGTGCGCCGCCCCGTGTATGCCACCGTGCACCGACGCCCGCAGCGCATGACGTATCATCCCTCCTGTGCGAGCCAGAATCGCTGTTCGAGCGGCCGCTAGTGACCACCACGGCCATGAACCCGGCGCGACACCCTGCCCGTTTTGCAGATCCGGGCCGTGACGCCAGGGCGGTGATATCGAAGGCTCAAAAATGAAAACGCTGATTGGCGCGCTACACGAGCACGCGGCCCACGTGGTGAACCGCTTCTACGAGGAGCTGGGCCGCTTGCCCAAATCCCGCCGCATCCTCGAAATGCTCTCGGCTGCGGAACTCGCGCACCTCAAGGCGCGGCAGATCCAGAATCTCCTTGCCCTCGCCAGCCTCGGTCTGACCGCGCGCGAGCACGAGGACATGGCGCAGCGCATCGGCCGCATTCATGCCATCGTCGGGCTCGACAAGGAAGAACTCGTGCGCAGCCGCGGCATTCTTCAGGAGCTGCTCTACGCGGACGTCGGCCGAACCGTGAGCACGCAACAACTCTCGCTCTACGCGCGCCGCCTGACCACGGACCTCGCGTGGCAACTCAAGGCGTACCAGGCGGTCCAGGACTCGCAGCAGGAGGCGCTGTTGCGCATCACGCGTCTTGTGTGGGAGGCGGGTAGCTACACGAATTTCATCGACCAGGTGATCGCCGCGCTGGCGGCGCACGACGAAGTGAGCGCCTGCACCATCGGCCGTCCCGACGCAGCGGGCATTTTCCATTTCGAGGCCGGCGCGGGCGGCAAGACCGAAGGCGGCATGCTCAACGTGCTCGCCGCGCACGATCGGGAAATCAGCGTGCGCGCCGATCATCCGCAAGGGCAGGGCGCCATCGGGCGCGCGTGGCGCAACGGCAAGCCCGAGCGCGTCGTGAACTATCAGACCGATCCGCTCGTCGCGCCGTGGCGCGATCTCGCGGCGCGCGAGGGCGTGCGCTCTTCGGTGGCGATTCCGCTGGCCGCGCCCGGACAGCCGCCGCTCGCCGTGTTGAGTCTGTATAGCGCGTTGCCGGGCGGCTTCGTCGGGCCCGATCAGGTGGCCTTCGTCGATTTGCTGCAAACGTTGCTCGGCTGCGCCGCGATGCGTATCGCCGGCAACGACGGCCTGAGCGCCGCCGTGCCGGTGAGCGTGCGCCAGCATTGGGCGGCGCTCGTGCGCACCGGCGCGCTGGAAATGCACTATCAGCCGCTGCTCAGCCTCGCAACGGGCAGGGCGACCAAGGTCGAAGCGCTGGCGCGTCTGCGCGATGGCGAGCGCCTGCTCGTGCCCGACATGTTCCTCTCGGCGCTCTCCTCCGACGATCTGCTCGCGCTCTTCGCACGCGGCATCGAGCAGGCGCTTGCCGACCGCGAACGCTGGTACGCCCAGGGCCGCGACCTCGACGTCTCGATCAACCTGCCGCCGGCGGCGCTCAACGACATCCGCTATTTCGAGGCCACCCGCACCGCGCTGGCCGCGCACCGTTGCCCGGCTGCGCGGCTCACGCTGGAAGTTCTGGAGAACGAAGCACTGTCGCTGAGCCAGGGGCAGCGCGCCATTCTCGCGAAGTTCCGCGAGTTGGGTGTGCTGCTCGCGCAGGACGATCTCGGCGCCGGGCATAGCGGCCTCACGCGCCTGCGTGAATTGCCGTTCGACTGGATCAAGCTCGACCGCGAGATGGTGAAGGTGAGCGGCGGCGACGCGCTCAGTACGCTGCGCGTGATCTATCAGTTGACGCGCCTCGGCCATTCGCTGGGCAGGCGCGTGCTTGCGGAAGGCGTCGATACGCTCGACCTCCTTCGCGCGCTCGCCATTCTCGGCGTGGACGGCGCGCAGGGCTATGGCATCGCGAAGCCGATGGAAGGCACACGTCTCATCGAATGGCTCGACACGACGCCGGCCTTCGCCGCGACCGCGAACGTCGAAAGCGGCGCCGGAACGGAAGGCCTCCTGGCGCGGCTCGCCCGCTTCGTGAACTGGGAAGAGCGCATGCTCATGATCGCGGCGGTGCCCGAAGCGGCGCAACACCTCTTGCGCGCCTTGACGCGCGAAGAGGGCGAGGGCAGCAGCACGCCGCTCGCGCAGTCGCTGGCGGGCTTCGGCGATATTCTGCCGGCCGGCGCGCAACGCGATGCGCTGCACCGGGAGGTGGTCGGCGCGCTGCTGACCGAAGGCCCGAACAGCGAAGCCTGGCGCGTTGCGCTGAACGGGCTGATAGCGGCGGTAGCGGCGGCCGTGTAGCAGAGCGTTAGTCCTGCAACGCCAGCGCCACGTCGCTTTGGGTGGCCGACGACTGCTTGCGCTGCAGCACCGCGATGCACACGAGCGAAATGGCCGCGAGCGCGCTATAGAACAGCGCCAGCGGCCACCACTGACCCGGATAGTCATGCGCGAGCAGCGTGCCGACGAGGGGAGTGAGGCCGCCCGCGAGCGCCGCGCAACACTGGTAGGAGATCGAAATCGCCGAGTAGCGCACGCGCACCGGGAACGCATTCGTCATGAAGCCCGCCATCACCGCGTACGAGCTGCACATGCACATCACCGCAATCGCAATGCCGACCACGATGGCGATCGGCCGGCCGGTTGAGACGAGCACGAACATCGGGTAAGGCGAAATCATGGCCAGCGCGGCGGCCAGCACGAGGAAGCGACCGGCGCCCACGCGCTGGGCAAACCAGCCGGAAAAGAGCTGCGTAAAAAGCTGGATGAACGCGACGATGAACAGGCAATCCAGAATCAGCCCGCGGTCGAGCCCGAGCGTTTGGGTCGTGTAGTTGAGCATGAAGGTGTTGACGAACCACGCGCCCGCCACGCCGATCACATTCGCGCCGAGACACAGCAGCACGGCGCGCCACGAATCGCGCAGCACTTCGACGATCGGCGTCGCGGCGGTGCGGCGCTGCGTCCGGATCGCCTCGAATTCCGGCGACTCGCCCACGCCCGAGCGGATCAGCAGGCCCACCACGAGCAGCACCGCGCTCGCGATGAACGGCAAGCGCCAGCCCCAGGCAAAGAGTGCGTCCCGGCCGAGATGCGCGACGCTGCGAAACGCCAGCAGCGCGAGAATGAGGCCGGCCGGGCTGCCGAGTTGCGCAAACGAGGCGAGAAACGTGCGCTTTTCCTTGGGCGCATGCTCGCCGGCCATGAGCACTGCGCCGCCCCATTCGCCGCCGATCGCAATGCCTTGCGCCACGCGCAGCAGCACGAGGAGCGCTGGGGCGAGCGCGCCGGCGCTCGCATAGGTCGGCAAAAAGCCGATGCCCACGGTGCCGACGCCCATGATCGACAGCGTCGCGACGAGCGCCTTCTTGCGGCCGATACGGTCGCCCAGATGCCCGAACACGAGCCCGCCGAAGGGGCGCGCGAAGAAGCCCACGGCGAAGGTGCCGAACGAGGCGAGCGTGCTGTAGAACGGCTCGTGGGAGGGGAAGAAGAGCTTGCCGAAGATGAGCGCCGAAGCGGTGGCGTAGATATAAAAGTCGTACCACTCGATGGTGGTGCCGACAAAGGCGGCGAGCGAAGCGCGCGCGGGCTGGCGCGCAGGGGTAGTGCCGGGGCGGGTCATGCTTGTCTCCTGGATCGGGGTGAGCCGGCTTGGGCCGGTCTGTATTCCGTTGGGGTGGGATGGAACGCTAGGCGCTTGGCGTCGTTTCGGGATCCTTGACAATGCCGGCTTCGAAGAGCCGTTGCTGCATATCGGCGTCGATGCCTAGCGCATCCATCACGGCACGCGTGTCGGCGCCGAGCGCGGGCGGGCGCGTGCGATAGGTCGGCGGCGTGCGCGAGAGCTTCACGGGCGCGCCGGTGCCGCGATAGCCGTCCATCTCGACGATCATGCGGCGGTGCTGCGTGTGCGGATGCGCAGCCACGGCGTCGACGGTCTGCACGGGGCCGCACGGCACGCCGGCCCGGATCAGGTCGCGCGCGAGCGGCTCGCAGTCGTGCGCGGCAAGCCGCGCTTCGAGCGCGGCCTTGAGTTCCGGCCGATGCGCGCAGCGGCTGCGGTTGTCGGCGAAACGCGGGTCGTCGGCGAGGCCGGGCACGCCCAGGTGCGCACAGAGCTTCGCGAACTGGCGGTCGTTGCCCACCGCGAGGAAGATGGGCGCGCTACCCGTCGCGTAGCTGTCGTACGGCGCGATGTTCGGGTGCGCGTTGCCGCTGCGCTGCGGCGTGCGGCCATTGCCGAAATAGTTCGGCAGATGCGGATGCAGGAGCGACACGCCGCAATCGTAAAGCGCGATATCCACCGACTGCCCGAGGCCGCTATTTTCACGCTCGGCCAGCGCGAGCAGGATGCCGGCGAGCGCGTTTAGCCCCGTGACCATGTCCACGATCGGCAGGCCGATGCGCAGCGCGGGGCCGTCGTGCTCGCCGTTCACGCTCATCAGGCCCGCCATCGCTTGAATCGCGGCGTCGTAGCCGGGCAGGCCGCCGAGCGGGCCGTCCGGACCGAAGCCCGAAATTGCGCAGTGAATCAGGCGGGGAAAACGGGGACGCAGATCGCGCTCGTAGTCCATGCCCCAGCGCGCGAGCGTGCCCGGCTTGAAGTTTTCGACCAGCGCGTCCGCGCCTTCGAGCAGCCGCCACAGAATCGCGCGACCCTCTTCGCGCGAGAGGTCGACGGCGATGCCCTGCTTGTTGCGGTTCACGCCAACGTAGTACGACGCCGTATCGCCGACGAAGGGTGGGCCCCAGCCGCGCGTTTCGTCGCCGTCGGGCGGTTCGAGCTTGATGACTTCGGCGCCGTGATCGGCGAGCGCCTGGGTGCAGTACGGACCGCCCAGCACGCGGCTCAGATCGATCACGCGCAGGCCATGCAGCGCGCCGTTCACCGGGGTTGCTGCGGATCCCTGAGTTGTATTCATCGCGCGTCGCCTCGATGTGCCGGAATCAGTTGCATGGCTTGCTCGAGCGTCAACGCTCGTTCGTCCACGAGCGCACGCAGCGTCGCGGCGTTTTCGTCGCGTTCGTCGAGCGCGAGCGGGTCGCGCGGCAGCAGCTTGTGGCGCAAGAGCAGATGCGCGAAGGCGAGGCGCCGGTAATCCGCGGCGTCGTGCGAAATCTGCGCGGCTTCGCAGGCCATCAGGGCCGCCGTCGTGGCGTGATAGAGCGCGCTCGCGGCCTGGCGCACCGATTCGTCGCGGCCGCATTCGGCCACGCTCACGAGCGCAGCGCCCGCGCGGTCGAACACGTCGCGCAGGAGCGCGGTACTTGCTTCGGGCAGGCCGCTTTGCGCAAGCTCCGCGTGCACGTGCTGCGTGAGCGCCTCGAGCGCGCCTTCGCGCTTCGCCGCACGCGCGACGTCGAGCGCGACGATATTGCTCGTGCCTTCCCAGATCGAGCCGAGATGCGCGTCGCGCACGAGGCGCGGGTCGCTCCACTCCTCGATATAGCCCACGCCGCCGCGCACTTCCATGGCGTCGCCGGTGACGCGGCGCGCGTCGCGGCAGGCGCGGAACTTGATGAGCGGCGTGAGAACGCGCACGCACTTCGCCGCGAGCGCGTCGCCGGCATCGGCGCTCGCGAGCAGCGTGGCGATGCGCATGAACATCGAGCGCGCCTGTTCGGCGGGCAGCATCATCTTGAGCAATTGACGCTGCATCAGCGGCATTTCGATGAGCTTGCGGCCGAACGCTTCGCGGTTGCGCGCGACGTGCAGCGCCTCGGTCACGGCGCGGCGCATGAGGCCCGCCGCGCGCACGCCGTTCGACAGCCGCGACATGTTGATCATGTCCGCCATCTGATGAAAGCCGCGGCCCACCTCGCCGATCAGGTACGCCTGCGCGCCTTCGAGCACGATCTCGCCGCTCGCCATCGAGCGGCTGCCGAGCTTGTCCTTCAGGCGCACGATGCGATAGGCGTTGCGCGTGCCATCGGGGAGCGTCTTCGGCAGCAGGAACAGTGCGAGGCCCTTGATGCCGGGCGGCGCGTCGTCGGGGCGCGCCAGCACCATCGCGAGATCGGCGTCGGCGTTCGAGCAGAACCACTTGTCGCCGTAAAGACGCCACACGTCCTCGCCATTCGCGTCGCGCTCACGCGTGGCGCGCGTGGCGATGCGCGCCACGTCCGAACCCGCTGCCTGCTCGGTCATGAACATCGCGCCCTGGTAGAGCGTGTCGAAGTCCTGCGAGGCGAGCATCGGCAAGTAGCGCGCAACGAGGTCGGGCGAGCCGAAGCGGCGCAGCGTGCGCGTGAGCGAGTCGGTCATGCTCACCGGGCAGCACAGGCCGAATTCGGCCTGCACGAACAAAAACGTGAGCGCGTATTTGACGAGCGGCGCGGGCGCGTTCTCGCGATGGCTCATGGCCGCGAGGCCGAGCTCCGCGTAGGCGACACGTTCGAGCGCCACGTAGTCGGGATGCTTGTCGATGCGCTGGATCGCTTCGCCGCTGCGTGTGCGCGCCTCGAGCGCGGGCGGGTGCTTGTCGGCGACGAGCGCGAACGCGTCGAGTTCGTCGGAGGCGCGCTGGCCGAGTGCGACGAGCCGCGTTTCGAGCGCGCCGAATGCGGCATCGCCCAGATAGCTGCGCAAAAGGGGCGCGAAACCGGGGTCGCTTGTGTAGAAGTTGATGCCGCGGCTATCGGGGATGTTGGCCGAACCGCTTGCCGGGGCGGTCTGCGGGGCCTGTGCGGACTGGGTGGCGAAGGCGGGGCGATCGCTCATCGTGTGCTGTCTCCATGCTGTTTTGCTCTGCGATTCGGCGTAGCTTAGGCGCGGCTTCGATAACGGTCCAATACAACCGATGTCATGTACGATAAACGCCATCTATCGATAACACGCCGAAGGAGGCCGCCATGGAACTCAAGCAACTGCGCTATTTCGTGGCGGTAGCCGAAGAGCTGCACTTCGGGCGCGCGGCGCGCCGGCTCTTCATTTCGCAGCCGGCGCTGAGCTTCGACATCCGCAAGTTCGAGGAGCAGCTAGGCGTGCAACTGCTCGAACGCACCAACAAGGCCGTCGCGCTGACCAACGCGGGCAACGTGCTGCTCGAAGAGGCGCGGCGGCTGCTGGAGCAGGCCGACGAAGTGCGGCGCATCGCGGCGCGCTCCGCGCACGGGCTGGCGGGGCGGCTGCGCATCGGTTTCGTCAATTCGATGCTGTATCGCGGGCTGCCGGAGGCGGTGCGGCGTTTCGAGGCCGATCATCGCGCCGTGGAAGTGGTGCTGCGCGAGATGAACACGGCCGAGCAGGTGCAGGCGCTGCAGCGCCTGCAGATCGATCTCGGCTTTGCGCATTGGGGGCGCTTCCCGGCCGAGGTGCAATCGGAGCGGCTGTTTGCCGAGCCGTTTCTCTGCTGTCTGCCGGAAGGGCATAAGCTCGCGCGCAGGCGCCGTATCGAACTGGGCACGCTCGCGCGCGAACCGTTCATCCTGTTCCCGCGCTCGGTGTCGCCGCATTATCACGACCAGATCATCGCGACCTGCGTGGAGGCCGGATTCAGCCCGCAGATTCGCCATGAAGCGCGGCTCTGGCAGACCGTCGTGACGATGGTGGAGTTCGGCATGGGCGTCGCGCTCGTCCCCGCCGCGCTCGGGGCGGCGGGCGGCGGGCGCGTGGTATTCCGCCCATTGACCAGCAATCCTTATGAATCGCAGGTGCTAAGACTCGTGCGCAGTGGCGAGGCGAATGCGTTGGCGCAGGGGTTTGCGGACTACCTTGGGGATGGGAGGAAAGTTCTGCCCCTGACAAAGCCGTAAGCCAGGCAACGACTTTGCTGGGCAAATCTCATGCCTTCGTTGCGCTTTTCGCGGGCCTCGACAGCAGGAATCTTGCTGGCCCAGACCGGCAGCGGCCGTCCGTAAAGACAGATTTACGAACATGTGGCCGTTGTGTACTTTTCGGTCATCCGGGGCCTATGCTCATACACGCCTCATTCAAGCGTTTCTCGGCCAGGCCTCATCAAAATTCCAGGAGACATCAGTGCTGAGCCCTCACGAATTTGCGACGCTCATGTTGGTCAAGTCATCGCCTGACCAGATCGACATGGACCGCGAGGACCTCGACACGCTGCTCGAGCAACAGCTCGTGGCACTCGAGCGCCTGGCCACGGGTGGGCCCCGTCCGCGTGTGACGGAGGAAGGCGAATCCCTGCTGCAGGCCATGACGCGAAAACGTTGACCGGCACACGGTCGACGCGCCTTGTCGTGCCGCTTCCGGCATGACGTTCCAACAACGCGATGCTGCCAGCCGATGACCCGGCGGAAAGGCGCTCGCTCACGCCAATTCAATTCATTCAGGAGACGACCGATCATGCAAGTCCAGGAGATGGCTGCAAGCGCACAGCGTGTCAATCTCGATGTCGCCTATGGTCTGGCCGCCGCGATGGTCGAGGGCATCGGCAAGCTCGTCGAACTCAACGCGCAGTTCACGCGAGCGACGCTGAAAGAAGCGTTGGCGTTCGCGCAGAGCACGGTGGACAATCCGCAGGACTGGGTGACCCTTCAGGGCGCGCTCGGCGCCCCGCTGGCCGAGAGGGTCCAGTCTTATAACCGCGAGTTTCTCGGCATCATGTCGTCGGCGCAGGCCGAAGTGCTCAGAGCGGCTCAGGTGGAAGGGCAAGAATGTATGCAGCGGGCCCAGACGTTCTTCGACGAAGCGACCCGCAACGCGCCGGCTGGCTCCGACGCGGCGGTGGCGGCATTCAATTCCGCGATGACGGCGGCCAATACGCTGTACCAGACGCTAGGGAACACGGGGCAGCAGGCCGTCGAAGTCGCGCAAAGCAACTTCAACGTGGTGGTCGATGCGGCGTCGAAGAACGCGAGGCGTGCGCTTGCACCGGAACAGCAGGCGGCCAGGCGATAGCTGGCATGCGCGGTCGGCCGCGTAAGTCGGCTGCAATCTTGACTAGAATGGGAATAGCCGTCCGTGATGAAACGGTCGCGGGAGATGACATGGCAGGTTCCCAGCTCAATGGTGGCGCGCTCGAGAGGGAATTCGATCTTGCCCTGGAATTGCTCGAGGCAAGATCCGCCGTGCTCGAACGCGTCATACTCCGCTATTCGGCCGACTCTCCTCAGGCCAACGAGGCGCGCAAAGCCTGTGATCTCGCCAGGGTGGTCCTGCGTTCGTGTGAACTTCGGCTGCGAAGCCAGGGGATTGCACGGCAATTGACGCGTCGCCGTCTTGTCACCGTCGTGGTTTTCAGCAACTCCGATCTGTTCAGGAAATCGCTGACCGTATTGCTTCGCGCGGAAGGCTATCACGCGAACTCCGTAAGTACGCTCCAGGAGCTGGAGCGCGCCATCGAGGATCAGCAGCCCGCCGCGGTGATCATCTACCCGGAGCAGATGGCGTGGCGCGCCCCATTGTTCGTCGAGGAAGTGGTCAGCGTCGCGCCGCTGGTGCCGATCCTCATGCTGGCATGCGGCAGGCCGGCATCGATCACAGGGCCGTCTGCCTGCCCGGGTGTCCACAATATCGATACGGTCCACGAGTTGGTCGCGAGGCTGGACCAGGTGACGGCAAGCGGGCGCATTACCGAAAGCCTGCAGTCATAGGGCTTCCTCAACGCTTTCTCGAGCGCGTCGCCGTGTTCAACCACACGTCCCGATCTCACCGCACGCCGTGCAGAAGTCGCAGCCGTCCTTGCGGATCACCGCGTTCGCCCCGCACGACCCGCACTTGCGGCCGAGCATCGCGTGGGCAAACGCGTGCTGGGTATCGGCGGGCAGCGCGTTGTCGCCGTCGAGCACCTGGTCGCCGGGCTGATCCGCGCCGGCCCGCGCGTTGCCGGTGAATTGCGCGGCCAGTGCACCGTCACGCCGCTGCGCGAGCAGCCGCGACGGCACCTGCCGCCCCTCGGCATCGAGAAAGCCGCGCCGGTGCAGGATCTGCTGGATCGCGTAGGCGATGGCCGCGACCTCGGAGTCGTGCCACAGCGGAATGCGCCGGCCGTCCAGACGCTGCGTCTCGCCGTAGCGCACCTGGCCGCGATCCCACGACACCTTGCGCAAGTCCTGCAGATTGCGCGCGACGAAGCCGCCGCGCGCCGCGAGCGAGAGCGAACGCATGGTCGCCGTGATCCATTGCTGCTGCTCGTCGCGCTGGCCCACGGGGATGAAGAATTCGATGGGCCGCTCGATCGTCACCGCTTCGCCGCCCACCTGGCCCGTCACTTCGAGAAACGACACCGCCACGTAGAGCGAGACCTTGCCCGTCTGCGTGATGTATTCGATCTTCTCGATCACGGCCGGCAGCTCGCCCTTGGGCCGATGGTCGATCGCCACGCGCAGCGGGTCGAGCAGGGCGTCGCCGAGCGCATCGTCGGCCGTTGCCGCCGCTTCGGGAGGCAGCGTTTGCAGCACCGCGCCGAGCGTCTCGTTCGGGCGGTAGGTCGCGAGTCCCTTGAGGCCGCGCCGCCATGCGTCGAGATAGAGGTTTTCGAAGTCCTCGAACGGATAGTCGGCGGGCACGTTGACGGTCTTCGAGATCGACGTGTCGACGTACGGCTGCACGGCCGCCATCATCGCCACGTGTTCCTGTGCGCTCATTTCCAGCGCGCTCACGAAGTACGCGGGCAGTGCGCTCACGTCGCCGCCCAGTTCGCGGAACACACGCCACGCGTGGTCTTCGACGTTGAACGTTTCGCGGCTGCCGTCGGCCATGCGGCGCGTGCGCTGGTAGGTCCACGAGAACGCGGGCTCGATGCCGTTCGAGACGTTGTCGGCGAACGCGAGGCTCACCGTGCCCGTGGGCGCGATGGACAGCAGATGGCTGTTGCGGATGCCGTGCGCGCGGATCTCGCCCTTGAGGTCATCGGGCAGGCGCGAGGCGAAGGTGCCTTCTTCGAGGTACGTCCTCGCGTCGAAAAGCGGAAACGCGCCGCGCTCGCGCGCGAGTTCGACGGAGGCGCGATAGGCGGCGTCGCGCATCGTGCGCCCCACGCGCGCGCCGAATTCGCAGCCTTCGGGCGAGTTGTAGCGGATGCCGAGCATCACGAGCGTGTCGCCGAGTCCCGTGAAGCCCACGCCGATACGCCGCTTGGCCGCCGCCTCCGCCTGCTGCTCGGGCAGCGGCCAGAGCGTCGCGTCGAGCACGTCGTCGAGAAAGCGCACCTGGGTGCCCGTGCGAACGGCGAGTTGATTCCAGTCGAAATCTGCCTTGCCGCCGCGCATCTGCGCGAACGGGTCGATCACGAAGCGGGTGAGGTCGAGCGGTCCGAGGTTGCAGCAACCGTACGCGGGCAGCGGCTGCTCGCCGCACGGGTTGGTCGCGCGGATCGATTCGAGCGCGCGCAGGTTGTTGTCCTCGTTCATGCGCGAGATGAACACCACGCCCGGCTCGGCCACGTCGTAGGTCGAGCGCATGATCGCGTCCCACAGCGCGCGGGCGCGCGTCTCGGCGTAGACCCACAGGCCGTCGTCGCGGCGCCGCAGGTCGCCCGAGGCGCGCAGCGCGGGCGAGGGCTCGGCGCGATGCACGAGCTGCCAGGGCGCGTCGTTTTCCACGGCGCGCATGAATTCGTCGGTCACCGCGACCGAGACGTTGAAGTTGTTCCAGCGCCCCTTCGAATGCTTGGCCTCGATGAATTCGGGCAGGTCGGGGTGATCGCAGTCGAGCACGGCCATCTGCGCGCCGCGCCGGGCGCCCGCGCTTTCCACGGTGCGGCACGAGGCGTCGAACACGTCGATGTAGCTGCACGGCCCCGATGCGCTCGATCCCGTCGAATGCACGAACGCGCCGCGCGGCCGGATCGCCGAGAAGTTGTAGCCCACGCCGCCGCCGCGCCGCATGGTCTCGGCGGCCTGCAGCAGCGCGACGTAGATGCCGGGGCGGCCTTCGGCGTCCATGCCCTGGATGCTGTCGCCGACCGGCTGCACGAAGCAGTTGATCAGCGTGGCTTCGATGCCGGCGCCCGCCGCGCTCATGATCCGCCCCGCGCCCAGCGCGCCGTTGCGCAGATTGTCGACGAAACGCGCCTCGACCTCGGCGCGCAGCGCGGGCGGCTCGACCTGCGCGACGCCGCGCGCGACGCGGCGGTAGACGTCGTCGGCGGTTTGCTCGTCGCCTTTGGCGTACTTCTCGAGCATCACGTCGAGCGAGAACTGCTGCGGGGGAAACGGGAGCGGGGGCGTGTTTTCTGCCATGGCCGGGCCTCGCGAAGCGCCGCGCGGGAGGCGGCGGTTGAAGGGCGTTGGAAGGGCGGCGGCTGCGCCGCGACCGTTCAACCTTACCCCAGCGGCGCGCGGCGTGCACGGCGACGCGAGCACGCATGCGGCGGCGCCGGAGCCTGCCGGCGTCGCGGCGCACGAGGCGGGTCTGCGGTTACACTGCTCCCGCTTGCATGCGGGCACCGAATGTGGAGACGCGAGGGGAGACTGGATGACGAACGAAACGGCGCCCGTGGTCTACCGCGACACGGTGCGCGCGGAGTGGGTCGATTACAACGGCCATCTGCGCGACGCGTTCTACATGCTGATCTACAGCTACGCGACCGACGCGCTCCTCGACGCCATCGGGCTCGACGCGGCGGCGCGCGAGGCGCGCGGGCGGTCGATGTACACGCTGGAGGCGCACCTGAACTATCTCCGCGAGATCAAGGAGGGTGCGCCGGTGCGCGTCGACGTCCGGGTGATCGAGCACGACGCGAAACGCGTGCGCCTGTATCTGGAGATGTTCGCGGGCGATTTTGACGAAGCGGGCGGCTCGCCCGTCTCGGCGAGCGAGCAGTTGCTCTTGCACGTGGACCGCTCGGGCCCGCACGCGGCGGCCTTCGACGCCGATGTGCTCGGGCGCGTGGCGGCGTTGTGCGCCGCCTCGGCGGGCTTCGCGCCGCGGCATGCCGCGCGGGCTATCTCGCTCGCGCCTCGTTGAGGCCGCGGGCGACGTCGCCGCGCTTACTTCGGCAGTTCTGCGCCGATGAGGGCGCCGAACACTTCGGCGGCGATCATGACGGAGGCGTTGAGCGGTGCGGGACGTTCGGCCGGCTTGAACACGGCGTCACCGCGGCGGATCTTGCGGCGCGACACGGCGCAGGTGCCCGAAGAATGCGCCGAGCGGCGGCGCCAGCGCTGTTCGCCATAATGGCAGCGACCGGGTTCGACCCAGCGGATCACCAGCGCCGTATCCGTCTGCTCGAGTATTTCGATGCGCTCACCGTTGGCTCCGTCAAGCGAGAGGCACGCTTTTTTCTTCATTGTCGGCTCCGTAAGTGTGGTGCCGCGAATGTAGTCCCGCGCGCTGACAAGTGCCATTCTGTCGCCGTTGAAACACTATTCCATTATCAGCAACAATCATCCTGCGACACGTTGCGATTCACGAAGGAATGGGGGTTTGCGGCGGATTGGGGGTCGACATCTCGAATTTGTGCAACGCACTGTTGTACGTGGCGCGACATCGAGTGGCCCGAAAACGGGCGCCTGAATGGCGTTCCAGGGTGGGGACGGAACGGTTGGCGCGGATCGGGATCTGAGGAAAGACTGGCCCGGCCGGATTGATTGCTGCACCGCGCTGGCTGGTGGCACCGCACCTGCGCAGCCACGAAACCGGGCCCCTGTTTTTGAATTTTCACGAGGTTACATGATTCATCGTCCGCCTGCTCCGAACTCCGCAAACGAGCAGAAAATCCAGCGCGCCGCCTCCGCGGTGCTGTACGCCACGCTCGTCCTGCTGGCACTGTGGATCGTGCGCGAGTTCGTGCCCGCCGTGGCCTGGGCGAGCGTCTTTGCCATCGTCCTGTGGCCCGCCTATCAGGCGATCGAGCGCCGCGCCCCGTTCAAGGGCCGCAAGACGCTGATCGCCACGCTGCTCACGGCCGCGATCGGCCTGCTCGTGCTCCTGCCGATCGCCGTCACGGCCATTCAGGCCGGCGGCGAGGCTCACGAGCTTTACCTCTGGCTGCGCGACGCCCAGGAGAACGGCGTGCCGGTGCCCGACTTCGTCGCGCATCTGCCGGTCGGCAGCCGCCAGGTGAGCGACTGGTGGCAGGCCAATCTCGCCCAGCCGCTCAAGGCGTCCCCGGCGATGAAGAACCTGCACGGCGACACCATCGCCACGTTCGGCCGCCACTTCGGTGCGCGCGCCGCCCACGCCACGATGACGTTCGGCTTCATGCTCGTCACGCTGTTCGTGATCTTCCGGGCGGGTCCGCGACTCTCGGCGACGGTGATGCGCGGTGCGCGCCGTGCCTTCGGCGCCGACGGCGCGCAACTCCTGCAGCGCATGGCTGCCGCCGTGCGCGCCACGGTCACGGGGCTCGTGGTCGTGGGGCTGGGCGAGGGCGTGCTGCTGACCGCCGCCTATATCGCGACCGGCGTGCCGCATGCAGCGCTGCTGGGCACGGTCACCGCCATCGCGGCTATGCTGCCGTTTTGCGCACCGATCGTGTTCGGCGGCGCGGCGCTGTGGCTCGTCATCCAGGGTTCGCTGATCGCGGCGGCTGCGCTCGCGGTATGGGGCTTCGTGGTGGTGTTCGTCGCCGAGCATTTCGTGCGGCCGGTGCTGATCGGCAATTCCACGCGTCTGCCGTTTCTGCTCGTGCTGTTCGGCATTCTGGGCGGGGCGACGACCTTCGGGCTGATCGGCATCTTCATCGGCCCGGCGCTCATGACCGTGCTGATGGTGCTTTGGGTGAACTGGGCGGAGTAACGCTCGGTTACGCTCATGGCGCGGCGAGGTCCGCCGCGCGCCTCGCTCAGCGGAAGCACCCGAGCGTGTACTTGAGCGCCGCCGGCAGCAGTTCGCGCCACACGGGCCACACGTGGCCGCCATCGACGATGCGCAGTGCCGCCGTATTGCCCGCCTCGCGCAGCCGCGTATAGAGCAGCGACGACTCGGCCTGGATCACGAGGTCGTCGTCGCCGGCGGCGATGAAGAACGGCACGCGCCGGGGTTGCGCGAAATACGGCTTCCAGAGCGCCGGATAGTTGAGCGTGCGCCAGATCTGCGCATCGAACTGATGATCGCCGAACACGCCCACGTGACGCGCCGCCGAACTGGGCGGCGGGTCGCCCGCATAGACCGCCGGGGAAAGCAGCAGCGCGCCGCAGAACATGTCGGGGTGCTCCAGCGTATAGCGCAGCGCGCCGAACCCGCCCATCGAAACGCCGCCGATCGCGCGGCCGTCGCGCGCGTCGTCCACCGCGAAGTGCGACTCGATCTCGGGCAGCAGATCCTGGAAGAACGCCGTCTCCATCCGCTCCTTGCGGTCGACGTACCAGTCGGTGCCGCCCTGCGGCATCACGATCACTACGGGCGGGATTTCGTGACGGGCGATCAGCGTGTCGGCGGTGGTCTGGAGCTGGCCATGCGTGACCCAGTCCATGGGCTCGCCGTTGTTGCCATGCAGAAGATAGAGCACCGGGTAGCGGCCCTGGTCGGCGCGATAGCCGTTCGGCAGGTATACCACGTAGGCCCACTCGCGGTTGAGCGCCTCGGCGTGGAACGTGCGGACCACGATCGTGCTCGCCGCGGCAGGCGCCGCTGGCGTGACGAACGCCGCGCAGGAGAGGGCGAGCGGGAGCAGCGCGGTGCGAAGGAGTCTGCGCATGGCAGGGACATCGAGGGCGGTGGCGCGCCGGCGGCGCGGGGTCATCATGCTAGCAGCCGCTCGTGCGCGCCGGAAGCGTGATCGGTGTGCGGGCGCGCAGTGCATGGCCTGCGCGCCGCGTCGTTTCAGGCGGAAGCTTTGGCGCGCGAAGGCAGCAGCCGCTTGAGCGGGTCGGACGCACGTGCGACGAGCAGCAGCGCGGTGATCGCCACGGCGTCGGCGCAGAGGCCGAGCGGCACGTTCAGGTAGCCGTCGGTGTACCAGTAGAGCACCGAGTCGACCGTGAGCGAAATCACGGCGCCGGCCACGAACGAGAGCATGCCCTTGCGGCCGACGAGGCCCACCCAGGGCAGCGCATGCGCCACGCGCTTCGCCCAGCCGAGGCGGATGACATGCGCCGTGAGCCACGCGATGCCAAGGAAGTTGAGCACGCGAAACCAGGCGAGGTTGCGCTTGAAGTCGCCGTCGAGCGCGACGTTGCCGAGTTGCAGGCGATAGATCGCGGCGCCCGCCACGACAGCGAGTGCGGCGAGGGTCACGAGCGTGCCGAGACGGTGCGCGCTCACGCGCTGGAACACGGGTTGCGCCTGCGCGATCACGCCGAGCACGAACATCAGCTGCCAGCCGAACGGGTTGAAGTCCCATTGCACGTCTTCGACGTGCGGCAGCCACGGCGCCAGGTGCGGCGCGACGCCCCACAGCGCAAGGCTCACGGCCAGCAGCAGCCACGGCCGCGTGCGCGCGAGCGGCAAGGCGAGCGGGGCGGCGAGGGCGAACCAGGCGTACATCGGCAGCACGCCGGCCAGATACGGCTGGCGGCGCAGCAGCACGATGTCGCGCAGTGCTGCGGCAGGCGCGAGCGTGAGATCGTCGAGATCGGTGGTGGCGAGGTTGGGCGCGTCGACGTTGCAGGCCACGAGAATCGCGGTGACGAGCAGCATCAACAGCGCCGTCACGACGAACGCGCGGTAGATCTCGAACGCGCGTTTGATGAAGCGCTGTCGCGCCGCGGCCTCGGTGCGGCGTGCGCACAGCGTGGCCCACGCGGTGGCCGTGGCGAAGCCGCCGAGGAAGACGAACACCTCGGCCGCGTCGCACAGCGCGTAGGCGTGCAGCGTGACGCGCGAGACGATGCTGCCGCCAATGTGATCGACGACGATGATGAGCAGGACGAGGCCGCGGAAGAAATCGAGTTCGACTAGACGGTTGGATGACTTTGGCATGTTGGGGCAGCGGGCCGGGCCGGTATGGGGCGCTTGAAGCAGCCGGTGATGCGAAACGGGCCGGGCGGGCAGAGGCTGGGAGTACCTGGCTGGAAAAATCGGGAAATCGGGAATTCGGGCGAAGTTCGCGGGGCGCCTGGCGCCGGGAACCGTGACGTGGCCACCGCGGCGGCCGCACGACAAACGCAGGAAAAGACCTGAAGAATACGCGAGGGTTCCCGCCGCATGCGGGTTTACGTTGACGCCGCCGATATTAGCGCAATTTCAAATGCCTTTCAGTGGGCGCCGCCAGTGCGCCCTTCAAGTTTCCGGTACGTGTGCCGATAAGTCAGGGGAAAGGGCACGATCATGCCGGCGCGGCGAACGCCGCCCTGACGCGGGTTTGGGCAGTTTCTTCTGGCCCCTTGCCGATGTTTTTATCGAGCAAGAATTCGGCTAATTAACATTTGTTTCAAAGTGTTCTCCCTGGGCTGATTTCGTGGAGTTGCGCTTTACAATGCCGGATCGAATTTGAGATGGCACGCTCGTTCGTTAATGGAGCGATCGCGTGCGTTGAATGTTTATGGTTCGAGATGCAGTCGGTTTGGATGCAGATCGAAGCAGCCCGGCGCAGGCGAGCCGGAGCGCCACGGGGGCGGGAGCGCGGCATACGCAGCAGACCGTCCCGGGCATCCACTCGCTGCATCGCACGGCTGCAAGCACCGCAGGAGAGAGCAATGATGAAAGACGATCGTATCGGCCAGCGCGGTCTCAAGGGGTTCTGGGCCGTGTTGGGGCTGGCAGCCCTGCTGGGCGGCTGCGCCGACATGAACCAGCAGCAACCGCAACAACAACCGCAGCCCGACCCGGCGGCGGCGGCCCCGGCCTCCGACGCAGCGAGCGCCGACGCCAGCGCCGCACAACAGGCGGCGAGTGCGCCCGTCACGCGCGTCGTGACGAAAACGACTTACGTGCGCGTGCGCCGCGGCGACACGCTGCAGCGCATCGCGCAAAAGCACAGTGTGTCGGTCAAGGATCTGGCCGCCTGGAATCACCTGAAGCCGAACGGTCACCTGCGCGCAGGCCAGTCGATCAAGCTGGTTTCGAAGCAGACGATCACCGTCCAGGTGGCCGCGCCGCAAGCTGGCGGCGCAACGGCGAACGCCAACGCGAACGCCGCGGGAAACCGCCAGGTCGCCGCCGAAGTGGCGCGCCACGCGAACAGCGTCGCGCTCGTGTGGCCGGCGCATGGCCGTGTGATCGAACCGTTCGCGCCGGGCACGACGCGCGGCATCGAGATCGCGGGCAAGGCCGGCGATCCCGTGATCGCTGCCGCCGACGGCAAGGTCATGTACGCGGGCACGGGCCTGAACGAATACGGCAGCCTGATCATCGTCCAGCACAACAAGGACTTCCTCACGGCTTACTCGCACAACCGCCGTCTGCTCGTGAAGACCGGCGACACGGTGCACCAGGGCCAGCAGATCGCCGAGATGGGCAGCGAGAACAACGACCGCGTGGCGGTGCTGTTCGAGGTACGCCGCGATGGCAAGCCGGTGGACCCGATGCCGTATTTGCCTTCTTCTCCGCAGGGCTGAGCGCGGCAAGAACAACAAAACCGCCCTGACACATTGCAACGTCAGGGCGGTTTTTTCATTACCGCAAACCGCGTACTTCTTGAAACCGCGCCTTAAAACGCGTCGCCCGGCACCCGCACCCAGCCTTCCATCAGCACGCGTGCGCTGCGGCTCATGATGGCCTTCGTGACCGTCCATTCGCCGTTTTCCTGACGCGCCTCGGCGCCCACGCGCAGCGTGCCCGACGGATGCCCGAAGCGCACCGCGCTGCGCTCGCCGCCGCCCGCCGCGAGATTCACGAGCGTGCCCGGAATGGCCGCCGCGGTGCCGATCGCCACGGCCGCCGTGCCCATCATCGCGTGGTGGAGCTTGCCCATCGACATGGCGCGCACCAGCAGATCCACGTCGCCGGCTTCCACCCGCTTGCCGCTCGACGCCGTATAGCCCACCGGCTTCGCCACGAAGGCGATTTTCGGCGTGTGCTGGCGCGTGGCGATCTCGTCGAGATGCTTGATGAGTCCCATGCGCAGCGCACCGTGCGCGCGGATCGTCTCGAACTTCTCGAGCGCCTGCGCGTCGCCGTTGATCGCGTCCTGCAATTCCGTGCCCGTGTAGCCGATGGCCTCGGCGTTCACGAAGATCGTCGGAATGCCCGCATTGATCATCGTGGCCTTGAGCGTGCCCACGCCCGGCACTTCGAGGTCGTCCACGAGATTGCCGGTGGGGAACATCGCGCCGCCCGCGCCTTCTTCCTCGGCGGCCGGGTCGAGGAATTCGAGCTGCACTTCGGCGGCGGGGAAGGTCACGCCGTCCAGTTCGAAGTCGCCCGTCTCCTGCACGTGGCCGTTCGTCATCGGCACGTGCGCGATGATGGTCTTGCCGATGTTGGCCTGCCAGATGCGCACGGTCGCCACGCCGTTGTCGGGCACGCGGCTCGGGTCGACGAGGCCGCCGCTGATCGCGAACGGGCCCACGGCGGCGGAGAGATTGCCGCAGTTGCCGCTCCAGTCCACGAAGGCCTTGTCGATGGCGACCTGGCCGAACAGGTAGTCGACGTCGTGATCGGGCTTGCTGCTTTTGGCCAGGATCACGGTCTTGCTCGTGCTCGACGTCGCGCCGCCCATGCCGTCGATCTGCTTGCCGTACGGGTCGGGGCTGCCGATCACGCGCATGAGCAGCTTGTCGCGCGCCACGCCCGGCTGCTGCGCCGAAGCGGGCAGATCCTGGAGGCGGAAGAACACGCCTTTGCTGGTGCCGCCGCGAATGTAAGTGGCGGGAATCTTGATCTGAGGTACGTGTGCCATGTGTTGTCCTGAAACGAAGGGCGGCGCGCGCGTGAGCGCTGCGCCGCCCGTCTCCCGTTTATGCCGCTGCCTGTGACGATTCGAGGAAGTCCTGCGCGAAACGCTGCAGCACGCCGCCTGCTTCGTAGATCGACACTTCTTCGGCCGTATCGAGCCGGCAGGTGACCGGCACTTCCACGCGCTCGCCGTTGCGGCGTTCGATCACGAGCGTGAGGTCGGCGCGCGGCGTGCGCTCGCCGATCACATCATAGGTTTCGGTACCGTCAATGCCGAGCGTCGTGCGATTCGTGCCCGCCTTGAACTCCAGCGGCAGCACGCCCATGCCGATCAGGTTCGTGCGGTGAATGCGCTCGAAGCCTTCCGCCACGATCACTTCCACACCCGCGAGACGCACGCCCTTGGCCGCCCAGTCGCGCGACGAGCCCTGGCCGTAATCCGCACCCGCAACGATGATGAGCGGCTGCTTGCGTTCCATGTAGGTTTCGATGGCTTCCCACATGCGCGTGACCTTGCCTTCCGGCTCGACGCGCGCGAGCGACCCCTTCTTCACGGCGCCGTCCACCACGGCCATCTCGTTGATGAGCGTGGGGTTCGCGAAGGTTGCGCGCTGCGCCGTGAGGTGGTCGCCGCGGTGCGTCGCGTACGAGTTGAAGTCCTCTTCGGGCAGGCCCATTTTCGCGAGGTACTCGCCCGCTGCGCTGTCCAGCAGGATCGCGTTGGAAGGCGAGAGGTGGTCGGTCGTGATGTTGTCGCCGAGCACGGCGAGCGGGCGCAGGCCCTTGAGCGTGCGCTCGCCGGCCAGCGCGCCTTCCCAGTACGGCGGGCGGCGGATGTAGGTGCTTTGCGCGCGCCAGTCGTAGAGCGGGTCGGTCGTTTCACCTGTTACCGCGGTGGCCGCGAACATCGGTTCGTACACCTTGCGGAACTGCTCGGGCTTCACGCTCTTCGCGACGATGGCGTCGATCTCTTCGTCGCTCGGCCAGAGGTCCTTGAGGTACACGGGCTTGCCGTCCTTGTCCGTGCCGAGCGAGTCCTGTTCGATGTCGAAGCGGATCGTGCCCGCAATCGCGTAGGCGACGACGAGCGGCGGCGAGGCGAGGAACGCCTGCTTTGCATACGGGTGAATGCGGCCGTCGAAGTTGCGGTTGCCCGAGAGCACAGCGGTTGCGTACAGGTCGCGGTCGATGATTTCCTGCTGGATCTTCGGGTCGAGCGCGCCCGACATGCCGTTACACGTGGTGCATGCAAACGCGACGATGCCGAAGCCGAGCTTTTCCAGATCGGGCAGCAGGTTGGCTGCTTCGAGGTAAAGCTCGACGGCCTTCGATCCCGGCGCGAGCGAACTCTTCACCCACGGCTTGCGCGTGAGACCGCGCGCGTTCGCGTTGCGCGCGAGCAGCGCGGCGGCGATCACGTTGCGCGGGTTGCTCGTGTTCGTGCAGCTCGTGATGGCGGCGATGATGACCGCGCCATCGGGCATCTGGCCCGGCGTTTCTTCCCACTTGCCCGCGATGCCGCGCTCGGCGAGAGCGGAGGTGGGCAGACGCTTGTGCGGATTCGACGGGCCGGCCATGTTGCGCACGACGCTCGAAAGATCGAACGTCAGCGTGCGCTCGTATTGCGCGTTAGCGAGCGTGTCGGCCCACAGGCCAGCGGTCTTCGCGTAGGTTTCGACGAGCTTGACCTGCTCTTCCTCGCGGCCCGTGAGGCGCAGATAGTCGAGCGTCTGATCGTCGATGAAGAACATCGCGGCCGTGGCGCCATACTCGGGCGCCATGTTCGAAATCGTGGCGCGGTCGCCGAGCGTGAGGCTCGATGCGCCAACGCCGCGGAACTCCAGGTACGCGCCCACCACCTTTTCCTTGCGCAGGAACTCGGTGAGGGCGAGCACGATGTCGGTAGCGGTAATGCCGGGCTGGCGCTTGCCCGTGAGTTCCACGCCGACGATATCGGGCAGGCGCATCCACGAGGCGCGGCCGAGCATGACGTTCTCGGCTTCGAGGCCGCCCACGCCGATGGCGATCACGCCGAGCGCGTCGACGTGCGGCGTGTGGCTGTCGGTGCCGACGCAGGTGTCGGGGAACGCCACGCCGTCACGCGCCTGGATCACGGGCGACATTTTCTCCAGATTGATCTGGTGCATGATGCCGTTGCCCGGAGGAATCACGTCGACGTTCTTGAACGCCTTCTTCGTCCAGTTGATGAAGTCGAAGCGGTCTTCGTTACGGCGATCTTCGATCGCGCGGTTCTTGTTGAACGCGTCCGGGTCGAAGCCGCCGCATTCCACGGCGAGCGAGTGGTCGACGATCAACTGCACCGGCACGACCGGATTCACCTTGGCGGGGTCGCCGCCCTGGTCGGCAATGGCGTCGCGCAGGCCGGCGAGATCGACGAGCGCGGTCTGCCCGAGGATGTCGTGGCAGACCACGCGCGCGGGGAACCACGGAAAATCGAGGTCGCGCTTGCGTTCGATCAGCTGCGTCAGCGAGGCGGCGAGCGTGGCCGGGGCGCAGCGGCGCACGAGGTTTTCGGCGAGCACGCGCGAGGTGTACGGCAGCGTGGCGTAGGCGCCGGGCTGGATGGCCTCGACGGCTTCGCGCGCGTCGAAGTAATCGAGCCGGGTGCCCGGGAGGGACTTGCGGTAGGCGGTATTCACGGCTTGGGGACCAAATGTGTTGTGAGCGGCGGTGCGCGGGATCGAAGGCGATGTCGTCACGCTACGACGCATCGCCTCCGGCGATCAGCGCTTGCTGATCGGCGTGAACTTCAGATTCTCCGGACCCGTGTAATTCGCGCTCGGGCGGATGATCTTGTTGTCGATGCGCTGCTCGATGATGTGCGCGCTCCAGCCGGCCGTGCGCGCGATCACGAAGATCGGCGTGAACATGGCGGTCGGCACGCCCATCATGTGATACGACACGGCGCTGAACCAGTCGAGGTTCGGGAACATCTTCTTGACTTCCCACATCGTCGATTCGAGGCGCTCGGCGATGTCGAACAGCTTCATGTTCGACTGCTCCTTCGAGAGCTTCTTCGCGATTTCCTTGATGACCTTGTTGCGCGGGTCCGAGATCGTGTACACCGGGTGGCCGAAGCCGATCACGACTTCCTTTTTCTCCACGCGCGCGCGGATATCGGCTTCTGCATCGTCGGCGTTTTCGTAGCGCGACTGGATCTCGAAAGCGACTTCATTCGCGCCGCCGTGCTTCGGACCGCGCAGCGCGCCGATCGCGCCCGTGATGGCCGAGTAGATGTCCGAGCCCGTGCCAGCGATCACGCGGCCCGTGAACGTCGAGGCATTGAACTCGTGCTCGGCGTACAGGTTGAGCGACACGTGCATCGCGTCGACCCACGACTTCGACGGCGCGCGGCCGTGCAGCAGGTGCAGGAAGTGGCCGCCGATCGAGTCGTCGTCGGTTTCCACTTCGATGCGCTTGCCGTTGTGCGAAAAGTGATACCAGTACAGCAGCATCGAGCCGAGCGAGGCCATCAGGCGGTCGGCAATATCGCGCGCGCCCGGCAGGTTGTGGTCGTCTTTCTCGGGCAGCACGGTGCCGAGAATCGAGACGCCGGTGCGCATCACGTCCATCGGGTGCGCCGAGGCGGGCACGGCTTCGAGGGCGGTCTTCACGTTGGCGGGCAGGCCGCGCAGCGCCTTGAGCTTCGCCTTGTAGCCGGCCAGTTCGGCCGTGTTCGGCAGCTTGCCGTGCACGAGCAGGTACGCGACTTCTTCGAACTCGCACGCGGTGGCGAGGTCGAGAATGTCGTAGCCGCGGTAGTGCAGGTCATTGCCGGTGCGGCCCACGGTGCACAGTGCCGTGTTGCCCGCCGCCACGCCCGACAGCGCAACGGACTTCTTCGGCTTGAAACCGCCTGCGGCTTGCGTGGTGTTTTCTGCTTCGCTCATGGTGTCTTCCTCTCTCCAGGTATCTGTGAACTATATGGTGGGCGGATTTACTTCTTCGCGGCGAAGAGCGCGTCGAGCTTGTCTTCGTACGCGTGATAGCCGAGGTAGCGGTAGAGGTCTTCGCGCGACTGCATCGTCGAGACGGCGGCTTTTTGCGTGCCGTCGCGCTTGACGGTCTCGTAGAAGTTCAGCGCGGCAGCGTTCATCGCACGATACGCGCCGCAGCAGTAGAGCGCGATATCGACATTCGCGCTCTTCAGTTCTTCGGTCGTGAAGAACGGCGTCGAGCCGAATTCCGTGAGGTTGGCGAGAATCGGCACGTTCACGGCGGCACGGAAACGGCGGTAGTCGTCGAGCGTCTTCATCGCTTCGGGGAAGATCATGTCCGCGCCCGCTTCCACGTAGGCCACGGCGCGCTCGATCGCGGCGTCGATGCCTTCCACGGCTGCCGCGTCGGTGCGGGCCATGATGACGAAGCCGTCGTCGGTGCGAGCGTCCACGGCGGCCTTGACGCGGTCCACCATTTCGCCGGTCGCCACGACTTCCTTGTTCGGGCGATGGCCGCAGCGCTTCTGGCCCACCTGGTCTTCCAGGTGCACGGCCGCCACGCCCGCCTTGATGAACGACTTGATCGTGCGCGCGATGTTGAAGGCGCCGCCCCAGCCGGTGTCGATGTCGACCATCAGCGGAATGTCGACGGCGTCGGTGATGCGGCGGGCGTCGATCAGCACGTCGTCCATGGTGCTGATGCCGAGGTCCGGCACGCCGAGCGAGTTGGCGGCCACGCCGCCGCCCGAAAGATAAACGGCCTTGAAGCCGGTCGCCTGCGCGAGCTTGGCCGCATACGCGGTGATGGCGCCGACGACCTGCAGCGGTTGTTCGGCGGCCACGGCTGCGCGGAATTTCGCGCCGGCGCTGGCGGGGGATTTGTTGTTCATGCGGGATGTCTCCAATTGAATCGCCGCCTCATACTGCAGATAGCGTGCCAGCTCCGCGCAAGGAGGCTAACGCGTTGATTTTGCGCCGGAATCGCGCGTGCCGGCAACGCGCCCCGATTTCCATAGTGAAATCGCAATTTCAAAAATGAAATCGACGCGCGATAATGCGAAATCTGGCTGACGGCCGGCTTTCGGCTGCGCCGGCCCTCGACGTCACGACCGTATCGTTGGACATCATGAACCGCTTTCCCGCTCCCGCTTCCTCCGCCATTCGCCCGCGTGTGTGGGCCATGGGCATCAGCCGCTTGCGCGACCTGTTTCGCGACATCGCCCGCGAATACGACGAGCTCGCGGACCTGCGCGTGGTGCCGCGCGGCTTCGAGGAAGCGGTGGCCGAAATCGCCGCGGCGGGGCCGAACCAGCGGCCCGATGTGGTGGTGGCGGCGGGCTCGAACGGCACCTACCTGAAGGCGCGCATCGACCTGCCCGTGGTGCTCGTGCAGCCCACCGGCTTCGACGTGATGCAGGCGCTCGCTCGCGCGCGGCGCGAGGCCGAACTCGTCGCGCTCGTGACCTACGGGGAGTCGCCCGTGGAAGTGCAGCGCTTCGCGAGCGCGTATGGCATCAACGTGGTTTTCGGCCATTACCGCACCGTGCAGGACGCCGAAGCCTGCGTGCTCGACCTGCGCGACCGCGGCGTGGGCGCGGTCGTGGGGCCGGGCCTCGTCAACGATCTCGCGGCCCGGCTCGGGCTCGTGCCGTTTTTCGTCTACTCGCGCCCGTCGGTGCGCGCGGCTTTCGACAACGCGCTGGATCTCGTGCAAGCCACCTGGCGCGAAACGCAGCGCCGCCAGCGGCTCGACAGCGTGCTGCAACATCTGCGCGACGGCGTGGTCGCGCTCGACGCGCGCGGCCGCGTGGAGGCGATCAACCAGCGCCTCGCGGCCGTGCTCGGCATCGATCCGGCGGCGGCCGCGGGCCAGTCGCTCGCAGCGCTCGCGCCCGACATCGCCTTCGCGCTGCCCGAGGCCGATGGCGAATCGCTCGAAACCGTGCGCGGCGTGAGTTACGTCGTGCACCGCGGGCCGCTCGTCGACAACGGCGTGACGACGGGCGCCGTGCTCACCTTCCAGGAGTCGCGCGCGGTGGAGCGGCTCGACCGCACGCTGCGCTCGCGTCAGCGCACGCAGCAGTTCGTCGCGCGCTACCGGCTGGACGACCTGAGCGGCGCGACGCCCAGCATCGAGCGCGTGCGCCAGCTCGCGCGGCGCTATGCGAAGTCGGACGCCACGGTGCTGATCCGCGGAGAAAGCGGCACCGGCAAGGAGATGATCGCGCAGGGCATTCATCGCGAGAGCCCGCGGCGGGACTTTCCGTTCGTCGCCATGAATTGCGGCGCGTTTCCCGAGGCGCTGCTGGAGAGCGAGCTGTTCGGCTACGAGGAGGGCGCGTTCACGGGCGCGCGGCGCGGCGGCAAGGTGGGGCTCATCGAGGCGGCGCACCGCGGCACGCTGTTTCTCGATGAAATCGGCGAGATGCCGTTGCCGTTGCAGAGCCGCCTGCTGCGCGTACTGCAGGAGCGCGAGGTGGTGCGCCTCGGCGCCACGGAGCCCACGCGCGTGGACGTGCGCGTCGTCGCCGCGACGCACCGCGCGCTCACCGAGCAGATCGAAGCGGGCGAGTTTCGCGCGGATCTCTTCTACCGCCTGAACATTCTCAATCTCGCCATTCCGCCGTTGCGCGAGCGCGGCGCCGATATCGCGCTGCTGGCGGCGGAACTGCTGTTCCAGGCCTCGCGCCGCGAGCCGCGCGTGGCCGTGCGCATCCGCACGCCCGAAGACGCGGCGCGCACGCTCGCGCTGGTGAGCGGCGCGCTCGCGCGGCACGCATGGCCCGGCAACGTGCGCGAGCTGCAGAACGTGGTCGAGCGGATGGTGGTGGAGCTGGCCGATACGGAAGAGGAGGTGCTGACGCCCGATGTGCTGCGCTCGATCGCGCCGGAGGTGTTCGAGTCGCGCGGTGCGGCGAGTGGCGCTGCAACGACGGCAGGCGAGGGCGCGCTCACCTTGCGCGAGCGCAGCCTCCACACCGAAGCCGATGAAATCCGCGCCGCGCTCGACGCGTGCAACGGCGATCGCGACCGCGCGTGCGAGATGCTCGGCATCAGCAAGACGACACTGTGGCGGCGCCTTTCCGCCGCGAAGGGCAAGCGCGGCGGTGCGGCCGCGGAGGCAACGGCGGCCACGGCTTCCCGCAAGGCGCCGCGCGCCTGAAACGTGCTCAGTTCTTCAGGGCGTTGAGCAGCGGCGCCACGGTGCCGTGCAAGTGCAGGATTTCGGGGCTCGCCTGCAACAACGCCTGATAGCGCTCGTAGAACTCCGCCGATTCCTCGCCGGAAAAGAGCGCCGCCACGC
This sequence comes from Paraburkholderia sp. EG286B, assembly GCF_040965655.1. NCBI lineage: Bacteria > Pseudomonadati > Pseudomonadota > Betaproteobacteria > Burkholderiales > Burkholderiaceae > Paraburkholderia > Paraburkholderia sp. EG286B. The sequence goes on along the minus strand of NZ_JBFRCF010000009.1, from coordinate 285,148 downwards.
CTTGCGCCGCGCCGATGCGATCGTCGGGGCTCGCGTCCTTGGCGTCGAGCGTTTCGTCGACGTTGGCGATCACCGTCGAGAGCGGCATGAGCCAGCGAAAGCCCGAGCCGTTGATGAGCACCTGCAGGAAGGCCGCCGGCGTGACCGGTCCGAACTCGCGTTCGTAGTCCTTGCGCTCGTGGTCGAGAATCGCCTTGTGCAGCGTGAGCAGGGGCTTGCGCACGGTGGTGAGGAATTCAATCGCGCTTTGTTCGTTCATCGTGCGGCTCCTTCGGTAGCGCGAACCGTTCGCGCGGATATGCGGACGATGGTAGCGCAATGGCCGGCCGCACGTGGCCAAGCGGTAGATGAGCAGTGGACGAGCGCGGCAGCGCTACACTCTGCCGGTCCGCGAAACCGCGATGCTTGCGCCGATCACCCCGAGAACGCTTCGATGACGATGACGATCCTGCCACTGCACCGCAACGACCTGCCGCTCGACACCGCCGAGCTGGCGCGCTTCATGGTCGGCAAATACGTCGTGCGCGACCTGGCGCGCGGGCGCATGGCCGGGCGGCTCGTCGAAGTCGAAGCGTATCCCGTGGGCGACTCCACGAGCTACGCCTACATCGGACGCCGGCCCTATAACGCCGCGATGTTCCTCGAGCGCGGTCATGCCCACGTGCGGCTGACCTACGGCAGCGCCTGGATGTTCAACATGTCGAGCGAAGCCGTGGACGTGGGCGCGGGCATCCTGTTTCGCGCGCTGGAGCCGCTCGAAGGCATCGGCGCGATGGAGGCGCTGCGCCCCGGCGTCCCGCTGCGCGATCTCGCGCGCGGGCCGGGGCGGCTCTCGCAGGCGTTCGGCATCGCGGCGGCCTTCGACGGCGTGGACCTGTGCCGCGGGCACGGACTCTGGATCGGCCGCGTGGACGAACCCGAGCGGCCCGTGGGCGTGACGACGCGCATCGGGCTCTCGCGCGAGAAGGACCGGCCGCTGCGCTTCTACGAACTGGGCAGCCGGTTCGTGAGCGGCCCTCGCAAGCTGCTGGACGGCAGCGTCGCCCCGCTGTGACCGGCTCGAGCGCCCCGTGGGAAGGCGCGGGAAGCGCCGTGCCGCAAGGCGCTCGGGCGATATCGCATGCGCGCGGCATTGTTGCCGCGAATGAAAGTGTATTTTCTCAAAATAAGGGTTTCCCCTGGGCTCCTGTCTCAATACACTGAAATCACTGGTTCGGCGATGCAGGCAGACACCGCCGCCGGCATAAAACAAGTGATGGAGGTAATGAACATGAAGTCCCGTACCCTGATTCAAGCCGCAATCGTCGCTGCCCTCGTGGCTGCTCCGGCCCTTTCGTTTGCCCAGGTGCAAGGCAACGGTCCGGTCACACGCGCCGAAGTGAAGTCCGAATTGATCCAGCTCGAGAAGGCCGGCTACAACCCGGCTACCGCCAACGACGCGACGTACCCGAGCGACATCCAGGCCGCCGAAGCCCGCGTGAGCCAGCAGGAAGGGCTGGCGCAACAAGCGCCGGCAGCCGAAACGAGCGGCTATGGCCCGTCGACCTCGGGTTCGGCGCAGTCGGGCCAGCCGGCCACCGTGCGCCCGTCGCAGTCGGTGTACTTCGGCAACTGAGCGGCTACCGGCGTGGGCGACCGGCCCGGGCAACTGAGCGGATAACCGGGCAGGGCGCGCCGTCATGGGGCGCCGAAGTCCGGGGAAAGCGAACGGTGCAAACGGCCGTCGCTCAGACACCGGCGCAGGCGACATCGACCGGCCACAGTCTGGCCGCTCCCGCGCCAGCCGGTGCCGGGGCGCTTCGAGCAGGCCCAGACGCCCTCGCAAGTTGACCCGGCCGCGCCCCCACCCAGCCTGGCTCCCAACCGATACCGGCGAAGGCGGACACCGTTCCGCCTTTGTCGCATGCCGCCCGCGCAAGCCATCGCGCGATTTTTCATGCGTGGAACCTCCGCCGCCGAAAGGTGGCTTCGCCCAACCCCGTCGGGATTGGGCGCTTTTTCACGTCTGGCGGTCTGGAGGGAGGGGCGGGCGCGTTACGTCAGGCGCCAGGCCCGCCGGTGATGTAATGCTCGAGCTGCTCGATCGTGAACTTCTGCTCGGCGATGATTTCCTTCACCAGGTCGCCGATCGACACCATCCCCACGAGCTTGCCGTCGTCCATGACGGGCAAGTGGCGCATGCGCCGCTCGGTCATGAGCGCCATGCAGTCGTAGGTGGTCTGCTCCGGCTGGACGAAGCGCACGTGCGTGCTCATGATGTCGCGCACGGCGGTCGTTTTCGAAGATCGGTCCATCAGCACGATCTTGCGCGCGTAGTCACGCTCTGTGACGATGCCGGCGATCGACGGACCGTCGGTCACGAGCAGCGCGCCGATCTGCTTATCGGCCATCAGGCGGATTGCGTTATAGACGGAATCGGAGGCTTCGATCGTGTACACCACCTGTTCCGGCTTCGATTTGAGTACCTGTGCAACGCTTGTCATAGGGCGACCCTCTTCGTCCTTCTGGTTGTCCAGTCATTGCGCGGTGCGGCAAGCCGGGTGGATTGCCCGTCAAGCCATTGGAAAGCCTTTTCAGTATAGGCGGCTGGCGTGCCGCGCGTCGTCGGGGTATGCGCGGGGTCGCACCATTTATGCCGAGGGCATGCGGCGCAGACCGTGCTCCCCCTACGGGGCTGCGCGGCGGGGCGGAGCAAATGGCGGTAAACTCCGGTTCCGAACCTCAACCCGGCCCCTTGCCGGTTTTGCCCGTTTTTTGCTCGAGAATCATGCCTACGCTTCCTGAGTCGTCCTGTGCGGACGGCGACAACGCCAACGAATGCGTCGTGCTTGACGCGACTGCCACGCTGCCGACCCGCTACGGCACGTTCGAGTCTTATGTCTACCGGGTGAAGGACGGCGGCGCCGAGCATCTCGCGCTCGTCATGGGCGACGTGGGCAGCGGCGAGCCCACGCTGACGCGGCTCCACTCCGAGTGCCTGACCGGCGACGTGTTCGGTTCCTACCGCTGCGACTGCGGCGAGCAACTCGACCTCGCGCTGCGCTACATCGCCGCCGAAGGCCGTGGCGTGCTGCTCTATTTGCGTGGCCACGAAGGCCGGGGCATTGGCCTGTCGAACAAGATCCGCGCGTACCAGCTGCAGCAGCAGGGCCGCGACACCGTCGAGGCGAACCTTGACCTCGGTCTGCCCGACGACGCGCGCGAATACGATTCGGCGGCGGCGATCCTGCGCCTGCTGAAAGTGTCGTCGGTGAAGCTCATGAGCAACAATCCAAAGAAGTTCGACACGCTCAGGCAGCACGGCCTCCCGGTGATCGAACGCGTGGCGCTCGCGATCCCGATGCGCGAGGAAAACGAGCGTTATATCCGCACCAAGCAGGTCAAGTTCGGGCATTACTTCGAAGAAAACGAATAGCCTCGAACCGTCGTCACGACGGGCCGGGAACGGCAATTGCGCAGCGGCAAAACAAACTAGCTGGAACAGGGAGAAACGATGTCCAAGCGCTTCAACACGCGCCTGCGCGCGCTCGTACCTGCGCTCGCCAGCGCGTGCCTCGCAACCAGTCTCGTGCTCGCGTCGTCCGACGCCAGCGCGCAATCCGCGGCCTACACGAGCGAACCGGTGGATCTGTACGCAGGGCCTTCAGGCGACTATCCCGTCGTTGCCGAACTGGGACCCGGCCAGCCCGTCACCGTGATGGGCTGCGTGGGCGACTATTCGTGGTGTGACGTCACGGTGCCGGGACTGCGCGGCTGGGTCTACGGTGGGTATCTCAGTTATCCGTATCAGGGCAACTACGTGCCGCTCACCGACTATGGCGCGGAGATCGGCGTGCCGATCGTGGCGTTCTCGCTCGGTGCCTACTGGGGCAGCTTCTATCGCGACCGGCCGTGGTATGGCGAACAGCATCGATGGGATCATGTACCGCCGCCTGAACGCGGCCGCCCGCCGGCCGCGCCGGCGTGGCACGGCGCGCCGGGCCGTCCGCCCGCGATTGCGCCAGGCGGCGAGCGCCCGCCCGCGCCCAATGAGCCGATGCGCGGCGCACCGCCGCCCGGAGCGCAACGCCCGCCTGGCAACGTGGAGCAGCCCGGCACCATGCGTCCCCACGAGGCGGGGCATCCGCCCGAGCAGCAGCAGTTCGGCGGCCGGCCGCCGGCCGGCGCGCCCGCGCAGGGCTATGCGCGTCCGCCGGAGCCCCAGCCGCAGGGCGGCATGCGTGCGCCCGGGCCCGCACCTCAACAGCCGCAGGGTGGCATGCGTGCGCCCGCGCCCGCACCTCAACAGGCGCAGGGCGGCATGCGTGCGCCCGGGCCTGCACCTCAACAGCCGCAGGGCGGCATGCGCCCGCCCGCGCCCGCGCCCCAACAGCCGCAGGGGCGGCCGGCTGCGCCGCCTCAGGGTGGTCAGGGCGGCCACGGTCCCAGCCAGGGTGGCGAACGGGGCAACGAGCGGCAAACCGAGCACTAACGCATAGCGCGTTGCTTCGCTGCAGCGGCGGGATCTCGATGGCGGGAATCCCGCCGCTGCTGTTTTCCGGCTGAGAATTAGGATTGCGAATCAATCAAGGGGCGTGACGGTCATGCTCGGCGTTACGCGGGCTCACTGGAGCCATCGCCCGCGCCATGCCATCCGCCCGGCGTTTCACCGCTTTTCGTCGGTTCTGACAGATTTAACAATCCCTGACAGTAAATTCATGGCGCCCAGGTGAGAATACGTCGTCGCGGCAAGTGCAAGCACGGCCGCGCTCCGCCAGCGCCACGCGAGCTTCGCGCATGCGCCGCTGGCAACGGATTTCTGCTACGGGGGCTGGCTCGCTCGGGACCTGGCGACGCAGTCAGCAAGAGGAAGTCAGAGCGAACCCGAGTTCGCCGGATAACGCTGGGAAAACCAGTGCTTTGAGGTGGACGTGGCGATGGCGGCACGTGCCTCGTCGTGCAGGGAGGCGGCTGCGGCCCGCTGACAGCGTCGGGCGGTGACGCTGGCAGCGGGGCTCGCGCCGCGTACGACGATGACTGCGCTGGCGGTCCGACTCCGGGGGCGGAATCCGGAGACCACGCAGTGCGCAGCACGCGGCCGTCGCCACATTTTTTCCGCACTCCAGAACGCATTCTTTTTGCCGCTTCGCGCATGGCGAGCGGCTCGACGTTGTTGCGTCCTCGAAAAAACGCCTGGCCGCTTCACTTCCGTTGCTCTGCCTGCTTGTCTTCACGGGGGCTACATGTTTTTCCGATCCGGCCGTATGCGTTTTCCACCGGGCACGCGCGTGGACAGCCCCGACGGTGGCCGCGAGTTCGACCGCATCGAACTCGACCTCGCGCGCGACCGCCATGCGCGCGCCGCAATGGAGGCCTACGCGGACTCCTGCGCGGCCGAACTCCCGTGGCTCAGCGAAGCGCTGCACCTTTCGCGTTTCGGCGCGGCCGAGCGCCTGACACAGTGTTCGTCCACAGTGTTGCGCGTGTTCGTCATGGCGCAGTCGCGCGCGGCCTTGCAGCCCGACTATGCGCATGCGGCATGGGAGCACGTGCGCTCCCATCTGACCGCGCTGCTCGCGGAATCGCCTTCAGCCGCGGGCGAGGCGGCCAGGCCCGGTTCGAACGAAGGCAAATTCGACTACCATGAGTGATTAACATGAGAGCGATCTGTTCACCGAAGTCGAGCGCGGCCTCGCGCTCCCATTTTTTTCGAGACGCGGCGAGAGTAGCGGCCTTTGCTGCACGGCGGGTTGCGCGTGCCGCCAGGGCCAGGGCGGGTGGCCGACGATCCGGTGCCGAAGCGCGCGCCAGAGCCCGCCAGGCGATGGTCCCGGTGGCAGCGCGGTGCGGCAGGGAGGCAGTCCATCGCAGGACGATGAAGAACAAACCTGGTTGCGGGGTGCTATGAGAGTTGCAGTACTGGATGACGATGCAGCGCAGACCGAGTTCGTCTGCCAGGCCTTGAGCGCGGCGGGCCACGTCTGCCACGCGTTCGCCAAGGGCAGCGAGCTCGTCAGGCAGCTTCGGCGGCAGACGTTCGATCTGCTCGTGCTCGACTGGAACGTGCCCGACATGGCGGGCGACGAAGTGCTGCACTGGGTGCGGCAGAGCCTCTCCACGCGCCTGCCGGTGCTCTTCATGACGAGCCGCAGCCGCGAGGCCGACATCGCGCAAATGCTCAACGCCGGCGCCGACGACTATGTCGTCAAGCCCGTCTCGGCGCCGGTGCTGAGCGCCCGCGTCAATTCGCTGCTGCGCCGCGCCTATCAGCTGCACACGCCTGCGTTCAAGGAAACCTTCGGCGAGTACGAGTTCGACCTGAAGTCGCGCCAGGCTTCGGTGAGCGGCCGCAACGTCGCGCTCACGCAGAAGGAGTTCGATCTCGCGCTGCTGCTGTTTCAGCACCTGAGCCGGCCGCTGTCGCGCGCGCACATTCTCGACGTGATCTGGAAACAGTCCGACGACATTCCTTCGCGCACGATGGACACGCACGTTTCCATGCTGCGCTCGAAGCTCGGCCTGCGTCCCGAAAACGGCTATCGCCTCACGCCGATCTACGGCTACGGCTACCGGCTCGAGCGGATCGAGGGGGACAACGCGTGAGGGGCGTGCGTGCGGTGCGCGCCACCGCGGCGCCGTTCCTTGCCTTCGCGCTTGCGTTCATTGCCCTTCCCCGCGGCGCCGAGGCCCGCGAGCACGCGCCGGCGCAGCCGCCCGAGATGACCACCTACGTCACGCGCCCCGGCGACTCGCTCTACGACATCGCCACGCGTTACCTGCGCAATCCCGCCGACTGGAAGACGCTCGCGAGCCTCAATCATGTGAGCGAGCCGCGCCACCTCCGGCCGGGTACGACGCTGCGCGTGCCGGTCGCGCTGCTGCGCCAGGATGGCCTGAGCGCGAAGGTGGTTGCCGCGAACGGTCCCGTGCAGCATGCGTTCCGCAGCGGTCCGCTCCTGCCGCTCACGGTCGGCGCGAGCCTCGTCGAAGGCGACCGGGTGCAGACCGGCCACAACGGCTTCGCCACCCTCGAACTGGCCGACGGCTCGCATATCGCGCTGCCGCCCGATACCTCGCTCGACCTTGCCACGCTGCGTCAAACGGCGCTCACGGGCGCGACCGACCGCATCGTCGATCTCCATCATGGCGAGGTGAACAGCGAGGTCACGCACGCCACGAAGAAGGACGATCGCTTCCAGATCCGCTCGCCTTCCGTGGTGGCCGGCGTGCGCGGCACGCAGTTTCGCGTGAGCTACAACGGCGACAAGCGCGCGACGGCGGTCGAGGTGCTGGACGGCGCGGTGGGCGTGGACGCCGACTCGCCGACCCGCCGCCGCAGCGGCGCACACGCACGGCCGCCGGCACCGGGCATGCCGCTCACGGCCTCGGAGCAACTCGTCGCCGCGCACCACGGCAACCTCACGCTGGCGGGCCAGCCGGCGGGCGCGCCCGTCACGCTGCTCGACGCGCCCGAGCTGCTGCATCCGTCCAAAGTGCAGGATGACGAAGCAGTCGCCTTCGAAATCGCGCCGTCGGCGGGTGCGAGCGCCTGGCGCGTGCAGATCGGCCGCGACGCGGGGCTGCTCGACATGATTCGCGACCAGCGCAGCGCCGAGCCGCGCGCGTCGTTTGCCAACCTCGAAGACGGCACCTACTTCGTGCGCATCTCCGCCATCGACGCCCGCGGCCTCGAAGGCATGCCGGCGTCGTATGCGTTCGAGCGCCGGCGCGTCGCGCTCGGCACGAGCGCCGGCCCGATCGAAGGCTCGCGCGACTTCGCGTTCCGCTGGTTCATCGACCGCAACGCGCCGAACACGCGCTTTCGCTTCGTGCTCGCCACGACGTCCGATCTGCGCGCGCCGCTCATCGACCGTACCGACATCACGGCGGGCGACGCGGTCGTGCGCGACCTGCCGAAGGGCGTCTACTACTGGACGGTGATCGCCGAGCAGTTCGACAACGGCCACTATTACCAGAAGGCCAGCCCGGTCCAGTCGTTCAGGCTCGATTGGTGACGGAGCCGCGCATGAGCGTGAGGCCGCCCGCGCGCCTTGGCCGCTCCGTCGGGCGACGCTTCCTGTTCGAATGGGCCGGGGTGGGCTGCGCGGGCGTGGTCGTGGTCGTGCTCTGCGTGCTCGGGCGGCTCACGAGCGGCGCCGACCATCTGGTCTATGACCGTCTGCTCTCCGCGCGCGCGCTGCCGGTGTCGCCCGACATCGTGCTCGTGGAGATCGACAATGCGAGCGTCGCCGCGCTCGGACGCTGGCCCTGGCCGCGCGAGCTGCACGCGCGGCTCGTCGATCAGCTCGCGAAAGCGGGCGCGGCGGCCGTCGTCTACGACGTGCTGTTCACCGAATCGTCTCCCGACGACGCGCACTTTGCGCAGGCGCTGCGCGCGCGCCCGTCGTTCCTGCCGATCCTGCTCACGCCCGCCGACGACACCGGCCACCGCGAGGCCGTGCCCCCGGTCGCGCCGCTCGCGCAGGCGGTCGCCGGCATGGGCCATATCAACCTCGAAGTCGATAGCGACGGCATCGTGCGCAGCGTCGCGCTCTTCGAAGGCGACGCGCAGCAGCGCTGGCCGCAGCTGATGGTGCCGGTCTGGCGGGCGGTGCGCAGCGGCGCCGTGAAGCTCGCGCACGGTACGCCCGGCGCCGCGCAGCGCGATGAGGTGCTGCATGCGGCGGCACCCGGCAGCGAGTCGCGCTTCCTGATTCCGTTCGGCGCGAATTCGCAGGCCTTCCGCAAGGTCTCGTTCGCCGACGTGCTCGATGGCCGCGTGCCGCCCGAGCAGTTGCGCGGGCGCGTGGCGATCGTCGGCGTCACGGCCTCGGGGCTCTACGACCGCTTCGCCACGCCGCTCTCGGGTACGCTCGGGCCGCTGCCCGGCGTGTACATCCACGCCATCGTGCTCGACACGCTGCTCAACGGCGGCGCCATCCAGCCCGTGCCGCCGGTCATGGTCGTGCTTGCCTCGCTCGCGCCGCTCGTGCTGCTGCTGGCGGGCTTCCTCGTGCTCTCGCCGCTGCGCACGCTGCTGCTGCTCGCGTTCCTGATCGCCGTGTCGCTCGGCGCCAGCGCGGGCATGCTGCACGCGCGCCTCTGGCTTCCGCCCGTGCCGGCGATCGTCGCGCTGCTCATCGTCTATCCGGTGTGGAGCTGGCGCCGCCTCGAGATGACGATGGCGTATCTGCGCAAGGAACTGCGCCAGCTTGCCGACGAACCCTACCTGCTGCCCGAGGCCCCCACGCCGCGCCGTGAATTCGCCGGCGACGCGCTCGCCCAGCAAATGGCGCTCATGGCGCAGGCCGCGCAGCGGCTGCAGGACATGCGCCGCTTCGTGTGGGACAGCCTCGATTCCGTGCCGGAGCCGATTCTCGTGGCCGATCTGCGCGGTGTCGTGCTGATCGCGAATCATGCTTCGCGTGCGTATCTCGAGCGCCTGAACGTGAGCGCCGCGGAAGGGCGCCGGATGCAGGACGTGTTCGGCGACCTCGCGCTCGTCAAGCCGATCGACCCGGCGCCCGACGCGATGGCGTTTGCGCACGCGCACTGGCCCGCGCCGCTCGACCCGGCGCGCGACGAGTTCGCGGAATTGATGGAGCGTGGCGTGGAAGTGCGCGCGCGCGACGGCAGCGACTACCTGCTGCGCTACGCGTGCTGCACCAACGCGCAGGGGCAGGCGGTGGGCTGGATCGCGGGTCTCGTCGACGTGACCGAGCTGCACGACGCCGAACGCCAGCGCGAGGACGCGCTGCGCCTGCTGTCGCACGACATGCGCTCGCCGCAGGCCTCGATCGTTGCGCTGGTCGAGACGGAGCGCGAACGCGGCACGCTCGGCTCGGAGCCCGTGCGCGGCGTGATGGAGCGCATCGAGCGCTACGCGCGCCGCTCGCTCGAGCTCGCCGACGACTTCGTGCAACTCGCGCGCGCCGAGTCGCAGGTGTATGCGCTCGAGCCCACGAGCCTCGCGGAGCTGGTGATCGATGCGAGCGATGAAGTGTGGCCGCAGGCGCACGCGAAGCGCATCCAGATCGACACCGTGTTCGAAGGCGAGCAGATGGGCTGGATCAACGCCGACCGCTCACTCATGACGCGCGCGCTCGTGAACGTGCTGAACAACGCAGTGAAGTACAGTCCTGCGGATACGCGCATCGTCTGCACCGTCGCGCTGGACGACCGCGCACCGCCGCGTGTGCTCTGCTCGATTCGCGATCAGGGCTACGGTATTTCGCAGGAAGATCAGGCGAGGCTGTTCCAGCCGTTCCAGCGCTTTCACGCGGAACAGCGGCCCGAGGTGAGCGGCGCGGGGCTCGGCATGGCGTTCGTGAAAACAGTCGTGACGCGCCACGGCGGCGACGTCCAGCTGGATAGCGAGCCAGGCAAGGGCACCGTTCTGACGATGTCGCTGCCCGCGTTCGACGCGCCGGTTTGAGCCGCGCCGGACCGTTGCGGCGGCACATGCATAACCCGAATGCCGCTGGCCCCATGCCAGCGGCCACCCGATGGAGTGTTTCGTGAAGACCTTGCTGTCGATCTGTCTCCTGCCGATGCTCGTCGCCCTCGCCGGATGCGCGGGCGTGACGACCGACGTCGCGGCCACGGGTGCGCTGCCCGCTGCGGCGGCGACCAGCCAGCCCGAGCTCTACCGTTTTGCGCCAACCCCCGCCCAGGCCGATGCGGGCGAGATCCTGCCGTACCAGGCGTTGCTGAGCGACGGTCTCGCGCAGCGCGGCTTCAAGGCAGGCGCGCCCGAGGCGGCGCGCTATCTCGTCTCGGTGGCGTGGGACACGCATCCCGCCGAGGTGAAAGTCGTGGATAGCCGTTGCGGCGCCGGCTGCGCGCCGGCCGAGGGGCCGTCGTTGCCGTGGTTCGGGCGGCCCTACGTGCATACGCTGACGCTGCGTTTCTTCGCGTTGCCCGAAGGCGGCGAGGTCTACAAGGTGAGCGCCGTGAAGCGCGACCGCAACGCCGACGCACGCGAGGCCGTGCCGTATCTCGTGGCGGGCGCACTGGCGCGGCTGCCGTACGCGGGCGCGCCGCAATGGCGCGTCAAGCTGAAGGCTCCGGCCAGCGCCGGCACGGCGGAGCAGGCGCCGGGCATGCCGGAAGTGCTCTCCGTCTCACCCGTCAATCCGCAGTAGTTCAGGGCAACTTTTCCCAGGCCGCGCCGAACGCGAAGGCGCTATGCTGGCTCCAGAATCTGGCGCAACGGTTGCGCGCAGACATCACGGGAGTCGCTCATGTTCGATCACATCGGATTGCGCGTGCAGGATCTCGCACGAAGCGTGCGTTTTTACGAGGCGCTGCTCGCGCCGTCAGGCGTCGTGGTGTGCATGCGCGACGACACCTACGCGGGGCTCGGCCAGCCCGGCGAGCCCAAACTCTGGCTGCACGCCATATCCGCCGACACCGCGCTGGCGCCGCGCGGCGTGCACGTGGCATTCGCGGCGGCGAACCGCGCGGCGGTCGTTGGTTTCTATGAAGCGGGCCTGCGCGCAGGCGCGAAAGACAATGGCGAGCCCGGCGTGCGTGCCGATTACAGCCCCGACTATTACGCAGCATTCCTGATCGATCCCGACGGCAACAACGTCGAGGCCGTCTGCTACGCGCGCGAGGCGTGAGCGGGCGTCAGGCGCCGGGCGTTGCGTCCGGCGCCGCTTCGGCCACGCTGGCCGGCTCGTCATGCGGCCAGCGGTTTTCGAACACGCATTCGCCAAGCGGCTTGCGTTCGGCCCATTTCTCCATTTCTAGCATCGGCTGCGGGTAGAACGCGTCGACCTGACCCACGCACAGTATCGCCACCGGCTTGGCGCCGGGGGGCATGGCGAGCAGGGCGCGTACCTCGTCGACGTCGAAGATCGACACCCAGCCCATGCCGAGGCCTTCGGCGCGCGCCGCGAGCCACATGTTCTGGATCGCGCACGCCACGGAAGCGAGGTCCATCTCGGGCAGCGTGCGGCGGCCGAAGACGTGGGCTTCGCGGCGATCCATCAGCGCGACCACGAGCACCTCGGCGCAATCGCGCATGCCCTCCACCTTGAGCTTCATGAACTCGTCGCGCCGTTTGCCCAGCGCATCGGCGGTCGCGATGCGTTCGCGCTCGACCGTCGCATGCAGCTGTTCGCGCAACGCATGGTCCGTGATGCGCATGATGCGCCACGGCTGCATGAAGCCCACGCTCGGCGCGTGATGCGCGGCGTCGAGCAGACGCGCGAGCGTCGCGGGGTCGATCGGGCCCGGTGCGAAGTGCCGCATGTCGCGGCGCTCGTAGATCGCGCGGTAGACCGCCGCGCGTTCGGCTTCGTCAAAGGGCTGTGCCATGGAAGAGTGCGGCCGCGAAAGCCGGGTTGGAGGGCCAGTAAACGTGCATATAGGTGGCCGCGATCGAGCCGTGCCGATACAGCGCCTCGCCGGGCGCGCCAGTTTGAGCGTGGCGTGCCGTGAGCGCGGGTGCGAGCGGTGTGGAAACACGCGAATAGTGAAACGTATGGCCGCGTAGCTCGCCATGCGCGCCGTCGAGCTGCTGCATGCCGAGCGCCGCGAAGCGCTTTTGCATGACCGCCTCGCCCGGAAGCAGGCCGAGCATCGGCGTGCGCGTGCCTTCCACGTCGGTCAACGCATCGAGCAGATAGAGCATGCCGCCGCATTCGGCGACGAGCGGTTTGCCTGCGGATACATGCGCGCGCAACGAATTCGCGCTCCGCGTGTTGTGCGCGAGCGTCGAAGCATGTAGCTCGGGATAGCCGCCCGGCAGAAAGACCGCATCGGCGCCGGCGGGCGCGGGCTCGTTCGCGAGCGGCGAGAAGTAACTCACGCTCGCACCCAGCGATTCGAGCAACGCCATGTTCGCCGGATAGAGAAACGAGAACGCGGCGTCGCGCGCAATGGCGATATGACGGCCTTCGAGCCGCCGCGTCATCGCTTCGTCGTGCGAAGGATCGGCGAACGCCACTGCCGACGGCAATTCGGCGAGCGCGGTTTGCGCGAGCGCGTCGGCGGCGCGTTCGATGCGCGCGTCGAGGTCGTCGATCTCCGCGGCCTGATGCAGGCCGAGATGACGATCGGGCAGCGCCATCGTCGCTTCGCTCGCGATGTGCCCGAGCCAGCGCACGTCGGCGGGCAATGCTTCCTGCAGCATCTGCGCGTGGCGCGGCGAGCCCACTCGGTTCGCCAGCACGCCATGAAACGGCACCTCCGGCCGAAAGCGCGCGAGACCGAACGCGATCGCGCCGAAGGTCTGCGCCATCGACTTCGCGCTGACGATGGCGGCCACCGGCACGCCAAACTCAGTCGCGAGATCGGCGCTGCTCGGCGTGCCGTCGAACAGGCCCATGACGCCTTCGATGAGGATCAGGTCGGCTTCGCGCGCGGCCTGTGCGAGCAGGGCGCGGCACGCTTCTTTACCCACCATCCACAGGTCGAGCGAGAGCACGGGCGCGCCGCTCGCGCGTGCGAGGATCATCGGGTCGAGAAAATCCGGCCCGGTCTTGAAGACGCGCACGCGCCGGCCCGCGCGCCGGTGCAGCCGTGCGAGGCCGGCCGTGAACGTGGTCTTGCCCTGGCCCGAAGCGGGCGCGCTGATGAAGAGCGCGGGGCAGGCAACCGTTGCGCTCATGCGCTCAAAACTCCACGCCCTTTTGCGCTTTCACGCCTTGCTCGCGATACGGATGCTTCACGAGGCGCATTTCCGTGACGAGGTCGGCCGCTTCGATCAGGGCGTCGGGCGCATGGCGACCCGTCACGACCACGTGCACGTGCGGCGCGCGCGAGGCGATCACACCGAGCACTTCGTCGAGCGGCAGGTACTCGTATTTGAGCACCGTGTTGAGTTCGTCGAGGATCACCATGGCGTACTCGCCGCTCTCGATCATGCGCTTCGCTTCGTCCCAGCCCTTGCGCGCGGTGGCGATGTCTCCGTCGCGATTCTGCGTGTTCCAGGTGTAGCCGTCGCCCATCGTCACGAACTCGCAGTGCGCAACACTGCCGAGGAAATCGCGTTCGGCCGTGTGCAGTGCGCCCTTGATGAACTGCACGACGCCTAGCTTCATGCCGTGGCCGAGCATGCGCACGGCCATGCCGAACGCGGCCGTGCTCTTGCCCTTGCCGTTGCCGGTGTTGACGATCAACAGGCCCTTTTCGTGCGTCGCGGCGGCCTGCTTCTTCTCGTGGCCTTCGCGGCGGCGTTGCGTCATGCGTTGGTGCGATTCGGGATCGGTTTTCATCATCGGGAGTGGGTTGGTGGCGGCGTTTTCGCGTCCGCGTTTTCGTGATCTTGCAGAATGCCTGCGATTGCGACCGTCACGCCGTCGAGCGCCAGCTTGCCGCGCACGAGCGGAGCGCCGCCCGCCGCGAGACGCGCGCAGGGCTCGCACACGCCGTCCACACCGAACTGCGCCTGCGCGGCGGCGGAGGGCGGCGCCAGTGTCGGCGTCGCGGCGAGCTGCTCCCGCGTGTACGTCTGCAGCGGCAGCGCGTGTGCCGCGCAAAACGCTTGCAAGGCGGGTTCGCCGGCTTTGGCGTCGAGCGTCGCCACGGCCGTTACGCCGTCGAGCGGCCACGCGCCGAGCGCGGCGCGCACTGCGGCTTCGACCTGCGCGAGCGTCACGCCGCGCCGGCAGCCGATGCCGAGCGCAAGCGGCGGCACGCGCTGCGCGGGCTCCGGCGTGGCTTCGAATGAGGCTGCGCGCGAGGCGCGATGTTCGGCAGGATTCACGGCGAGAGCGTCGATCGAAGGCGTGACCGCAGAGGCAAAACGAGCAAAAGCGTCGCGTTCCAGCAGGCGCCGGATGCGCGCTACGATAGCACACGCTTTTGCGGCTTCCCACGCCTTCCTTGACGCGCAGGCCCCCCGCGCCTACACTCGCACGCACTCTGGTGCTCGCGCGCGCGATTCATAATGCACGCGCAGTTAAACGGGAATCAGGGAGCCATCCCGCCTCGGGCATGGCCAACCTGAACTGCACCCGCAACGGTACAACGAGCGCGGCGTTCGCACGAATGCCGCAAACCGCTTCCATGCTTTACGCAGTCCACGCCACTGTGCAAGCCGGCCGCAAGGCCGCTCGCGCGGGAAGGCGAAGCGGTGTTTCGTCAGTCCGGATACCGGCCAGATACGTGGGATTCGCGCTGCGGGGATGCGGTGCCGGGTCCGTGATTTTCATGCGTCAGCCGGGCGAGGCCCGGGTGCGTTTCTGGTCGTTCGTCCCCTGCAGGTTGTTGCATCGTTGCGCGTGACAGCGTCTCCATGGATACGCGCGTGTGCGCAACACGGCACCCGCACGAACGGCAGGCGCGACGCACCATGCCCCTCGATACGGCCTGGCGCCGAAGGAGCACTTCATGCAAATGCGCAAGATTCCGGTCACGATCGTGACGGGCTTTCTCGGCAGCGGTAAAACCACGCTGCTGCGTCACATTCTTCAGCACGCGGGCGGCCTGCGCGTCGCGGTCATCGTCAACGAATTCGGCGAACTCGGCATCGACGGCGAAATCCTGCGTGGCTGCGGCATCGGCTGCGACGAAGACGGCAACGAAACCGAAGGCCAGCTCTACGAACTCGCAAACGGCTGCCTTTGCTGCACCGTGCAGGAAGAGTTCTTTCCCGTGATGGAGAAACTGCTCGAACGCCGCGGCGATGTCGATCACGTGCTGATCGAAACCTCGGGTCTCGCGCTGCCCAAGCCGCTCGTGCAGGCGTTCAACTGGCCGTCGATCCGCAACGCGTTCACCGTCGATGCGGTCGTGACCATGGTGGACGGCCCCGCCGCCGCGAGCGGCCAGTTCGCCGAAAATCCGCAGGCCGTGGACGCGCAGCGCCGCGCCGACCCGAACCTCGATCACGAGTCGCCGCTGCATGAGCTGTTCGAAGACCAGCTTTCGGCGGCCGACCTCGTCATTCTCAACAAGACCGATCTGCTGGACGTTGCGGACCAGGACGCGCTCATCGCCGAACTGCGCGAAGAACTGCCGCCGCAGGTGAAGATCGTGCGCGCGCAGCACGGCAAGCTCGATCTGCATACGCTGCTCGGGCTCGAGGCGGCCTCCGAGGAGAGCATTCATCTGCGGCACGACCATCACGGTTCCGCCGACGATCCCGATCATCACCATGACGAGTTCGATTCGGTCGTGGTGTCAGGCGCTGCCGCTTCGCGCGAAAGCGTGATCGAGGCGCTGCAACAACTCGTCGATGCGCACACGATCTATCGCGTGAAGGGCTTTGCCGCGTTGCCGGGCGCGCCCATGCGCCTCGTGATTCAAGGCGTGGGCCGTCGCTTCGACAGCTATTTCGACCGCCGCTGGAACGCGCAGGAAAGCGCGGCACAGCCGCTCGCGAGCCGTTTCGTGCTGATCGGCGAAGACCTCGATGGCGCGACGCTGCAAGCGGCCTTCGATACCGCATTGGCGAACCTGCAGACCGCGGCCGCGAAGTGATCGCGCCGAGCTAGACGAGGCTGTTCCATGCATTTGCTGCGCACCACGCCGGGCGGTTTCGTCGACGACACGCAAGGCGTTATCCGGATCGACCAGCAGCCCGCCGAGATCGTCGTGCTCAGTTCGGCGGACACCACGCTCGCGCTGCTGGCGAGCGTGGTGCCGCGTCTGCCCGCCGGTTTTCCGGGCGTGCGGCTCGCGAACGTCACGTATCTGCGCCAGCCCGCGTCGGTGGACTTCTACGTCGAAGACGTCTTGCAGCACGCGCGCGTGGTGGTGGTCGATCATCTGGGCGGCGAAACGTACTGGCCTTATGGGATCGAGCAGGTCGTCTCGCTCGCCGGGCGTCGCGGACAACTGCTCGCGATGTTTTCGGGCGACTTGCAGGAAGACCCCAATCTCATCGCCAAGAGCCGCGCCGAGCCCGAGTTTTGCCGCTTGCTGTGGCGTTATCTGCGCGAAGGCGGCGCGGCCAACGCCGAATCGTTCCTGCGTGCGCTCGCGTGGCGCGCGTTCGACTGGGGCAGCGAGCCCGCGCCGCCCGTCGCGCTGCCGGCCGCCGCACTCTATTGCCCGCAGCGCGATGTCGCGACCATCGACGAATGGCGCGCGCGCTGGCAACCCGGCGCGCCGGTCGTCGCGCTGCTGTTTTACAAGGCGCATCTGCAGGCGGCGAACACCGCCGCTTTCGATGCCTTGATCGCCGCGCTGCTCGCGCGCGGCCTGAACCCGCTGCCGCTTGCGATCACGTCGCTCAAGGACGCCTTGAGCCGCGACGTGCTCGACCAACTGGCGGCCGAACACGACGTCTCGCTCGTGCTGAATACCACGGCATTCGCGGCTTCATCGCTCGATGACCCCGAACCGATCGCGCTCGCCGGCGACGCGCCTGTGCTCCAGGTGATCCTGAGCGGCGGCAATCGCGAAGACTGGGTGAAGGACAATCACGGCCTGAATTCTCGCGACATCGCCATGCATATCGCACTGCCCGAAGTGGACGGCCGCGTGATTACGCGTGCGATCAGCTTCAAGGGCCTTGCGTACCACTGCAAGGAGACGCAGGTCGATGTCGTGCGCTATCAGCCCGACGCCGAACGCGTGGCTTTCGTCGCCGAACTGGCGCGCCGGTGGTGCCGTCTGCGCAGCCTGCCGAATGCAGAGAAGAAGCTCGCGCTCGTGCTCGCGAACTATCCGATGAGCGAAGGGCGCATCGGCAACGGCGTGGGGCTCGACACGCCGGCCTCGGTGGTCGGCATCCTGCGCATGCTGCGCGACGAAGGCTATCGCGTGGCCGATCTGCCCGCAGACGGCGACGCGCTCATGCGCATCCTCACGCAGGGCGTGACGAACGATCCGGACACGCGCGCGCTGCGCCCCGCATGGCAAAGTCTTTCTCTCGACGACTACCGCGCGCGCTTCTCGCAGTTGCCCGTCGAGGCGCAAAACACGCTGATCGCGCGCTGGGGCGTGCCGGAGGATGACCCCACGGTGCGCCGCGGCCGCTTCATGATTGCGGGCTGGCGCTGTGGCCAGGTGTTCGTGGGTATCCAGCCGTCGCGCTCGCGCGGCGACGACACCTACGCGAACTACCACGACGCCGAACTCGTGCCGCCGCACGCGTATCTCGCGTTTTACTTCTGGCTGCGCGAGACCTTCGGCATCGACGCCATCGCGCACGTGGGCAAGCACGGCAACCTGGAGTGGCTGCCCGGCAAGAGCGTGGCGCTCGCCGACACCTGCTGGCCCGACATGGCGCTCGGGCCGCTGCCGCATCTGTACCCGTTCATCGTCAACGATCCGGGCGAGGGCAGCCAGGCCAAGCGCCGCGCCCAGGCCGTGATCATCGACCACCTGATGCCACCGCTCACGCGTGCCGAGAACTACGGGCCGCTGCAAGACCTCGAACGTCAGGTCGATGAGTATTACGAAGCATTGATGGTGGACCCGCGCCGCGCCAAGCTGCTGCGCAAGACCATCCTCGCGACGATCATCGAGCATCGGCTGCACGAGGAATTGAGCGTTTCCGCGCCGCAGGATCAGGCGGGCGAAGACGAATTGCTCACGCGCGCCGACGCTTACCTCTGCGAGCTGAAGGAAGCGCAGATTCGCGACGGCCTGCATACGTTCGGCGAATCGCCGCAAGGCCAGCAGCGGCGCGACACGCTGCTCGCGCTCGGGCGCTACGCATGCGGCGACGGGCAGGGCGCAAACGCGGGCCTGATCGACGCGCTCGCGCGCGACCTGCGTATCGATCACCTCGTCGATCCGGCTACGGTCGATTGGGCTGCGCCGTGGCAGGGCCCGCGTCCGCCGCAACTCGCTGTCGTGAGCGATACGCCATGGCGTCATGCCGGCGACACGCGCGAACGCCTCGAAATGCTGGCGGCCACGCTGATCGAAGACATTTGCTCAGGCGAACGAAGCGATGCGGAGCCTGCATCGCTGCCGCACGCGGCCCGGGTGCTCGCGCGCCTGCGCGACGACGTGCTGCCGCGCCTCGACGCCTGCGGCCCCGAAGAGTTGCGCCAGCTGCGCCGTGGCTTCGAAGGCCGCTTCGTGCCGCCGGGCCCGAGCGGTTCGCCCTCGCGAGGCCGTCCCGACGTGCTGCCCACGGGCCGCAACTTCTATTCCGTCGATACGCGCGCCATTCCGACCCAGGCGGCGTGGGCGCTCGGCATGAAATCGGCGCATCAGCTCATCGAGCGGCATTTGCAGGAGCACGGCGACTACCCGCGCGCCGTGGGGCTTTCGGTCTGGGGCACGGCGACGATGCGCACCGGCGGCGACGACATCGCCCAGGCGTTCGCGCTGATCGGCGTACGGCCGAAGTGGGCTGCCGGCAGCCAGCGCGTGACCGACTTCGAAATCATGCCGGTCGAGGCGCTGGACCGGCCGCGCATCGACGTGACGCTGCGCGTATCGGGCTTCTTCCGCGACGCGTTTCCCAACGTCATGCATTTGTTCGACGCCGCCGTGCAGGCAGTGGCCGATCTCGACGAGCCGGAGCACCAGAACCCGCTGCGCGCACGCGTGCTGCGCGAGCGCGATGCGCTGGTCGCGAACGGCATGGCCGCCGACGAGGCGCGCCGCCGCGCGGGCTGGCGCGTGTTCAGCGCGCGCCCCGGCGCGTACGGCGCGGGCTTGCAGTCGATGATCGACCATCGCCAGTGGCAGACCGACGCCGATCTCGCGAACGCGTATCAGGCGTGGGGCGGCTACGCCTACGCGCAAAAGAGCGCGGGCGATGAGGCGAGCGAGGCGTTCCGCGCGCGTCTCGCGTCGCTCGACGTGGTCCTGCAGAACCAGGACAACCGCGAACACGACCTGCTCGACTCGAACGACTATTACCAGTTCCAGGGCGGCATGGCCGCGGCGGCGCGGCATTTTTCGCAGGCGCAGCCCGCGCTCTATCACGCGGACCACAGCAATCCCGCTGCGCCGCGGATTCGTCCGCTGCACGAAGAGATCGCGCGCGTGATCCGCTCGCGCGTGGTGAACCCGAAGTGGATCGACGGCGTGAAGCGTCACGGCTACAAGGGCGCGGCGGAAATGGCGGCGACCGTGGATTACCTGTTCGGCTATGACGCGACCACGCGCGTGGTGGGCGATCATCAGTACGCGCTCGTCGCGAACGCCTACGTGCACGACGACGACACGCGCGAATTCATGCAGCGCCACAATCCGCACGCAATGCATGCCGTGTGCGAGCGCCTGCTCGAAGCGATCCAGCGCGGTCTCTGGCAGGAGCCGGGCGAGCATCGCGCACAACTCGAACACCGTCTGCTCGAAGCCGGGCAGCATCTGGAAGGATCAGGACCATGAGCGCTGCGGCCACGCGTCCCGCGTTTCCCTTTACCGCGCTGGTCGGCCAGGCGCCGTTGCAGCGCGCACTGCTGCTCGCGGCCATCGACCCCGCGATCGGCGGCGTGCTGGTGAGCGGGCCGCGCGGCACCGCGAAATCCACGGCCGCGCGGGCGCTCGCGGCCCTCCTGCCGGAAGGCGCGTTCGTCACGCTGCCGCTCGGCGCGAGCGAGGACAAGCTGATCGGCACGCTCGACCTCGAAGCGGCGTTGCGCGAGAGCGCGGTGCGCTTCGCGCCAGGGCTGCTCGCGCGCGCGCACGGCGGTGTGCTCTACGTGGACGAAGTGAACCTGCTGCCCGATGCGCTCGTCGACGTGCTGCTCGACGCGGCGGCGAGCGGTGTGAACACCGTGGAGCGCGATGGCGTGTCGCACACGCACGACGCGCACTTCGTGCTGGTCGGCACGATGAATCCCGAAGAGGGCGAGTTGCGTCCGCAATTGCTCGATCGCTTCGGCTTGATGGTCGAACTCGGCACGCCTTATGACGTCGCTGAACGGCAACGCATCGTCAAGGCGCGCCTCGCGTTCGACGCCGATCCGCAGGCGTTCTGTGCGGCGCGCGAGACCGAAAAGCGCGCGCTCGCACAGCGTCTCGCGGCGGCCCGCGCTGCGCTCGGCAAGCTCGACTGGAGCGATGCCGTCCACGAGTGCGCGGCGCAGCGTTGCATCGAGGCCGCCGTCGACGGCTTGCGCGCCGACCTCGTGATGCTGCGTGCGGCGCGTGCGCTCGCGGCGTTCGAAGGGGCGCAAGCGGTGAGCCCGGAACACGTCGACGAGGTTGCCGATTGCGTGCTCGCGCATCGCCGGCACGCCATGCCGCGGCGTTCCGATGCGCCGTCTTCCCCCGAGCCGCAGCAGCCGCCCTCCGCTTCCAGGCGCGAAGACAAGCACACCGAAACAACGTCGGATGCCGATTGGGGCGAGATGCCGCCCGAGCCCGTCGCGGCGAAGGCCGTGAAGGGCGTGGTCCCGCTGCCCGCAAAAAAACGCTGACCCGTCGGGCACAGGCCGCCGCCTCGGCACAGGGCGGCGCTCGACGGCGAGAAGGCCCGGGGCGCGGTCCCGCGCAAGTCGCGAAGCGCGGCGAGCGCATCGCCTGGCCGCCCACGCTCGCGGCCAAGCGCGCCGGGTCGTTGCAGGCGCAACATTTCCGCTACGCCAGACGCAAGACCGGCTCCGGCGCGCTCCATTGCTTCGTGCTGGACTGCTCGGCCTCGATGCTCGCGCGCGGCCAGCTCGCGCTCGCCAAGGGATTGTTGGTCGCGCTGTTCGATCGCGCCCGCGCCGAGCGTGTGGAGGTGGCGCTGATTGCTTTCGGCGGCGCCGGCGCCGAGCTGAGGTTCGGGCCCGCGGTGCCGCGCTGGTGGAACGAGCGCTGGATCGAGCCGATCGGCGGGGGCGGCGGCACGCCGCTCGAAGTGGGCATCGGCCGCGCGGCGCAAGTGCTCGAAACCGCCGCGCGCCGCGATCCGGCGCGCGCGCGTCATCTCTGGCTGTTCAGCGACGGCCGCACGACGCAGTGGCCCGAGCGGCCGCGCCACGCCGACCACGTCACGGTGATCGATTGCGAACTTGGCGCGCTGCGCGTGGGGCGCTGCGAGGCGCTCGCGCGAGCCTGGGCCGGCGAGTGCCTGGACGCTCAGGCATTGCTCGCCTGAACGCGCATTAGCGCATGCTGCCGGTCCAGTACAGCACGTCGTCCTGACGATCGAATACGTAGACTTTCATCGCCATCTGTTCGGCGGGCGTGAGGCGGTCGAGTTCGAGGCCGAGCGTCGCGTGGGCGGGGTCGCCCGTTTCCGCCTGCACGTTGCGGATGATTGCAGTGGTTTCGATCGCCGTCGCGTTGTCGCCCGAGCGCAGCTGGAAGGCCACGCGCAGCCGCTCGCCCACCTTGCCGAGTGCCCACGCGGCGCTCACCGAAAGCCCGAGCGCGCTGATCCCGCGTGCGAGCGCCACGCCGTCATAACCCGCACCTTCCTCGCCGATGCCATAGCGCACAGGAAATTGCGCGCGCACCCGAATCGAGCGGCGTTCGCGCAGGCGGCGGATGTTGGCGGGCTTCGAAAGCACGAGGTAGTCGAGCGGCGACTGGCTGAGCGCATGCACGGTGCATACGAAGCGATAGACGGCCTGGCTCGCAATCGCGACGATCTCCACGTTTTCGCCCGGCGTGATGGCGATGGGGCGGCCGTCGACATAGGGCGTCGTCACGAAGAGTGCCTCGTTGGGCGCGAAGCCGATCAGGCGGCACGGGTGCATCGGTGCGCCGCTCGCGCCCATCTGCGGACGCAGGCCCATCAGCGCGCCGATGGTCAGGTGCATGTCGCGCGTGGTGGCGGCGGTATCGCCGATGCTAGCCGCATTCGCGGCCGTTTCGCTTTCCGCTGCAGCCTCGAGCCGTTCCCTGTCGCCGCGATGAGGCGCGAAATGCTGGAACAGAAAGTCGCGTTCCGCTTCGCCCATCAGCACCGAGCCGGCGTCGAGCAGCAGGGCGCCGTCGCGATCGACGACGGGCCAGGCGAGCGGCTCGCCGACCGGCAGGGCTTGCGGCGTGAGCGGGGCGGCTTCGGTTACAGCATCGGTTGCGGCGTCGGTGGCTTCGGCTTGAGCTTCGGTGGTCGGGTTGGTCATCGGCGCAGGCTGGGCAGTAAGCGGTTCGCGTCGCGAATTCACTTCGCGGGTTCATCTGGTTTACGGCGCCGCGGCAGGGAAATTGAGTAGGTGCCGCGATTCGAAGGCGGTTTCGCGAGCCGCAGTATGATGCCCCTGAATGCAATCTGTAATTGGCCGGCACGCGGTACGAACGGTATCAACCCAATGAGCGGAGCAAGAGGAAACGCCTCATGAAGCTCTGGACACGATGTTTGCGAATCCTCCGCCAATGGAATCGGGCGCTCATGCAGTGGGTGGGAAGCCATCCGTTCATTGTCGGCACGATGGGCTCGCTGGTCGGCGCGGCCATCGTCGCCATCGTGCTGTTGGGGCTGATGCAGCAGCGCACCCAGGCCATCGTCAGCACGCAGCACAACTCGGGCGCGCTCGTTGCGCTGATGTCGAACGACCTCGAGGCCAATTTCAGCATCTGCGACCTGTTGCTGCTCGACGCCGCCGAGAGCGCGCGCGACCCGCGCACGCAAAGCCTGCCGCCCGACCTCCGCCGCAAGCTGCTGTTCGGCCGCGTGGCGACCGGCGCGTATCTCGACGACGCGTTCTATGCCGACGCGAGCGGCCATATCGTCGAATCGCGCGACGGCCGCGCGTATCCCGGCGTCAATCTCGCAGACCGGGACTATTTCACGGCGCAGCACGAGCGCTCGGTCGGCATGTATATTTCGGACCCGATTCGCTCGCGCACGCGCGAAGGCCAATATTCGATCGCGCTGTCGCGCCGCGTGAACGAGTACGACGGCTCGTTTGGCGGCGTCGTGTTGCTCACGATGCGTCTTGCGTATTTTCAGCAGCTGTTCGACCGGCTCGACATCGACCCGAAGGGCAGCGCGTTCATCCTGCTCAGCGATGGGACCTTGCTCGCGCACCATCCCTATTCGGACTACGAAGTGGGTGCGCAGATCGGCGAGCTCGACTACATCCAGCCGATGCTGAAAAACAGTGCCGGCTCGTTCATCGCCGTGGGCGAGGCGGACGAGGTCGAACGCATTTATACGTACAAGCGCGTTCCGCACACGTCGCTCGTCGCGGTGGTCGCGCCTTCCGTGGACGGCGCACTCGACGCATGGCGCCACCGCCTGCGGATCTATGCGCCGATGGCGTTGATCTTCGGCGCGCTGATCGCGGCTTCGTCGTGGCTGCTCGCATTTTCGATGCGCACGCGGCTCGCCACGCAAAAGGAATTCGAACGTCTCGCGGTCACCGACGCGCTCACGGGCCTCTTCAACCGGCGCGCACTCGACTTGCGCATCGAATCCGAATGGCAGCATGCGAGACGCGCGGGCGAGCCGCTCTCGGTGCTCTTCATCGACATCGACAAGTTCAAGCTCTTCAACGACTTCTACGGGCATGCCGAGGGCGATAAAGTGCTCGCCGCGGTGGCCCGTGCGATACGCGAGGCCTGCCGCCGCGCGACGGACATGGTGGCGCGCTACGGCGGCGAGGAGTTCGCCGCGGTGCTGCCGGCCACGCCGATCGACGGCGCCGTGAAAATCGCGGAAGCGGTGCGCCAGCAGGTGGCGGCGCTGGGCATCGCGCACGAGCATAGCGAATACGGCACGCTGACCGTGAGCATTGGCTGCGCCACCTGCGTGCCGCACAAGAGCGATGGCGCGCAGGCGCTGCTGCGCGCCGCCGACGCGGAGCTTTACGCCGCGAAGCAGGCGGGGCGCAATCAGGTGAAAGCGCGCGAGTTCGAGGGCGCGCCACCCGACCCGCGCGACTCGCTGCCCACCCTGAAGGCGTAAGTTTCTTTTAGGTATCCTCGCGATACCAGCGCGGCGTGTAAATCCACTCGCTGCCGTCGCCGCGAGCGAACCCGCGCGTGGCCGACGACCCGACGATCACCATCGTGCGCATATCGACGTCCGCCGAACGCAGTTCGCCGAGGGTCGTCGCGCGCAGCGTCTCGCCGGGGCGGCCCACGTCGCGGCCCAGCACCACGCGCGTGTGCGGCGCGCGCACGCTGCGCACGATGTCCAGCGCGCGCTCGAGCTGCCAGGGCCGCGCGCGCGAGATGGGGTTGTAGAACGCCATCACGAGATCGGCCTGAGCCGCATGCAGCAGGCGCTTTTCGATCACCGTCCACGGCTTCAGGTTGTCGGAAAGCGACAGCATGCAGAAGTCGTGGCCGAGCGGCGCGCCGACTTGCGCCGCCGTGGCGAGCGCTGCGGAAACGCCTGGTACGATCGCCAGCTCGACGGCATGCCAGCCGGCGTCACCCGAGCCTTCGAGCGCTTCGAGCACGGCGGCCGCCATGGCGAACACACCGGGGTCGCCCGACGAGACCACGGCCACGCGCCGGCCCTCGCTCGCCATCTCGAACGCGTGGCGGGCGCGCTGCAGTTCCTCGCGGTTGTCGGTCGAGTGGCGCTGCTGGTCCGCGCGAAACGGGCCCGCCATCTCCACATAGGTGGCATAGCCGACGATATCGGTGGCGCTGTCGAGCGCGGCGCGCGCGGCGGGCGTGAGCAGGTCGGGGCGTCCGGGGCCGAGGCCCAGCACCGTGAGCTTGCCGCGCGCGCGGCCCAGCGTGAGCGGGTCGAGCGGCGCGGCCGCGCAGGCGAGGGCGACGCCGTTATCGTTCGGCGCGTAGCGCTCGACATTTGCCGCGAAGTCGAGGGCGGCGAGCGTGGCTTGCGCCGTGTTCTCCGTGCTATCGACGAAGCGCAGCGGGACGCCGAGTTCCGCTGCGGCCTGCGCGAGCGATGCATCGCGCGTGTGCGCAGCAGGGGCGACCAGTGCCGCGAGCGCGAGCGGCGCGAGGCCGTGCGCATCGAGTGCGCGACGCACATCTTCAGCAAGCGCTGCGCGTGGCGCGCCCACGGCCGCGACGATGCTGCGCGGATGAATCACGAGATCGTCGGGACTGCCGTCCCAGGCGTTCGCGCTCACGCGGATGGCATGGCGTGCCGCGACGTCGCGCGGCAGATCGACGTTTTCCAGCCACGGTGCCTGGCCGTCCACGCGTGTCGTTGCGCCCGCAAGCAGATCGGAGACGAAGCGCTTGCCTTGCGCGAGACTCGCGAGCGCGTAGCCCGCGGGCGGATTGAGCAGGCAGGTGCCGAAGCGCAATTCGCCGCTCGTGGTGATGGCGGGCGCAACCGCGAGCGCCGCGCCAATTTCGCGCGCCATGACGTTCACGCCGGTGAGTCCACCGAGCAGCGGCACGACGGCGCTGCCGTCCTCGGCGAGCGCGAGCACCGGCGGCTCCGCGCCCTTGTTGGCGAGGAGCGGTGCGAGGCAGCGGATCACGATGCCCGCCGCGCACAGCGCGACGATGGGCAGGCCGCGCGTATAGCATTCGCGCAAATGCGCGCCAAGCTCGCTGAACGCGACATCGCCTGCCACGCGGCCCTGCAGTGCATGGACCTGCGCGCCGGGGTAGAGCGCCTGCACGCGCCGCGCCGTGGCGAGCGCGCCGGGCCCGAGAATGACGATCGCGGGCGGCGTCACGACTGCCATTTCACCCCCGGTACGACGAGCAGCGAGAAGTAGGGCGAAGCCATCGGATCGACGTCGTCGAGCGGGACGATGCGCTGGTTCGCCATGGTTGCGCGCTCGACATACCGCGCGCGATGCGCGAGGCCCAGTTCGCCCAGCACGCGGCGCACCTTGTCGAAGTTGCGGCCCAGTTTCATGATGACGGCGGCGTCCGCGTCGGCCAGGCGCCGGCGCAATTCGTCCTCGGGCAGCACGCCCGAGAGTACGGCGAGGCTCTGGTTGCGGTAGACGAGCGGCACGCCCAGCACCGCCGCGCCGCCCAGCATCGAGCACACGCCCGGCACGACTTCGGCCTCGTAGTGCGCGGCGAGCCGGTCGTGCAGATACATGTACGAGCCGTAGAAGAACGGATCGCCTTCGCAGATCACGGCCACGTCGCGTCCGGCGTCCAGATGGCGCGCAAGCATTTGCGCCGCGCCGTCGTAGAAGTCGGCGATGATCGCTTCGTACGAGAGCGGCGGTTCGAGCGCTTCGGTCGTCACGGGGTACACGAGCGGCAGGCGTTCCTGCTCCGCTTCGAGATGGGCCTCGACGATGCCGAACGCATTGCCTTTCTTGCCCTTCGCGACGAAATACGCGACCACGGGCGCGGCCTTGAGCAGGCGCAGCGCCTTGAGCGTGAGCAGTTCGGGGTCGCCGGGGCCGACGCCAATGCCGTGCAGACGTCCTTTGCGGATCATTTATTCGGTCTCCGAAGCGAGTGCGTTGACGGCGGCGGCGGCCATCGCGCTGCCGCCGCGGCGGCCGTGCACGACGACGAAGGGCACGCCGTGACTTTCGGCTGCGAGCTGCGCCTTGGACTCGGCCGCGCCGACGAAGCCGACGGGAAAGCCGAGGATGAGCGCGGGGCGTGGGGCGCCGGCGGCAATCATGTCGAGCAGATAAAAGAGCGCGGTGGGCGCATTGCCGATCGCAACGACGCTGCCTGCCAGATGCGGCCGCCACAGTTCGAGCGCGGCTGCCGAGCGCGTGTTGCCGATCTCGCGCGCGAGATCCGGGACGGCGGGATCGTCGAGTGTGCAGATCACGGCGTTGTCCGCGGGCAAGCGCGCGCGCGTCACGCCATAAGCGACCATTTTCGCGTCGCAGAGAATCGGCGCGCCGCCCGCGAGCGCGTTGCGGCCCGCCATGCCCGCGCCTGCGGAAAACGCGAGGTCGGCGGCCACGTCGACCATGCCGCATGCATGAATCACGCGCACGGCGAGTTTTTCGAGGTCGGCGGGAATGCGCGAGAGGTCGGCTTCGGCGCGGATCGTCGCGAACGACTCGCGATAGATCGCCTGGCCGTCGCGAATGTAATCAGACATCTTGGGTACTCCGGGGCCGCTGCGCGAGTGCCAGCGCGGCGGCTTCGATCGTCAGGCTGCGCGCGACGAGCCGGCCGAAGCCGCTTTGCGTATCGTCGCGCTGGTACAGGTCGTAGTGGTCGGGGGCGCTGGCGAGCAACGTGAACGGCGCGCAATGCGCGGCCGCGCAGGAGCGTTCGCAGCCGCTCAGGTGGGCTTCGGCGCCGGGCGGCAGCAGGGCGGCGAGGCGCTGGGCGTCGGCTTTCGTGTCTGCGCTGCTTTTCGCACATCCGGTCGAGCCCGTGCACGCGATGAGGCGGGCGAGCGGGTCGGCGCGCGAGACGATCAGGCCGAGCGCGTGCAGGCGTTCGAGCGCGGCGGGCATGGCGTGCGCGGGCACGTTCGGCAGCAGCACGCCTTGCCATGGCGTCACGCGCAGCGTCGCATCGCCCGAGTCTTCCGCGAGTGCGGCGAGTGCGCGCAGCGTTGGCGCGTCGATACGGCCGAGCGCGGGCTGCGCGCCCACGTAGCCGCTGCCGTCGGCGTGCAGCGCGTGCGCGCCGAGGCGCAAGCCGGCGGGGCTCGGCGCGCGGCGCCACGCGTGCAGCGTGGCGTCGTCACGCGTCAGCGCGCATTCGCCATGCTGTTGCGCGCGCTGCAGCAGCGCATCGAGCGAATGAGTGGCGAGGACGTCGCGCATGCGGGTGGCGTCCGCGTCCGCGAGATCGAGGAACGCATGCAACAGCGCGCGCATCGATGCGCAAACGTCTTCGGCCGCGAGCGTGCCGACTGGCTGCGCCGTGGGGCAACCTGCGAGCCCCAGCGCGAAGCGCACCGTTGCGCCATAAGGCAGCGCGGCGAGCCAGATGTCGTGCGGATGCTCGAGCATCGCCACACGCTCGCCGCCGTCCAGTTGCAGCGCGAACTTGGGCGAGAGCGCGGCGAGGCGTGGCTCGCGCTGCATCATGTCGATGAGCGCGGCGGCGAGTTCCGTCGTGTCGCACAACGCGTCAGGGTCGAGGCCCGCGAGCGGGCTCAGCATCACGTTGCGCAATTCGTCGGCGGCGCACGCGCGCTCGACCGGGCTCGCGGCGTCGATGCCGGCGGGGCCGAGGCCCGCGCCGATCAGCGCAGCGCTCAACGCCGCTTCCTCGCCCGCGAGCACGCCGCGAATCTGCACGTTCGCGCGATTGGTCAGTTCGAGCACGCCGCTCGCGTGCGTCGACGCTGCGTCGGCGAGGGCGCGCGCCCGCACGGCGCTCAGCATGCCGCCGGGCAGACGGATGCGGCACAGGCCGCCGTCGCGCGCCGCGACCACGCGCACGAGCCCCGGGCACGCCGAGGGGCGGAGCACGGCCAATGCGGCAGCGGGCGAGACGGGCTTCGTTTCGTGTTTCAAGGGAATACCGGGTAAGCATTGCGCGGCAACGGCAGCGATATCGGTACACCCCGCCCGATATGGGTTCGCGCGAACAGTCGGCCGGCAGGTCTCCTGGCTCACAGGTCGTCGACCGCATCGGCCTTCCCGGTAATACCAGTGGCTCAGGTGGATGCGGTCTCGCTGCTCACAGTCGCGAGGGCGGCCACAGCTTGCTGTGTTCCCTGATTGCGATCCGGAGTTAGCGCTTTAGCGCTGACTCTGGTCTCACGCAAAGTTGCCTTAACGGCGCCGGCGGACACGGTATTATGCCCGTTTTCGCGCGTGCTCCGCCCCATGATCGGGCTGCGGGCCCGTGGCGGCGTAGAGAAACAGGCAACAAAACAGGCAACGGCGGGAGAACGCATGCAGGGCAAGCAGGCATGGCTGACGGTGGTGGGCATCGGCGACGACGGCTACGCGGGGCTCGGGCGCGACGCGCGGCGCGCGCTGTTCGACGCGGCCATCGTGACGGGCGGCGAACGCCATCTCGCGATGCTGCCCCCACGCGTGCGTGCGCGGCGCGAGGCGTGGCCGCAGCCGTTCAGCGTGGAGGCGCTGCTCGCATACCGCGAGTCGAATGCGTCCGTATGCGTGCTCGCGAGCGGCGACCCCATGCTGTTCGGCGTGGGCGCGACGCTCGCGCGCCGCGTGCCGCCCGGTGAAATGCGCGTGCTGCCCGCGCCGTCGTCGCTCTCGCTCGCGGCGGCGCGCATGGGGTGGGCGTTGCAGGATACGGCGATGGTCTCGCTCGTCGGCCGTCCGCTCGATGCGCTGCGCCGCCATCTCTACGCGCGCTCGCGCGTGCTCGCGTTGAGCGCGGACGGCCGCACGCCCGCGGCGCTTGCCGCGCTGCTCGCCGAAGCGGGCTTCGCCGCCACGCGTCTTGCCGTGTTCGAGCATCTGGGCGGCCCGCTCGAACTCCGCATCGAGGGCCGCGCCGATGCGTGGCACGTCGAACAAGCCGCGGCGCTCAATCTCGTCGCATTCGAATGCGAAAGCGATAGTGCGCAGACGCCCGCGCGCGGCTGGACGCTCACGCCCGGCCTTCCCGACGACGCCTTTCGCCACGACGGTCAGATCACGAAGCGCGACGTGCGCGCGCTCACGCTCGCGCGTCTCGCGCCGACGCCCGGCGCGCTGCTGTGGGACGTGGGCGCGGGCAGCGGCTCGATCGGCATCGAGTGGATGCGCTCGCACGCCGCCTGCCGCGCGATCGCGATCGAGGCGCACGCCGAGCGTCAACGCTTCATCGAGCACAATCGGGCGGCGTTGGGCGTGCCGGCTTTGCAACTCGTCGCGGGCCGCGCGCCCGACGCGCTCGCAGGACTCGCCGCGCCCGACGCGGTCTTCATCGGCGGCGGCGTGACCGTACCCGGCGTGCTGGACGCATGCTGGGCGGCGCTCGCGAGCGGCGGGCGGCTCGTCGCGAACGCGGTGACGTTGCAGAGCGAAGCGGCACTAGTGGCATGGCGCGCACAGCACGGCGGCACGCTCACGCGCATCGGCATCGGCGAGGCGCAGCCGCTGGGCGGCTTCGACACCTGGCGTCAGGCGTTGCCCGTCACGCTTTACGAGGCGGTCAAGCCATGACGGCGCGCATCCTGCTGCTCGGCGGCACCGGCGATGCGCTGGCGATCGCGCGCACGCTCGGCCCGCAGCACGTGTACTCGCTCGCGGGCCTTGGCCGCGTGCCCGCCGATCTCGCCTGCGCGGTGCGAGTGGGCGGCTTTGGCGGGGCAGAAGGGCTCGCGCGCTTTCTCGCCGACGAAAACATCGCGCTCGTTTTCGACGCCACGCATCCCTATGCCGCGCAGATCAGCGCCAACGCGGCGCGCGCATGCGCGGCGGCAGACGTGCCGTACTGGGCGCTGCGGCGTGCGCCGTGGCAGCCGCAGCCCGGCGACGACTGGCGCATGGTAAGCGGCTGGGCTGGGGTAGTCGAGGCGATTGCGCCGTTCGCGCGCCCGCTCTTCACGCTCGGGCGCGAGCCGCTCGCGCATCTGAGCGAAGTGCCGCCGCAGCAGCACTGGACGATCCGTTGCCTCGAAGCGCATCCCGGCCACGCCCGCGCATGCATCATCGATGCGCGCGGGCCATTCACGGAAGAAGGCGAGCGCGCGCTCTTTACCGAGGCGCGCACCGACGTCGTGGTCAGCAAGAACAGCGGCGGCGCCGCGACCGAAGCGAAGCTCGCCGTCGCGCGCGAACTGGGCTTGTCGGTGGTGATGATGCAGCGCCCGCCGCTGCCCGACGCGCAACGTGAATTCACGTCGGCGCAAGCGGCAAGCGACGCGCTCGCGAACCCTATTCAGCGGAGTTTCCACGCATGACCGTTTTCTTCATCGGTGCGGGGCCGGGCGATCCTGAACTGATCACCGTGAAGGGCCAGCGCCTTGTGCGCAGCTGCCCCGTCATTCTCTACGCGGGCTCGCTCGTGCCGCCGGCCGTGCTCGAAGGCCACCGCGCGCATAAGGTGGTGGACACGGCGCCGCTCAAGCTCGACGAGATCGTCGCATTGCTCGAAAACGCGCATGCCCAGGGCTTCGACGTGGCGCGCGTGCATTCGGGCGACCCGTCGCTCTATGGCGCGATCGGCGAGCAGATCCGGCGCTTGCGCATGCTCGGTATTCCTTATGAAGTCGTGCCCGGCGTGACCGCGACCGCTGCGTGCGCGGCGGCGCTCGGCAGCGAACTCACGCTGCCCGGCATTTCGCAGACGCTCATCCTGACGCGCTACGCCACCAAAACGTCGATGCCCGAAGGCGAGCAGCTAGGCGACCTCGCGCGGCACAAGGCGACGCTCGCGATTCACCTGGGCGTGCGCCATATCGCGCGCATCGTCGACGAATTGCGGCCGCATTACGGCGAAGATTGCCCGGTCGCGGTGATCTATCGCGCGAGCTGGCCCGACGAGGAACGCGTAACGGGCACGCTCGCGGACATCGCGCAGAAGGTGCTGGCGACTGATATCGAGCGTACGGCGCTCATTCTCGTGGGGCGCGTGCTCGCGGCGGAAGGGTTTGCGGATTCGACGCTGTATGGGGCGCAGAAGCGCTAAGGCTACGAAAGCGCGCGCAAGTGCGCCCGCAGCTTGTCCACCTCGCCCTCGGCGAATTCCTTTTCGATTTCGGCATGCGTTTGCTGCCAGAGCGGAAACGCCGCGTTGAGCAGCCGATGCCCCTCGTCCGTGAGGCTCAGCAAGCGGCTGCGCTTGTCTTCCGGGTCCTGCTCGATCACGACGAGACCGCGCCGCTCCAGCGGCTTGAGCGCGGCCGTGAGCGTCGTGCGGTCCATGGCCAGCAGCGACGCCACGTCTTTCATGCCGGGCGGATGCGGCCGGTTCAGCGACATCAGCAGCGAAAACTGCCCGTTCGTGAGATCGAGCGGCCGCAGCACGTCGTCGAAAATGCGCGCGAGATTGCGTGCCGCCCGCTGCATATGCAGACACAGGCAGCAATCGCGCACCAATAGCGTGGTTTCGAAGGGAAGTTTCTTTGCGCGTGCCATGTTGCAATTATGTTGATATCAACCTATGCTGTCAAGGCCGGATGAGCGACATGCCGTTGCTCCCGTTTTCAGACCAGCAACCAGACCAGCAGTTGGAGGACACATGAGCGATCAGAAACTGTTTCTCGCTGTTTTTCTCGGTACCAAAGACAACGCGCGCATGAAGGGTTGGGCGGCGCTTTCCGAAGCGGATCGACACGCAAAGGAAAAGGAGGGCATAGCGGCCTGGCACGCGTGGGTCGAAAAGCACAAGGCGTCGATCGTCGATATGGGCGGCCCGCTCGGCAAGACCAAGTCGATTGGCGAGCATGGCATCGCGGATACGTCCAACGCGCTAACGGGCTATACCGTGCTGCGTGCCGCATCGCACGAAGAGGCCGCGAAGCTGTTCGAAGGGCACCCGCATTTTTCGATTTTTCCGGGCGAGGGCGTCGAAGTGATGCCGGTTCTGCCGATTCCCGGTGTCTGAACGGAGGCGCGCCATGAAACTCTACGGCTTTGCCGGCACCCGTTCGCAACGCGCGCTATGGGGCCTCAAGGAAGTCGACGCCGATTTCGAATTCATCTCGGTCAATCTGCTCGCAGGCGAGCACAAGCGGCCGGAATACCTGCGCATCAATCCCGCGGGCAAGGTGCCCGTGCTGATCGACGGCGACCGCGTGATTCCCGAATCGGCTGCCATCGTGCTGTATCTCGCGGATAAATATCCTGAGAAGGCGCTGTTGCCAGCGGATCTCGACGAACGGGCGCAGGCGTATCGCTGGACCCTGTTCGCGGTCACCGAGCTGGAGCAGCCGCTCTGGAGAATCACGCGGCATTCGTTCCTGTATCCGCCGGAAAAGCGCAGCCCCGCCGAAATCGAACTCGCGCGGGAGGACTTCAGGACCATGGCCGCGGTGCTCGAAAAGCATCTCGAAGGACGCGAGTTCATCGTCGGCAACCAGCTTTCGGTCGCCGACTGCGTGACGGTGTATCTGATGGACTGGGCCAACGAAGTGCAACTGCTGGACGGCTTCCCGCGTTTGCAGGCGTATCTCGAACGCCTCTACGCGCGACCCGAGGCGCCGCAGCGCATAGCCGAAGCGCGCAAGGCGGCATAAATGGAAAACGGCCCAACCGGATCACGCCGATTGGGCCGCCTCGCTATCGCGTTACGCCATCTCAATGCGCCCGCGCATGCTCATGATCCACATGCGTGCGCGGCTGCGTCACCGTGCTCACCACCACGAGCACGATCACGTTCACGAACAGCGCAAGGAAGCCGATGTTGACGTCCTTGAGCGCGTCCGGCGCGAACGGAATCAGCTGAGCCACGCTCACATGCGTGAGCGTCGTGGCGATCACCACGAGCACGCCCGCCACGATGCCGCAGAACGCGCCTTGCTTCGTCACGCGATTGTGCGCAAAGAGGCTGCACACCAGCGCCGGGAACAGCTGCGTGACGAAGTTGTAGCCCATCAGCAGCAGCGCGACGATGGTGTCGCCGCCCTTGAGCGTAAAGCCGACCGCCACGAGCGCGATTACCGGCACGAAAATGCGCGCGAGCTTCGCGACTTGCGCGTCGTCCGCGCTCTTCGAGAGTGCGCCGCGATAGACGTCGTTGGCGAGCAGCGTCGAAGCCGTGGTGAGGATCATCGAGCCCGGCACGAGTGCGGTGAGCACGCCCGCAGCGCCGATGACGCCCACGAACCACGGATCGAACGTCTGCAGCGCGAGACGGAACAGCGAGAGGTCGATGTCGGAGCCCTTGAGGCCCGGCACCTTGAGCACGGCCGCGAAGCCGCAGAAGAACACGAACAGCAAAATGAGTTGATAGAGCGGCAGGATCATCGCGTTGCGGCGGAAGATGCGCTCGTTCTTCGCGGTGTAGACCGACATGAACGTGTGCGGCCACATGAAGAAGCCCAGCGCCGTGAGCAGCACGGTGGACTGGAACCACGTCACGCTCTGGCCTCGCGCCGGGAACGTGAGGAAGCCGGGCTTGGCGGCGTCGATGGCGCGGAACATCTCGCTCAGGCTGCCATAGTGGTGGATCGGCAGGTAAATGCCGAGGAACACGGCAATGGCGAGAATCATCGTGTCCTTCACGACCGAGTTCCACGCGCAGCCGCGCACGCCCGAAACGATCACGTAAGCCGTGACCACGGCCGCGCCGATCCAGATCGCCGCCGTGGAGGAGATCGCGCCATAGGAGGCCGTCGTCACGATGATGCCGAGGCCCTTGAGCTGCAGGACGAGATACGGCACGAGCGCGAGCACGCCCACGCACGCCACCAGCACGCCCAGCGCGGGGCTCTGGTACTTGCGCGCGAAGAAGTGCGGCTGCGAGACGAGCCGGTGCTGCTTGGCGAAGCGCCATACGGGCGGCAGCATCCAGTACGAGAGGATGTATGCAAGCGTGCCGTAAGCCAGAATGTAATAGACGGGCGCGCCCTTGCCATAGGCGAAGCCGCTGCCGCCGAGGAACGTGAAGGTGGTGTAGATCTCGCCCGCCATCAGCAGGAACACGAACGCGGTGCCGAAGCTGCGGCCGCCCACGGCCCACTGCTCGAGGTTCATGTCGTGCCCGCGGCGGGCGCGCATGCCGAGGTAGAGCGCGACGAAGGTCATCGCCGCGATGATGATGAGGGCGCTCATGATCGCACCTCCGCATCCGCGTCGCCCGAAAGCCGGTTGACCGGGTCGAGTCGGTAGACGATCCCCATGATCACCGCGGCCAGCACGACCCACATGACGATCCACGCGAGCACGAGCGGCATGCCGAGCACGAGCGGCTCGGTGCGATTGACGAACGGCACCCCTAACAGGATGCCGATAAAGGGCAAGGCAGCGAGCAACCGCAGTGACATGGCAACTCCTCTTTCATATAAGAAGAAAAGAAACGTCGCGTCGGGGTGCGAGGCCACTCACTCTATGCTTGTGAACGCGCCCCGTAAAGCTGCCAAAAATACTGAAGGACTTGCCGTAAAGTTTGGTGCAATGCGCCATTTTCGGGGGCATCGAGCGACATCGATCCGGCACGCGTGACGCCGATCCGGCTACACTTCTGGCAGCCCGGCGCGCTTTTTGCGCATGCCCTTAACGGATCGACTCCATGATCGAGAGCCTGATTTCAGACATCCTGTTCGGTTTCACCGGACTCATCAGCATCATCAATCCCTTGAGCGGTGCTTTTGTTTTTCTCGATCGCACCACGACGCTTACCGACGAAGAGCGGCGCCTGCTCGCCAAACGCGTGGCGATCAACGCGTTCTTCGTACTGGTCGGGGCTTTTTTCGTCGGCACGCCCATCCTGCATTTCTTCGGTATTTCAATGGAAGCGCTGCGTATCGGCGGCGGCCTCGCCGTAGCCGTGGCCGGCTGGCAAATGCTCAACGCGCCCGAGCCGGAGCCGCCCGCGGTCGATCATCCGGTCAAGCCCGTGAGCGCGAGTTCGGCTTCCGGCAAGGCCTTTTTTCCGCTGACCATTCCGCTCACCACCGGCCCGGGCTCCATCGCCACGGCCATTGCGCTGAATGCCAACCGCACGCACAAGCTTTCGGCGTGGCTGCTCTCGAGCTTCGCGTCGCTCGTGATCTCCGCGCTCGTCATGCTCGTGATCTATTACGTATACAGCCGCGCTGCGCGGCTTTCGCAGTACCTGGGTGTGGAAGGCACGCGCGTGGCCATGCGCGTGTCGTCGTTTCTGCTCCTGTGCATCGGGGTGCAGATCATACTGACTGGCCTGACCGGCTTTCTCACGCCGATCGCCGACCTGCGCGCCGCGAAGTAGCGGCGCTGTCAATCGGGCCGGCGTACACAAGCGTTCTCACGCGAAGGAGACCATCATGTGCCGCTGGCTTGCGTATAGCGGGAACCCCGTGCAACTCGAAACCGTGCTATTTCACGCACGGCATTCGCTGATCGACCAAAGCCTGCATTCCACCAAAGGCGCGACCACCACGAATGGCGACGGCTTCGGCATGGGCTGGTATCAGGACCCGCACGACATTCCCTATCGCTACCGCAGCGTGCATCCCGCCTGGAACGACCGCAACCTGCGCGAGCTGGCGCGCGCGGTGCGTGCGCCGATGTTCGTCGCGCACATTCGCGCGGCCACGCATACGCCGGTGCAGGAAACGAACTGCCATCCGTTTCGGCACCGGCGCTGGATCTTCGCGCACAACGGCCTGATCCGCAGCTATCCGCTGATGCGGCGCGATCTGTTGGTCGCGATCGATCCGGGGCGCTTCAATGCGCTCGAAGGGTCGACGGATTCGGAAACGATGTTCTATCTCGCGATGACATTCGGCCTTGAAGTCGATCCTGTTCTTGCGCTGGAACGCATGGCGGGTTTTGTCGAGGCAACCGCGCAAAAGCATGGCGTCGAGCCGGCGCTCAACATGACGGTTTGCGCATGCGACGGCGAGCAGATCGTCGCCGTGCGGTATTCGAGCGAACGCAATTCCCGCTCGCTTTATCACACCACGGCGTTCCGGCATCTGCGCGAACTGTATCCCGACGACCCGCGCATCATCGCGGCCGGCGACGACGCGTATCTGCTCGTTTCCGAGCCGCTTGGCGATGCGCCCGATGTATGGGCCGAAGTGCCGGAATCGACGGCTATTGTCGTGCGCGGGCCCGAGGTCGAATACCGGCCGTTCGCACCTATCTCACCTTAAGGCACCGTAACTTAAGGGCGCGATAAGTCGACCTCACGCGCTGCGGCGCCTTTGCCTTGCCGCCGCGAGCGCGAGCACCTCGTCGAACAGCGTGACGTCCACGGGCTTCACGAGGTGCATCTCGAAGCCCGCTTCGTGCGTGAGTTCGATGTCGGCGGCCTGGCCGAAGCCCGTCATCGCGGCGAACAGCGTGTGTTTGAGCGGCGGCAGCGCGCGCAGGGCGCGCAGCGTTGCATAGCCGTCGATCTCCGGCATGGCGATGTCGATGAGCGCGGCGTCGGGCGTGAAGCCGTCCACTTCCTCGCACGCGTGGGCGGCGCTGTAGGCCACGCGCACGTCGTGCCCTTTGAGTTCGAGCAGCATGGCGAGGCTGTCGGCCGAGTCGCGGTTGTCGTCGACCACGAGCACGCGCAGCGGCGGCACGCCGGCTTCCGCCAGCGCGGCAAGCTCGGTGGTGTCCGGCGTGAGCGGCGCCGGCTGCACCGCGTGCGCGCTCTCGCGCGCGAACGGCAGGCGGATCGTGAACGTGCTGCCTTTGCCGGGCCCGTCGCTCCTCGCGGAGATGGTGCCGCCATGCAGCTCGACGAGCGAGCGGCACAGCATGAGGCCGATGCCGAGCCCGTTTTCCGTGGGCCCCGGCATCGAGCGGTCCTGGCTGAAGAGGCCGAAGATCGACTCGTACGTGCCGGGCCGCAGGCCACGGCCTTCGTCGTGCACCTGGATCTGCACGGCGCGCGCGGCGGAACGTACGTCCACGACGATGCGGCTGCCGTCGGGCGAGAACTTCGAGGCGTTGTGCAACAGGTTCTGCAGCACCTGCACGAGGCGCGTGTGATCGCCCGTCATGGTGAGCGTCGCGTCGGGCATCTGCACGTCCACGTGCTGGCCGCGTGCCGAGGTGAAGGGCTGCGCCGCGTCGATGGCGTGCGCGACCACTTCGTGCAGGTCGAGCGGCGCCTCGCGCAACTCGATCTTGCCCGACGTGATGCGCCCGACGTCGAGCAGGTCGTCCACGAGCCGGGTGAGGTGCACGATCTGGCGGTCGATCATTTCGCTCGCTCGCTCGATCTCGGGGCTCGGCGCATCCATGAGGCGCATCGTGGCCACGGCGTTGCGCACCGGCGCGAGCGGGTTGCGCAGTTCGTGCGCGAGCAAGGCGAGGAACTGCTTCATCTGCTCGCTCGAATGCTCGAGTTCGTCGGTGCGGCGGCTTTCGGTCATGTCGCGCGTGACCTTCGCGAAACCCGTGAGGCGGCCGTGGCCGTCATGCACCGCGGTGAGCGTGACGTTGGCCCAGAACATCGAGCCGTCCTTGCGCACGCGCCAGCCCTCGGTCACGACCCGGCCCAACTCCTTCGCGCGGCGCAACTCGCGCTCGGGCTGACCGGCGGCGACCTCGTCGGGCGGATAGAACACGGAAAAATGCTGGCCGACGATCTCGGCCGGGCGGTAGCCCTTCAGGTTGGTCGCGCCGGTGTTCCAGCTCACCACGTGGCCCTGCGGATCGAGCATGAAGATCGCGTAGTCGCTTACGCTTTCCACGAGCAGGCGAAAGCGCTCTTCGGAAAGGCGCAGTGCCTCGACCTGGCGGCGCTCGGCGGTGAGGTCGCGCGTGACCTTGGCGAAGCCGGAGAGCGAGCCGTCGCGCTCGCGCAGCGCCGTGATGACGACGTTGGCCCAGAACGTCGAGCCGTCCTTGCGCACGCGCCAGCCTTCGTCGTTGAAGCGCCCGTGCAGCGCGGCCTGCTCCAGCTCGTGATCGGGCCAGCGGCGCGCGTTGGCGTCGTCGGTGTAAAAACGCGAGAAGTGCTGGCCGATGATCTCGTGCGCTTCATAGCCCTTGATGCGGGCCGCGCCGCGATTCCAGCTCACGATGTAGCCGCGCGTGTCGAGCAGGAAGATCGCGTAGTCCTCGATCGGCTCCACGAGCGCCTCGAAGCGGCGTTCGTGGTGGCTTTCGGTCGCGGTGTCGTGCGGGGCGATGCCGGGGTCGGGCGTCGTCATGGTCCTCGGGTCTGTCATGGGGCCTGTTCACAAGTTTGACAGGCTCTGGCCTCTTGAATGGACGTCCCGCGCGCAGCGGGCGCCGCAGCTTACCACGCGCGCTGCCCCGAGCGGTCGTACTTTTCGGCCATTGCCGGAATGCCTGCGCGCACGTGGCGTTCCGCGCGGCGTACCTGGCGGGTGAGCAGTACGACGTGGGGCGGCACCACGCGGCGCGCGCGCAAGGTCCAGAACGCGCCGCGCAGCAGCGCCACGCCCGCGGGCCCGAGCGAGCGCTGGCGGGCGAACACGGCGAGCGCACGGCCGGTCGCCGCGATCGCATCGCGCGCGGGCAGGCGCATCCATGCCACCCAGGCGGTGTTGCGCGCGAGCGCGCATTGCTGCGCGCGCGTGAACCAGCGGTAAAGCGGCTCGCGATGCGCGAGCGCCTGCTCGCAATAAACGATCTGGTGGCCGGCCGACAGCATGTCGAGCGCGGCCAGCTCCTCGGCGCCGCCGTGCGAAAGCCGCTCCTCGTAGCCGCCGAGCGCGCGGAACACGGCTGCGCGGAAAATGCACGCGCCGGCCATGAAGTTCGCGAGCCCCGGCCCGGCCTCGCCTTCCGCGCCCGGCGATGTGGCGGCGAGCATCAGGCAGGCGGGGTGAATTTCGCGCTCGTCGCCGCTCACCACGCGCGCGTTGAGCACGGCCACCTGCGTGTGGGCGTCGAGCAGCTGCGCCGCGCGTGCGAGCGCGCCGGGCGCGAACCAGGTGCTGTCGTCGCAGCACGCGACATAGTCGGTGCGCGCGAGCAGCACGGCGCGATTGAAACCGGCCATGCCGTGGTCGCCCAGCGACTGGACGATGCGCACCTGCGGAAAGAGCGACGCCAGCAGGGAGACGGTGGAATCGGTGGAGCCGTTGTCGGCCACGATGACGTCGGGGTGTTCGGGAAGGGCGGTGAGGCGCGCGACGGTATCGATGATTTGACGCACGTGATTGCGCGTGAGGACGACTACCGTCACGCGTGGCGCGCTGGGAGTTCCGGGGGCAGGGGCGGAGTCGTTCATCGCAGCAGGCGGCGGGAGCCGGCCGGTGAGTTGTCGAATTGACCTATGTCAGCATACGCCGATGGCGCGCGACATGCAGTACATGGCGTGCGCCAGTGGCGGGGCGGCGCAGCGGCGGTGCTGCACTGCACAGCCGGGAACTGCGCAATTTTCGCGCCGCGTCCGGCGGCGCGCGCGATCAACCCGATTCGCGGCTCGATCCGCCGCTCAATCGCGCGCGCAGACTTCGTCGAGGTGGCCGAGCAGGTCGGCGGGATCTTCGTACACGCGCAGCGCGCCCGCGCGTTGCAGTTCCTCGGTGCCGTAGCCGCCCGACTGCAGGCCGATGCCGAGCGCGCGGCAGCGCTGGGCCGCGAGCATGTCCCAGACGCTGTCGCCCACCACGAGGCAGCGCTCGATCGGCACGTTCAGCCGCAGCGCCGCGGCGACGAAAAGATCCGGGTCGGGCTTGGCGTGGCGCACTTCGTCACGCGTGACCACGGTCGTGACGGACGGGTCCACGCCGAGCGCCTGCAAGTTCACGGACGCCGTGGCGAGCCGCCCGCTCGTGGCGATCGCCCAGGGCACCTGTGCGGCGCTGAGCGCGTCGAGCAGCGCGCGAGCGCCGGGCAGCGGACGCACCTTGTCGGCGTGGCGGCGGTAGGCGTCGGCGTGTAGTTTTTGCAAGCGCGCGATGCGCTCGGGCGCGATCGACTCGTGGGCCTCGTGGGTCTCGCGCAGCAGCTGGTTCATGAAGAGGCCGCCGCTCATGCCGATGCGACGGTGAATGCGCCACACCGAAAGCTCGATGCCGTCCGCGTCGAGCGCTTCCTTCCATGCGAGCACATGCTGATACACGCTGTCGACGAGCGTGCCGTCGAGGTCGAACAAAAAGGCCGTTTCGTTGCGCATGGGGGGCTCCTGTTGCTACACGACGATTACGCGGTGGTGGCGCAAAAAGTGTACGCCGCGCGGCGACGGCGTGCGCCGCGGAGGGCGCGCGGCGTCGCCTCAGGGCGCGCTGGCCGCAGACGCGTCGGACGCCGCCGGTGCGCCTTGCGCGGCGCCCGTCTGCGGATACAGCTGCAGCAGCACGCGCAGCACGCCGTTGGTCCATCCAAAGCCGTCCTGCAGCGGATATTCGCCGCCGCCCGCCGACGAGGCCTTGGTGGCCGACGCGCTCACGTCGTACTTCTCGACGAGCTTGTGCGTGCGGGTGTAGTAGGCGAGATTCGTGGTGATCCAGCGCGTGGCGATTTCCTGCGCGAGGTCCTGCTCGCCATAGCGGCGCAGCCCCATGACCGCGAGATATTGCAGCGGCGCCCAGCCGTTCGGCTCGTCCCATTGCTGGCCGGTCGCCACCTGGGTGGTGGCGAGGCCGCCGGGGCGCAGCAGTCCGGCGCGCAGCGCGGCGGCCACGTCCTGCGCCTGGGCTTTCGTCGCGACGCCCGCATAGAGCGGGTAAACGGTCGCCGCCGTGAGCCGGTGCGTGAGCGTATGGTGCACGAAGTCGTAGTCGCTGTACGCATGCAGTTGCGGGTCCCACAGCACGCGGTCGATGGCGTCGGCGCGTTGTTGCGCGCGCTTCGTCATCAGCTCGGCCTCGCGCGCGTCGCCCTGCAGGCCGTAGGCCTTCGCGAGCGTGCGTTCGAGGATCACCATCAGCGAATTGAGGTCGACCGGCGCGAGCGAGGTCACGTCGATGGTCGAGAGCGTGTGGCCGTCGGCGAGCCAGCGCGAGCTGTAGTCCCAGCCCGTTTCCGCGCCCGCGCGCAGGTTGCGCCAGAGGTCCGAGGCGTCGCGCTGCGGCGTGGCGCGCGCGGTCAGGATGTCCTCGCGGTACGACTCGTCGCGCGGACGGTTGCGCGCGTCCCAGTAGCGGTTGAGCAGCGTGCCGTCGGGCAGGCGCACGAGGTGGCGCGCGACGTGGCCGGGCTTGAGCGTCTGCGCGCCGGCCATCCAGTAGTCGTATTCCTTGCGTAGTTGCGGCAGGTAATGGAGGTACACGGCGTCGCCGTCTTTCTGCGCGACGAGGCTCACCATCTGCGCGAAAAACGGCGGCTGCGAGCGGCTCAGGTAGTAGGTGCGATTGCCGTTCGCGATATGGCCGTAGCGGTCGATCAGCGCGGCGAAGTTGTTCAGCTCGTCGAGCGCGAGTTCGTGGCGGCCGCTCGCTTCCAGGCCGAGCATGATGAAGTACGAATCCCAGTAGTAAATTTCGTTGAAGCGCCCGCCCGGCACGACGTACGCAAAAGGCAGCGGCAGCAGCGACGAATACGGATTCGGCTTTGCGTCGGGGCGGCGGCTCAGCACGTTCCAGAGCGTGTCGATGTGGCCGACGACATCCTGGTTCGGATCGGAGACGTAGTGGTCTTCGGTTTGCGCCGGGGCCGTGAAGGACTGGTTCACGAACTGCGTGAGCGCGGCCTTGCGCGCGGCGTTGTCGTGCAGCCCTGCGTGCTGCTGGCGCCAGCGCTCGTAGCCCGCCGTGATCTGGCTCGGGCGCTCGTTGGGCAGCATGTCGGCAAACGTCTTGCTGTCGGGGAAGATCTGTGCGAGCTGCACGTCGTGATAGAGGCGGCCGTAGAGGTCGGCGGGTGTGGCGGGCTGGCTTTCTTTTACCGCGTCATGCTGAGCCGGCGAGCGAACCGGCTTTGCCGATCGCGCCGGCGTTTGTAATTCCTGCGCGGCGCCGGGCGTGCTGGCGGAGGCTGCGGCGTCGGCGGCCTGGGCGGTTTGCGCGAGCGGCCAGGCAAGGCACAACGCGGCGGCGAGCGTGGCGGCAAACGGGATGGGGCGGGATTTCGTGGTGGATTCGGGCGTGCGGGAGCGGAACGGGAAAGACATGGCCTTGATGTTTTTGATGGGCGAAGAGCGCGCCCGCGCGAACCAGGAGCGCAGGCGAAGCGTGTCCAAGAGCAATTTCCGTTCCGCGCAGCGGGCTGGCGAGGCGGCTGGCAACTGCGTCGCTATTCGAAATCGGGATAGTGCATATTCTTCATATCGCGTTGCGCGATAACGGGTGCAGCGGCGAAACTTGCGAAAAATCAATTCAAGCAACGCCGCATCAGGAGACATCTCATGCGCACTCAGGTTGGTATCATCGGCGCCGGGCCCGCGGGCCTGCTTCTTTCCCATCTTCTGCATTTGCGTGGCATCGACTCGGTCGTGCTCGAGCTGCGTGGCCGCGAGCAGA
Source organism: Paraburkholderia sp. EG286B (assembly GCF_040965655.1). NCBI lineage: Bacteria > Pseudomonadati > Pseudomonadota > Betaproteobacteria > Burkholderiales > Burkholderiaceae > Paraburkholderia > Paraburkholderia sp. EG286B. Next base: position 241,596 of record NZ_JBFRCF010000009.1, on the reverse strand, counting down.
TCGAATCGACCATTCGCGCCGGCGTACTCGAGCAAGGCACGATGGATGTGCTCACCGAAGCGGGCGTCGGCGCCCGCATGCAGGCCGAAGGCGCGCTGCATCACGGCTTCGAACTCGCGTTCGAAGGCAAGCGCCGGCGCATCGATCTCACGGGCCTCACGGGCAAAGCCATCACCGTCTACGCGCAACACGAAGTGCTCAAGGACCTCGTGGCCGCGCGCGTGGCCGCGGACGGCAAGCTCTTCTTCAATGTCTCGGACACGTCGATTCACGGCGTCGACACCAGCACGCCGTCGATCCGCTTCATGCACGAAGGCGAGGCGCACGAGCTGCACTGCGACTACGTGATCGGCTGCGACGGTTTCCACGGCGTATCGCGCGCCTCGATTCCGGCGGCGTTGCGCCAGGACTACGAGCGCGTGTTCCCCTTCGGCTGGTTCGGCATTCTCGTCGAGGCGCCACCCACCTCCGACGAGCTGATCTACGCGCGGCACGAGCGCGGCTTCGCGCTCGTCAGCACGCGCTCGCCGAACGTGCAGCGCATGTATTTCCAGTGCGATCCGAAGGACAACGTCGACAACTGGTCCGACGATCGCATCTGGGCCGAGCTGCACGCGCGCGTCGATTCGCGCGAAGGTCACCAGGTGCTGGAAGGCAAGATCTTCCAGAAAAACATCGTGGGCATGCGCAGCTTCGTTACGACCACGATGCAGCACGGCCGCCTCTTTCTCGCGGGCGACGCGGCGCACATCGTGCCGCCGACCGGCGCGAAGGGCCTCAATCTCGCGGTGGCGGACGTGCGCGTGCTGACCGCGGCGCTGGTGGCGTTCTACCAGGAAGGCCGCACCGATCTGCTCGACGGCTACAGCGAAACGGCGCTGCGCCGCATCTGGCGCGCCGAGCACTTCTCGTACTGGATGACGCGCATGATGCACCGCCTCGACGACGCCACGCCGTTCGAGCAGCGCCTGCAGGTTGCGGAACTGGAGCACGTCACCACGTCGCGCGCCGCCGCGACGGCGATGGCCGAAAACTACGTGGGCGCGGTTGCCGTGTGAGGTAAGCGCAACGCATGAAACGGCCGCGCGAGTCCCAAAGGGCTCGCGCGGCCTTTATGTTTACCGCGTCGCGTTGGACAGCCTCAAATCGCCGTGAGCGGCGCGATGGCCAGTTCGTTGGCGATATCGGCGAAAGGCTTTCTCACGGAGTCGGGCAGCGTGATCGTCTGCATGTGCCGCGCACGATTTTCCGCTTCGTACTGGCCGGGGTACTGGACCGGCTGCGCCGGATCCTGCGGCGGGCAGCTGAGCAGATAGTCGAGGAACGATTCGACCTCCTGCGAGCGCCACGTCGTGTTGAAATCCACCTGCGGATCGAGCACCAGCGCGAACAGATTGTTGGTCGCCACGCCATTGCGCGGGTTGTCCGGATGGATCGTGCCGCCGCCCGAGAGCACGCCCGCGAGCAGTTCCGCCACGAGGCCGAGCGCATAGCCCTTGTGCAGACCGAACGGCAGCAGCGCGCCGGGCGGGTCGGCGAACAGCACGTTGGGGTCGGTGCTCGGCTGGCCGTTCGCGTCGATCACCGAGCCGTCGGGTGCCGGCAGGCCGTTTTCGGCGAGCACGCGCGCCTTGTTCACGGCGATGGCGCTCGTGGCGATATCCACGACGAAGGGCGGCCGCCCGCCCGGCAGCGGACCCGCGAAGCACAGCGGGTTGGTCGTGAGCCGGGGCTCGCGCCCGCCGAACGGCGCGACGGTCGGCGCGCGATTCACCACGTTGGTGAAGGCGAGCAGCACGTAGCCCTGCGCCGCGACCATTTCGCCGTAGTGGCCCATGCGCCCCAGGTGATGGCTATGGCGCAGCGTCACGATGCACTGGCCATGTTCGCGCGCGCGAGCGATCGCGTCTTCCATCACGACCTTGCCGACGTGCTGGCCGAAGCCGCTGTGGCCGTCATAGCCGATCAGGCTGCCGCGGTCGACGACACGCTCGGCGCGGCCGTCGGCGGTGACGAAACCCGCGGCCAGCACGCGCTTGTAGTTCGGCAGGATCGACAGGCCGTGGCTTGCGTAGCCCACGCGGTCGGATTCGATCAGATGGTCGGCCACGTCGGCGGCGATGTCTTCGGGCACCGAGACGTTCGTGAGCACGGCCGTGGCGAAGCGGTGTGCGTCGTCGATCTTGACTTCCATGAGCGGCTCCTTGCTAACCGTGCAGCATTCGGGTGCAGCGTTCAGATCCAGCCCAGCCAGCGCCACCACGTCGCGGCGAACAGCAGCAGCAACACGTAGCCGACGATGGTCAGCACGATGCCCGCGCGCGCGAACTGCTTCGCCGTGAACGTTTCGGTGGCGAGGCACACCATGTTTTGCGGCGCGTTGATCGGCAGGATGAAGCCGAAGCTCACGACGTAGCCAAGCAGCATGGTGAGACCGAGCCGGTTGAAGTCGCCCTGCATGGACTGCAGCACCGACACGAGAATCGGCAGCATCGCGGAGGCGAGCGCCGTTGCGCTCGCAAATCCGAGGTGGATGAGGATGAGGAAGGCCGAGAGAATCGCGAAAGCCATGAACGGGGTGGCGGTGTCGAGCCCCGTGTGATGCGCGACGAGGTCGCCGAGCCATTGGCCCGCCTTCGTCGTGAGCAGCGCCGTGCCAAGGCTGATGCCCACGCCGAACACGATCACCGTGCCCCACGGAATGCGGCTTTGCACGGTCTTCCAGTCCATCACGCCAAAGCGCGGCAACAGCAGCAGCACGAGCCCCACGTAAGTGACCGAGGTGGTGTCGAACGGGTGCAGCTTGCCTTCGGTCGCCCAGAACAGCAGCAGGCCGATGGACACCCCGAGCAGGCGTTTTTGCGGGCCCGTCATGGGGCCGAGTTCGCGCAGCGAGGCTTCGACGGCTTCCTTGCCGCCCGCGATGGCGTCGGCTTCGGGCGGCAGCATCTTCAGCACGATGAAGAGCAGCGCCGCCGACATCACGATCGCCCAGGGCGCGCCCGCAATGAGCCAGTCGAGCCACGTGACACGTGCGCCGAGCATCTTGTCCATGAAGCCCACGGTCAGCAGATTCTGTGCGGCGGCGGTCTGGATGCCGACGTTCCAGATGCTCGTCGCTTGCGCGACCACGATCATGATGCCCGCCGCGATGTTCGAGCGCTTGTCCACGCCGAACGCCGAGATCACGCCCACCATGATCGGCACGACGCAGGCGCTGCGCGCGGTAGCGCTCGGCACCACGAGCGAGAGCACGATGGTCACGGCGACCGCGCCGATCAGGATGCGCCGCGTGGTGGTGCCGATCAGCGAGAGCGTGACGAGCGCAATGCGCCGGTCGAGCCCGGTGACGGTCATCGCCGCGGAGATGAAGAGGGCGCCGGCCACGAGCGCGAGCGCGGAATTGGAGAAGCCCGCGAGCGCCATGCTGATGGCTTTGTTGGTGCCGTAATCGACAGCGGGGTTTTCGATGGTGGGCGCGGTGCCCACGAGAAACGCCATGAGCGAGGTGATGATGATGGCGCTCGCTTCGTACGATACGGCTTCGGTGAGCCACACGACCACGGCGAACGCGAGGATGGCGAGCATGCGCTGGCCGGCCGGCGGGAGGCTATCGGGCAGGGGCAGCAGCAGCACGACGACGAGCGCGATCACGCCCGCGATCAGGCCCACGGGTATGCCCTTTTTCTGCGGCGCGGCGCTCGCATTGGCGGCTGGCTGGGGTGCATTCATGGCGATGACTCCATGTTGGGCATGCACGCGGCATGGCTCGCGTGTCGCTTCTGGCAGAGCGCATACCGCGTCGAAAAGCGGCGGTGTGGCGGCTTGCGAACGAGTCAGCGCATTCGCTTCGCGGATGGTACTGCCATTCGACTGATGAAGCGTTTAGTGTGTACAGCGGGAGCGCGCGAGCGTGAAGGCGGGGAAGCGCAGCGTTGCAGCATGCTGCGGGTGATGCGGGCGAGTTGAGGGTGAAGGCGTTTTAACCGGCAAAACAGCCGGTTAAAACGGCCGCTGACGCGAATTATTGGCTGGCGCCAACCGCAGCGTTAGCTTTCTTCTGTGCGTCCTGCAGGTTCTGCGGATAGTTCGGGTCGTTCAGCGCCGGCTTGTAGCCCGCGTCTTCCAGCTTCTTCAACTCGGCATTGTTCTTCGCGCGAGCCTGCTTGCGCTCGGCCTTGCGCTGCGCTTTGGCTTGAGCCTTGGCCTGTGCTTTCTGTTCCTTCGTGAGCGGTTGCGAGGCCGCGGCGGCGGCGGGTGCGCTGGCTTCCGTTTGAGCGAACGCCGGCGCGGCAACGCCGATCAGGAATGCGGCGGTAGCCGCGGCGAGAGTCAGCTTGCTGGTGGTGGAGCGCATTGATTCCCCTAATGTTGATTTGAACGACTTGCCCAGGGCTGGGAGGATGGGCGCCAACGGCTGCGGCGCGCCCGTCCCTCAATGTAATCGATCCCCACCAAAGACGGTAGCAAGCGCTGACCCTGGCTTGCCGGCAACCGCGGCGGCTAAGCCCGGCGGCCTCATCGGGCGTTCAGGCGCCGAGCTTCGCGGCCGCTGCCGCGACTATGCGTGCGCGTGCGGCGAGCGACGCGGCTGTCTGCGCGCGCAACCTTTCCACGATCGCGCGCGGCGCGCTGGCGGGATCGCCCGCATCGAACGGCGGCGCGGGCGCGTACTCGAGTTCGAGCTGGAGCGCCTGGGCGGCTTCGTCGCCGATCAGCTCGGCGGCTAGCGTCAATGCGAAATCGATACCCGCGGTGATGCCGCCGCCGGTCAGCAGGTTCCCGTCGCGCACCACGCGCGCTTTCACGGGCAGCGTGCCGAGCGGCTCCAGCAGTTCGTGGAAGGCCCAGTGCGTGGTCGCGCGGCGGCCGCGCAGCAGCCCGGCCGCGCCGAGTACGAGCGCACCCGTGCAAACCGAGGTGACGTAGCGCGCCGTGCTCGCCTGGCGGCGCAGGAACGCGAGCGTCTCGTCGTCGGGAATCAGCTGGGAGACGCCGCTGCCGCCCGGCACGCAGATCACGTCGAGCGCCGGGCAGTCCTCGAAGGTCGTGTCGGGCGTGAGCATGAGGCCGGTGCTCGAGCGCACCGGATCGCGCGTCTTCCAGATGAGCCGCGCCCGGCTGTCCGGCATCGAGGCGAGCACGTCGTACGGACCGGTCAGGTCGAGCTGTTGAACGTTGGGAAATGCGAGAAATCCGATCTGCAGTGCCATGTAGTGTTCCCGGTCAAGGTTGGACGGTCGAAAAGGGTCGACGGTGTGCCGATGATGCGGAAATCACTCTAATCTCGCCCCGGTCCACAACCATGCCAAAAACCGCGCAAAAACTGCCAGCGGCGCGCGAGCCGCAATCGGGAAGCACTCGGTGACCGGTACCTGCGCCGCGTTCAGCCGCCGCTTAATTTGCGGCAGCTGAACGCGGCGCGTTTGCTGCTTCGAACTCAGGCCGGCAGCTTGCGGAACGTCACCGCGATGCGGTTCCAGCCGTTGATCGCGATGATCAGCAGCGTGAGGTCGGCTATCTCCTGATCACTGAAATGCGGCTTCACGCGTTCCCACACTTCGTCGGGCACGTGCGTTTGCGCGAGCAGCGTGACCGATTCGGTCCATTCGAGCGCCGCACGTTCGCGCTCGGTGAAGAACGGCGTTTCGCGCCACACCGATACCGTGGCGAGCCGGCGATCGGTTTCGCCGACTTTGCGCGCATCCGCGGTGTGCATGTCCACGCAATACAGCCGTTGATCTGCGAAGCGCGCAGGCGCACCAGTTCCGCGAGGGGCTTTTCGATCGAGCTTTTGCTCGCGCGCTCTTCGAGCGCAATCATGGCCTTCGTGTTTTCCGGATTGGCCTTGTAGAAATCCAGACGTGCTTGCATGAGCGTTCACCTGTCGAGTTGAATGTCGTGGCGCAGTCGTCGACAGCGAGGCTGACAACGATGCGTTGGACTTGCGAATTGCGTCACCACAGGGGCACTTTAGGCGTTGCGCTGGCGCGTTCACATAGCCATTCTGGCAATATTTCGGGTGACCACTTTCACCCTCGTCGAGCGCCACCTGCAGCATCATCATGGAACTCCACGTCACCGTGTCGGGCCGCCGCGACCTCGCGGGCCAGATCTATCGCCAGCTACGCGACAGCATCGTCGATGGCCGGCTGGCCGGCGGCACCCGCCTGCCGTCCACGCGCGATCTCGCCTTGCAGCTCGGCGTTTCGCGCAAGACCACGCTCGACGTCTTCGAACGCCTGCTCGCCGAAGGCTATCTCGGGCGCGAAGGTCGTGCCGGTGCCGGTGGATCGCGACGGGCTCGTCGTCGCGCGGCTGCCGAAGTCGGCGCGGCTCGTGTACGTGACGCCCTCACACCAGTTCCCGCTCGGCATGCCGCTGAGTCTCGAGCGGCGCGTCGCACTGCTCGAATGGGCGCAGGCGTGCGGCGCGCTCGTGATCGAAGACGACTACGACTGTGAATACCGCTTCGAGGGCCGCTCGATGGAGCCGCTCAAGAGCCTCGACAACGCCGGCTTCGTGGCCTACGTCGGCACGTTTTCGAAGACCATCTTCCCCGAACTGCGCGTGGGCTACATGGTGCCGCCTGCCGCGCTGGCCGCGCCGCTCGCCCGCGCACGGCAGATCGGCGACGCCCACGGCTGCGTGCTCACGCAGACGGCGCTCGCCGACTTCATGCTCAACGGCCATTTCGCGCGTTATTTGCGGCGCATGCATCAGATGTACGCGCAGCGCCGCGACGTGCTGCTCGCGCATCTGCGCGGACCGCTCGCGCCGTGGCTCGAAGCCGTCGAACCGAACACGGCGGGGTTGCACCTGGCGGCGCGGCTCGTCGCGCCGCTCGACGCCGCAGCGGTGGCGCAGGCCGCGCGCCGCGCGTCGATCGGGCTGCATCCGCTCGCGCCGTTTCATCTCGAAGCACCTGTGCAGAGCGGTTTTCTGTTCGGTTACGGTGGGGTCGACGCAGAGCGTATCGACGCCGCGCTGACGTCGCTCGCCACGCTGCTGCCCACGCTTTGACTGCATCCTGGCGTCGCGGCGACACCGGCGCGGCAGCCGAAATCGTGCAAAAACGCCATACGTATGGCGCTTTCCTGACGAACGCGCCGTACGCCGCGCCGACCGAAGCGTGTCGTCCGTCAGTGATCCGGCTGCGCCAGGTGCACGTTTACCCCTGTAAACAGGCGTCAAAATGTGATCGGGAGTCAGCGCCGCGCAACAAAATCGTAACGACAATGCAAAAGCTTCACGCAAAACGCTTGCGCGTATGTAGAATCCGCCGTTGAAGCACGTGCATTCCGCAGTGCTTCTTCGATTCACTGACCAACACTGGTAGGAGAAACATGCCGACTTCCGCAAAGAAAGTGGCCGCAAAAAAGGCAGCTGCCCCGGCCAAGAAGGTTGCCGCAAAGAAAGCGCCCGCCACCAAGACGGCCGCAGCTAAGAAGGTCGCCGTGAAGGCGTCCGGCGCACCGTCGCCGATCAAGGACACCTTCACGAAGGCCTCGCTGGCTACCCACGTCGCTGAACGTGCAGGCGTCGAGCCGAAGGCTGCCAAGGCCGTGCTCGCCGCGCTGGAAGACACGATCCTCGGTTCGGTCCACAAGAAGGGCGCTGGCGAATTCACGCTGTCGGGCCTTCTGAAGATCGTCGTCCAGGCCGTGCCGGCGAAGAAGAAGCGCTTCGGCAAGGATCCGTTCACGGGTGAAGAGCGCTGGTTCCCGGCGAAGCCCGCATCGGTCCGCATCAAGGCGCGCGCCCTGAAGAAGCTGAAGGACGCAGCAGCAGCCTGATTGCGCTTGAAGCCGCGGCCTTCGGGTAGCGGCTTCCCGTCAGTACCAAAAAATCCCCGTAGGCGTCGAGCCCGCGGGGATTTTTCATTTGGTGCGTGCAATGCGCACGGGCGCTGCCATGCTATGTCCTTATGTTATGGCAGACATCCGGTATCATGTCCCAATCATTCAGGAATAATCGTCATCTGCATCGTATGTAAACGATGCCGTGGACCCATTAATTCGAATATTCATAACACAGTGTTATGCAGACAGCCGACCTCAGTTTGCGCCAGGTGGAAGCGTTTCGCGCGTTGATGCAGTGGCGCACCGTCACGCGCGCGGCACAGGCGCTCGGCGTTTCGCAGCCCGCGGTGAGCCGTTTGCTTGCCGACTTCGAAGCAAAGATGGGGTTCGCACTTTTCGAGCGGCGCCAGGGGCGTTTGCTGCCGACCGTCGAGGCCCAGACGCTGCAAGACGAAGTCGAGCGCGCGTTCTTCGGCTTCGAGCGCGTGGCCCAGGCGGCCGCGCAGATTCGCGCGCAACGGCGCGGCATCGTGCGCGTTGCGGCTTCAGCCGATCTTTGCGCCGACTTCCTGCCGCGCGTGGCCGCCGCGTTTGCGAGCGAGCACGAAGGTGTCGATTTCGAACTGCTGACTGGCGAAGCCGCGGATATTGCCGAGCGCGTGGCGGCGCAACGCTGCGATCTCGGCTTCGTCGCGCAAGCCGTCGCGCATCCTGGCGCGCGTCTCGAGTATCTGGGCGAATGGCCGCTGCGCTGCATCGTGCCGCGCGGACACCGGCTCGCGCGCAAACGCGTGATTCATGCACAAGACTGCGCGGGCGAACGTTTCATTTCGTTTGCCGCGGCGAGCGAGGCGCGTCTGTCCATCGACCGGCACTTTGCCGAATGCGGGGTGGCGTGCGAGCCCGGCGTCGAAGCGGCGCTCGCGCAATCGGTCGTGGCGATGGTGGAAGCGGGGATGGGCATCGCGCTCGTCGACGCGCTGACCGCCCAGCATGCGAGCGTGCGGGTGAGCGTGAAGCGCTTCACGCCCACGCTGTCGGGCGCGCTCCATGTCGTGCGCGGCACGCAGCGCGCAGCGACGGCGCTGGGCGACGCGTTCGTGTGGCACGCCGCCGCCGCGCTGGCGCGGCTGCGCTGAACCTTTCGTCCGTGTAAATGGCGTGTAAACGGCGCAAGGCGCGGCTGTGCGCGAACACGCCCTGGAGGATCGCTTCTAAAACCCCGCGGGCATAAAAAAACCAGCCAGGGCTTGCGCCCGAGGCTGGTTTGTGCAGCGTGTCGTTTTTAGCTGCGTGGTCTTGCTCGCTGCGCCGGAATGGCTCGTCAGCCAGTTCCGGCGCCGGGCCGAGGCCCGGAATGAAGCGTTGCTTAGAACTTGTGGCGGATGCCCAGGCTGACGATTTCCTGCGAGCTCGACGACGAGTTGAAGCTGTACGAGCCGATTGCTGCGCCAGCCGTCGTCGTCGTGCCGTCCGCGTTGCGCTGCGTGCCGTTGGCGTGCTGGTAAGCCGCAACAGCGTACAGGTCGGTTCGCTTCGACAGGTTGTAGTCCGCGCCAAGCGAAACCTGGTTGTACGTGTTCGACGTGTCGCCAGCGCCGTGCGTCCAGGTGTAGCCGAGGCCGAGCAACAGGGCCGGGTTCAGCTGGTAGCCGACGAAGCCGCCCGCGACGTTGAAACGCTGGTTCGAAGCGAACAACGAAGCGCTGTCGCGACGCATCTGAACGTTGCTGTAACGGCCGCTGAACGTGAACGGACCAGCGACGTATTGCGCTGCAATCGAAGCGATACCGACCGAACTCGCCGTGTTGTAGCCAGCGGTGATCTGGTTGTCGCCGAACATCGAGTCCGACGTTGCGGTCGACGACCAGCCGGTGCGGGCAACTGCCGACGCCGAGTTGTCCATGCGGAAGTAGCCGCCGGCAATGTTGAACGAGCCGATGCCGTACGTAGCCGCTGCGCCCCAGCTCTGACCCGAGCCCGTTGCGCCAGCCACGCCGCCCAGCGCGTACATGCCTTCGAACTGGAAGCCCTGGATGTTCGGCGAGACGTACTTGATGGCGCTGTTCGTACGCGAGCTGTTGTCGTTGTTGTCGACGTCACCCGGCGTCGTGAACGTGCTGCCGAAGTAGTTGTCGGCGGTCAGCGGCTGGACCATGTCGACCAGCGGGTCGTACTGGCGGCCGAGCGTGACCGTACCGAACTGTTCGTGCGTCAGGCCAACATAGGCTTGACGGCCGAACATCTTGCTGCCTTGGCCGAGCTTGCCGGTGTTGATGTCAAAGCCGTTTTCCAATTGGAAAATCGCCTTCATGCCGCCGCCCAGATCTTCCGTGCCCTTCAGGCCCCAGCGGTTGCCCGACAGGTTGCCGCCAGCGAGGCCCCAGAAATTCTTGTTCCCTGCTGCGCCGCCGACCGGGCCGGTGTTGTGCGCGAACTGGATCGATTCGTCGATCACACCATAGAGGGTCACGCTGTTCTGAGCGTGCGCGGTGCCAGCTGCGGCCAAGAGGGCCAGCGAGAGGGTCGAGAGAGCGACTCGTTTCATTCTGTTTTCTCCACGCAGAAATTGTGTAGTTGTTGCGCGTTGGAGAATAACGCAGCAGGCCAGGCGACCTGAAATGAAAAAATAAAGATTGTCGCGAAAACCTGACACCGGCCAGAACCCCTTGTCAGACGGGGCCTCCGTCGATTATGCCGTTTTAAGGAATATTGGATTGTTGATCGAGCATTATTGTTGTTTTTGATAAAAGTTCCGTAAACAACCGTTATTTTTTCGCCTTACTGCGACCTTTGGTGGCGGCCTCAATTGGCCCGGCGGCGTTGGGATGCCGGCGCCTGCCGACGGCCGTCATGGCGAGCGCCGCGCTCGCGACGAACAGGACCGAACCCCACGGGTGGCGCTTCACGTAGCGGTCGGCGGCGGCGACCGTGCGGCCCGCGTGGACCAGCGTGAGTGCGGCCGCGTAGGTGGCGTTGTCCTCCATGCGCACGACCGAGCGGCGGATCTGCAGCCCCGATTTCAGCCTTCCGAACGCGCCGCCGTGCGCGCTCGCGCGCCCGATTGCGCTGAGCGGCGTTTCCGATCGTGTCGATTTGTCTGCCGAAACGGCCGCCGCCAGGGCCGCAGGCATTGCCGCAGCGGTTGCGCCGCCGTTTCCGATCGGCACGGCCGACGGCGCCGTCGCAGCGGCGGGGCGGTCCGCACGCTTCGTGTCGTGCCGCGCGACGATGGTGGAGGCGGCGAGCACCGAGGCCAGCTTGGCGCGGCTGCCGGGCGGTGTTTCCTCAAGGAAACCCCACGCGCCGCGCGGGTCGTGCATGCGCCCGCGCGCGGCCGAGAATTCCGCGCCGAGCAGGAGCACCGCCGCTGAAAAATAGAGCCACATGAGCAGCACCGCGAGCGAGCCGGCGGCGCCGAAGGCCGTCGCCATGCCCGCGTGCGCGAGATAGAGCGCGAACAGCTTCTTGCCCGCCGAGAACAGCACCGCCGCGACGATGCCGCCCACCATCGCGTCGCGCCAGCGCACCCTGGCGTCGGGCAGGAAGCGCAGCAGGGCGCCGAACGCGACGGCCAGCACCACGAGCCCCACGCCAAGCTGCATCAGGTTGCCGATGATCACATAAGGAGAATCGCCCCAGAGCCACTGACCGACGAATGTAATGGCCGTGTCGAGCACGAGCGAGACGATCAGCAGGAACGCGACGCCCAGCACGAGGCTGAACGAAATGAGCCGCACGCGCACGAGAGCCATCACGCTGGAGGGCCGCTGCCCGTCCGGCGGCCAGACGATGTTCAGCGCGGAATTGAGCGAGGAAAAGGTTGCGGACGCGCCGATCACGAGCAGGGCGAGCGAAATGATCGCCGCGACGCCGCCCTTGCCGCCCGCCCGGTGCGCGTTCTGCACGATGGTGGTGATGCCCGCGGCCGCGTCGTCGCCGAGCACGTTGTGGACCTGGCGGAAAAGTTCGCCGCGCGCGGCATCGACGCCGTAGAACCAGCCCGCCACGGCAATCACCATCACGAGCGTCGGCGCGAGCGAAAACGCCGAATAGAACGCGATGCTCGCCGCGAGCGACGGGCAGCGATTGGCGATGAACTGGCGCAACGCGCCCACCACCCACGACGCTTCCTTGCGTGCGGCGGACTGCAGTCGTTCGGTGGAAAGCGTTGACATGACGGAGTGCCCCGCGGTGGTGCTTCAGTGGTTCGTTTTCGTCACAAAGATGGCTCTTTCGCCATTCAATATTAGCAAGCGTGGTTCCCGGGCGAACTCGCGCTGCACGCGTGTAACGCTCGCGAGCATCCAGCGCGATCCGTCTCCCAAAACGTCTTATACTGAAAAAACCCACAACCAAGCCGAGGACGAATCATGCTGCAGATGTCCCGGCGTCAGTTCCTCAAGGTCACGGCAACGTCGCTGGCGGGTTCCAGCCTCGCGTTGATGGGTTTCGCGCCCGACAACGCGCTTGCCGAGGTCCGACAATACAAACTGGCGCGCACCACTGAAACCCGCAATACCTGCCCGTACTGCTCGGTTGGTTGCGGGATCCTCATGTACGGTCTCGGCGATGGCGCGAAGAATGCTACGACGAGCATCATCCATATCGAGGGTGATCCCGATCACCCCGTCAATCGCGGCACGCTGTGCCCGAAGGGCGCGAGCCTGATCGATTTCATTCATAGCGAGAGCCGCCTCAAGTACCCCGAGTACCGGGCGGCCGGCTCGAACGAGTGGAAACGCATTTCGTGGGATGAGGCGCTCGACCGGATCGCGAAACTGATGAAGGAAGATCGCGACGCGAACTTCGTCGAGAAAACCGCCGACGGCAAGACCGTGAACCGCTGGTTGACCACGGGCATGCTGGCCGCATCGGCAGGCAGCAACGAAGTCGGCTATCTCACGCACAAAGTGGCCCGCAGCATGGGCCTGCTCGCGTTCGACAACCAGGCGCGTGTCTGACACGGCCCGACGGTGGCAGGTCTTGCCCCGACGTTTGGCCGTGGAGCGATGACGAACCATTGGGTCGACATTCGCAATGCGGACGTGATTCTGGTGATGGGCGGCAATGCGGCCGAGGCGCACCCGTGCGGCTTCAAGTGGGTCACGGAGGCGAAGGCGCACCGAGGCGCGCGGCTCATCGTGGTGGATCCGCGCTTCACGCGCACGGCATCGGTCGCGGACTTCTACGCGCCGATCCGAACCGGCACGGACGTCGCCTTCCTCGGCGCGGTGATCAACTACCTGCTCACCAACGACAAGATCCAGCACGAGTACGTGAAGAACTTCACGGACTTCCCGTTCATCGTGCGCGAAGACTTCGCGTTCAACGACGGCATTTTCTCGGGCTACGATGCGCAGAAGCATGCGTACCCGGACAAGTCGTCGTGGAACTACGAGCTCGGCGACGACGGCTTCGTGAAGACCGACGACACGCTGCAGAATCCGCGCTGCGTGTACCAGATGCTCAAGCAGCATTACTCGCGCTACACGCCCGAGATGGTCGAGAAAGTGTGCGGCACGCCGAAGGACAAATTCCTCAAGGTGTGCGAAATGCTGGCGAGCACGGCCGTGCCGGGCCGCGCGGCCACGATCATGTATGCGCTCGGCTGGACCCATCACTCGATCGGCTCGCAGAATATCCGCACCGGCGCGATGGTGCAGCTCCTGCTGGGCAACATCGGCATTGCGGGCGGCGGCATGAACGCGCTGCGCGGTCACTCGAACATCCAGGGGCTGACCGACCTCGGGCTCATGTCGAACCTGCTCACGGGCTACATGACGCTGCCGTTCGAAGCGGAGCAGGACTACGACGACTACATCAAGAAGCGCGCGTCGCAGCCCATGCGGCCGAACCAGCTCAGCTACTGGCAGCATTACGGCGCGTTCTTCGTGAGCTTCATGAAGTCGTGGTGGGGCAATGCGGCCACGAAGGACAACAACTGGGGCTACGACTGGCTGCCCAAGCTCGACAAGCCGTACGACCTGCTGCAGACCATCGAGCTGATGAATCAGGGCAAGGTCAACGGCTATATCTGCCAGGGCTTCAACGTCATGGCGTCCTCCCCGAACAAGGCCAAGACCGTCTCGGCGCTCAGCAAGCTCAAGTGGCTCGTGATCATGGACCCGCTCGCCATCGAGACGGCCGAGTTCTGGAAGAAGTACGGCGACTATAACGATGTCGATACGGCGTCGATTCAAACCGAAGTGTTCCGTTTGCCCACTACGTGCTTTGCGGAAGAAAACGGCTCGCTCGTGAGTTCGAGCCGCGTGCTGCAGTGGCACTGGAAGGGCGCGGAGCCGCCGGGCGAGGCGAAGAGCGACCTCGAGATCATGTCGGGCCTGTTCCTGCGCATCCGCGCCGCGTATCAGAAGGACGGCGGCAAGCTGCCCGATCCGATCGTCAAGCTCGACTGGCCGTATTCGGATCCCGCGAGCCCCACGCCGGAAGAACTGGCGAGGGAGTACAACGGGAAGGCTCTCGCCGACCTGACCGACGCGAAAGATCCCACCAAGGTGCTCGTGAAGAAGGGCGAGCAGCTCGCGGCCTTCGCGCAGCTGAAGGACGACGGCACCACCGCGAGCGGCTGCTGGATCTTCTGCGGCGCGTGGACCCAGGCGGGCAACCAGATGGGCCGGCGCGACAACGACGACCCCACGGGTATCGGGCAGACGCTCAACTGGGCCTGGGCGTGGCCGGCGAACCGGCGCGTGCTGTACAACCGTGCCTCGTGCGACGTGGCGGGCAAGCCCTTCGATCCCACCCGCAAGCTGATCGCCTGGAACGGCAGCGCATGGGCGGGCGCGGACATACCCGACTACAAGGTCGACGAAGCGCCCGATCAGGGCATGGGGCCGTTCATCATGAACCCCGAGGGCGTGGCGCGTTTCTTCGCCCGCGACGGCATGAACGAAGGTCCATTCCCTGAGCATTACGAACCGTTCGAGAATCCGCTCGGCTATAACCCGTTCCACCCGAACAACCCGCTCGCCACGAGCAATCCGGCGGCGCGCGTGTTCCCCGACGACCGCAAGACGTTTGGCACCGCGCAGCAGTTCCCGCATGTGGCGACCACGTACCGGCTTACCGAGCACTTCCACTTCTGGACGAAACACGCCCGGCTGAACGCGATCATTCAGCCGCAGCAGTTCGTCGAGATCGGCGAGGCGCTCGCGAAGGAGGTGGGCGTGGTGGCGGGCGAGCGCGTGAAGGTGTCCAGCAATCGCGGCTACCTGGTCGCTGTGGCGGTGGTCACCAAGCGCATCAAGCCGCTGACCATCGAGGGCAAGACCGTGCATCAGGTTGGCGTACCGCTGCACTGGGGCTTCAAGGGACTCACGCACCCGGGCTATCTGACGAATACGCTCACGCCGCCCGTGGGCGACGGCAATTCGCAGACGCCCGAGTTCAAGTCGTTCCTCGTGAAGGTCGAAAAGGCATAGGGGAGGCGACGACATGGCATGGCAATCACTTGACGTCAAACGCCTCTCCGCGACCACCTCGGAGCCGCCCGGCGTGCGCGAGCCGGTGACGGGCACGGTCGCGAAGCTCATCGACGTTTCCAAATGCATCGGCTGCAAGGCGTGTCAGACCGCGTGCATGGAGTGGAACGATCTGCGTGACGAAATCGGTGTCAATACGGGCGTCTACGACAATCCGCACGATCTAACCGAGCACTCGTGGACCGTGATGCGCTTCACCGAGTACGAGAACTCGCAGGGCAACCTCGAATGGCTGATCCGCAAGGACGGCTGCATGCATTGCGAGGACCCCGGCTGTTTGAAGGCGTGTCCCGCGCCGGGCGCGATCGTGCAGTATACGAACGGCATCGTCGACTTCCACCAGGAAAACTGCATCGGCTGCGGCAATTGCATTACCGGCTGTCCGTTCAATATTCCTCGCATGTCGAGCGAACGCCGCGTCTATAAATGCACGCTCTGTTCGGACCGCGTGGCCGTGGGGCAGGAGCCTGCATGCGTGAAGACCTGCCCGACCGGTGCGATCGTCTTCGGCACCAAGGAAGACATGAAGCAGCACGCGGCCGAGCGCATCGTGGATCTCAAGGAGCGCGGCTTCGAGAACGCCGGGCTTTATGACCCGCCGGGCGTGAGCGGTACGCACGTGATGTACGTGCTGCATCATGCGGACCGGCCGTCGCTCTATGCCGGACTGCCCCAGGATCCGCACATCAGCCCGATGGTGCGGATCTGGAAGGGCGTGGCCAAGCCGATCGGGCTCGCCATCATGGCGCTCACCGCACTGGCCGGTTTCTTCCATTACACGCGGGTAGGCCCGAACGAAGTGACGGCTGAAGACGAAGCCGCTGCGCGCGAAGAGGCGCGGCGCATGCGTGGCGAACCCCCCGAGGAGCGCGGCGATGAAAGACGATGAACCGCAACTGATCGAGCGCTACACGCCCAACGAGCGCAGCAACCACTGGATCACCGCAATCTGTTTCATCCTGCTCGCGCTCTCGGGCCTCGCGATGTTTCACCCGGCCATGGCGTTTCTGTACGCGGTGCTCGGCGGCGGCCAGTGGACGCGCATTCTGCACCCGTTCATCGGCGTGGTGATGTTCGTCTCGTTCCTGATTCTTGCGCTGCGCTTCTGGCATCACAACTATCTGGACAAAGACGACATCCAGTGGATGAAACAGATGGACGACGTGCTGAACAACCGCGAAGACAGGCTGCCCGAGATCGGCCGCTACAATGCGGGCCAGAAGCTGTTATTCTTTGTGATGGTGGTTTGCCTCGTGCTGTTGCTCTTGAGCGGCATCGTGATCTGGCGGCGATATTTTTCGGTCTACTTTCCGATCGAAATTATCCGGCTCTCAGCGTTGGTGCATGCGGTAGCGGCATTCGTGCTGATCTGCGGAATCATCATTCATATTTATGCAGCGATATGGGTGAAGGGCTCGATCGGCGCGATGACGCGCGGTTATGTCACCTGGGGCTGGGCGAGAAAGCATCATCCGCGCTGGTTCCGCGAGAGCATCAAGTAACGCACAGGCTGCGCGCCGCCTGCCGCGCCGTTTGGCCAGGGCAGTGGCGGCGCGAGCGGCAAACCGCCGGCGCCCGCGAGGGCACGGCGGTTTTTTCTTTGTGAAGCCGTTCTGGAGCCGACCCGTCGTGACGCAACGCATTCTCGACCCGCAGCAAATCGAATCGCTCGATCCTTCGGCCATTCCGCGCATCCGTCTGCCCGAACGCGTCGCCTTTTTCAGCACGCGCGCCGTGCGCCTGCGCCATCTCGCGGACCACAACCCCATTGGCGGCTACGTGCGGCTCATGGCGGCGCTCGTCGACGCGCAGCAGGAGGCCCTCGAACATTGCAGCGCGTCCATGCCCTCGCGCGAAGCCATTGCGAACGCGCAGCATCACTCCATGCCGATTCTGCCGGCGCTTTCGGGCGAGCGCGACCCGCAGTGGCGCGCCGTGCTCTTGCGTCTCGCCGATCGGGTCGAAGCCGCAGGGGCGGTCGCGCCTGCGCTCGCGAACGTGCTGGGCGAGCTGCGCGCCATGACCGATACGCAACTCGACGCCCAGGCCGATGCGGTTCTCGCCCAGCGCTATACCGAAGTCGCACCCGCCACCGCGCCGTTCATCATGGCCGCGCTGCAGGTGGTGTGGACCGACCTCGCGAGCCGCATCGACGTGCGCGACGTGCCCTATGTCGACGCACCGGGCGCGTGCCCCGTGTGCGGATCGCCGCCCGTTGCCAGCATCGTGCGCATCGGCGGCGTGTATCAGGGCTACCGGTTTGCGCAATGCGGCCTGTGCGGGACCGAGGCTCACGTGGTGCGCGTGAAGTGCACGCACTGCGATTCGACCAAGGGCATTGCGTATCACGGCATCGAAGGCGGCAATGCTGCACTCAAGGCCGAATCGTGCGACGAATGCCACACCTACCGCAAGATCGGCTATCAGGAGAAGGATCTCGACTTCGAGCCGCTGGCCGACGACCTGGCGAGCCTCACGCTCGATCTGCTGATGAGCGATGCGGGCTACCGTCGCGCGAGCCCGAATCCGTTGCTATGGCCCGAAGTGCCTGGCGACCAGTAAGGAGCCGCGCACGCCATGAGTGAAGCCGTGGGACAAACAGCGGAGCACGATGCGCACGCCCTGCATGCGCTGCTCGCGCAAATGCCAGCGGTCGAGCGTGTGATTGCCTCGGAGCAAGCGCAGCCGCTGATCGCGCAGTACGGACGCACCCAGGTGCTCGACGCAATACGCGCCACGCAGGACGGCTGGCGTCGCGATGTGCGCACTGGCGTGCTGGCGCATGAAAACAAGGATGCCGAACCATTTTCACTGGAGCGCGTGATCGAAGCGACCGCGCAACGGTTGACCGAACGCGCGCAAAGCCGCCTGCGTTCCGTCTTCAATCTCACGGGCACGGTGCTGCACACGAATCTCGGCCGCGCGCTGCTGCCCGACGAGGCCGTCAAAGCCGTGGTGCAGGCACTCACGCAACCCGCAAACCTCGAATTCGATCTCGCGAGCGGCAAGCGCGGCGACCGCGACGACCTGATCGACTCGCTGATCTGCGAACTGACGGGCGCGGAAGCCGCGACCGTCGTGAACAACAACGCGGCGGCCGTGTTGCTGCTCTTGAGCGCACTCGCCAATCGCAAGGAGGTCGTCGTTTCGCGCGGCGAACTCGTCGAGATCGGCGGCGCGTTTCGCATTCCCGACATCATGAGCCGGGCGGGCGCACGCTTGCGCGAGATCGGCACGACGAATCGCACGCATCTCAAGGATTACGAAGCGGCGATCAACGCGCACACCGCGCTCCTGATGAAAGTCCACTGCAGCAACTACGCGATCAGTGGCTTTACAAAGAGTGTCGAACTCGATGAACTCGCGCCGCTGGCGCGTCAGCACGGCCTGCCCGTAGCGGTCGATCTGGGCAGCGGGACGCTCGTCGATCTCGCGCAGTGGGGCTTGCCGGCCGAGCCCACGGTGCGCGCGACCGTGGAAGCGGGCGCGGACCTCGTGACCTTCAGCGGCGACAAGCTGCTGGGCGGCCCGCAGGCGGGGCTGATCGTCGGCCGCAAGGAACTGATTGCGAAGATCAAGAAGCACCCGCTCAAGCGCGCGTTGCGGGTCGGCAAGCTCACGCTCGCTGCGCTAGAACCGGTGTTGCGGCTTTATCAGGCGCCCGAATTCCTGCGCGAGCGGCTCACGACGCTGCGTCTGCTCACACGGCCCGCCTCGCAAATGCAGGAGGCCGCGCAGCGCGCGCTGCCCGCGTTTCAGCGCGCCATCGGCGAGGGGTATACCGCGAGCGTCGAGCCGATGTTCAGCCAGATCGGCAGCGGCGCGCTGCCCGTAGACGTGCTGCCGAGCAGCGGGCTCGTCGTGCGCCATGCCGGGAAGGGCGGCAGTGGCCGCGCGCTGCTCAGGCTCGAACGCGCCTTGCGCGAGCTGCCGCGGCCCGTGATTGGCCGCATTGCCGACGACGCGCTGCGTCTGGACCTGCGCTGCCTCGAACCCGCGGACGAAGCGGCGTTCGCGGCGCAACTCGCGGAGCTGCGTCTGTGATCGTCGGGACGGCGGGGCACATCGACCATGGCAAGACCACGCTGGTCCGCGCGTTGACCGGCGTGGACACCGACCGCCTGAAAGAAGAGAAGGCGCGCGGCATTTCGATCGAACTGGGTTATGCGTACCTGCCGCTCGCCAACGGCGACGTGCTGGGCTTCATCGACGTGCCCGGCCACGAAAAGCTCGTCCATACGATGGCAGCGGGTGCGTGCGGCATCGACTTCGCGTTGCTCGTGATTGCGGCCGACGACGGCGTGATGCCTCAAACGCGCGAGCACCTTGCCATTCTGCAACTGCTGGGCGTGCAGCAAGGCGCCATCGCGCTGACCAAATGCGATCGCGTGGGTGCGGCGCGGCTCGACGCCGTGCGTGCCGAAATCGCCGTGTGGCTCGCTGACACGATGCTGGCGGACGCCCCTGTATTCGAGACCAATGCCACGCAGCCGCATGACGAAGGTGTGGCGCGCCTCGACGTCTGGTTGCGCGAGCGCGCGAGTACATGGCGGGCGCGACGAGACGATGGACTCTTTCGCCTCGCGGTGGATCGCGTATTTACGCTGACGGGCCAGGGGACGGTGGTGACGGGCACCGTATTCGCCGGGCGCGTCCAGGCGGGCGACGCGCTCGTGCTCGCGCCCGCCGGCACGCCTGTGCGCGTGCGCGGACTGCATGCGCAGAATCGCGCGGTACAGGCAGGCGAGGCGGGCCACGCCGGCCAGCGTTGCGCGCTCAATCTCGCGGGCATCGACAAGGAACAGATTGCGCGCGGCGACTGGATCGTCGATGCGCGCCTGGCTGAGCCGGCCGTGCGTCTCGACGTCGAACTGCAGTTGCTCGACGACGCGGGCATTACGTTGCAGCACTGGTCGCCGCTGCATGTGCATCTCGGCACGACGCATCGCGTCGCGAACGTCGCGTTGCTCGAAGGCGAAACGCTCGCGCCGGGCGCGGCTGCCCGCGTGCAGCTCGTGTTCGAAGCGCCGTTGCACGCGTTGCCGGGAGACCGCTTCATCGTCCGCAACGCGCAGGCAAATCACACCGTAGGTGGCGGGCGTGTGCTCGATCCGTCCGGGCCGTCGCGGCGGCGCCGGACGCCGGAACGGCGTGCATGGCTCGACGCATTGCGCGCGTGGCTCGACGAAGCGAGCCTGGCGCTGCTGATCGAAGAAGCGCCGCGCGGCATTGCGCGCGCGACGCTGGTGCAGTTGACCGGTTACGACGAAGCTGCGCTCGCTTTGCCCGCCGATGCGATTTCCATCGCACCGCAAGGACGCGACGACGAAGGCGCAGTGATCGCACACGCGCACTGGACGAGGCTCACCGGGCGCATTGTCGAAGCGCTCGCCGAGTTTCATGCGCGGTCGCCCGATGAGCAGGGGCCGGACGCGGCACGGTTGCGCCGCATGGCGGCGCCGCTCGTGAGCGATGCGGTGTGGCGCGCCGCGATTGAAGCGCTCGAGCGCGAGGGGCGTGTGGCGCGCAGCGGGCCGTGGCTGCATCTGCCCTCGCACGCGGTGACGCTCGACGCCGATGATGAAGCGCTCGCCGCGCGCCTCATGCCGCTGCTCGCGCGAGGGCGTTTCGATCCGCCGTGGGTGCGGGATCTGGCACGCGAGACGCGGCAGCCGGAAGAGAAGGTGCGTGCGCTGCTGCGCAAGCTCGCGCGCCTGGGTATGGTGTATCAGGTCGTGCGCGATCTCTTTTACGATCGCGACGTGGTGCAGACGCTCGCGCGTGCCGTCGCACAGATTGCCGCGGAGCAGGGCGGCGCAGTCAACGCCGCGGCGTTTCGCGACGCCACGGCATTGGGCCGCAAACGCGCGATCCAGATTCTGGAGTACTTCGACCGCGTTGGATATACTCGCTTTCAGCGCGATACGCATCTGCTACGGCACGATAGCCGGATGCGCGAATGGTTGTAGGCACATCGATATGTGTGTGCGGTTGCGGTTGGTTGGATTTGGTGAAGGAAGGCATTCGTATCCGGTGGTACGGCCGGGCTTCAAACCCGGTTGGGGGCGTCAGCCGCTCCCGGGTCAGTTCGACTCTGGCTGCCTTCCGCCAGTTTTTTTATGGGGACCCCGATCCCCATCATCAGTTGCGGAGGTAGCCATAAAGCTTCCGCCTGGAAGTCGACAATGTCGGGACGACGCGGACGTACGCTCCTGTTTTAATAGGAGGGCTTGTCTCAACGGGCACATTGCGCGGAGATTTTTCGACAAAGTTCAGCGCCGTCACGCGAGAGAAGAATACTTATCGCAATAGGTTGATCTTGCGTCGATCTCTGGAGAAAACCAACAGATCGAGCACGCGCCCGCGAAGACCGGGAGACGCGCTGTCCCCAAAGTGGCTGGAAACGGTTCAAGGCAGCTGTGCGCCACGGCGGGGAACGCGTGCCAGGCCGCTAGCCTCAACAGGAGACTCACAAGTAACCCGGTGGCGGGGGCGTGTCGTAGGCCGGCCGAGGTGGCGGTGCTTCGTCGCGAGTCTGAGATACAGCGGCGGCGCCCGGGACTGGCACACGCTCGCCATTTGCGTACATGCATTGAATGTACGCCTGGTCATAGCGAGTTTGAAGGCTGGTGGCGGCGCGCTGTGCTATGCCGGCGCCGATCATGCTGCCACCGAGCAAGCCCATACCTGCACCGACTGCCGCGCCACGGCGGCCGTTGAACGCGGCACCGGCGGCGGCACCAAGCGGGGTGCCGACGGCCGTACCGCCGAGCGCGCTGCTTCCTGAGGCCGATTGAGTGTTGGCGCCGCCTGTCTGCCCGGAAGCGAATTGCTGGCACATCGCGTCATCGCTGCGGAATTGTTCGAACGATTTGCCGGTGCCGGGCAGCGCCATCACTGTGGGGGCCATCGGCGTGGCAGCGCAACCGGCGAGCGCGACGATACCGGTTGCGATAGTCATGGCAACTACGACGAATAAGCTCCGTTTCGCGCTCGGAATCGGGGAAATCAAATTGTTCCTGGTCATGTCATTTCGTCCCGGCCGGTTTCGCAGGCACCTCTACCCAACCGCTCGAACATTCCTTGACGTATGGGTAATATTTCTTCGTCGCTGGGCAATACCACCACGAGCCCACCGCCGGACTTTCCTGGGCCTTTTCAACATACGCGGTCGTCGGCGATGGCTGGATCGATTGGACGACGACGGGGGATGGCGCTGCGTAGAACATCGGCGCGGGCGCGACCATGACCGGAGGCGGCACCCCTACCACTACCCCGATGCGCGTATGCGCTTGCGCACTGCCACACAAGCATGCGGCTATAGTTGTCAAAAAATGTATAACTATCCTCAATCGCACAGCAGTGTCCCTATTCAATGAAGCGGGTATAGTCGCGATCCGGCGCACAACGGCTGGCGATTCCAGACAGGAACGCGAAGGACCACTAACTTCCCGACGTACCGATGCAGCTGACGGAAGCACAGTTTTGTTCGACGTCCTACACCGGCGTCGCGTTACGCAAGACTTGACAAGACTGGAAAGGTTTGCCTATAGCGCGCTTCGACGTCCAATCAACTTTCCTGATAAATCGAACGATAGGAGGCCAGGCGCGACGCAGTCGTTGCGCCGGAAAGCGATGAATCGTATTTCACTGCGCTGGCTCTGCTGAACGCCTGCTGTCGAGCCGCCAGGCTCGCCAAAGTCACGTGCATGTCCGCAGGACTGGGCGAATAGCCATCGATGCGTTCGCAGTCCGCCTGCTGCAGTTGAACGCTGGCTTTGCGCGCCAGTTCACGCGCCAAAGGATCGTTGTTCTCTGCGGATCTGACAGTGGAAAGAGGGAGGACTGATACGACCGTGAAAACGGGCATGGATGCGTTCGCCATGGTGAACTTCCTATCTTGGGCGTCGGAGACAATGACGCGGATTATCTGGAAATGACCTCGGGAGAATCTGGGGATCTTTCTGCCTATGGTCTCGAGGAGCGTAATATTCGTATCCGCGTATTTCAAACGGCTTACATAAATTCATTGTTTCCGGGTATGCAACGTTCGTCGCCAGATAGTGCGGGAGCCGTCGTCGCTGCGCCTTGGCCGGAAAGACCTGCGCTACGCCTCGACGCCGCTCCGCAGTATTCCGGGCGTTCGCCGATACGCTCGTTGCGCCTGAAGAGCTGCCACGGGACGGCTCGCCCGCAGCCCCGCCACGCTCATTGCGGAGGCACCCCGGTGCGGTGCATGGAGCAAAATCGTTCGCAGGTTCGACAAAGGGATTATGTACGCAAACAACGTGAGCAACGACGCCCACACGCGGGACTCATTTCTGTTTTGGGCAACAACTCCCTGTCGAACCATCTGCGCACGGACCGCACCAGAAATATTCCGACGCCGCATGTGAGCAGGGCGCTGAAGATATGAGCGGGGACGATAGTGAGCGCACGCAGCCGGTCGCCGCCCAGAGCCAGGGCGCCTACTACGACAACGCAGACGGCAGCGTGAATCAGACCCGCAAGTGTCGACCGACCTTCCGGTGAATTTCCGGCTGCGGCCATTGCAGTACGTACCCGGTTCGCATGAAACAACGAAGCGCCGATGGTCAACGCGACGATCAACGCGACTAGACCGCGAGTGCAATGTGGACGAAATCGCGACAGCTATCAGTCAACGCCAGGCGCGGCCACAGGTCGTCGCCGTGTTGCCACGTCTCGTTTGCCCCGCCAGTGTTCGTCGGGTGGTCGATGAAAGAGGCAACTGCAAGACAAACATCCATAGCGGCCGCGAGTGTCGTGTGCATTTGCGCAGGACTTCGCGGCCGCGAGCAGCTTCTATCAGTTCTATTGGGGGAATTGCGGAAGCGGTGACGAGGGGGGCGTCGGCAGTTTAGGGAGCTGTGTCGGCAACTGTGATGGAAGCTGGCTCTGGGCTTGAGACGTTCCCTGCGCCAGCTGCTGCGACGAAGGCTGCTGTGACGAAAGCTGGCTCCGGGCTTGAGACGTTGCCTGCGCCAGCTGCTGCGACGAGAGCTGCTGTGACGAGGGCTGCTGCGAAGCGAGCTGCTGACACGTTACGCTTTGGGCGAATACTGACGAGCTGATAAGGACAACGAACGCTGCCAAATAAAGTTGTTTCATGGTTATCTTCTGGTTTTTGAGGAATCAAGTTAACTTCGCCGGCCTGCGAAACCGGCCACCTGAACTGTCGCGCCGCTAACTTCAAATATCCGATATCACGCTGCTGCCGGAAACGGGTTGCACTGACGAATGCTTTGCGGACGAACCTCTCACGCCCCCATATTGTTCAAACGCCTGTTGTTGAGCCTGCATCCGCGCCTTGGCGCATTCAAAGTCCATCGGATAGCCGGCGGCGGCGGTTGTTCTGTCCAGGTAGCTTGGACCCTGCTGCCGAACCGGAACGCGCACTTGTTCGCTCATTGGCGAGCCAGTGCTGTGTGCGAATGAAACAGCCGGTACGGATAGCACAGACGCGAGAACGGTACTTGGGATGAACTTTCTTGCCTTTGCCATGATGGTCTCTCCACTAGCGCGTCGGATACAAGAGAACGCGGATTTCTGAAATAACGTGCTGGCGCAGCACAGTGTCTTGCCGCCAGTTCGTTGAGCGAGAGTCTATCGAATTACTAACCACTGACAAGCAACTGCGCGGCAACGAACAGTTCCTCCGGGCGCAACGTCAGAAGCTCGCACGGACCAGCCCATCGCCGCGTTCGTTGGCAAGATGGAAACAGACAATTTCGAGCGGCGATTCAAGGTCTGCGGCGCATATACTTCCCGCCGTCACCTCATCCATCAGGTGCCGGATTCTTATTGTCCAGAGAAGGAGTACTTATGGAAAAGAAATTCATCGCGAGGATCGGTAAAGCAAGACCAGAAAGCGCTCACCAGA
This sequence comes from Paraburkholderia sp. EG286B, assembly GCF_040965655.1. Taxonomy (NCBI): domain Bacteria; kingdom Pseudomonadati; phylum Pseudomonadota; class Betaproteobacteria; order Burkholderiales; family Burkholderiaceae; genus Paraburkholderia; species Paraburkholderia sp. EG286B. The sequence goes on along the minus strand of NZ_JBFRCF010000009.1, from coordinate 216,388 downwards.
TCGTACGGGCCGCGCTTCGCAGTGCTGCTACGGCGTCCACGCCCAACGGCGCCATTGACCTGCTTGGCGAGGCCCTGCTGCATCTGGAGCGCCTGCTCGCACTGAATAGCGAGCAGATGCACTGAACTTCATCGGTTCACGTGGCCGCCCCAGAACAGATGCAACCCTCCAGTGAGGTATCAATGAAGAAGTCACTTGCCGCGCTGCTCCTGCCGATAATGGTCCATGCCAATGCGGCTACCGATGCGTCAATCGAGACCACAGTCGTGGGCGCTCCGGCCACTGACTCGAACGGTGGTTTCATGGTACTGGCGTCGGTGGATCAGAAATGTCGCTACTACGGCGACCTTTGGGAAAGGCCGCGGGAACCCCGCGGCCTGGTTGAACAGATCAAGGCGATGCCGCGTGGCGGGAAAATATACGAATGGGTAGCTGTCGTCAGGTATTCGGCATGCGTGCAGCCGGACGGGAGGGAGTTCAGTAAACCGGTTTCACTGGTTTCACCGGCTGGCAAGCGGTTCCATATCGGAGATAGTGCGGTCCTGCGAGCGGCAACGCATGCCGCGGAAGAGGGCAGATCAGACTGTAGTTGACGACATAGCCACGAGTGATGATAACATCACATATGTGGACTGCGGGCGTGTTTCCGCTGTCGCCATGCGGTGCCCGCAAATGCGTGGTGATCAGGGCAGGGTAAAGGCAGCGCATGCGAGTCAACCCAGTTTGCGGCGCCGCTCGCGTGCCGAACAGATGCTTTAACGCCGAAAGGTCGTACCTATGATTGCCTCATCGCCAATCATTGTTCTGGGGAGCCGTCGCCTTGTCGGCCGGCGTCTTGCTATGGATCCTGCGTCCCGTCCTGATGCCGTTTCTGCTCGGTGCCATGATCGCGTACATTTTGCTTGGGCGGCTCTCGAAATTCTCCAGAGTCTCGCGATCTAATGCCTGCCGATCCTCCGCTTGCTTTAACACTTTGATATGCTTCCCAGACAAGCGCGTTAGGAATGTCATACGACTTGGTCATTGTGCTGTCCTCCTCCCGCCTACGCGGTTGACACAACACACTGCCTGGATAATTCAGCCCCTTCGCTCCGCCGCCATTACAGCGGCTTCGACACTACTACGAGCTGCTCCGCCCCTTGGTGGCGCATCGCTACTGTCGGCCTCGCCTTTCGAGCTTGTGCCTTTCGCTTTACATCGCCACCGAAGGTTCCCGCAGTTCAACGTAAGAGCCTGGATCAGACTCACGCTGCCTCTATGTCGGACACCGCCTGGCCCGTAAGCCCACCATCGCCAACACCCGTTCGCGCTCAGGTGAGGGCTTGGTGCCTGGCTGCGACGCGAAGTCCAGACGCTGCATGGCCAACTCCACGGCGTGCACATGGCCGTGAGCGAGGGAGCCGGTGACTTCGAACGCCTGGCCCAGCGGGATGAACGTCTCGCCCTGCAGCGAGCGCCGAATGATCTCGACCAGCGACTCGGGCAGATGCGAGAGGTTGCCCAGCGTCTCGTTCTTGACCTTGCCGTCCTCGCGGTAGCTACGTCGCAGCAGGTGTGTGCGGTACACCTCGCCCTTGTAGGTGCGCGACGTAGTGACGACATGAGCGGTGCCGGTTCTGGATGCCATGCACGAAGATATAGTCGAAAAATCGCATACTTCAATATATTTTAGTGACTACATTATGAAGCCAATAAAAGCGCCCAAAGGGCGCCAATATTCAGCCATCACGCGGACTTGCGGCCGCGTGATGAGTACGGGGAAGTGGGGAACTTAGGGTTGCCCTAAAAGCCAGGCGGGGGCGGCAAGGGTAGGCCGGGTGGGGGGGGCAGCGATGGCAGGGACGGAGGCGACGGAGGGGAGGGCAGGGACGGAGGGGAAGGCAGGGACGGAGGGGAAGGCAGCTTTGGCAACGCACCAACGGGCGGCTTGAGCATACTGATAACGGATTTGAGCTTCTTGGCGATGGCCTCGGTGACCGCCTTTTTCGCCTCGTCCGCGAGCGCCTCGCACACGGCACCGATGATCTCCGGCGGAGTGGCGCCGTTCGTGGTCACGCCGATATTGGCGAGATGCAGCGTAGGCAGCGGTACCGTAAGCGCGCCTCCAGGCAGGTGAATGTCAAGTGATAGCGTGCCGCCCATGACGGCAAGGTTGCGGATGATGACCTTGCGCGCGTTGCTGCCGCCCTGGATGGCGGCCGGGGTGGCGGAATAGGCTTGGGCTTTGTTCTTGATGGTCTCCAGGTTGCTGGTGTCGGTGGGACTTTGCGCCTCGTAAGTAATCTGCGGTGCGATCACTGTGGCGGAATCAACAATGACAGGGCCGCCGCCGAGAAGTGAACTGCTCTCCACATGCAAGGCGATACGGTCCACCACGACGGCGTAGGGCGAAGAGAAACCAGTGGGGTTGCCCACGGTAAGTCCATCAAGCGCGCCCACGCCGGTTAAGGGCGAGAATTCGACGCTACCCACGAGCACCTGCGTCTGGGTCGCAAGCGCGCCGTCCGTCTCGATAGTGGACTTGATGGATGGTTCGAACCGGGCGAGCAGGGTCCACAGCGCAATAGCGGCGATGGCGAGCAGGGTGGCAACGGCAAGTCCGAGGGTTTTTTGCATGGTGTTGGGTAACCCGTGAAAGGCGGTGGGCCGTCCAGACGCGCGGCATGTTCGGACGGGCCGACTCCGCAATAACTCCATCCGAACAGTGCGGGGGCTGAGTGTTGAATGCGCAGCGTAAGGGGGACTGAAGGGGCAAGCGGTTGAGCGCGACGCACGAGTCCGGCGATGGGTCGTTGCGACCGACTTTGCCAGCCGCAACGACCTCAGCTTAGGACTGCTGGAAACAGGTCACTCCGCCTGAACCTTCTTCGGCTTAGGCGGCGATTGCACCTTTGCGTACTGGAAATCAGGCGTTGCCTTCAGGGCGTCCCTGGTGGCGCCCGGCAGATATAGATTGCCGCCGCGCACGTCGAGTGCGGCGATGGGCACAGCTAGGTCATGCGTGGCGACGCCGAGGAAGCCGCCTGTAGCGATGATGGCCGCCGAGACGGAGCCGTCCGGGGCCACGATCAGATCTTTGATCGCGCCGATTTTTTCGCTTTGGTCGTTGTAGACCGATTTTCCCAGCACGCTCTTCTTGACGCTCCATCCCTGCAAAATCGCCTGGGACTGCTCAATAGTGACGCTCAGAGGCTGTGTGCCGGCGAACTGTGCGTGCGCATCGATACATGCTACAAGTGCCACTGCTACCAATACTGCCTTGTGCAAAGCCATATCGCTCACTCGATGGTTAGAATCGGTTTCTTCCACGTTCTTCGGACCCCCCGGGGGCGACGCCGGCCGAGAGCCTGTATGCCAGATCGTTGGGCGGCAGTTTATCCACTTGCTGTCGGCTTACAAGCCCCGTGGCGCCAACTCATAGTTCCCGTGTTCGCAACGTTGAGAACCAACGACGCTTGGTCGATGATCTGTAAGCGCCAGTTTGCGCCCACCTGGCTTCCGTGCTTGAGAAGGTTCACGATTGCGCCCCCAACTCATCTTGCGGACGCAAGCTTCGACCGCGTGGACAAGCAACGACTGATTGATGCCTGCTGCAACCGGGCGCATTGCTGTCTGCAGTCGTCCCGGATTCGGATAAGAAGTGCTGATCGGCGCCGTCAGGCAACGCCCGTTCGGGCCGTTCCCACCGAGCAATTTGATAGTCGCAAGTCGCCAAAACCCTCGATCAGGCGAACGGTCGCACCGTCGCCCGCATGGAAGATTCACTGGGAATAGCGGCGACGGCCTGACGGGGACGGTGCGGAATACGCTTCAATGCTATCTATCTAGGATGGCTATGTGATTTAACATAAATTAAATGATCGTTTTTCGGTTTGTAGTCCTATGTTTTTGAATCGAAGCAGCGATGACGTCGCGAGGCGATCTGGCCTCAAGGCGATTACGCTGGTGAAAGCAGTGGTCGTGAGTGTTAAGAACGCGAGCGCTGTTGGTGAATAAAGGGCCGGATCCACGTCTTTTTAAGCGGTCATGTGTCAAAGCGACAGCAATTGCCTGTCTTCGCTGCCATTACAGGGTGTGGGAGGCGGATTTCGCGGCTCAAACGACAAGAATTGGTTGGAAAACAGCGACATTAATTGGTGAACTCCACACAGTCGTCAGCAGTGTAGAGGTAGCCATAAAGCTTCCGCCTGGAAGTCGACAATGTCGGGACGACGCGGACGTACGCTCCTGTTTTAATAGGAGGGCTTGTCTCAACGGGCACATTGCGCGGAGATTTTTCGACAAAGTTCAGCGCCGTCACGCGAGAGAAGAATATCTTTATAGTAATGGAGTCTTCATTTCTGACGAAAACTTCCGCCGCTCACACAACTAATCTTGTAGTCCGATTTCAGCTAAGGGCGTATATACCCGTGCGTCTTTGCCACCGCGTGCGTGGCTCCGCTGCGTTTGAAGCGGAATAACGTGCGTGCGCCCTTGCACTCGCATTGAAAAGTAGAGGTAAGCTTCAGCAGGTCAAGCAAAAAACGTGTAATCCTTATTATTTCAGTTCTCCGTGAGCGAGACGTTTGCGCGAGCCGTGACATGCCTCCCCCGGAGGCCTTTTCTTCCGAAGCGGGCGCGGCGCGGCACCTGGCGCTTATCTGGAAAGCTTCGCCCGCATGCGCGCAACGCCGATTAGGCGCGTGGCGAGCGATCCGTCAGGCGGCGTCTCCTGCAAGGGCGCCTCTCGGAGGAAGGTGACGAGCACCTTGATCTTCTCGATCGGCATCCGTGGTGCGATGGAATTGCCAATACTGTCCGAGCCCAGCAGGAGGCCCTTACCCGGAAAGAGCTCTCCCGGGTAGAACTTCTGAATGGCCCAGAAACGCCGCTCCGCAATGGGCGTGAGGAGCCTTTCGCTGTCGACGTAGATCGCGTCCCCGTTGGGCAGCGGCACTGCATCAAACAGCGTGCATTCTATGAGTCGGGATATTTGCTCGTAGTCGCCGTTGCACCTGATCTTTCTGATCGTTGTTGCATATGGGTCGATAAGGATGGCCTTCACCGTCTGTCTCCTTTGTCCCAGGGTAGCTGGATAGCTGGAGCTTCGCTGGCCAAAAAAAGACAAAAAAACAAATGTGCCGAGGTTATCTGCGTAGCGGGAGGCCGAGACAGACCTCAACACGGGCGGTCATGCGAAACGGTGCGTGGTCCCGATGGGCTTTCCTTACATCCGACCTCTAATACGCGTGGCTTCTGCCGCATTACGAGGCCTGTGGATCGACGCGAATGCGATTTTCGTCGTGTACATGGTGGCACGGCCTGGTCGGAATTCGGTCCGCATCCGCTTCCCGCTCGTGCCGCTGGCCGCAGACAAGCGCCCCCGCGTTGACCCGCAATGGTGCGACGCGGGCCCTGCTTGCCAAGGGCAAATCGTCTTGGCGTACGATTTTCCCCAAACTCTGAATTCCAGCACAACTAGACAAAGCGCCCTGCCTCAAGGTCAGCGAACGCCTCCGCAATTTCGCTATCGGTGTTCATCACGAACGGGCCGCCGATGGCAACGGGTTCGTCGATCGGTGCACTCGAGCAAATCAGCAGCTCGGTTTTAGTATCGGCGACGATCGGAAGCGACTCCGCTTGCGACGTCGGTTGCGATTGCGAGGCCCAGGCTACATTTCCCCGTGCAACCACCTGGCGAGCCGCACCCAACTGCGCTGCCCCTTCCATCAACCAGGCAAAGCAGCGATCGCCTCCCGGTATGGGAAGGTCATAAGAAGCGCCAGCCTCCAGCGTCAAATGAATGAACGTTATAGGCCACGTCGATCCGAACGGTACGGTCTCGTCGCCCAACTTGCCCGCGTAGACCCGAGCTAGCACCCCCGGAGCTTCCACAGTTGGCGCATCGGAACAGCGAACATAGGCGTATCTGGGCTGCACCCTCTTTAGCGCGCTGGGCAGGTTCAGCCATAGCTGTAACGTATGCACACCTTCCTCGCCCGGTAGTTCACTGTGCAAAACGCCGCGGCCCGCCGTCATGAACTGAACATCCCCGGCTTTCAATACACCGTGCGCGCCGGTGTGATCTGCGTGGTGCAATTCCCCTGCAACGACATACGTAACAGTCTCCATACCGCGGTGGGGGTGGGTGGGGAAACCGCCCGGCTTCGCAAACCAGTCTTCAGCCATCAATAGGAACGGGCTGTTTGCAGTGACGTGGTATGGGTCGATGACAAGGCGTGCCACATGGTTGCGGCCACGCGCTTGCTTGGCGCCCACCGTTTCGACGCGATCGATCAACAACATGATTCACCTGTCTCCTGCCGCGGCCGTCTGCCTGATACTGGTCTCGTGCATGAGGACATCGGCTTTTGGCACTCCCAGCGTCTTGCGATACTTGGGTACGAGCATGTGCGCGGATTTGGCCATCCTGTTGAGCCATCCTGTCGTGACCAATCCGATTCCAGGCAATTGCGACGCACCCGCCCGGCTTCCTAGCGTGACGACCATCGTCGGATCGTTCGTCTTGGCCTTGTAACGCTTGAGTGCATCTGAACGCCCCTCGAGCACCGACCGGATGTTTGCTTCGGCCACTTTGACTTGACCTTGCACGTGCCAAGCCATCTTGTTCTCGGCCAAGTCCGTGATATCGCCGAGTGCAAACACGCTGCGTTGTCCGCAAACGCGTAAAGTCGGATCGACTTTGATCCGTCCTGCCGAGTCGAGCAGTTCGAGATGCCGTCCCCGCATAAACGCAGTGTTGGGCTGCCCGCCGATGCACCACAACAGCAGATCATAGGAAAGCATGCGGCCGCGGTCGGTTGTCGCTTCTCCACCGGGGGCAAACACGTCGTCGGTCGACTGACTTCCCGACAGTCGCTCGTTCACGATGACGTTGACACCGCGTTCGGCCAATACCCGTTGCGCGTGGGCGGCGAGTTCTGGCGTGGTTCCTCCGAGGATTCTCGGCCCTGCCTCCAGCACGGTTACCCGCTTGTCTGGAAACGCCTCGCTGAGCTCCCCTGCGACCTCGATCCCGATGGGGCCGCCGCCAACGATCAATACGCTCTGCGCTCGCTGCAGGCGCGCATGGAAGCGGCGATAGAAGGTCTTGCGCTCCTCGAGCGTGCCTTGCTCCGAGCGCATCAGCGGGTTGGAAAAACGGCTGCCGGTCGCCAGGACGCTAACGTCGCTTGATAAGGTCGACATGTGGCCATCCTTCTCTTGCACCTTTGCCGCATCCGTGGACCACTCGATCAGCCGTCCGCGAATGTGCCTGACTGTCGGCAGCGCTGCCGAGAACGGGATGATTGCCGCCTCGGCGAAGTTTGGCGCAACGAGGCTACGCGGCGCCGACATGGGCACTTCGAAGTAGTCGAGCGGATCCACGAGCGTAACCGGATAATCCGGGCTTAGCCGGCGAGCCAGCGACGCGCCGGCGATTCCGCCGCCGAAGATCGCAACGGTTTTTGAAGAAAGCGGCATAGAAGATCCTTCTTTTGCGAATGGGCACACGAACTCCGACCGCAAGGCGCCGCGCATGTACACTTAAAGGTTACCTTTGATAACCTGGTAAAAATACAGTACTGTTTAAGACACTACAAGAAGGCACATGTATGTTACCGACCAGGAAAATTCACTCGGGCAAGCAGCCAGCCGAGAAGCAGGTGCCACAGAATGGCAATTCCTTATCGGCGCTGACCATGCAACACGTAGGCTCTGAGGAAAGCTCGGCCTGCCAGACAGTGGGCACGGTGCTCTCGCGTATTGGCGACAAATGGAGCATGCTCGTCGTCATGCAGCTAGCGGACGGCCCTCGTCGCTTCAACGAATTGAAAAGAGCGATCGGCGGCATCTCGCAGCGCATGTTGACGCTTACTTTGCGCGGACTCGAGCGAGACGGTATGGTTATGCGCACCGTATTCCCGACCGTTCCGCCGAGGGTCGATTACTCGCTGACGGAGTTGGGTCAGTCATTGAAGGCGCCTGTAGAAGCGCTTGGCATTTGGGCGTTCGAGCATCTTCCCGCGATCGAGGAAGCGAGGCAGGCCTTTGATATTCGGCATGGACTCGATGAAAGCACTTGATGGCCGAGCCTACCGGGCATGGTGGAACCGGAACCGGCGTCAGATGGCGGTTTCACCGGCCCACGCGGCATGCCCTGTGAGCCGGTACCAGGTGTCGAGCCATTCCAGCGCTGATAAGCCTTCCTGCGCCGGTCGCCCAAATGTCTCCAGCGCCGTTTGCGGGCGCAGGAGACAGCGTATTCGCGGCCGTAGCTGCAGGTGCCGATGACGGCTAGCTCATGTACAGGCCGCCGTTTAGCGAAAAGTCTGCTCCCGTCGCGAACCCGGCTTCGTCGCTGGCAAGCCAGGAGACGATTGAGGCAATTTCAGGGGCTTCCCCGAGACGGCGGACCGGAATGCTCTGAACGATGGCATCCAGTATCTCAGGGCGCACTGCGCGAACCATGTCAGTCCCGATGTAGCCCGGAGACACTGTATTCACGGTGATCCCCTTGGTTGCGACCTCCTGAGCAAGCGACATCGTAAAACCGTGGATGCCGGCCTTGGCGGTCGAGTAATTAGTCTGGCCGAATTGCCCCTTCTGACCGTTCACGGACGAGATGTTGATAATTCTGCCCCACTTTTTGTTGACCATCTCGTCGATTACCTGCTTGGTCACGTTGAACAGGCTCGTGAGGTTAGTCGCAATGACCTCGTTCCAGTCCTCCCTGGACATCTTGCGGAACACGCCGTCCCGAGTGATGCCTGCATTGTTGACCAGCACGTCGATGTCGCCGACCTCCTTCTTCACCTTTACAAAGGCAGCCTCGGTCGACTCCCAGTCAGCGACATTGCCCTCCGACGCGATAAACGAGAAACCCCGTTCGGCTTGCTCAGCCAGCCACCGCTCTCGTCGCTGAGATTTCGGCCCGCATCCTGCGACGACAGTGAGCCCGTCCGTGTATAGACGCTGGCATATCGCCGTTCCAATTCCGCCCATGCCGCCGGTTACATAAGCAATCCGCTTCGCCATATCATTCGCTCCAGGTGGGTTACGGTGACTCCGGTAAAAAATAACGGACGTCGTTTAAGACTTGCAACGCTACGTTCTACTGAGTGATTCAGGGGGAAGCGGCTTTGTTGCGTGTGGGTCAAAACATCCGAAGGTGCTGTGCCTTAGATGTGACCGACGCCATGTGTGGAAACGGTCACGCGCACGACTTCTTCGCTCACGCGGGTGCAATCGATTTTTGCAGGGTCTTAGGTGACGATCGTTGGCTCATCTCGGATCGAGACTCTCACGTATGACTTTTAGTTATCGCGCGCTAGGGCTTTGAGGGCGCATGCTTACGCTAACCGGAATTTTTTTCAATTTCAAGTGCTACCTTCGAATTCTTATGCGGGACCTTGAGTGGCTGGAAATTATCGGCGCATGTCGCGCAATGACGTGCGTTTCTCAGACGCTTTCAACGCGTCGCGGTGAAAGTTCGGTCGCCGGCAAGTTCCTTGCCGATCTGTACGCGCACATGCGCGGGATTGGAAAGAAAAGACGGCGTGAGCCCGAAGTATCGCTTGAATGTTCTGCTCAAGTGCGCCAGATCGGCGAATCCCGTGGCATGGGCTATTTCGGTGAGTGTCGACCTTGTGGAGAAGAGTTCTGCCGCCTTGCGCATTTTCACCCATAGCAGATATTCGCGAATCGAACTTCCTGTCGCAGACGCAAAGAGATGGGCGAGGCGGCTCTCCGATAATCCGCAGAAATGAGCCAGTTGCTGCGGATTCGTGCGCACCGGAACGTGCGTCGATAGCCAGGAGGCGACCGCGTCGACGCGCGCATCGATCGGTTGCGATCTCGCGGCCAGGGGAAACAGCGTGTTCAGAATCTGCTCCGAACCGGCGCGAATCTGTTCACAGTCTTGTGGTTGACCCAGCGCTGATTCAGCAGTTCGCACCACGAAATCGTCGGCTAGTTCCGAAAGATCAACGATTTGCCTTCCTTTCAATACGTGTTTAAGCAGGTGCTGGAAAAACGCGTTCGTCAACTCCAGTTGAACACTGTAAAGCCCTCCATTGCGTGCTTCAATCGAGCGACTGACGTTGGGGGCGACAAGGAGGATCCGCCCGATGTGGCACTCCCGCGCCGTTGCGATCCGCAGCGTCTCCCCTGTAGAGACTGCCAGCACCATGACAGGGCGCGACGTCCAATTCGCCGCGAAACTCGGCGAAGTGTAAATGATGCGATCCGCCAAGATCGAAAGAGACGCAACCGGGTTGTCCATAACCAAATTCGCCGAACACGTCGTCGGCATGCGGTAAGAAGGCACGTTCTGGGTTTCCCGAAAGATTTACCTGAGGTAATTCCAGAAGATCCTTTCCGGGCCGCCGCCCGCTAGCTGAAGCCGCGTGACCAGGTCATCAGGCACTTTCTGGGGGGGGCTCAAATTCATTTGGCGCCGCAAGGGGCGAATTCTAACAGGCCGTCACAGCAAGAAAAAAACAAAGCCTCGCTCTCGAAAAAAGGGCTTCCCCTATGAGAAAGGAGCAGTTTCATTCAAGTCATTCCGCCCCACTGGCACCGATAATGTGAACGAGCCGCGAGAGACGCGACCTCGTGATCGCGACCGGAATCGTCGCTCGAAGATATCCCCCATAGCAAGAAAGATAGTAAAACTAAACCATGCATGACAACGGGCGGTTACACAGCGCGAATATGCACACGCGGACGATGTGATGCTGATGTCCGTCACCGACGCTCAGAGCCGCATTCGCTATGCCAATCCAGGTTTCATTGCCGGCAGAGGCTTCGACAAAAGCGAATTGATCGGCGAGCCCCCCAACATCGTGTGGCATCCCGACATGCCGCCCGAAGCGTTTGCCGACAAGTGGTCGACACGGCGCGCGGGAATGTCATGGAGTGCGCCGGTCAAGAACCGGCGCAAGAACGGCGTCCAATACTGAGTCCGCGCCAACGCCACCCCAGTCGTGCGCGACGGCAAGCTCGAGGGGTACATGTCGGTTCGCGCGGCCGGATCGCGACGATGTCGCACTTGCCGTCAATCGGTACTCGACCGGACGACCCAACACAACGCGGCGCTGGTCGGGCAATCGGCCGCAGCCGCAGAGAGTCTGCGAGACCGCGCTCAGCGCTTGCGTGAGGCAAATGGCTGCGTTCGTATAAACGCTGGCTGGACGCATCGCTTTCGGCCTGGCGCCGGCGCAATGCCTGGATCAATGGCCGATATCTGACCGCTCGTCTGAAAGCCGGTGCTCCGCGCCCCGCAGGCAGTTCTGGAGCGCACGCCCATTTTTCGATGCCTGCCCGCAAGAGTGCGGGCCGTCTGGCCACGCCCGGGGACCAGGCGTGGCCAGATCGAGGCTCCGCACACTCTCACCGAAAGCTCGCATGTGCCGAGATCAGAGGCGCCCGAATTAACGATGTAAACGTGAAATCATTCAATGATGAATTTGTAATTAATGAAGATCTGCACCATTGCGATGATTGCCGGGAAAGCGCTTGAGCCACATTGGTGCCGGAATTCGCAATAAGAGAGCAAATGCCTAAACATGATATTGCTCCATCAAAAAAAGTTTTCTCACCGGCATTTTTTTTTGCTATCTTCAATCCGCTTCAACAAAACTGACACATAGAGCTGCTGTCCTCAAGCGCCCGAAGGGTTCAGGCGGAAAGCAAGAGCGGACAGCTGGCCGGATCGGTGTCGGCACGAAAGGCATTGAGTTAGGACGACTATCAAATAGTCGCAAGGAAAAAAGCATTGTGGTTCCCGGAGCGGCTCGAAATTGCTGTACAGAATCGGTTTTTGTAATTCGTAGTGCTAATGTAATTTCACATCGAGTGAATTTCGGTCACGCGGACTAATGGTCACGACGTGACGAGGGTTTTCTGCGGCAGGATTGGGGCGTACTGCGCCGAGGGAGCGAAGGTGGTGATGAAAGTGCAAGTGGGAGCGGCAGCCGAAGGCGTGCGCTCGGGCGGATCAGGCCGCCCACGCGAATTCGGGCGTAGGCAGCAGAACCCTGTGCGCCGCTACGGCGGAATTGGCGCGGTAATCGTATTGCACATTGTGCTCATCTACGCGTTGGTCAATGGTCTTGCAAACAAGGTCGTGCAGGTGATTCAGCATCCGATCGAAACGAAGATCATCCAGCCCGTGGCGCCGCCGCCGCCGCCCCCGCTGCCTACCGTACAACTGCCGCCGCCGAAGTTCGCGCCTCCTCCGCCGCCTTTCGTGCCGCCTCCTGAAGTGCCGGTGCAGGCACCACCGCAGCAGTCGATCGTGCATCAGGCTGCGCCCGTGGTCAGCGCGCCTGTCACCGCACCGCCTGCGCCGCCCGCGCCGCCTGCACCCGTGCAGAAGCCGGTGAGCCACGAAGTGGGCGTCGTGTGTCCAAACTCGGATGAGATCCGTTCGTCGATCCGCTATCCGAAAGAGGCACAGGACAACGGTGTGACCGGCGACGTGCTCATCGAATTCGTGGTGGATCCGCAAGGTCACGTTACGAACGAGCGAGTGGCGCAGTCGGCCAATGACGACAGTCTGGATGCCGCTGCATTCAACGCAGTCAAGAAGTTCAACTGCATTTCGCAAGGCCAGCCGGTACGCGTGCAGGTTCCGTTCTCGTTCAGTCTCAACTGACGCTCGGGCTCCATGTATCGGGTGGCGAGTCATTACCCGGATTTTTAGATGTTCAACGGATGAATTGGAGCAGGCATGAAAAAGCGTTCCTACGCCGCACTCGCGGCAAGCATGTTGATCGCGGTAGCCACGGTCGATACCTTTGTCGCACCGCAGCTTGCCAACGCGCAGGCTAGCGCCCCGACTGCAGTCGCGTCGGCGCCCGCCACTGCGGCCATCGCCGCACCGTCACCCGCTGCGAGCGCGGACCAGCCGGCGCCGCCCCCGGCACCGGCCACCTCGGAGACGGTCACGAACCCGTACGGTCTCGGCGCGCTCTGGAAGAACGGCGACTTCGTCGCGCGCTTCGTGCTGTTGCTGCTCGTGGTGATGTCGATGGGCAGCTGGTACATCATGATCACCAAGTTCTTCGAGCAGTTCCGCGCAAACCGTCGTGCGAAGAGCGCAGACGAGCAGCTCTGGAGCGCGCCGTCGCTAGCAGAAGGCGCAAAGCAGCTCGAGGAGTCGTCGCCGTTCCGGTTCATCGCGGAAACCGCGATCGAGGCCGGCGAGCATCACGACGAGGCGCTGCTCGAGGCCGTCGATCGAAACACGTGGATCGACGTTTCGGTCGAGCGCGCCATCACCAACGTGTCGAACCGCCTGCAGGACGGCCTGGCATTCCTCGGCACCGTGGGCTCGACCGCGCCGTTCGTCGGCCTGTTCGGTACGGTGTGGGGCATCTATCACGCGCTGACGGCTATCGGTATTGCAGGTCAGGCTTCGATCGACAAGGTCGCCGGTCCGGTCGGTGAGGCGCTCATCATGACCGCCATCGGTCTGGGCGTGGCCGTGCCGGCGGTGCTCGGCTACAACTTCCTCGTGCGACGCAACAAGGCGGTGATGGAGCGTGTCCGCGGCTTCGGCGCTCAACTGCATACGGTTCTGCTGGCTGGCGGCAAGCGCGTCGCGCGCTCCGCGCCGCGCGCCGCCGTCATGGCCGACTGAGCGAGGAGTACGCCATGGCCATGAGCGTGGGAGGCGAGGGCGATGACGACGAGGTCATCTCGTCCATTAACACGACGCCGCTCGTCGATGTGATGCTGGTGTTGCTGATCATCTTTCTGATCACGATTCCCGTGGTGACGCATACGGTGCAGCTCCAGCTACCGAAGCAGACGGTGACGCCGCTGCAGACGCAACCGAAGAGCATCGAGATCGCGGTCAATCGCGATGGCGACTTCTTCTGGTACGAGCAACACGTCGATGCGCCGACGCTGCTGGCACGCCTGAAGACAGTGTCCGTACAGACGCCGCAGCCGGAAGTGCATATCCGCGGCGACCAGGCGACGCGCTATGAGGCCATCGGGCGCGTGATCACGTCGTGCGAGCGGGCGGGAATCGCGAAGGTGTCATTCATTACGGAGCCGCCGGCGCGCGGCGGTTAAGGGGCGGTTATGGGCATGAACGTATCGTCGGGCGGTGGCGGAAGCGAACCCGAAGTGATGGTGGACATCAACACCACGCCGCTGATCGACGTGATGCTGGTGTTGCTGATCATGCTGATCATCACCATTCCGATCCAGATGCACGCGGTGAAGATGAACTTGCCGGTGGGCAATCCGCCGCCGCCGGCCGTGCAGCCGGAGGTGGTGCAGATCGACATCGACTTCGATGGCACCATGACATGGAACGGCACACCGGTGCCCGACCAGGCGACGCTGGAGCACAGGTTGGCGCAGGTCGCGGCCGAACCGGAGCAGGCTGAAATTCACCTGCGTCCGAACCGGCTCGCGCCATACAAGGACGTGGCCGAAGTGATGGCCGCGGCCCAGCGCGAAGGCGCAACGAAGATCGGCTTGATCGGCAACGAACAGTACATGCAGTGAGGCATTCGAAAGCGATGAGCATTCCTTATCGATTCAAGAGGGCGGCGCTTACACTCGCGGTGAGCGGATTGTCGACGCTGGCCATGGTGCCGACAGCGGCGCGGGCGGCGGGCACGCTACGTCCCGACGTGGCGAAGCCGCTGAACGACGCGCAGAACCTGTACCGCGCGCACCACTACGAGGACGCGCTCAACAAGATTGCGCAGGCCGCGGCCGTACCGAACAAGACGTCGTACGAAACGTACATGGTCGAGGAGATGCGCGGCGCCGCCGCCATGGCGGCAGGCCAGAACGGCGTTGCCGCGCAGGCGTATGAATCGCTGCTCGCGAGCGGGCAGCTCAAGGGCGAGGACGCGCAGCGCACGACGGCGGCGCTTGCGGGCATCTACTTCCAGCAGAAGAACTATGCCCAGGCGATCAAGGTCGCGCAGCGCTACCAGAAGGCTGGCGGCAGCGATCCCCAGATGGCCACGCTGCTGGTCGAGTCCTACTACCTCTCGGGCGACTATGCCAGCGCGACGCGTCTGCTGAATGCGAGCGTCGAAGCCCAGCTGCGCGGTGGCCATACGCCGGAAGAGGCGCAACTGCAGCTGCTCGGTACCTGCGCTCAGCATGCGAACGACCAGGAAGCTTATCGCGGCGCGCTCGAAAAGCTCGTGGCTTATCACCCAAAGCAGTCATATTGGGACGACCTGCTGCACGCAATTCGCAGCAAGCCCGGCTATCTCGGCGCAGTGGATCTGGACACGTATCGCCTGCGCCGCGCGACGGGTTCGCTCTCCGGCGCCGATGACTACATGGAGATGACGCAACTGGCGATCGTTGCCGGATCTACGGCCGAAGGCAAGCAGGTCATCGATCAGGGCTTTGCGTCTGGCGTGCTGGGTCACGATGCTGGAGCCGATCGCGAACGTCGCCTGCAGGCACTAGCGGCAAAGCGCGCCAATGCCGCACCCGACCCGGCCAATCCCGTCGCACCGTTCGATGTGGCATTCAATCAGGTATATGCGGGGCAGGCGAAGCAGGGTCTTGCGACCATGGAATCGCTCATTGTGAAGGGCGGCCTTGATCACCAGGATCTAGCGCGACTGCGCCTCGGCGAGGCTTATTTGGCCTCGGGGCAGAAAGCACGAGCCATCCAGGCTTTCAATGCAGTACGGGGCAACGATGGCAGCGCTGATCTGGCGCAGCTCTGGGTGCTGGTGGCATCGAAGCAGTGAGTGTTTGAGCGAACCGCAACAACGCATCAAAGTTAGTCATTTAATTAGGTATACGTAAGAAATAAGGAATGGCGTGGCCCGGTTTGGCTCGGCAGGGGTGGACGTGACAGAAGTGAAGCAGCACGAGGCTTTTGGGGTAAGTGGTCGGCTGTAAATGGAAGAGCCCTGGGGAGGGCGAATCCAGGTAAAAAGTGGCGCGATGCGACAGCGTCGTCAAATCTAATGCGGGGGTTCACGAGACCTTGCTTCGCATAACGAAGTAGACGTGACCGACGAGAGAGAAGGGGGAACTGTGAAACAAAGGGCATTGGCGGTGGCCATTCGAAGGATAATCTGGGCTGAACTCGCGTTTTCGGCTGCGTTCGCCGTACCGGTATTTGCGCAGAGCCAGGCGGCGACTAACGGCGGTGTGGCTCTCGCGGCCGATAATGCAACCGCACCAGCGGCAACGCCGCAATCAGGCGCGAGCGCGCAGTCAGATGCTACCGGAACAGGCAGTGCGGCCGCCACGACTGGGGACAAAACAGCCGTCAAGCAGATGAAGAAGTTCGAAGTGACCGGTTCGCTGATCCGGCAATCGGACAAGACGGGCTTCCAGCAGGTGCAAACGATCACCACGAAGGACATTCAGAATAGCGGCGCGACTACCGTGGCCGACTACCTGCGCTCGGCCTCGGCCAACTCCGCCAATAGCTGGAGCGAGGGCCAGGCGGGCAACTTCTCAGCGGGCGCGTCGGGTATCGCACTGCGCGGCTTGAGCGAGAAGTACACCCTCGTGCTCGTCGACGGTCAGCGCGTTGCGCCGTTCGCCTTCTATTCGAACAGCACCGACAGCTTCTTCGACCTCAATACCATCCCGCTCAACACGATCGACCGCATCGAGATCGTGAAAACCGGCGCGGTGTCGCAATACGGCTCGGACGCCATTGCGGGTGTAGTCAACATCATCACGAAGCACGATTTCCGCGGTCTTCAGCTCGACGGCAGCTACGGCAGTTCGGTGAGCGACGGCGGCGGTAACGGCACGACGAAGTTCGGCGTTCTGGCGGGCTTCGGCGACCTCAATGCGGACCGCTTTAACGTCACCGCGTCCGCGAGCGTCTATCATTCAGCGGGCTCGACGCTGGCCGACCGCGACTCCACGGCGGCGCAGGACTTCACGAACAAGCCGGGCGGCCTCTCGCTGCTCGCGCCGTCCTATTGGCAGACGAGTCCCAACACTGCGCAGGCGTTGAGCGGGTGCCCATACGGCGGCGCGGTCCATCCAGCCGCCAGCAATTTCCTGGGCGCGGCTGCGGGCCTGGGGGGCACGGTGTGCGCCTTCAATACCGCCAACAGCATGTCGATCGCGCCGGAGACCACGCGCGCGAGCGCGAAGGTCCATGCCGACTTCAAGATCGACGACACAACCACTGCCTTCGCCGATCTGTGGGAAAGCTACAACCAGACGACCCAGAACGACGGTCTTTGGAACAACACAGTCGGCAGCCCGCAAACGCCGACGCTGGTGTACACACCGGGCGTCGGACTGACGCCGTTCAACAACGTCGTGCCGGCAAGCAATCCGTACAACCCGTACGGCGTGGCGACGCCGCTTACCTATTCGTTCCCACGTACCGTGGCAGAAGAGACGGACGCGAACTTTTGGCGGGCGTCCACGGGCATTCACGGGTCGTTCACTGTGCCGAAGTATGGCGACTGGGACTGGTCGACTGCGTATAGCCACTCGCAGAGCAACGTTTCGAACACCTACACGAACCAGCTCAACGCTGCGACGCTGAATAACATCTATCAGAACGGCACGTACGACTTCGCCAATCCGTCCGCGACGCCGAACGGCTTGAATGGCCTGTACATGAACGCGAACAACCAGGGCATCTCGAAGCTCGATACGGTTGACGCGACGCTGGCCACGCCAAACGTGTACCACCTGCCGATGGGCGATGTTGGCGTTGGCTTCGGCGCGCAGTTCCTGCACCAGAGCGAAGTCATCAACCCGGGCGCGGAGTTTTCCCAAGGCCTCGTGGCGAACCCGATGTTGCAAACCGTCAACGGCCAGCGCAACGTCGCGGCGGTGTACTACCAGTTCGATGTGCCCATCATCCACAACCTGACGTTTAGCCAGTCGGGCCGCTACGACCACTACAGCGACTTTGGTGGCGCGTTCTCCCCGCGTTTCGCCCTGCGCTATCAGCCCGTCCAGGCGCTGACGATGTACGGCTCCTATAACCGCGGCTTCCGCGCACCGACGTTCGTCGAAAACAGCACTTCGCAGACGCTAGGTATCCAGCAGTCGGCCACCGGCACGGTTTCGACGATCACCGAGGGCAATCCGAACCTGCAGCCGGAGCGCACGCGCAACATCAACCTCGGCTTCCAGACGTCGCCGACGCGCACGACCGATTTCGGCTTCGACTGGTACAAGATCCGTGTCGATCACGTCATCGGCGAGGCGGCTTCGCCGTCGCAGGTCGTTACAAATGCGCAAGGCCAGGTGGTTTATGAAGTTTTCCCGTACGAGAATCTCGGTTACCTCGACACGAACGGCTTCGAAGGCACCCTCCGTCAGTCGTTGCCGACGAAGGCGGGCACGTTCACGCTGACGGCCGACTGGGCGTACGTGAAGGACTTTACGCTGGGGCAGTCCACGGGTCCGATCAACGGTGCGGGCAACAACTACACCATCACGCAGCCGTTCGGCGGCAGCTTCCCGCGCTGGAAGGGCAATACGACGCTCGACTGGGCATATCACGGCTGGAATGCGGCGCTCACCTGGATGTTCACGGGCCCGTACGCGCAGGCGCTTTCCGTGGCGGCCCCGACGGCGGTAGCGGACAAGGTGGGCTCGTATAGCCAGTTCAACCTGATGGTCACCTACACGGGCATCAAACACTGGACGATCTACGGCGGCATCAACAACATCTTCAACCGCACGCCTCCGTTCGATCCGATCTTTGCCAGCAGCTCGCTCGACCAGACGGGCTACGACACGTCGCTGTACAACTATATCGGCCGTTTCGCGCAGATCGGGGCGACCTACAAGTTCTGAACATTCGGCGCAACGTAGTGAGCAGTGCATGAAGCAGGCGGCCCTGGCCGCCTGCCTCGGATATTTCCTGTAGTGGCGAGCGACGGCGGCAGACCCCTGCCACGTCGAACCGACGAACCGTGCATCGGCCACACGCCGGCGCACGTACTCATGCAGACAGACGATGAGATTGAAGAAGTTGAGGTTGTCACGATTGTCGCCGCATTGGTTTGGTGCTGCTTCCGCACTGGTACTGGTAGCTGGTGTGGGTGCGCTTTACGTGGTGCCGGCGCAAGCGGCTACGGCGCTCGCACAGTACGACCAGCCGAAGTATCCCGCCGGCTTCACGCATTTCGACTATGCGGACCCAGATGCATCGTCGAATGGCGTCCTGAGTTTCGAAAACTACAATGATTTTCAAAGCTACGATTCACTGAACCCATTCCTTGTGCGAGGTGCACCCGCGCCGGACATCCAGAATCTGATGTTCGACACGCTAATGCAGCGCAGTTGGGACGAACTGGCCTCCGAATATCCGCTGATCGCCGATAACGTTGAAGTCGCGGCCGACCTTTTGTCAGCGACGTTCCATATCAACCCGGCTGCGCGTTTCTCGAACGGCGATCCAATAACGGCCACCGACGTCAAATATTCGTTCGACACGCTCACGAGCCCTCAAGCTTCGCCGCTCTTCAATGCGCAGTTTTCGGTGATAAAGAAAACGGTCGTGGTGAACCCCTCGACGATCCGTTTCGAGTTCCGTCGTGCGGAGCGTGACGCGCCGCTCATTGCGGGCGACTTGCCAGTCTTCTCGCCGAAGTGGGGGATGAAACCCGACGGCACGCGCGTTCCATTCGACCAACTCTCTAACGTGCCGCCCATCGCGAGCGGTGCTTATCTGATCGCCGAACGCAAGAACGACAAGCAGATTGCGTATCGCCGCAATCCCGCGTACTGGGCCGTCAACCTGCCCACGCGCCGCGGCATGTACCACTTCGAGCGCATCACGTTCAAGCTCTACCTCGACCTGTACACGCAACTCGAGGCGTTCAAGGCCGGCGATGCCGATGTGCACGTGGAAGACAGCGCGACCCAATGGGCGCGCAAGTATGTGGGCAAGAACTTCCGTAACGGCATGCTCAAGCAGACCAATTTCCCGGACGGACCGGCACAAATGCAGGGCATGCTCTTCAATCTGCGCAAGCCGATGTTCCAGGACGCGCGCGTGCGCCACGCGCTTTCCCTCGCGTTCGATTACGACTGGATGAACCGCATGATGTTCTACGGGCAGTACCTGCGCCTGCACAGCTATTTCGAAGCAAGTCCCTTCGGCGCGACCGGCGTGCCGGGCGAGAAGGAGTTGAAGCTGCTCGAACCGTGGCGTGCGAGCCTGCCGCCGGAAGTGTTCGGGCCGATGATCACGCAGCCCACGACGCTGCCGCCCGATTCGCTGCGCGGCAATCTGCGCGAGGCGCGCGATCTGCTTGCGCAGGCGGGTTGGCATTATCGTGACGGCGCGCTGCGCAATGCCGCTGGCGAGCCCATGAACATCGAGATCCTCGACGACCAGCCGGGCATGGACCGCGTGATCCTCCCTTATACGCAGGCCCTCGCGACGCTGGGCATCAATGCGCATCTGCGTGAAATCGACAGTGCGCTGTACCAGAAGCGCCTGGACAACTTCGACTACGACATGACCACCTGGCTCTACAGCCCGGTGACGATTCCCGGCGCGGAGCTTGAACGCCGTTTCGGCAGCGCGGCTGCCTCGCAGGTGGGCTCGGAAAACTATCCGGGCGTGCGCTCGCCGGCCGTTGACGCGCTCGTGAAGGCAGTGCAGGCCGCGAACACGCTCGACGATCTCGAAGCGGCAACACGTGCTCTCGATCGTGTGCTGCTGAACGAGTACTACCTCGTGACGGAGTACTACCCACCTAACGCACGCATCGCATACAAGACGTCGCTCGGTTATCCGTCAGTCGTGCCCGTATCGTTCGGGGCCCAGGACTGGATCATCGACTACTGGTATCGCAAGCCGAAAAACGCACAGGTCGCCCAGACCGCGCAAGCGGCTGTCCACTGAGGATCACCATGTTCGCCTACATTTTTCGACGTCTATTGCTGATGGTGCCGACGCTGATCGGCGTCGTCACGCTCACGTTCGTCGTCACGCAGTTCGTGCCCGGCGGCCCGGTCGAGCAGATCATGGCGCAACTGCGCCATGGCAATGCGACGCGCGGCGGCGAGACCGGCGCAGGAGGAGGCGGCTATCACGGCAGCCAGGGCGTGGATCCGCAACAGATCGAGCAGATCAAGAAGGAATTCGGCTTCGACAAGCCGCCGCTCACGCGCTATTTCCTCATGCTCAAGAACTACGCAACGTTCGATCTTGGTCAGTCGTACTACCAGCACGACAGCGTCTGGAACGTGATCCGCTCGAAGCTGCCGGCTTCCATCACGCTCGGCTTGTGGACAGTGCTGCTAACTTACGTGATATCCGTGCCGCTCGGCATCGCCAAGGCGGTGCGCAACGGGTCGCGATTCGACACCGTGACCAGCGTGCTCGTGCTCTCCGGCTATGCGGTGCCGGGTTTCGTGCTCGGCGTGCTTCTCCTGATGCTTTTCGGTGGTGGCACATTCTGGCAGGTGTTCCCTATGCGGGGTCTCACGTCCGATGACTTCGCGGACCTGAGCCTCGCGGGCAAGGTGCTCGACTACCTGTGGCACATCGTCTTGCCGGTAACGGCCTCGGTGGTCGGCAACTTCGCGATCGTCACGATCCTCACGAAGAATACCTTCCTCGATGAGATCGGCCGCCAGTACGTGCTGACCGCGCGGGCAAAGGGGGCGCCCGAGCGCGACGTGCTGTGGAAGCACGTATTGCGCAACGCCGCCATTCCGCTCGTCACTGGCCTGCCCGCCGCGTTCGTGGGTGCTTTTCTGAACGGCAACCTGCTCATCGAAACGCTGTTCTCATTGGACGGCATGGGCCAGCTCTCTTACGACTCGGTTATCCGCCGCGATTACCCCGTCGTCCTTGGCTCGCTGTTTCTGTTCACGCTGATTGGCCTCGTAACCAAACTCATTGCTGACGTCTGCTATGTCCTCGTCGACCCCCGCATCCAGTTCCACCGCCTGGACCGCTGATTCCGCGGCCGTTCCGCACGCGCCGTCGGTCTCGCCGTGGCGCCGCACCTGGCAACGCTTTCGCGCACAGCCGCTCGGCTATTGGAGCCTTGTCATCTTCGTCACGCTGTTTGCGATCAGCATGCTCGGCGAGGTGCTCGCAAATGACCGGCCGCTCGTCGTGCGTTACGACGGTCAATACTACTTCCCGATCGTGAAGGATTATCCGGAAACGATCTTCGGTGGCGACTTCCCGGCGAGGACCAATTATCTCGACCCGTATATCCGGCAACGTCTGGAATCGAACGGCAATTTCGCGATCTACCCGCCCAATCATTTTCATTACGACACGATCGACTACTTCGCGGCGCGACCGTATCCGTCCGCGCCCTCGGCCACAAACTGGCTCGGTACCGATCAGTTCGGCCGCGACGTGCTTTCGCGCTTGCTCTACGGCTTCCGGCTTTCGGTGCTGATGGCATTGGCGCTAACGGTTTCGGGCATCGCGTTGGGCGTGTTGACGGGCGCGGTGCAGGGTTTCTATGGAGGACGAACCGATCTCATCGGGCAGCGACTCATCGAAATCTGGAGTTCGATGCCTGAT
Organism: Paraburkholderia sp. EG286B; assembly: GCF_040965655.1. Taxonomy (NCBI): domain Bacteria; kingdom Pseudomonadati; phylum Pseudomonadota; class Betaproteobacteria; order Burkholderiales; family Burkholderiaceae; genus Paraburkholderia; species Paraburkholderia sp. EG286B. The sequence goes on along the minus strand of NZ_JBFRCF010000009.1, from coordinate 193,902 downwards.
CTGTACCTGCTCATCATCTTCGCCTCGATCTTCGAGCCTACGCTTTGGCTGCTATTTATCCTGCTTTCCATGTTTGGATGGCTTGTGCTTTCCGATTACGTACGCGCTGAGTTCCTGCGCAACCGCTCGCTCGACTACGTGAAGGCGGCGCGCACGATGGGCCTCTCCAACTGGCAGATCATGTGGCGCCACGTGCTGCCGAACAGCCTGACTCCGGTCATCACGTTCCTGCCATTTCGAATGAGTGCGGCCATTCTCTCGCTCACGAGTCTCGACTTCCTCGGGCTCGGCGTGCCGCCACCTACGCCCAGCCTTGGCGAGCTGCTCCAGGAGGGCAAGAACAATCTCGAGGCATGGTGGATTTCGCTCTCGGCTTTCGCGGCGCTCGTGATCACGCTGCTGCTGCTCACGTTCATGGGCGATGCACTGCGTAACGCACTCGATACGCGTACGCGTGGCTCGGCATTCGGCGGAGGTAAATAATGAATCGTCCTTTGCTGGAAATCGAGCGCTTCAGCGTGCGCTTCGGCGAGAAACAGGCGGTGCGCGAACTGAGTCTTTCGATTGAGCGCGGTGAACGCGTGGCGCTCGTCGGCGAGTCGGGCTCGGGCAAGAGCGTGACGGCATTATCGATCCTCGGCCTCGTCGAGCATGCAAGGTTCACGGGACGCATTCTGTTCGACGGCGAGGATCTGCTGCAGAAAACCGGGCAGCAGATGCGCGGCATTCGCGGAGCCGATATCGCCATGGTCTTTCAGGAGCCGATGACTGCCTTGAACCCGCTGTACACGGTAGGCAAGCAAATCGCCGAAAGCCTGCGCCTGCACGAGGGTTTGAGCGCCGGCGCGGCGCGTGAGCGTGGCATCGAGCTCTTGCGGCGGACCGGCATTCCCGAGCCGGAGCGCCGCATCGACAGCTTTCCGCATCAGCTATCCGGCGGACAGCGCCAGCGTGCGATGATCGCGATGGCGCTCGCGTGCCGCCCGCGCCTCTTGCTCGCCGACGAGCCCACCACGGCGCTCGATGTGACCGTGCGCCAGCAGATCGTCGATTTGCTGATCGACCTCCAGAAGCAGGAGGCCGCAGCCCGTGGCATGGCCATATTGCTCATCACGCATGACCTGAATCTCGTGCGGCGCTTTGCGCAGCGCGTAGCGGTAATGGAAAAGGGCGTCCTCGTCGAAACGAACACGACCGCAGAGCTTTTCTCGAACCCGCAGCATCCCTATACGCAGCGCCTGCTCGATAGCGAGCCGCGTCGCGAGGTGGCTCCGGTCGCAGTGGATGCGCCGCCCATCCTCGAAGTGCAAGGCCTCGCCGTGGATTACCGCACGGCGGTCAAGGGTTGGCGCTCGGTGTTCGGCAGCTCGACTTTCCGTGCCTTGCACGAAGCGAACCTGACGCTGCGGCGCGGCGAAACGCTCGGTATCGTCGGCGAGTCGGGCTCGGGCAAATCGACGCTCGCGGCCACCGTGCTCGGCCTGAAAAGCGCGGCAGCGGGCGAGATCCGCATCGACGGGGTCGCGCTCTCGGCGCAACGCAAGGCGAGGGCCCGCCGCGCACTGTACTCGCGCATGCAGGTGGTGTTTCAGGATCCATTCGGGTCGCTTTCTCCGCGCATGACGATCGAGCAGATAGTCGGGGAGGGGCTGGCCGTGCACAGACCGGAGGTTGACGGACCGGCGCGGCGTATGCGTATCGCATCACTGCTCGAGGAAGTGGGCCTGCCCGCCGATTCGCTGCAGCGGTACCCCCACGAATTTTCTGGCGGCCAGCGCCAGCGCATCGCCATTGCCCGTGCACTGGTGGTGGAACCGGAACTGATCGTTCTCGATGAGCCAACCAGCGCGCTCGACGTCTCGATTCAAAAACAGGTGCTCGCGTTGCTGACGAACTTGCAGAAGAAGTACAAGCTGAGTTATTTGTTCATCACGCATGATCTCGCCGTCATGCGCGCGATGGCGCATCGTGTGATCGTGATGAAAGCGGGCCGCATCGTCGAGCAGGGCGACACGCTCGACGTGCTGCACGCGCCGTCTCATCCTTACACGCAATCGTTGCTGGCGTCGTCGATGCTCGACGAGCCGGCGGTGCTACAGGAGAAGTTCGCATGATCGAAGAGCGTTGGGTGCAGGGCGCGCGCACGCTGAAGAGCAGCGCCGATTTCTGGTCGCTGCGCATGATGGACGAAGTTGTCGAGGACCACGTGGTGCGCAACGACGTCGCGCAGCCGCTGCGTGTGGTGCGCGAGCGGGGCGCTATGCTGACAGCCTGGGCCGGCGCCGGTGCCGGCTATGCGGCTACCGCCGATCTCAGTGCCGGGGGCCTCCAGTGTGCACTCGATATCGCCACGGCGCGGGCGTTCGCATGTGCGCAAGTCTCATTGATCGATCACCGCCGCATTGCCCGGCCCGTTGCGAGCGGCAGCTATGCTTCGCCGAACATCGACGCGCCGCTTCCCACCCGCCGTGAGTGGCTCGGCCAACTCGCGCACGAATGCGCGTCGGCGAACCTCGACGCGCGCATCGTCGAGCGCGTAGCGAGCATGCACGTCGTGCACACGGATCAACTCTATCTCACGAGCGACGGTGTGCGCATCGAGCAGCGCTTTCGCTACCTCATGCCAGGACTGAGCGTGGCCGCGCATGCGAACGGCGACACGCAGGTGCGAACGCTTGCCGGCGACCACGGCGCGCTCGGGCAGGGAGGTCTGGAGATACTCGCACGGCACGGCTTCAATGGCGCTGGCGCCCGTGTGGCGGACGAGGCGCTGCAACTGCTCGCGGCGCCGAATTGCCCGTCGGGCATGCGCGACCTGCTGCTGATGCCGGACCAGATGATGTTGCAGATTCACGAATCGATCGGTCATCCACTCGAACTGGACCGGATTCTCGGCGACGAGCGCAACTTCGCTGGCTGGAGCTTCGTGAAGCCGGAGATGTTCGGCAGCTATCAGTACGGCTCCCCGTTGCTGAATGTGACGTTCGACCCGGAGCTGCGCGAAGAAGCCGCTACCTACGGGTTCGACGACGAAGGCAGTTCGGCGAGCAAGCAATACCTGATCCGCAACGGGGTGCTGGAGCGGCCGCTCGGTGGGGCACTCTCGCAGCAGCGCGCCGGACTGCCGGGAGTCGCGAACTCGCGCGCGGCCAACTGGAATCGCCCGCCTATCGACCGCATGGCGAACCTGAACATCGAGCCCGGTACTGAAACACTCGTCGCGATGGTTGCAAGCATCGAAAACGGCATTCTGATGACTTCGAATACGTCCTGGTCGATTGACGACCATCGCAACAAGTTCCAGTTCGGTTGCGAATATGGCCGGCTCATCGAGAACGGCAAGCTCAGGCAGGTCGTCAAGCGGCCTAATTATCGCGGCATTTCGGCGAGCTTCTGGCGCAGTCTCGTCGCCGTAGGCGACGCGAGCACCCGAGAGGTCTACGGCACGCCTTATTGCGGCAAGGGAGAGCCCGCGCAGGTCATTCGTGTGGGGCACGCGTCACCCGCGTGCGTCTTCAGCAACGTAGACGTTTTTGGAGGCGCCTGATGAGCGACACACTTTTTGCAAGCGAACGCGTGGCGGTGGATTGGCACACGCATTTCATGATGCTCGCCGATGCGATCGACCGGTTGTTGCTGGCCGGTGAAACGGCGCTCACTTCTTTTGCCGCAGAGCAGTCGGACTTCATTCGCTTCAACGGCGGCAAAGTCCGGCAAATGGGACTCGTCTCCCAAGGCAAGCTCACGCTCCGGATGATCGACGGCGCGCGCCAGGCGTATTCCACGCTCGACATCTGCGGCAACGCTGATCAGGATCTGCGCGATGTGGGCGCGACGTTGCAAACGCTTCGCTCGGACCTGCGTGATGCACCTGATGATCCGCATCTGCTCTACGACACGACAGCGTGGCAGCGTTCGACGCGGCGCACGGGACGGCTGCGGGACCCGCATGCGCTCATCCATGTGGTGGCCGAATGCGCGCGCGGGCTCGACTTCGTTGGCTTCTACGCGGGCGGCATGCTCGCGCGCGGCTTCGCATCCAGTTGCGGCAGCCGTGGCTGGCACGAAGTCGAAAACTTCTGCTTCAGCTGGTCGCTCTATCATCCGGGCGGCCGCGCCATCAAGACGACATATGCGGGCGAGAACTGGGACGATGCGAAGTTTGCCAGCAAGGTGCAGGAGGCGGCGGCACGCCTGCCCGTGCTAGCGCTCGCGCCGCGAGCGCTCGGGCCGGGCCGGTACCGTGCATGGCTCGCGCCAGCGGCGCTCGAAGAACTGCTGGGCGTTGCTGCGTGGGGCGGCTTTTCAGCGCGCGCGCAGGCGACGTCGCAGAGCCCGCTTTACCGGCTGCATGGCGGCGAGCTTTCGCTCGACGCGCGCGTCTCGATCACTGAAGAGCTCGGACTTGGTATTACACCTGCCTTCAACGACGACGGCTATTTGCGCGAAAGCGTGCCGCTCGTGCGTGAGGGGAGGAGCGTCGCGCAATTGACAAACGCCCGGACGGCGCGCGAGTACGGCCTGCTCCCTAACGGTGCACTGGCGAGCGAGGCGCCGTCGTCGCTTTCGATGCCGGGCGGCGACCTCGCGGATGCGGATGTACTCGCGGCGCTAGGCACGGGTTTGTACGTCGGCAACCTCTGGTACGTGAACTTCTCGGATCGCATGGGCTGCCGCCTGACCGGCATGACGCGTTTTGCGACGTTCTGGGTGGAGGCGGGGCGTGTCGTTGCGCCGGTAGACGCGATGCGCTTCGACGACAGTCTGTACGGCCTGCTGGGCGAGCGCCTCGAGCGTCTGGGTGCGCAGCCCGAGCTGCGCCTGTCCGAAGACACGTGGGGTCAACGCGCGACAGGCGGCATGCAGCTTCCCGGGGTGCTGGTGAAGTCGTTTGAACTGACGCTGTAGCCTGCCTGACCGTCCCTGACGTCTCAATCAAGAAGGGAACAACAATGCAGTCGCGCTTACCCGAGGGGCTCGTCGTGCGCGCATTGCGCCCCGGCGATGCCGAAGCGTTGCATGCGCTGGGGCACAGCCCGTCAATAGTGCGGGGCAATGCAGAGCCACCGTATAGTTCGGTCGCACAGACCCGTGAGTGGATCGCGAACGTGGTATCGCCGGCCGTCATCATCGGCGCGTTGGTGGGCGAGACAATCGTGGGCGAAGCTGAACTGCATCCGCAGAAGTTGCGCCGCGCGCACGTCGGCGAGATCGGCATAAACGTACACGACGATTGGCAGCGTCGGGGCGTCGGAACGCTCCTCATGGAGCAAATCCTCGACTTCGCCGACAACTGGCTGGGCCTACGGCGGCTCCAGCTTCACGTCTATACCGACAATGCTGCCGCGATCGCGCTTTACCGAAAGTGCGGTTTCGAAGTCGAGGCGCGTTTGCGCGGCGCAGTATTGCGCGAAGGAGTACTCGCCGACTTCTTCTTGATGGCGCGCCTGCACGATCCGCTGCCCCTCACCCCGGAGTGATCCCCATGCACGTCCCGACACCATCGCCCGCGTTCGCGTCACCCGGTACTATTCGCGTGCGCACCTGCGAGCCCGCCGATTTCGAGGCGATCGCCGACTTGATGAATCAGCCAGGTGTGCGCCACGGCACGCTATTGAGCGGGTGGCGCACCCCCGAATCCTTGCGCGCGTGGTATGAGAGCCGGGCGCCCGGCTGCATCACGATTTGCGCCGATATCGACGGGCGCGTGGTGGGACAATCGCAGCTCGATGTCGCGAAGGCGCGCCGATCACACTGCGCTTGCGTGGGCTTCGGCGTGCACGACGCCTGGCAGCGTCGTGGCGTGGGCAGCGCGCTGATGGCGGCGATCGTCGCCTGTGCCGACCATTCGCTGGGCCTGCGCAGGCTCGAACTCGAAGTGTTCGCCGACAACGAAGCCGCGATCGCGCTCTATCGCAAGTTCGGCTTCGTCGTAGAGGGCCGCTCGCGCGGTGCCGCAATGCGCGCCGGCGTACTTGCCGATACGCTTCATATGGCGCGCTACGCGGAAGCACCACCGTTCGCTTCCCCCTTGTTCCCCTAACCGTACCGGCGAGCGCGTGCCCTTCTTTTTTATCGACAGGCCGGTCTTCGCATGGGTCATCGCGCTCGCGATAATGGTCGCGGGCGTGCTCGCGATTCCCATGCTGCCGGTCGCACAGTATCCGCAGCTCTCGCCGCCGCGCATCGTCATCAGCGCGGAATATCCGGGTGCGTCGGCGGAGGAGGTGGGCAACAACGTCGCGAGCGTGATCGAGGAGAGCCTCGATGGCGCCGAAGGCCTGCAGTACTACGAAACGACCAGCGATGCGCAGGGGGACCTGGAAATCGACGTGACCTTCACGTCGGATACCAATCCCGACATCGCGCTCGTGGACGTGCAGAACCGTCTGAAGCAGGTCGAGGCGCGGTTGCCGCAGCAAGTGGTGCAGCAGGGCATCGACGTGGAGAAGGCGTCGAATACGTTCCTGATGCTCGTCGCGCTCACGTCCACCGACGGCACGCGCGATTCCGCGCAACTCAGTGACTACCTGAACCGCTTCATCCTTCGCGACCTCAAGCGTGCACCGGGCGTTGGCGCGGCGGAGCTCTGGGACGCCGACGAGGCCATGCGCATCTGGCTCGATCCGGTGAAGCTGCGCGAATACGGCCTCACGGCGGCCGAGGTCAACGCGGCCATTGCCGCGCAGAACTCGCCGGTGACGGCGGGCACGCTCGGGAACGCGCCGTTCGTGAACGGACAGCAAATCACCGAGTCGGTGAGCGTGAAGGGGCAACTCGAAACGCCCGACGAGTTCGGACAGATCGTGCTGAAGGCGAAGCCGGATGGCTCGCTCGTGCGCTTGCGCGACATCGCGCGCGTGGAACTCGGCCGCGCCGACTACTCGTTCTACTCGCGCCTGAACGGCAGATCGGCGGCGACCGTGGGAATCCATCTCGGCCCACGCGGCAACGCGCTGGAGACTTCGAACAGGATCCGTGCGCGTCTCGCCGAGCTGTCCAGACGTCTGCCGCCGGGCGTAGCGATCGAAATTCCATTCGATACCGCATACTTCGTGCGCGTGGCGATTCACGAAGTGGTGATCACGCTCATCGAAGCCGTGGTGCTCGTATTCGCGGTGATGTGGCTGTTCCTGCGCGACCTGCGCTCCACCCTCGTGCCCACGATGGTGATCCCCGTCACGCTCATGGGCGCATTTGTAGCACTGTATTGGGCCGGGATGTCGATCAACGTGTTCACCATGTTCGGCCTCGTGCTCGCTATCGGCATACTCGTGGACGATGCCATCGTTGTCGTGGAGAGCGTGCAACGCACAATGCACGAGCGCGGGCTTGCACCGCGCGAAGCCACGCGCGCCGCGATGAAGCGCATTGGCGGCGCGATCGTCGGTGTGACGGCGGTGCTCACCGCCGTATTTGTGCCGATGCTTTTCTTCAACGGCAACGTAGGCGGCATCTACCGGCAGTTCGCAGTGGCGATGATCGCGTCGATGCTGTGTTCGTCGTTCATGGCGCTCACGCTAACGCCGGCCCTTTGTGCGAGTCTGCTAAGGATGCCGAAGCGAACGTCGAAGCCCGAGCGCGGTTTGACGGCGCAAGCGGCGCGGGCCTCGCGCGGCTACCGGGCGGTCGTGGCTGCGCTACTGCGGCGCGGCCCGCGTGTGCTAGCGATCTACGTGGTGCTGTGCGCGTTTGGGGCGCTCTTGTACTGGAAGCTGCCGCAGGGCTTCCTGCCGAGTGAGGACGAGGGTCAGTTGCAGGTGATGATTCAGTTGCCCGCGGGCGCCACGCAGGCACGCACGCTTGAGGTGGTAAAGCGCGTGGAAGCGATGCTTGGCAAGCAGCAGGCCGTAGGCAACGTGACGAGCGTGGTGGGGTGGAGCTTCGCGGGCAGCGGGCAGAACGTGGCGATGGCGTTCGTCGAGCTCAAGCCGTGGGGTCAGCGCGGCAAGGACGAAATCGACGCGCAGACTGTGCGCGACACGCTAAACGAGCAATTCGGCACCATCCTCGACGGCGACGTGCAGGCTATGCTGCCTTCCGCGGTGCCGGGCATCGGCCACTCCGAGGGCTTTACGTACCGGCTGGAAGATCGCGGGGGCGTCGGCATGGACGGATTGAAGGCCGCGCGTGACCAACTGATCGACGCGGCCGGCAAGAGCCGCATGGTGGCGCAGGTCCACTCGGAGGACCTGCCCGACGGGCCGCGCGTGGAACTCGAAGTCGACCGCGACAAGGCCTACGCATATGGCGTATCGTTCGACCGCATCGCGGACGTGCTGGGCAGCACGTTCGGCTCCAGTTATGTCGACGACTTTCCAGCAGGAGGGCGCATGCGCCGCGTCATCGTCGCCGCCGACGCACCCACGCGCATGAACGCCAGCCAGCTGCTCGACCTGCCTGTGCAAAATACATTCGGCGGGTCCGTGGCGATGTCGTCGATTGCGGCCACGCACTGGACGCTCGGCCCCGTGATGCTGAGCCGCTACAACGGTTATCCGTCGCTCGACGTGACGGGGCGCGCGGCTCCGGGGCATAGCTCGGGCGAAGCAATGGCGGAGATGGCGCGGCTCGCGCTCGCTTTGCCCGAAGGCGTGTATGGCGAATGGACCGACGCCGCGTTCGAAGAAGTCGAGGCCGCGCGCCAGACGCCGCTCCTCATCGGCCTTTCGCTGCTTGCGGTGTTCATGGTGCTGGCGGCCCTCTACGAGAGCTGGATTACGCCTCTTTCGGTACTGCTGGTCGTTCCGCTCGGGGCGCTCGGCGCGGTGAGCGCGTTGCTCCTGCGCGGGCTGCCCAACGACATCTATTTCAAGGTGGGCATGGTGACCGTGATCGGCCTCGCGGCGAAGAACGCCATCCTGATCGTGCAGGCCGCGGCCGTGCGCCGTACGGGCGGGGTGCCGCTGCGCGCCGCGGTTGTGGACGCGAGCGTCGAACGTCTGCGACCTATCGTGATGACTTCGGCGGCGTTCGTGCTCGGCGTGCTGCCGCTCGCTTTCTCGCAGGGCGGCGGCGCGCAGAGCCGGCACGCCATCGGTACGGGAGTCCTCGGCGGCTTGATCGCGGCGACGCTGTTCGGGCTCGTGTTCACGCCAGTGCTTTACTACGCGGTGGCGTCGCGCGTGGCGGCAAGACCCGTGCATCGCGTACCGCCGCGCCGAAGAGAGGAAGCTGCGCAACGCACGAAGGAGACGGAAACAGAGGAACCCTGACCGCTACGCGCACATATGCTCGTATGGCCGCAGCTCAGAACAGACGCGGCGTCCCCACCCAGACGAGTACGGTCTCCTGATCGGACATATTGCTCCAGGCGTGCGGCACTGTCGATTCATAGTGCGCGCTGTCGCCCGCGCGGACCACGAAAGTTTGACCTTCTAGCGTGAGTGTCACTTCACCAGAGAGCACATGCAGGAACTCTTCGCCTGCGTGCGTGGTGACTTCGCTGGAGCGCTCGCCGGGTGGCATACGCACGAGAATGGCTTCGAGCTGGCGTCCGCCAGAAGGATTAGTGAGGCGTGCATAGAGGTCGGCGGAATTTGCGAAACCGAAAAACTTCAGATCCTGGCCACGGCACACGCAGCCCGCTTCGGTGGGCGCATCGACGAAATAGCTTACCGGCACGCCGAGCGCCTTGGCGATGCTCACGAGCGAGGTGATCGAGGGAGTGGCGCGATCGCGCTCCACCTGCGAGAGAAAGGGTTTGGAGAGCTGCGCCGCGGTGGCGATGTCTTCGAGAGTACGGCCTTGTCTCTTGCGCAGTCCGCGAATCTTGCTGCCTACGGAGACGACGTTCAGTGATTCAACGGGTTTCGAAACCATGGCGGAATTTTGTTGTCTGTTTAATATGTTTGAGTCCGAACACGGGACTAGGTGAAAGCCCGGCTTTGCCGTACGCCATTAGGTGTCCAATAATTTTTATCGCAAGGGTGGTCTCACGGTGTGTATCTGGCAATCCCAGAGACAAATCGGCCAATAAGCGATGGGATATGCCTTTGGAATCTAATTCTAATTCTCGCGCATACGTCGGCGTTCACGCCTTGACTGCAGGTCACGGAACCGCTCATCGCAGGGGCCCGCCCTCTGCGGCTCATGACCGATAGTGTGAAATCTGCAGGGTACCACTATTCGACGGCGCGCTAAAAATCGCCAAACGTTTCAGGCAATGGCTTAGATGCCCCGTGAGTTTGGTCCGTGAAATCATTTCCGACATCGAGATGATTCGTCGCCGGCCACGCTTTAACCAGGCGATCTCGCGTTCAATGTGCAGTTCGGGTTCCTCCCCGTCATGCGAAGCCAGGGTTCGGTGGTGCGAGCGAAGAACCTTGCCGAGTAAATCCGCCAAGCAGTCGTGCTGCGAGCGGTCTTCGGACGCGATTGGGGCCTTTAACCGACCATCGCTGGGCAGCAATCTAGACATTTACTGACCCGCGGCCTGGCGTTTCGGGGTTCCGGAGTGTCCCTATCAGCGAACATCTGCGCGCGAGGCCGATGGACTCCCGGGGCATCATTTCCGCGCGCTGCATTCGCCGAATGCCTTCGGCGGCTTTGGCGCAGGATGCAACGGGTTCAGCACGCCGTTCACGCGTTCGGCAAGCTGAATGTGCTGGTCAACGACGCGGGTATTTCGACCTACGGACTCATCGAGCATCTGGACGACCACGATTGGGAAAAAACGCTCGCGGTCAACCTCTCTGGCGTTTTCCGAGGCATCAGGGCGACGATTCCCGCGATGAGAAGCGCGGGCAGCGGCTCGATCGTCAATATTTCGTCTGCGGCGGGGATGCTCGGTAACACCGGTCTGCCGGCCTACGTTGCGCCGAAATTCGGCGTTCGCGGTCTCACGATGGGATCCGAGTTCATTGTGGATGGCGGCCAGACCGCAGGGGCGATCGTGTGGGGCTTTGACGACGACTCAGCTACGTCACTGGTACGACCCATTCAGGTAGCGGGGGCGACACGGTCGCGATCATGGACTGGGATTGCAACCGCTACCTGCAGTTCTATTTCGCAGTTCCGATGATGGGTGCCATTGGCGTAATTTTGATCGGCTATCATCCGGGAAAACCCGGGCGTCCTGGCTCGCGTCGCGCCCTCGACGGAGATCAGGTGTAGCCCGGAAGTACGCCTCGCCGGGCGCATGCCAGACCGGAGATCCCGGGAGGCGTGCGCATCAGGTGTCCATCCCAACGCCGGGCTGTAACGCCCGGACATCGGCCACGGCCACAAGCCCAGTTGCCGACACGCACGGATATCGTCGACCATGATCGCCGCCGCCTTCTCACGCGCGTTGCAGCGCGCACTTGTCGAGGACCCCGATTTTGCGCGCCTGCGCGGTGCAGCACGGTCGACGCTCGCTTGCCTGCTGACGGCGGGCGTGGGCGTGTCCTGGGCGCTCCATCATGATGAAACGCCGACTCTTGCCGTACCTGGCGCGTTGTTCGCAATGATTGCGCCTTTGTTTCTGCGCGAAGCGCGTTGGTCGAGCTGGCTCACCTCGCTCCTCATTTTTTATATGTGCAACTGCGCCACCTTCGCCGGCGCCACCGCGCTCGCCTTGCAGCCCGCGCAGCGCGACGCCGGAGCGCTGCTCATTGTGTTCGTGGGCATCTTGTGCCAATCGCTCGGTGCCCGCGCGGTGGGCGCAGCGATGCTCATGCTGGTGTCCTTTTACCTCGGCCTGTATCTGCATCCTTCCCCCACGCGGCTGAAGGAGATGCTGACCGCCATGGCGGTGGTTCCGTTCATCGTCGCATTCGTTGGGCGCGTCGTCATCCCGATGGAGCGGGGCCGCGCGCCGGCGCCGTCGTTCATGTTCGCGTTGCCCCATACCATCGTGGCCGCGAAGGCACGGGCTCGCGCGGCCGTGCGTTACGTGGCTGTCCACGTGACCGGACGGCAGACCGAACGGCCCCTTTCCACCGTGCTCGCGCATCGATTTCACCGGCTCGCATGGCGGCCGGCTCTCGTCGCCACCGTCGCGGCCCTCCTCGCCATATTGATGGGCGGCGAGTTGTCGGAAGACCGTTCGATGTGGGCGGTCATCAGCACGTTCGTCGTTTTTCTTGGGACGACCTCGTATCAGGGCACGCGCGCACGTGTCATCAAGCGCATTGCTGGCACGCTGAGCGGCGCGGCGGCCAGCGTGCTGCTCATTACCGTGTGCGGACACCAAGCCTGGATTCTCGTGGCCGCCATGGCTTTGTCGGTTTTCGGCTGGGCCTATTACATTCTTCATGCGTATGCCCGCGGCGTGTTCTTTATCACGATGCTTGTCGGGCTCGTTTACGGCCAGCTTGGTGTCGCCATCGTGCCGCTTGCAGAATTGCGTATCGAGGAAGTCTGCGCCGGATGTCTCGTCTCGCTCGCGGCAGCCTTGCTGCTTATGCCTTCCACGACCGCGCGCGCGGGTGCCGTGCTGGCTCGGGAGTGACAGCGGACGCTTTCGCGCGTCGGCTTGCATTGACTCCTGGCACGCGTCCGCCTACGGCGAGGCGGCTTGCGACGCCGTGTTGATACTGTGCCTGCGCGCTCGCTTCGGCGAACGATGAACGCCAGAAAGCTCACGCGACACCCTGGGTCGGGCCGCCTCGTAACGGTATGGGCAGTGCCATCCTCATGGTGCGGCTACGCGGCACCTACAGGAGGGTGTTCGATGGCGAGCTGGATCCGGTTGGCCTCTTCGGCGTGTTCGCCAATGACGACGACGTGCCGGCCGAGGCATTCGAGAAGCGGCATGCAGCGGTCGAGCGTTTCGCTGTCGGCGGCCGCGAACACGAGAAGATTACGTGAAGCCGCGAGCTGCGGATTTCCGAGCACGGGCGCCGACACAAATTGCTGACCGAGCGCGTGGTGCAGATCGGCGAGTTCACGCGCCGTTTCCCTACCGATGGTGCTCATCGACACATGGACCGCGTAGGTAAGGAGCACGTTCGAGAGCTGGAGTGCGACGTCGAGCACCGCGCCGTCGCCAGGTAGCATCGTGATGACGAACTCGCAGTCGGCCAGGTCTTGCCAGTCGTTCGTCGCAATTGCCTTTCCCCGCGCGGCTCCTTCAGCCTTGCTCAGGTCGCGGTCGAGCAGTACCGTCGCGAATCCCGCGCGGTCAAGATTTGCGGCAATGGCCGCCCCCATATTCCCGACCCAGACCACTCCGACACGCTTTTTACCCGCCATTGCCACGGCGGCCGGGTCGGGCGATGCTGCATATGGTGTATTCATGCTTCTCATTGCGCCCACAGCGCTGCTTCCACTTGAAAGGTTCAGCAACGGCCGGCCCGCTCTCGCGGGCGGCCGTCGTCACGTCGGCGCTTAGATCAGGTAGTCCGTGCGCAGCGGTTCCATGAGCTTCGGGTTGTCGGAATAGTCCACGGGAATCGCGACTACGGCGGGACCTTCCGTCTGCATGGCGGCGCGCAGCGTCGCGCGCAGCGAGTCGGCCGATTCGACCGCAAAGCCCTTGGCACCGAAAGATTCGGCATAGGCCTTGAAGTCGATCGGGCCGAACTCCACGCCGGAGCGGCGCTTGTACTTTTTCACTTCCTGGATCTCGACCATGTTGTACATGTTGTCGACCCAGATGACGTGGACGATGTTGCTCTTCAGGCGCACCGCCGTTTCGAGCTCCATGCTCGACTGCATGAAGCTGCCGTCGCCCGACACCGAAATCACCTTCTGGCCGGGGCGCACGAGTGACGCGGCAATGGCCCACGGCAGGGCGACACCCATCGTCTGCTGGCCGTTCGAGATGAGAAGCTGGCGGGCACGGAAGCTATACAGGTAACGCGCGATCCAGATATGAAAGCTGCCCATGTCGACGCACATCGTCGTGTCGGGGCCCACCACGTCCTGCAGCTCCTTGACGATGCGAAGCGGGTGCACGGGGCTACCGCCAAGCGTGGCTGCCTTTTGTGCAAGCGCGAGACGCGCGCCGGCCAGCGTCGTCAGCACACTCTCGAACTGCGGCGAGGTCGTGCGCGACGGGACTTCCGCGGCGAGTTGCGTCATCGTTTTCGCGATGTCGCCGATCAGCTCTACCGCAGGCCGGTAATAGCGGTCGGTGTCGGCGGGTTGCACGTCCACATGGATGAGCGGGCGGCCCGCGTCCTTGTTCCAGAGTGGCGGATCGTACTCGACGGGGCTGTACCCGACAGTCACGATCACGTCGGCCTGTTCGAGCAGCACGTCGCCCGGCTGGTTGTTCCAGAGGCCGACGCGTCCCGCGAAGCGGCTGAAATTATCAGCGTCGATGGTGCCTGCGGACTGATACGTGCCCACTACCGGGATGTTGGTACGGGTCACGAACTCGCGGATCGCCTCGGCGTTCTCGGGGCGGCTCGCCAGCAGACCGACCAGCAGCACGGGATTGCGTGCGTTGCGGATCAGCCCGGCGGCCTCGCTGAGCGCCTCGGCGGCCGCGGCGCCGAGCGCAGGCGGCACGTACTCGGTTAGCACGTCGCCTTGTGTCGGCGCGTTGACGATGTCCATCGGCAGGCTGACGAACGACGCGCCGGGGCGGGACCCTTCGGCAGCACGGAAGGCGTTGCTCATCACCTCGGAGATCGTCGAGCCGGTGACCACTTCCGCGGCGTAGCGCGTGATGGGCTTGAACATCGCCACCGTGTCCATGGTCTGATGAACCTGCTTCAGGCGGTCGTCGAGCTTCACGCCGCCGCCGATCGCGACCATGGCGTCACCTTCGGAGGTCGCCGTGGCGAGGCCCGTGGCCAGGTTCGAGCAGCCGGGGCCCGAGGTGACGAGCGCGACGCCCGCCTGTCCCGTCAGGCGGCCGACGGCCGCTGCCATGAACGCAGCGTTCGCTTCGTGGCGGACCACGACGGTCTCAATCGTCGAGTCGACGAGCGAGTCGAACACGCGATCGATCTTCGCGCCGGGAATGCCGAAGACGTGCTTGACGCCTCGGGCTTCGAGGTTGGCGACGACGAGGTCGGCGCCGCAAGTCCATGTCTGGTTTGCTTGATTAGTTTTCCTGAGCATGATGCTATCCATATCAGATGTTGAATCGGGTCGCGCCACCGGTGCCGATGCGCGATTCTCGTGTTCGGCGCTTAGCCTTCCGCTGCTTCGATGGCGCTTGCCATGTCCTCGGAGTGCAGTGTGGCGCGCTCGAAGTGGTCGGTCTTAGGCAAATCGATGCGTAGTCTCGAGATGCGCGCCACCTCGACCTTGCCTTCGATCAGGCGGTAGTCCAGCACGTGGCCGCCGCCTTTGCGGTCGTCGGTGATGAAATGAACGTGAAAGCCGGCAACGTTGATGCCCTGCACGTATTCGGGGCAGCGGAAGCCGACGAGCGTGCCGGAGGTTTCCTCGAACGCAAAGATGGGCTGACCCTCGATCGCCTGGAGCATCGGACGGTACGGCATGGTCTGGCGCGGCACCGTGCGCGTCTCGACACGGGAGAAACGGCCGTCGATGCGGAACGCGCAAAAGACGTTGGGCGAGCCGATCAGCTCGTCGATGACGGCGTGAACCTCGTGCTTCGTGCGCGGCTCGGTCAGCGAGCCGAACATCGTCGGGCGGAAGTGGGTCACGACGGCGAACGGGGTTTTCTGATCGGGGCTGACCGCGCGGGCGCTGCCGTCTCCGCGCAACTGGTGCACCTCGCTGTCGAATGCGACGAGTTCGCCGTCGAGTTCGTTGAAAGTGCCGAGGCCGAAGTCGCCATGCTTGAGCAGTTCTTCGATCGTCATGTCGCCGTCATACACGCCGTCGATGAGGGCGCTCATCAGCGAGGTCTGGTACAACTCGCTTTCCGTTTGGCCGTCCCGCACAAAACGTGTGAATGATCGTGCGATGTCGCTGACACACGAGCATGGATTTGGGTTGATCATGCGGTTTCCTGAAAGAGTGTTGCGGTGGAGAAAGTATGTTTCCCAGGCGCCGTGGCGTCTAATATCGCAAACAGTCTTTTTCGATATGAGTTCGATATGGAGTTTCGCCATCTGAAGTACTTCGTCGCCGTTGCGGAAGAGCTGCACTTCACGCGTGCAGCAGAGCGTCTTGGCATGGCGCAGCCGCCGATCAGCCAGCAGATTCACAAGCTGGAACGGGAAATGGGTGCGCCGCTCTTTCGGCGCCTCACGCGTGGTGTCGAACTCACGGACGCGGGATGCGTGCTTTACGAAGACGCCGTGCGTATCCTCGAACTCGTGGAGCAGGCGAAGTGTCGTGCACTGAGTGCGGCGCGAGGTCAGAGCGGGCGCATACGGGTTGGTCTCGCCAGCTCGATCGTGTTTCATCCGGTCATCTCCGATGTCATGGCGTCCTACCGGCAAACGCACCCGCAGGTGTCGATTTCGCCGTCGGAGAGCAATATCTCGGCGCTGATGGACGATCTCGTCGAGAAGCGGATCGACGTCGCCATCATTCGCCAGACCTTGCAGGCGACGGAGCTCGTGAAGCTCGAGCCGCTGCTCGACGAGAACATGCTGGTCGTCCTGCCCGCGCGGCACGCGCTGGCGCGCGAGGACAGAGTGCCGCTCGATGCCCTTGCGCAAGAACGTCTCATCATGTTCCCGCGCGCCATCGCGCCCGTGCTGTACGACGACGTGATCGCCGCGTGCCAGGACTGCGGCTTCAGCCCGCAACTGGGCGAGCAGTCCACGCAGGTGGCGTCGGCGGTCAGCATGGTGGCGGCGGGATTCGGCGTGACCATCGTGCCGAATTCGATTCGCGACCTTCATCCGCAAGGCGTGACGTACCACGAAATCGAGGGTACGCAGCCCACGGCTCGTGTTCTGCTCGCTTACCGTTACGACGACCGCTCAAAGGTGGTGCGCGATTTCGTGGACGCGGCGAAGTGCGCGGGCATGCGGCACCGCGGCGACGCGTCCTTGTCGCTTGTGTGAGGGGAGAAGGGATACCGCCGCTCGGTATCGATTGTTCCGTTTAGACCGCGATGGGTAGCGTTTCGGTATCCGATGCAAGTTCGCTCAATACCGCATCGTCTTTCTCGAGACGAGGTGGGAGCCAGTCGCAAATGAAATTGATCCACGATCGTGTCCGCGCGTCGACGAACCGGCGCGAGGGGTAACGAATGCAGACTTCGCGCGTATCGATGGTGTACTGGGGCAGCACTCGAACGAGCGTACCCTCGCGCAACTCGTCGAGTGCGGCGTAGGCGGGGAGCGGCGCGATCCCCATGCTCTCGCGGGCGGCCGTTGCAAGCGATTCGGCAATGTTGATGCTGACCACGCTGTCGACCGCGAGCGTAACGGGCACTCGGTCAGAACCTTCGAGGCACCACGCTCGCGAAGATAGCGTCGTCGTACGAAGCGTCAGGCAGTCGTGCGCGTTCAGATCGTCCGGCGTTTGCGGCACGCCGCGCGCGGCGAGATAACCGGGTGAAGCGCAAAGAATGCTGTGCGACCAGCCCAGACGGTGCGACGCAAGGTTGGCGTCCGGTGTCGGCGAAAACGCGATGACCGATGCATCGCAAGTGCCGTCGAAGAAGTTGGGCAGCGTCTGCGACAGGCTCAGTTCCACCCGGACGTCGGGATAGCGTGCACGGTAGGCCTGGATCGCGGGCATGACGTGCCGATGGCCGAGACTCGCGAAGCTGTGCACGCGCAGTAGTCCGCTCGGGTGGTCGGCGGCGCGCGCGGTGTCGTCTTCGGCCCGCACCACGTCGGCCAGGATCCTTCGGCAACGTTCGGCGTAGGCCAGTCCTTCGGGCGTCGGGGAAATTCGGCGCGTGGAACGGTGCAGAAGGCGCGTGCGCAGATGCTCCTCCAGTTCGCTGACTGCCCGTGACGCGGTGCCGAGGCTCACGTCGAGCGAGGCCGCTGCGGCCGTGAAGCTGCCCGTATCCAGCACACGGACGAGGATCTGCATGTTGTGCAAGGTATTCATGCGACAGTGTGCAATCGTGGGTTTGTTGGAGGCGCCGATGTCCGCAAGCGCAGCATCGACCAATCGGCCCCGGTGTGTGCGGCAAAGCCGGAGGGCTGCAACTGTGTGCGCATTCTTGTGGGCTGCAGTTTCGATGCCATTTCAGCGACGCATGCGGCGCGTTTCAAATGAAACGAAGTTCGGATCGATGTGAGGCATTGCCCATTGTTGTTTCAACTGTAACGAAAGCGCCCGGTCTCCGAAATGGCGCTGCAACGGCGGCGGCCGATTCTGTTTCGCCAGTGCACGCCGCGCGAGAGACGGGGCGTGCGTTCGGCTCCATCACCCTGTGCCGACGCGAACCGGGCGCATCGCAAATCAAAGCGCGCGGCTTGGCCGGTCGCAAGCGACGCCCCTGTATGCAATCGTGACTTCCCGACCGGTTTCCGAATCGTCAGCGCCCGAACGACGTGGCGCTCCACGAGATTTGTTTTCGACGCGTCTGCGCCGCGCCATGGCCGATTTCGCTGCGCGCGACGGCCTGATCTGGCTGCACCTCTTCAAGACCACGTGCGCGGCGCTCGTCGCACTCGGCGTGGCGATGGCGCTCGAACTGCCAGCACCGCGCGTGGCGATGGTGACGGTGTTCGTGCTCATGCAGCCCGTGACGGGCATGGTGCTCGCCAAGAGTTTTTACCGTGTGCTCGGCACGGCGGCGGGCGCGGTGGCCGCCGTGGTGTTCGGTGCGCTATTTCCTCAGCAACCCGAGTTGTATCTGACGGTTCTGACGCTGTGGACCGCTACGTGCACGGCACTCGCGGTGCGTTTCCGGCATTTTCGCTGGTACGCGTTCGTGCTCGCCGGATATACGGCGGTCCTCGTAGGCATACCGGTGGTGACGCATCCCGACGCGTTGTTCATAGCGTCGCTCACGCGCGCGGCGGAAGTGACAATCGGTATCCTCAGTTCGGCGGCGATCAGCGCGCTCGTCTTCCCGGTTCGCGCGAGCGCCGCGCTCATGCACGGCCAGCGCCAGCGCCGCAGTGCGATTCTGGAACTGTGCGCGGACGTGCTTGCGGGCCGTTGCGATCATGTCACGTTCGGGCAGCGCTTCGCGCGCCTTGCGGGCAGCATCGCGGGGTTCGAGGCCGCTCGCACGTTCGCCTCGTACGAAGACCCGAACCTGCGCATGCGCAGCCAGCGGCTCGCCGCGATCGACAGCGAATATGCAGCGATCTGTTCCCGACTGCACATGCTGGAGCAGCAGATCGAACGACTCGACAGCACCGGCGCGGCGGCGCTGATAGCGGACATGCGGCCGTCGCTGCTGCAGGCGGCGGGTCTGATCGACCGGCTGCGAGACGGCCTTTCCGACGATGCGCCCGATTCGCAGTCCGTAATGGCGTTGGCGCGTCTCGCCGCCTCGCTCGCACCCGTTGCGGAGGAAGCGGCGGCCGAAGCCGGTCAGGGGCCGACCTCTTCGGCCGTCGAGGTACGCACAATGCGAGAAGCGCTTCGCCGGCTTCTGCGCAACCTGCTCGACTACCTCGAAGTGGGTGCCGCGGGGGCGGGCCCGAACCCTTCGCCGCGCGCGCCGGCCACTCCTCCGCGGACCAGCTCCTACGTGGTCGCGCTCACCTTCGTGCGCAACGCACTGACCGTGGGCGCCGTTGGCGCGCTCTGGCTGTTCACGGCTTGGCCGAGCGGCGGACTGGCAGTGATCGCGGCCGCGATCGCTGCGGGTCTGACCTCGGCCGCACCGCGCCCCGAGAAGCTGGCGATGCAGATCGCGTTGGGCGCAGCAGGGGCCGTGGCGATCGGCTACGTCTACATGTGCTTTGTCTATCCCGCCATCGACGGTTTTCCCCTGCTCTGCGTCGCGCTCGCGCCGATCGTCGCAGGCAGCGCATTCCTCGCGAGCCGGCCGGCCACGTCGGGTTACGGTATCGGCTTGTGCGTGTTCTTCGTGGTGCTGGCCGGCCCGGACAACATGATGGGCTACGCCCCGGACGCGCTGCTCAACAATGGGCTCGCCGCGGTCACGGCGCTGTTCATCGCCGTGATTGTGGCGACGATCGTGTTTCCGTTCCAGGCGCCCTGGGTCGTGGGTCGCATCCAGCGCGATCTGCGCCGCGAAGTGGCGTTCGCATGGGAAACCCGGCTGGACGGGGCCGATGCGCGCTTTCGCTCGCGCACTCACGATCTCTCATCGCAACTGCGCTTGCTCCTGACACCAGGCACGCGGCGCCACGACGAAGCGTGGCACTGGCTTCTCGCGACGCTCGAAGTGGGGCAGACGTTGCTGGATCTGCGCACGGACCTCGCGACACTTGCCCCCCCGCGCCCATCGGACCGTCCCCGCTGGCTACTGTGGGTCGAACAGGCCGGCCGGCGCGCAGCGGACCTCTTCGAACGACCCGATGCGCGACGCACAGCGCTGGCCGTCCGCGCAGCGAGCCGCGCGCTGGAAAAGGTGGCCGGGGAGATGCAAAGAACCGCGCAAGGGCGGCGTCGGGCCGCGCTACAGCAGCTATGGGGCGACCTCCACCTCATGCGCAGTGCGCTGCTCGACCCGGACGCGCCGTTTCATCGCCAGGCCGGCGACAGGTCTTGACGCGCGGCGCGCTCGAATCGCGCAGATGACAGTCGCGCGATAGACGATTGCGCCCGCTCCGCCGCGAGAACGCCAACGATGTCGGCACACGCCCGCGCCTTCGCGAGTCATGTGCCATCTGCGAAAGGATCCCTTCCGCAGTGACCGCTTAATTGAGACGCCACGGCGTCTTATAGTTTTCACCGTCGCAGCAAGTTTTGCTGCTTGTCTGGAGTCCAGCCATGAAATCCCTGAAGTACCTCGTTCTCTCGCTGACCCTATGCGCCGCCGTCGCGCATGCGCAGGGCAACCAACCTCAGGCCGGTGCCGTGAGCACCCAGGCCGCGTCGAACAACGGCACGCAGTCGGCGGCGCAGTCCGCAGGCCGCGCCACGCCGGAAAAGCAGACCCAGAAGAAGGACGAATGCGTCGGTCCCGTGTCGTTCTGCAATATCTACTTCGGCAGCTGAGCGGTCCTGGGTCGTGCCGTCCATGCCCGCAACGTAGCGCAGCGCCGGAGCGCTCTACCGGTGCGTCGCCATGCGCGGCCGCCGAGCGCGAGGCTCTGTGAGAAGACGTTTCAGATGTAATCTGGCGGCGTGCGGCCCGAAACCGGCGGGTAACCGCGCTCACCTAGCATCGTATCGCCAGCCTGCGCTAGGTGCGCATGGCGGCGAGGCAAGGGAAAACTGTGAGCGCGGACGAAATTCTTGTTATCGAGGACGACCCGGTGATGCGCGACCTGATCGTCGCGACCCTGCACGATGCAGGGTTCGCGGCGAAGGCGTCGCTCGCGGCGCGCCACGCGGGGGCGGCCGCTCGACTGCTGGTGGTCGACCTTGGCGAGCCGAAGACGGACGGCGCGGATAGCGTGCGCGCCTGGCGCGCGCGTCATCCCGACGCGCGGATCATTGCCATCTCGGGCCGTTTCAGGTTCAATGCGGCCACGGCGGCTTCTGTCGCGCGGCAACTGGGCGCCGACCGGGTGCTCGCGAAGCCGCTCGACTGCGACGCACTCGTTGCCAATGTAAGACAACTCATGGGCGGACCTGTCCTGTGAAGCCTGCCGCGCGAACTCCGTTCATGCCGGAACCCGCCGGACCCGCCGGGTCCGCCGGTGCATACGACGGCTGGCC
The DNA here is from genome assembly GCF_040965655.1 of Paraburkholderia sp. EG286B. Lineage (NCBI taxonomy): Bacteria > Pseudomonadati > Pseudomonadota > Betaproteobacteria > Burkholderiales > Burkholderiaceae > Paraburkholderia > Paraburkholderia sp. EG286B. The sequence goes on along the minus strand of NZ_JBFRCF010000009.1, from coordinate 172,323 downwards.
GATCCACAGCCGTTACCGCACGACGGTCGCGGGCGGCCTGCTACTTGTCACGCTCGTCTGCGTGGCCGCCTTCTACAGCGTTCACCAGAATCGACAAACCACGCTTGCCGCGGGCCATCGTACGTTGGAACTCGTCGCGCGCGTACTGGCCGAGCAGATCGGCAGCACGATTGACCGGATTCCGGCGACGCTCCAGTACGAGGCAGATTCGACGCCCAACCTGACCGGCAAAGACGGGTTCGCGGCCTTCGAGCAGCAAGCACGCGCGCGCATGCCTCAAATTCGGTCCCTCAATGCGGGCGGCTGCGGATACGAACACGACGAGCACGACCTCGGCGACGGCGCGCGCGCGGGGGGCGCATGGGCGCACTCATGCTGGCCGTCGTCCGCATACGCCGCCGCCTCGCCTGCGGCCGGCGCGGCAACATTTCCGCTGCTCGTTCGCCTCGCCGCGCAGAACGGGCAAGGCGTCGTTCCCGTTGTGGCGAACATCGACTGCGCCGCACTGCTCGCCCGGCTGGCGGCCACGGCGCGCGACGAACACCTGATTTTCACGGTGGCAAGCAAGGACGCCGCAAACGGCTTTCGCTGCGCGGTGAGCGCTTCTTTTGGGCAAGAGGCGTTGAACGACCTCGAGACCGCGCAATCCGCGGTGCCGGGCTATCCGCTGACCATCGATGTAGGCCGTCCGCGCGCGGATATCCTGCGCGAGTGGCGCCGCAACACGTGGGCGACACTTGCGCGCACGCTGGCGATCTCGTCGTTCGTTCTCGTGCTGCTGTATGTGATGGTGCGTCAGGTTCGCCGTCAGGCGCTGGCCAACCGGGAACTGCGGGCCGGCGAGCAGCGTTGGCGCGCCGTGTTCGACGAGGCACCGGTGGGTATCGTGATGCTGTTGCCCAATCAGCCTTACATGGTCGCCAATCCCGCTTTCAAGCGCATGGTTGGGTATTCGCTGGATGAACTGCATCAACTGGCCCCCTCCGATATCACACATCCCGACGACGTCGAACTCACGCGCGCGAAAGTCGCGGAGCTCGAGCGCGGCGAGCGCTCCGCTGTCAAGTTCGAGAAGCGCTATCTCCACCGGGACGGCCGGGTGATCTGGACGGAAATCACCATCTCGCGGCTGTCCGAAACCGGCGCGCTGGGCGGGACGCTGGTCGCCGTGATCGACGACGTGAGTGCGCGCCGCGAGGCCGAGGCCGAACGCCTGCGACTCGAGGCGCAACTGCGCCAGTCCCAGAAGCTCGAGGCGCTCGGCACGTTCGCAGGCGGCATCGCACACGATTTCAACAACATCCTCAGCGCGATTCTGGGCTACGGCGAGCGCGTCTTCCGCGCGCTCGGCGCAGACTCGCCGCTGCGGCGCGACGCCCAGCAGGTGCTCAACGCAGGCATGCGCGCAAGCCTGCTGGTCGAGCGGATTCTCGCATTCAGCCGCAGCGGGATGACGGCGCGGCTGCCGGTGCATGTCCAGCCGGTCCTCGTCGAGACTGTGGATCTCTTCAAGGCAAGCGTGCCGCCTGAGGTGAAGGTCGTTCTCCAGCTCGATGCGCCGCAGGCCTATGTGCTAGGCGACCCCACGCACCTCCATCAGGTGGTGATGAATCTGTGCAGCAACGCACGTCATGCGCTGGAGGGGCCGGGGACAATCACCGTGTCGGCGGTGGAAGTCGCGACCGGTGAAGTCCGCGCGCTGCATTCGGGCACGCTCCAGCCCGGTGACTACGTTTGCATCGGCGTGGCGGATACCGGCGCCGGCGTCAGCCCCGATGTACAGGAGCGCATGTTTGATCCGTTCTTCACGACCCGCAAGACGATAGGGGGGACAGGTCTCGGCCTTTCGCTGGTGGACGGCATTGTCAAGGAGTATGGCGGCGCCATCGAAGTGCGCAGCGAACTCGGGCGCGGCACGCAGTTCAACATCTATTTACCCTTGTCCGCGCAGCGGCCGGCCGCACCGCCGACACCCGCCACCGGGACGCGTCGCGGAAACGGGGAGACGGTCCTGCTGGTGGACGACGAGCGCGCGCTGGTCGAGCTCTGCGAGGATCTGCTGGCGGACCTCGGCTACGAGCCGCTCGGATTTTCTTCGCCACGCGAGGCGCTGGAGGCTTTCCTCGCCGAACCACTGCGCTTCGATCTCGTGATAACGGACCACACGATGCCGGAAATGACCGGCATCGACCTGATCCGGCAGATCCGCGCGGTGCGCCCCGAACTGCCGGTCCTGCTGATGAGCGGCTACGGCACCCACCTCGTTGAGGAGGAGTCGCGCTCGCTCGGCGTACGCGCGATACTCAAGAAACCGCTGATGCGTGCCGATTTGACCGAGGCAGTCACCGACGCCTTGACACGCGAGCCGCCGGGCTGAGCGTGTACTGCGGCCATGCGGGTGCCGTCTGTGGTGGCCTGGTGAAAAGCGGAAACCGGATCTGATAAGAATCACTAAGCGTCTGCATCGGATTCCAGATTATCGGGACATTGCGCAAAAGTGGAGTAGCAATCATCAGACGTACTGCGCGCCGCCCGGCCGGTCGGCGGGCGGCCAAATGCCGCTATAATTTTTCCGTTTAACCAGAGCTTGTCCACCATGAACGACATCAATCTTCCTCGCGTCCTCGTGGTCGACGACGATGAGGCGGTGCGCGATCTGATCGCCGCCTATCTGGGCGAAAACGAAATGCGCGTAAGCGTCGCGGCCAATGGCAAGCAAATGGCCGAGGCGCTGAAGGAACATGCGATCGATCTCGTGGTGCTGGATCTGCGCCTGCCAGGCGAGGACGGCATCGAAATCGCACGCAGGATTCGCGAACAGTCCACATTGCCCATCATTGTGGTGTCGGGCCGGCGTGATGAAGCGGACCGGGTGATGGCGCTGGAACTCGGCGCCGACGACTACCTGACCAAGCCCTTCAGTTCGCGTGAACTGCTCGCGCGCGTGCGCGCGCTGCTGCGCCGCTCCACCGCCGCGGTTGCTGCGAGCGGGCGTCAGCTCGACGCGCGGGCATATCGTTTCTCGGGCTGGGAACTCAACCTCGGCACCCGCAAGCTCACTTCGCCCGCGGGCGAGAACGTGCCGCTCACCAACGGCGAATTTTGTCTTCTGAACGCTTTTCTGGCTTCGCCGGGTCGGGTGCTGACGCGCGAACATTTGCTCGAAGCGAGCCGGCTGTACGACGACGTCTACGACCGGTCGATCGACGTGCAGATTCTGCGCTTGCGGCGCAAGATCGAGGAAAACGCGTCGCGGCCCAAATACATCAAGACCGAACGGGGCGCCGGATATGTTTTCTCTGTCGCGGTGGAAAGGCTGAGCAAGGCCGCTACCTGGGACGACGGTGGCGCCGTGGAGGTCTGAGCGCGGCGCACATGGGCCGTGGCGAGGCTTTCCCCACGCCCGCGCGCTTCACCCAACCGTCAGCGCTGCCGCTTCCTCGTGGTCGGCTTAGAACGTCGCGCGTGCGCCGTGTTCGGGCGTGAAAGCCGGGCGTGCCGGCTGCCAGTCGCGATGGCTGCTCAGGCTCGCGAGCGATGCGTGATCGCGTGCGAGCGCGGGGGGCAAAAACTCGCGCATGTAGTCCAACCATGTCCGCGTTCTTGCGTCGACGTAGCGGCGCGACGGAAAGAGCGCGCAGATGTCCTTGCTCTGCAGCGTGTATTCGGGCAGCACGCGCACGAGTGTGCCCGCGCGCAAGCCGGCGAGCGCGGAGTATACGGGCAAGGGGCCGATGCCCATGTGCGCGCGGATTGCCGCCGCCAGCGACTCAGCGATGTTGATGCGAAACACGCTGTTGATCGCGATGTTTTCGGTGTCGCCACCGCCCGCCTTTTCGAGCATCCACTCGCGCGACGAGAACGTGAGCGTGCTGAGGGCGAGGCAGTCATGGTCGATCAGGTCGCTGGGATGCCGGGGCGTGCCGCGCGCATTTAAATAGGCTGGCGACGCGCAAAGGATGCTGCAGGTCGAACCCAGCCGATGCATCACGATTTCCGAGTCCGGCAGGCCGGAGACCGCGAGGATCGAGGTGTCGCAGGTGCCATCGAACAGATCGGGCAAGGTCTGCGAGAACTGGAGATCGATTCTCACTTCGGGGTACAGGCGGCGATACGCGTGAATGGCGGGAACGATGTAATGCTGCCCGAAGCTCGCGAAGCTATGGATGCGCAACATGCCGCGTGCACGACTCCCTGCCTCGGAGACTTCTTGTTCAGCTTCGTCGACCGCGTGTACGATCTCCCGGCAGTGCTCGAGGTAGGTGCGCCCGGCATCGGTCAATGCGATGCGGCGCGTGGAGCGGGTCAGCAGACGGACTTTGAGGTGTTGCTCCAGTTCGCTGACTCCCCTGGATGTCGACGCTGAGCTCGAGTCAAGCGAATCCGCCGCCGCCGTGAAACTGCCCGTGTCCACGACGCGCACGAATGTCCGCATGTTCTGCAAGAGGTTCATAAACCATTCCCGTGGGCTGGAGGTTGGCGGCTCGTCTGGCACCGGCGCGGTGCCGGCGTGCCGTGCGGATCGCCGCGGAATGCACGAAAGTGTGCGGGTGCGCGATTACTGCGTTGTTTCGCGCAGCCGCCGCCGTGTTGCAATTGAAACCGGGCTTCAGGGGAGGTGGGCTCAGAACCTGTGACGGATGCCCAGCGCGAGTACGAGTTGGTCCGGACCCGCGGCGTGCGAAAAGTTCGAAATCTGTGCACCGGGAATGCCGGTGCCCGCAAGCCCGTTCGCGCGTTGGTAGATCGCTTCGGCGTAAGTTTCGGTACGCGCGGACAGGGCATCGATTCCGATCAGGCCGAACTGATGCCAGGTAGGGCTCGCATGGCCCGAAGGCGAGTCGAACGATCCGCTCGTGAAGGTATAGCCTGCGGCCACCGTCCATTGGTTCGTCAGGGCATAGCGCGCGTTCAGTTCCGCGTTGCGAAAGACGATATCCTCGCCGCGCAGCGCGATCGGCGTGTCGGCGACATTGTTGATCGACGTTGCGTTGTCGAGCTGGGTCCTGGTGACAATGGCCGACACGCGCAGGCGGTCCCACTTGCAGGCGCCGCCAAGGCCCGCCGTGCGCTGCCGCGTCGCGTTGAACGGCGCGCCGGCGGGCTCCGCGCCTTGTGTGTTGGCGGTTGCGAGGTTGCTTTCGCCGGCGAACTGCTCATAGCTCGCGCCCGCCGAGCAGGCTCCGTGCGCGTAGGTGCCCGCGACGCTGTAGCCGCGGTTGTTCGAAAACGCCCCCGCCTCGTTGGAAAAGCCATACGTCGCGCCGAACTGGAACCCGTTCATCATCGGGCTCGTGTACTTCACCGCGTTGTTGGTCCGCGTGTAGTTGGCGAGATCGTCATTGTCGAACGGATGCGCGAAAGCGACACCTCCATAGGGCGTGCCGCCCAGCGCGAAAGGCTGGACGAACTGAAGCATCGAGTCGAACTGCCGCCCGAACGTGACGGTGCCGGAAGCATGGGAGGCGAGCCCGACATATGACTGGAAGCCGAACATGCGCCCCTGCTGTCCAGTTGCGCCGTTTGTGATGGAGAAGCCGTTTGCCAGCACGAACAGCGCGCTCAAGTCGGGATTCAGCGGTTCGTTACCGGAAAGGATCCAGCGGCTGACGTTGACGTCGCCCGATTTCGCCTGCAGCGCGCGCGTGCCCTGGCTGCCGCCGAAATCGTCCACGTATGCGAGGCCGCCGTCGATGAGGCCGGTGATGGCCACCGTGCCCTGGGCGTGAGCGGCGGCCGGTAGGCCCAGCGCGAAGGCACAGCAGGAAACGGCTTTCAGCCATCCCCTCGCGCCTTTCCACGTGGATCCGGAAAAGGTATTGAACATGGTCTTGGTATAGGCTGCGTCCGGATGGACCACATGCGTTGCCCGGAAGATAAGGACAACTACCCTCAGCGCAGCACGCGGGATCGCAGCAGGTGTGCGACACACGCGCTTTCGGTGACTTCGCGTTCGATCTCGCGAGCGTGGCAGGACGATGCCTGCGGCGTGGCGCCGAAGCCCCTTGACGGAGGGATATCGGCGGAGGACGCGTCACTGGTAATCAAAGCCTGCGCGTTCTGGGCGAGTTCGGCGAGCCGCGCGAGGTCTGCGTCATTGAGCATCGCGTTAACGTATTCGAGCGGGCAGAGCGCCCCGACCAGCGTTTTGAGCCGCTGCATCAGCACGCTCGCGCACGCAGCCTGTTGGTTCACGACCAACGACTCGAAGCGCGTGGCGGCGATCGTGGCTTCGAGCTTGTCGATTTCGAGGCAGGCTCGTCGGCGCAGCTTCCGCAGTGCTTCGGGCTCTCGCGGCGCGGGCTGGGCGAGACGGCCCGCCACCGCCTCGAGATACGCGGCTGTGCCCTCGATTGCGCCCGCAGCGCTGCTGCCGAGCCGATGGTGTTCGCGGTCGGGCCAGGCGAAGAGGCTGACGAGGAAGCCGACGAGCACGCCTGCCGCGCTGAACTCGATCCGCGCGACGGCGAGCGCCCACGGTGTGCCGACGGGCGTGCCGAGATGCGCGACCAGGATGAAGTGCGAGGTCAGGAACAGGATGTACGAGACGTAGCTCACCGTGCGCGCGGCCAACGTTCCGGTGGCAAGCGGGAGGACGATGAGGGCGAGCAGCAGCGGGTCGTGAACGAACAACGACAGCGCCGAAGCCAGCACCGCGCCAAGCAATGTCCCGCCAATGCGCAGGCCGGACACTTTCACCGTTTGCGACAGCGTCGGCTGAAGGATGAACATCGTGGTCAGCGCCAGCCAGTAAGCCTGCTGCATGCCCGAGAAGCGTGCGAGGCTAACCGCGATCATCGCCGCCACGGACAGGCGCGCAGCGTACCGCGTGTAGGCATTCTGGGCGGCGAACTCCGCGATCAGCGCCGTCAGCCGGCCCTGGCGCGGACGTTTGCGCGGCGCCGCGAGTGGGGCTGCCACGATGCCCGGAGCAGCATCCATGCGCGCTTCGCGAGCGAGCAGAACGGACAGGCGCTCGACGAGATCGAGATTGGCACGCAGCCACGTCAATCCCTCAGCAGACCCGTGGGTCGCGAGCCACGCAGGCTCGCACGCTCGCAGGGTTTGTTGCAGCCGGGCCTGACACTGCTCGACCGCGCCCCGGAATGCGCTCGAACCGTTGCGCAGGCGCGTCGCGCTCGCGTCGATCTGCGCGGCGAGCTGGCCGTAGGCGGGCGCGAGCAGGGCGGCGGCTTCACGCCGGGCGGCATCGTGCCCACCGGCGAGGAGTGTTTCCAGGCCCGCGAGCAGGGCCATCGCCTGTTCCGCGTCGTGGACCCACCCGGCGCACGCCGAAGGGGCGTCGCCGTTGCAGTTCGCGACGGCCACCGTCATCGTATCGAGCTGCGTGCGCAGTTCGGCGCGCCCGTGCTCGAGCTGCGCCCGGTTGCCGTGGGCCGCCTGCCCGAGGCGGCTGGCAAGCGACGACATCGCATACAGATAGGCGAGCGTTGCCTGCTGCGCGCGCTTCGTGCGGCTGGTCTGCCAAAGGCCGCCGCCCGCGAGCGTCGCCCATACGCATCCGATCAGATAGAAGACGGCGTAGTGCGTCGCGGCGTCGAGGCCATGCGCCGGGAAACAAGCGGATACCGAACAGGCCGTTGCCGTAAGCAGGCCACGCAGTCCCGGCGCCGGACCTCGCGCACGCACGGACGCGCCCGCGTAGGCAACCGCGCCGACCACGGCAATCGACAGCACGGGGAGCGCATGCGCCGCGATCGCGCAGGCCGACGCGAGCGCTCCGGCCACGCCGAACACGAGCCCCTTGCAATGGCGTTCAAAGCCCGGCCGCCCAGGTTCGTCTGCGAGGCACGTCCAGAACGCGGCGATCGCAGACCAGCACAGCAGCGGCATGTGCAGCATGGCGGCCAGCACGGCGGGCGCGACGCAGATCACGCCGCCCCGCAAGGCGTCCGCCATGGGTAGCCGGTGGCGGCCGTGGTGCCAGAAACGCAGCAGCTGGTCGCGGCCGCTCGCGAAGCGTTGCATTTTGCGGGTCCGGTTATCGTGCCGCGTTCACACGAGGCACGGCAATCACGGTCAGCGACCGGATGCCCTGCGCCCCGCGGATCAGCACGCCCTCGATATCCGCCGTCGCGGACGGGCCGCTCATGAGGCACGCGTAGCGCGCCTCGAAGAACTCCCGGCGGTGATAGGCGTGATGGAGGTTGTCGACGATATCGGACGGATCGACGAGCGCCACGAGATGCTGCGAGAGATAGCCGAGCGCATTGACGCGATACTCATGCTCGCTCAGCCAGATCGAGCCAGTCTCCGCGACCGCGAAGGCGGGACGGACGATGCCCACGTCCACATCTTCGAGATCGTGTGGACGCTCGACGTCCCCGATTCGGCGGGTGCCCTCGACTTCGGGCACGGCCGAGCAGACCACGCGCGCCTGCGGGAAGCGCGAACGGATCAGGGCTTCGAGATCGCCGTCGGAAGGCGCGTCGCACCACGTGCCGCCAAGGCGCGCGAGCGACTTCTTGAACGTCTCGAGCGTGGGCGGCAGATGCTGGTCGAACAACGGCACTTCCGGCAGCGGACGCGGCGCGGGCGCCACTTCGCGAAGACGGGAGAGAATCAGGTCACGGCTGCTCATTTCTTGTTCCTCTTCAGGTACCAGTCACGGAAGGTTTCGGTCGGCGCTTCGGGCACCTCGCGTTGCTTGCCCCATTCGTTGAGCGGGTTGTAAAGAACGACGCGCGGCAGCGTGGAAACGGCCTTGTTGGCGGTTTTGACGGCGGCGCGGTAAAGCTTCGGATGCGACAGCACCTGGCCCGCGACCTTCATCGCTTCCTGCTTGACGAATGGGAGCTCGTGCTTTTCGGCGATGATCTGCCGCCACTTGTAGATCTGTTCGTGAATGTTGATCTTCACAGGACAGACGTTGGTGCAGCTGCCGTTCATGGTGGAGGCGAATGGCAGCGAGCTGTACTTCTTGAGGTCGTAAGTCGGGTTGATGATGGCGCCGATCGGACCGGAGTACACGCCGCCGTAGCTCAAGCCGCTGCTGCGCCGATACACCGGGCAGGTGTTCATGCACGCGCCGCAGCGGATGCACTTGAGCGAGTACCAGAAGTCGTCCATCGCAAGGCGTTCGGAACGGCCGTTGTCGACCAGCACGAAGTGCATCTCGCCGCCCTCGCGCGGCCCACGGAAATGCGAGGTGTACTGGGTGATCGGCGAGCCGAGCGCGTTGCGCGACAGCATCCGGATAAAGAGGCCCAGGTGCTCCAGCTTCGGAATGAGCTTCTCGATACCGATGGAGGCGATATGCAGCGACGGCACGTTCGCGCTCAGGTCGGCGTTGCCCTCGTTCGTGCAGACCGTGATGCCGCCGGTTTCGGCCACGGCGAAATTGCAGCCGGTCATGCCGGCGTCCGCGTTCAGGAAGAGCGGGCGTGTGGCGTTGCGCTGGGCTTCGGCGAGCTTCGGAATGTCGGTTTCGTTCGGGTCCGTGCCGAGCTTGTCGGCGAAGATCTTTGCGACGTCCGTCGCGAGCTTGTGGACGGCCGGTACGACGATGTGCGAAGGCATTTCGTCGTCGAGCTGCTGGATCTGCTCTCCGAGGTCGGTTTCCACGACGGTGATGCCGCGCTCCTCGAGATACGGGCGCATCTCGCACTCTTCGGTCAGCATCGATTTGCTCTTCACGAGAACCCGGGCGTTGCGGCCGCTCAGGATCTCGTACACGATGCGATTGTGCTCCTCGGCATCCTTCGCCCAGTGAACCGTCACGCCATTGGCGGTGGCGTTGCGCTCGAACTGCTCGAGGTAGTCGGGCAGATGCGTGAGCGTGTGCTCCTTGATCGCCGAGGCGAGCGAACGCATTTCCTCCCACTCGGGAATACCGTGGACTTCGATGTCGCGGGCACTGCGCAAGCCCCACAGGCGCTTGTCGTGGAATTCGATGTGCTTTTCGTCTGCGATGAACTTCTTCGAAAAACCCACATGATCGACGCGTTTCATGCTCGTGCTCCATTCAGGATCTGGGCGATATGGATGAACTTCAGGCCAAGTCCGAGGCGGTCCGCGCAACCCTTCTGGTGCATCAGGCACGAGGAGTCGGCCGAGACGATGTACTCGGCGCCGTTGCGCTTGTGATCGCGCACCTTGTCTCCGCCCATGCGGGCCGACACGGGCGCCTCCGAGACGCAGAACGTGCCGCCGAAACCGCAGCATTCGTCAGGCCGGTCCGGCTTGATGAACTCGATGCCTTTTACGCCCTTGAGGAGCGTCATCGGCTTGGAGAAGACAGGTCCCGCGATTTCCGACATGCTCGCCGTCTTCAGGCTGCGCAGCGTGCCGCAGCTGTTGTGCAGCCCCACCTTGTGCGGAAATTCGGCCCATGGGAATTCGCGCACGTGCAGGACGTCGTGGATGAACTCGACGAGTTCGTAGCTGTTGCGGCGCACCTTCTGCGCGTCGCTGGTCTGGTCCGCTGCCGTGAGATGGTCGCGGACGTGGTGCACGCAGCTGCCGCTCGGCGAGACGATGTAGTCGTAGCCGGTGAAGTTCCGCACGAAGAGGTTTTGGGTGGCGGCGGCCTGTTTTTCGCAGCCGCTATTGCCCATGGGCTGACCGCAGCAGGTCTGGTCGAGTGGATAGTCGACGTCGCAGCCGAGGCGCTCGAGCAGCTCGAGCGTGGCGATGCCGACATCGGGGAAAAACGAGTCGATGAAGCACGGAATGAACAGGGCGACCTTCATGGCAGCAGTTCCTCAAACAAGATAGTCGATTCAGTGATAGACATGGTCGCTGGATACGCGGCCGCGGAAAACGGCGTACGCCACGTACGTATAGGCGACGATGATCGGGAGAACGAAGAGTCCGCCTCCCCAGAACATGAACGTCTGGCTGGAAGCCGGTGCGGCTGCCTGCTCGATCGTGAGATCGAAGGGGACGACATACGGCAGGTAGGACGCTGCGAGCGTCACGAGGAGCAGCGCGCAACTGAGCGCCGCAAGGACGAAGGGCGTGCGTCCCTCACCGCGGCGCGCGGCGAGCGGCAGGCCGATCAGCGTCGCAAGGGTCAGCAACGGCAGAACGAAAAGCGCCGGGTGAAGCTGCCAGCGCGCTTCGATCACGTGATGGTCGAAGAGCGTGGCGGCGAACATCGCCGCGAGAACAAGGACCGTTACCGGCGTCAGACGGGAGAGAGCCGAGCAGCCAAACTGGCGCAGATCGTTCTCGCCCTTGAGGACCAGCCAGCCGGCGCCGAGGAGGCCATAGCAGAGCACTGCGCCGAGACCGCACCACAGCGGAAATGCAGTGGCCCACTCGAAGCCGTTACCGGCGTAGTGCATGTTCTCGACTGGCACGCCCTTGGCGTAGGCGCCGAGCGCGACGCCCTGCGCGAACGCGGCGAGCAGCGAGCCTGCGAACAGCAGCAGATTCCACACCCAGCGCGAGCCGTGCGCCTTGTGGCGGAATTCGATCGCGACACCGCGCATGATCAGGCCGGCCAGCATGGCCGAGAGCGGCGCGTAGAGCGCCGGGAGCGCGATCGAATAGATCGCCGGGAACGCACCGAACATTATGGTGCCCGCGATCACGAGCCAGGTCCCGTTGCCGTCCCAGACGGGCGAGATGGAGGCGACCATCTGGTCGCGCCGCGCGGTGCTTGCGGCGAAGCCGCTGAGAATGCCGACGCCGAGGTCGAAGCCGTCGAGCACGATATAGGCGGCGAGTGCGAAGGCGAGTTCGACCAGCCAGAACCAGTCAAGCATGATTTTCTCCCGATTAGTGGTTGGACGACGAGATGCGCGACGAGGCGTGCACGGCGCTCGTCTGCGAGCGCGGCTCGTAGGTCTGCGGAATGACGTGCCCGTTCCAGACGGTGAGCACCTTGCCGCTGAAAACACCGCCGCGAATGATGCGCAGGATGTAGTAGACGCCGAAGCAGAAGATGAAGCCGTAGACGGCCACGTACATGATCAGCGACGCGAGGGCGAAGTGAGCCGAGAGTCCGGGCGTCATCGCGTCTGCGGTGCGCAGCACACCCCAGACGGTCCAGGGTTGACGACCGACTTCAGCGGTGAACCAGCCGGTGAGGACTGCGGCGAAGCCAAGCGGGAAGCTGAGGGCGACTGGCCACAGGAGCCATTTGCGTTCCTCCAGCTTGCCGCGCCGTGCCACATAGGTGCCGATCCAGGCAAGGGCCAGCATCAGCATCCCGCAGCCCGCCATGATCCGGAATGCGAAGAAGGGAACGAGGATCGGTGGCCGATTGGCGAGGGGGAAGTCCTTGAGGCCGACTTCGCGCGAATCGAGTGTGCTGGAGGCAATGAGACTGCCCAGCACCGGGATCTTCCATTCGTAGCGGTTGCGTTCGGCATTGACGTCGGGTACCGCGAAGATCACTTCGGCAGCCGGCTGTTCGTCGACCCAGCGGCCTTCGACGGCCGCGAACTTCACGGGCTGGTAATCATGGATGTAGTCGCCTGTGAGGTGACCGAAGAGGATCTGCAGCGGCACGAGCACGGCGGCAAGGCCAAGTGCCATGCGGAACATGACAGTGGCCTCCACGCGGCTCGTGTCCTTGAGCAGGTACCACGCGCCGACGGCCGCGACGCAGAACGCCGTGGTCAGATAGGCCGCGAGCAGCATATGGGGAAAGCGAACCCAGACGACGCTGTTGAAGACGATGGCGGCCCAGTCGGTGGGCACATAGACACCGTTCTGCACGATATAGCCCACCGGATGCTGCATCCACGAGTTGTTGACGAGGATCCAGAACGCCGAGAGCGTGGTTCCCAGTGCCACGAGCATGCATGACATCAGATAGAACCACGGCTTGACGCGGTTACGTCCGAACAGCATCACACCGAAAAAAGTGGCCTCGAGTGCGAACGCCGTCAAGGATTCATAGGTCAGGAGAGGGCCCTGAATCGGGCCGCTTGCGCGCGACAACTCGCTCCAGTTGGTGCCGAACTGGAACGCCATGACGATGCCGGACACGACGCCCATGCCGAACGCAACGCCGAAGATTTTTAACCAGAAGTCGAACACGCGCCGGTAGACAGGGTTGCCGGTCGCGAGGCGCATGGCCTCGAGCACGGACAGCCAGGCGGCGAGGCCAATGGTGAAGGACGGAAAGATGATGTGAAAAGAAACCGTCGCGGCGAACTGTATCCGCGATAGCAGGAGTGCAGAGGCTTCCACGTGCTTGCTCCAGTCAAGTGGGTGTTGACTGGAGTTTGGGTCTCGCGTATTGCTGGCCGGTTGCGATCCGGCGCTCGTGCATTACATCCGTAACTACTCGTGTAGCAAAGCCAGGATAGTCGTCGCGTTCACCGTGGCGCGGAGGCGAATCGCGCACGCGCACCCCTTCACGGCGTCTGAGCGACGGGTTAGATGGCGCAAGGGCAGGGCGCAGGTTACAGACGTAACCGAGCCCTCGGCCTTTGCAACGTTTGCGAAACGACGCGCACCCATCATTCACGGGCACTGACCGACGAAACCGTTCGAAACCGTCGGCAGGTCATACTGAGTATCCGGATTGGACATGGAACGCGAAGGGAAAACTCCAAAGCCACGCGCCAGCGCCGCGCCGCGTCTGCGGCGCGCATTAAGTCTGCACGAAATCGCCGTACTGCTGCTGCTCGCCTCTGCGCCTGTCGAGGCAACGGTCTGCACGCCAGATTATTTCGCGCTTCAGAACGCGGGGCTGGTGGATGTCGTGGATGCCCGCTTTGCGCTGACCGACTCGGGCAGGGCGCTACTCCATCTGCTCGAACGCGCCTGAATCGTTTCCCCGGGCTCGGGTTTCGTTTCTTGACAGATTGAAGCCAAGGGTGGCTGCGTAGCTATACCTCAACGCTGCCTGCTGTATTCCGGGCGTTCGCCGATACGCTGGTGGTGCCGGCTAACGAAAAACTGCTACGCGGTGGTCCGTTCGAAGCGGCCCCGTGCCCATCGGGGGCGCAAACGAGCGGTCCGTGGACCAAAACCGTTCGTGGATTCGACAACGGGATGTCCGCGGCACGCAGCCGCTTCAGGATGGCGAACAGAAGTTCACTTCTGGTGTCGGCAACGATCCTGGGACTCCTGACGTGCCCCGTGACCGTGAGTGTAATGCCATCGGGCGTCAACTGACTGAACATCACGGACGGCAACGGATGCTCCAGAACCGAAGGGTGATCCCTGTAGGCGTCGAGAAGAATCTCGCGGACCCGCTCCGGGTCGACATCCAACGCGAATGTGAGCACCAGGGAGGTGACGCCTTGTGTGGTGTTTCCCATCGTGACGTTGCGCACATTCTGCGATATGAGCTGTGAGTTCGGCACAATCACGGTTGACTTGTCTGCAAGCTGGATCTGGGTGGCGCGTACACTAATGCGTCGTATGTCGCCCTCGATGCCGGCGATACTGATCATATCGCCCACCTTCACCGGCCGCTCCGCGAGCAAGATGAGTCCGGAGATAAAGTTTTTCACGATCTCCTGCAGGCCGAAACCGATTCCCACCGACAATGCACTCACTATCCATGCAAGGTTGTGCCATCTGACACCTAGCACGGACAAGGTCTGCAGTACGACGAGTACGTAACCAATGTTCGCAAACAACGTCAGCAGGGACGTGCGCATGCCAGGACTCATTTCTGTCTTCGGCAACAACTCCCTGTCGAACCATTTGCGCACGGACCGCACAACGTACAGACCAACGCCGGATGTGAGTATGGCGCTGAGGATATGAGCGGGGACGATATTGAGCGCACGCAGCCAGTCCCCGCCTAGCACCTCGAAAATGCTGTCGATGAGATCGGCGGGCGTAGTTCCCAGACCACCTGTGAGCAGCGCAACGACCGCAGCGACGATGAGCGCGCTTCGGCAGACTCCGGAAAGGACCGTCGCAATCTGGGCGAGATGGGCATTTTCGAGACCAAACAGATGCTTGATCGTATTGCCGCTTGAATGCGCCGGCGAAAAGACGCTTTCGCATAGATCACGCGTAAGCATCACAAGAAAATAGAGACTGCACAGGACGATGTCGAACCACACGAGTTCATAGGTCAGGAAACGCGCAACGGAAACGTACCCGCAGAGCAATGCGGCCAGGGCCCCCACGACGACAACGCAGACGGCAGCATGAATCAAGCCCGCAATTGTCGACCGTCCGTCAGGCGAATTTCCGACCGCAGCGAGTGCGGTGCGTACCCGGTTCGCGTGCAGCAATGAAGTACCGATGGTCAACGCGACGATCAACGCGACTAGACCGCGAGTGAAAATCGTGAGTTGAAGGCTGGTATCGACGGCCCTGTTGATCTGCTCTATCGCTCCTGAAAACAGCAGGAGCGCGGCCAAAGTCCGTGGAAAAGATCTGAGCGCGTGCGCAACGGGATCGGCGATGGCAGGTAGGCGCCAGGTTGGATGCCTGGTGCACAGAAACGCCCTGCCAAGCGCGACGACCAACGCACAATTGACGATGTGTTTGACAAGTTCGTCGGTGAAAGTCTGAAGGGCGGGCGACAAACTTTGTTGACTGGTTATGGCCAGGCCAGCGAGGTGTACCGCCACCATCGTGGCTGCCAGCGTCGCAAACACGGTCGATATCGCGAAAGCGCTGCGCCGCAGCCGTCCTTCTGGCAGACGCCGAAGGCAAACCGATCCTGCCGTTCGCTCAAGAACGCGAACACCAACTGTTGCGCACGCCAGCGCGATCAGTAAAAGCAACGTGGTCGTGATGTGGCGTCCCGGCTGCCACATCGATTGCATCTGCTTTTCGACCTGCTCGCCAAACGCTCGCAGACTTTGATAGTCAGCCGCATCCGGGTGAACGACGGGCGCCCAGAACGCAGCGCTCAGAATGCTGCCGGTGCGAAGCGCCAGTTGGTCTTTCAGATGTTCGTGAAGCAATCGTGCAATCTGTGCGTCGACGTTGACCAGATTACCTTTGATGCCTTCCGCCTGCCTGACTTGCGCATCAAGCCGCGCTTTCTGCGTCGTGAGTGCGTTGCGATGCTGCGTGACGGCGGGTGTTTCTGAACTTGCGCCGGCAACGGGCGCAGCTCCGAGCACATCGAGCTGCGCATGCGTCCTTTCGAGCTCGGGCTCCAACGAGGTTGCGACCAGTCTGTCGACGTCGTCGACGATACGCCGGCTCAGCGAGTCCAGTTCGATCAGTTCGGCATCACCGGTTGCCGTCGATGCGCGTTGCCTGATCGCGTCTTCCTTGGCCTGAAGCGCATTGAGTGCTTCCGCCGCGTCGGAACCGACGCCAGCGACGGGCACAAAATAGCCACTGTCGGGCGCGAGAGGCGGGGTGCCAGCCGCGCATGCAAAGGCCGGAACCAGGCCAGACAATGCAAGGACGATGAGGCGGAAAGTGACCAGAAGTACTTGTCGCATAGCTTGGGCATGGGAAGAGACGCGCAGAACGTCTTTGCATGCCAGATGGCGCAGCAGGCGCCATCCATCAATGTGCCCACGCCGTAATGGAACAGACGTTAGCAGTCCGACGTCGTAAATGACAAGTGTATCATAAATGATGAAAGTGCGTGAGAATGTGCGGCCGTTGCCGCGTCCGGTCGCGGCTCGAGGTCGCGTCAGGGCGGTCTACGGAAAACACAACTGCGAGCTTGCCCGTTATGATCCGGCCGGTTCGTGGCCCTTCGTCGATACGATATGAGAAACAGGGTGGGGGACGCCCGGGCATACCCTGCGTCTGGTTTGTAGCACGTTTGACACATCACCATGCGCCTCGCCGCATCGGGCGCTACGCCGAATATATCCGGCGGGCGGGGCGGGCTTTGCGGCTCGCGCGTTGGCGAGATGGAAACAAACAATTGCGAGCGTCGATTCAACGTCTGCGGCGCATATACTTCCCGTCATCACCTCGTCCATCAGGTGTCGGATTCACATTGTCATGAGAAGGAGTACTCATGGAAAAGCAATACATCGCTGCAATTGGTGAAGCAAAACCAGAAAGCGCTCACCAGATCGTACAGGACGCGCTTCGAAGTGCTGCTACGGCGTCCACGTCGAACGGCGCCATTGACCTGCTTGGCGAGGCGCTGCTGGAACTGGAGCGCCTGCTTGCACTGAATGGCGCGCGGGTGCACTGAACTCGATCGGATCACGTGGCCGCAAAAGATGCAATATTCGAATGTGAGGCATTAGCTTTCCTAAAGCATTGTTGAAGCGTTAGAGGCGATATTTGCGTGCCTGGCGTCATGCCGCCGATTCGCTTGAAACGCTTGCCGCTTGAGGGGGCGCAGGGAAGGGGCGATGAGCAATCCTTTCGGCTTCGGTGCGTTTGAGGCCGAACGCCTGCAACACAATGGCCGCCGTGCTGTCGGCGAACTTTTCGTGCCTGGATCGAAGGGTCTTTCGTGCGCGAACCGCCCGCTTTGAAGATCCAGAGAGGTGAAGCTCAGCAGCTATTGCAGCGACGACAGTACCGATCACGGAAAACACGCACATCAGTTCGTCCGCGACCATGAAGCGTCGTTCCGAAATCCCTCTCTTTGTGTCCCGCAGTAGCCGCTGACCCAGCCCCCTGCTCAGTACCCGCGTGGATAGCCCTTCGCGTATCAGTAATTGCCCCCAAACCGGCTCCCGGTAGGCCCGCAAAAGCGTGTGACGTACCGACACTGCGATCGCTTCGGCCGGGTCGGACAACCCGGTTGCGAGACGATCAAGCGTAGTCGCGAATTCCTCGAATGACCATTCGACGAGCGCGGCGAAGATCCCTTCCTTTGAATCGAAGTGGTTATAGAAGGACCCAAATCCCACGTCGGCGGCGTTCGTAATCTCGGTGATCGTGACGCTTTCCATTCCCTTTTCCGTCGCCAGCGCAAACGCGGCATCGAGCAAACGAAGCCGCGTTTCAAGCTTACGTCGGGCCACGCGCGGCGATCGCGTGGCGGTGGACTCGCGACCGGCAACGGGCGCCTTCGCCAGTTGCCGACGACTCGTGCGGGAAATCGGGACGTTGGGCATGTCAACTCCTGGAACCATATATTGTCAGATTTTAGATGCAAATGTCATGGTTGACAAGAGCATCAGTATTGGGTTTAATCTCATCCGTGCGACGGTGGAAGCGGAAAACAGTCGGGACCCACGGGAAACGAAAGCGTCTCGGAGACGCTGGTAGATACCTGGTGCCAAAGTCCGCGGGCGCCGCGCAGAAAAGCGCAAATGCATTAGCGAATGCGCCTATCAGATGGTGCCGAGCCGCTTCGAGACACGTGTGGCGATCAGCTGCGATGGCCTGTCAACAACGCTCGGGCCGCCGGTCCATGGGGTCGTCGAAGAGGATCCGTTCCGCATCAATGGCTTCGTCTTCGCGCTACGGGCAACGCGCGCTTCTTGCAGGCGCGACTAGCCATCGGCGCAGATGACTTTTCTATCTGTATTCATCACCTGCCTTGTGAACATCGTGAAACAACCCGGTCTTGTCGCGCTGAAACGAGTGCGCTCCCTCCTACCTTCCTTCGTTCCATCGACGCACAAGTTGACTGTCGTCGTTGCGGCGTGCAGCGCCATCGCTCTTTGTGCATGCCACCAGACTGATGCAGTCGTCCCGGAGGCCAAGCCCGTCGTTGCGCTTGCGGTTCATCCGGATGGGCACGCTGAGAGCAACTCGCTGCCGGCACAGGTCCAGGCGCGTTATTCGACGCCTCTGTCGTTCCGGGTGGGCGGCAAGGTCATCGAGCGGCGAGTGCATATCGGCGATACGGTCAAGGCGGGACAGGTGGTTGCGTTGCTTGACCCGACGGATTTGCAGAACAACCTCGTCAATGCGCGCGCCCAGCTCGACGCCGCCGAGCATCGCCTCGTTTTTGCAAAGCAGCAGCTCGACCGCGATCAGGCTCAGGCGCGTGCGAACCTGATTGCTCCCGCGCAACTGGAGCAGACCGAGGATGCCTACGCTTCGGCGCTTGCGCAGCGCACTTCCGCGCTCGCCCAGATGGCGCTCGCAACGGATCATCTGCGCTACGCGACGCTGACCGCGGACCACGACGGCGTCATCACTTCCGAGGATGTGGATACCGGCCAGAACGTCCAGGCAACCCAGGCTGTGTATCACCTCGACTGGACGGGCGACGTCGATGTCGCTTGTGACGCGCCTGAAAGAACGCTGAACGCTCTCGCCGTCGGCAGCAACGCGCTCGTCACCTTGCCCGCGCTGCCCGGCAAGACTTTCGAAGCGCGGGTGCGCGAGGTTTCTGCGGCGGCCGATCCGCAAAGCCGCACGTGGCGTGTGAAGCTCACGCTGACCGCACCGAGTCCCGAGGTCCGTCTTGGCATGACCGCGAATGTGGCATTCAGCGTAGCGGACGATGCCGGCCAGGTCTTCACTCTGCCGGTGACGGCGCTCTTCCACAAGGGTGAGAATCCGGCCGTGTGGGTGGTGCGTAAAGGCAGCGACACGCTAGAGTTGCGCCCGGTCACGATCGAGCGGTACGACGAACGCACTGTCTCGTTCAGTTCGGGACTGCACGATGGCGACCGCGTCGTCCTGCAGGGCGTGCATGCCGTGAGTTCCGGGCAGCATGTGCAAGTGGTGCCTCCGCTGCATTCAGAGGACGCTTCGGTATGAACGCGCGCGACCACGAACACGCGCTCGACAGCGCGCCGGCGAACGCTTCTGGCGAGCAAAGCGCTAGCGGTACGGGCTTTAACCTCTCTGCATGGGCGCTGCGGCACCAGCAGCTCGTGATTTTTCTGATCGGGCTGGCCACGCTTTTTGGGGTGATCGGCTATACCCATCTTGCGCAATCGGAAGACCCGCCGTTCACGTTCCGGACGATGGTCATCAAGACGTACTGGCCGGGCGCGACCGCCCGCGAAGTGCAGGAACAGATCACGGACCGGATTGGCCGCCAGCTGCAGGCGGCGCCGTACGTCGACAACATCAAGAGCTACTCGCGCCCCGGCGAGTCGATGATCTTCTTCGCGATGAAGGACTCGGCGCCTGTCAAGGAGGTGCCCGAGACCTGGTACCAGGTCCGCAAG
Organism: Paraburkholderia sp. EG286B; assembly: GCF_040965655.1. NCBI lineage: Bacteria > Pseudomonadati > Pseudomonadota > Betaproteobacteria > Burkholderiales > Burkholderiaceae > Paraburkholderia > Paraburkholderia sp. EG286B. The sequence continues at coordinate 152,359 of NZ_JBFRCF010000009.1, read as the reverse complement.
AAGGTGGGCGATATCGCGGCGACGCTGCCGAGGGGAACGGCCGGACCCTTCTTCAACGATGAGTTCGGTGACGTCTACACAAACATCTACGCGCTCGAAGGCGATGGCTTTACGCCTGCGCAACTGCATGACTATGCGGATCAGCTGCGCACGGTTCTGCTGCGCGTGCCGGGCGTCGCGAAGGTCGATTACTTCGGTGACCCTGATCAGCATATCTTTGTCGAGATATCGAACGCGCAACTCACGCGTCTGTCGATCACGCCGCAGCAACTCGCTCATGCAATCGACGCGCAGAACACCGTCGCACCCGTCGGCACCATTACGACGGCGGACGACCGCGTATTCGTGCGGCCGAGCGGCGCGTTCAAGAACGAACAGGCGCTCGCGGACACGCTGATCACCGTCAACAACCGCTCGTTCCGTCTTGGCGATATTGCAACCATCAAGCGCGGTTATGACGATCCGCCCGTAACGCAGATGCGCGTTGGCAGCCACGCTGTGCTCGGCATCGGTGTAACGATGCAAAAGGGGGGCGACGTCATTGACCTCGGCAAGGCACTCGACGCGAAGACGGCGGAATTGCAGGCGTCGCTGCCGGCCGGCGTGAAGCTCGAGCCGGTCTCGAGCATGCCACACGCGGTCAAGCACTCTGTAGACGACTTCGTCGAGGCGGTTGGCGAAGCGGTGGCGATCGTGCTGGTTGTCAGCCTCGTTTCGCTCGGCCTGCGCACGGGCATGGTCGTCGTCATTACGATTCCGATTGTGCTGGCCGTGACGGCGCTGTGCATGCATCTATTCGGAATCGGGCTCGACAAGGTTTCGCTCGGCACGCTCGTGCTCGCGCTCGGGCTGCTCGTCGACGATGCAATCATCGCCGTCGAAATGATGGCCGTGAAGCTGGAGCAGGGCTGGAGCCGTATGCGCGCGGCGGCCTTTGCCTACACTAGCACCGCATTCCCGATGCTGACGGGCACACTCGTCACGGTCTCGGGCTTCCTGCCGATCGCGCTCGCGAAATCGAGCACGGGTGAATACACACGCTCGATCTTCGAGGTATCGGCCATTGCGCTCGTCGTTTCGTGGTTCGCTGCAGTCGTGCTGGTGCCGTTGCTGGGCTTCCATCTGCTTCCGGAGAGCAAGGCTTATGCGAGCGGTGGCCATGAACATGATGTCTACAACACGGGCTTTTACCGGCGTCTGTCGGGCTGGGTCGCGGCGTGTATCGACCGACGCTGGATCGTGCTCGGGGTCACCGTCGTGCTCTTCGTCATTGCGATGGCGGCATTCACGCGCGTGCCGCAGCAGTTCTTCCCGAACTCCGAGCGGCCCGAACTGCTGGTCGACCTCAGGCTGCCGGAAGGCGCTTCGTTCGAGGCGACGTTACGTGAATCAAAGCGCCTCGAGAAGGTCCTCGATGGCAAGCCCGGGATCGACCATTTCGTCGACTACGTCGGCACGGGCGCGCCGCGCTTTTACCTGCCGCTCGACCAGCAGCTGCAGCAGCCCAACTTCGCGCAGTTCGTGATCACGGCCAAAGACGTCGAAACACGCGAGGAACTGATGCACTGGCTCGACGCGAAACTGGAGCAGGACTTTTCCGGTGTTCGCACACGTGTGGCACGCCTCGAAAACGGTCCGCCCGTGGGTTTCCCGATCCAGTTCCGCGTGAGCGGTGACGATATCGCGACTGTGCGATCGGTCGCGGAAACGGTCGCAGAGAAGGTCCGTGCAGACTCGCGCACGCGCAACGTCCAGTTCGACTGGGACGAACCGGCAGAACGTTCAATCTCGTTCGAGATCGACCAGAACCGCGCGCGCCAGCTTGGCGTCACGTCAGAGGACGTTTCGAGCTTCCTCGCCATGACGCTGTCGGGCTACACCGTGACGCAGTACCGCGAGCGCGACAAGCTGATCAACGTCGATCTGCGTGCGCCGAAGAGCGAGCGCGTCGACCCCGCAAAGCTCACGAGCCTTGCGATTCCGACACCGAACGGTCCGGTTCCGCTCGGCTCGCTCGGACGTGTGCGCGACACGCTCGAATACGGCGTGATCTGGGAGCGTGACCGCCAGCCGACCATCACCGTGCAGGCCGACGTGCGCGGCGACGCGCAGGGGATCGACGTAACGCGCGACATCGAGCACGCACTTACGGCCGTGCGGGCGAAGCTGCCTGTCGGATACCGGATCGAGGTGGGCGGGGCAGTGGAAGAGAGCGTGAAAGGCCAGAGGTCGATCAACGCGGAAATGCCGCTGATGATTATCGCGGTACTGACGCTGCTGATGATCCAGCTGAAAAACTTTGCGCGCACCTTCATCGTCGTGCTTACCGCACCGCTGGGTCTGATCGGCGTGGTGACTGCGCTGTTGCTGTTTGGCAAACCGTTTGGCTTCGTCGCGTTGCTCGGTGTGATCGCGATGTTCGGGATCATCATGCGCAACTCCGTCATTCTGGTGGACCAGATCGATCAGGACATCGCGGCGGGGCACGCGCGCTTTGACGCCATTATCGGCGCAACGGTGCGGCGTTTCAGGCCGATCATGCTGACTGCCGCCGCCGCCGTGCTCGCGCTGATTCCGCTGCTGCGCTCCGGCTTCTTCGGGCCTATGGCGACCGCGCTGATGGGCGGCATCACCACCGCCACGGTGCTGACGGTGTTTTTCCTGCCCGCGCTCTACGCGACGTGCTTCAGGGTCCGTCGTGACGAGCGCGGCACCCACGAGGTCGTCGTCGAGCATACGGAGGGTTGATCATGAGTTTTACATATAAGGCATCCGTGCTCGCTGCTGCGGCGGCGCTCGCCATGACGGCGTGCTCGTTCGGGCCCAGCGGCGAGCCACCGGCCATGCCGTCTCCCGAGCATTACGGTGCCGAGACGCAGCCTGCGAAGACGGTGGCAGCGGGTGGCGTTGCGCAAACCTTCGATGTCGGCGCCACGCCTGGGCCGCAATGGTGGCAGCTCTACCACTGCGCCGCGCTGGACGCGCTTGTGGACGAAGGACTGCGCAACAGCCCGACGCTCGCGGCAACGCAGCGTACGCTCGCCGCGGCGCACGAGCAATTGCGCGCGCAGATCGGCTCATCGACGCTGCCGTCGATCGACGGAACCGCGCAGGTCCAGCGCGCCCGTTCACCGGTGGCGCCCCAGCTTGGCCTGCCCGAGCAGGTGCAATACAACTTCTTTGCCGGGCAGTTGCAAGCGCATTACACGTTCGACCTGTTCGGCCAGACGCGCTATGCGAATTCCGCGAGCGCGGCCCGCGTGAATGTGCAGGCATTCGAACTAGAAGCGTCGCGCCGTGCGCTCGCTGCAAACATCGTGGCTGCCACGATCAATGTGGCAGCACTCGATCGGGAGATCGCGCTCACCGAGCGGCTCGTCGCCGTGTCGGACGATGCGGCGAACGAAGACGCGCAGCGCTACGCGCTCGGCTCGGTCTCGCGAGCCCAGGCGTTCGAGTCGAAACAGGATGCGGCCTCCATCGCGGCGACGTTGCCCGCACTGCGTCAGCAACGCGCGACTGCGGTTCATGCACTCGCGGTGCTGATCGGCCGTACACCGGACAACGCCCCGAGCGTGCCGGATCTGGACAGCCTGTCGTTGCCAGAGCACGTGCCCGTCGCCGTGCCTTCGGACCTGTTGCGCTCGCGCCCGGACATCCAGGCTGCCGACGCCGCCGTCAAGGCGGCCGCCGCCGATGTGGGCGAGGCAACGGCGCAACTTTTCCCGAGCCTGTCGCTGACGGGCGCAATGGGTCGCGGCGGTTTCAGCTGGCCGGCAGTGGTTTCGGGCGCGGGCGGCCTTTGGGCTATCGGCGCGAGCCTCTCGCAGCCGATCTTCCATGGCGGCGCGCTGTTCGCGCAGCGCCGCGCGTCGATCGATACTTACGACGCCACCGTGCTGCATTACAAGTCCACTGTGCTTTCGGCGTTCCAGGACGTAGCGAATTCACTCGCCGCGCTGGATAACGACGCACAGGCCCTCGCGTCGAGCGAAGTCGCCGCTGACGCCGCGCGGACGGCATTCGAGGACACGGCGTCGCGCCACCGCCTGGGCTCGCTGCCTTCGGCGGCAACGCACGCGAGCGAGTCGCGGTATCTGAACGCAGAGATCGGCGCAGTGCGCGCGGCGGGCCAGCGCATGAGCGATACAGCTGCACTGTTCCAGGCGATGGGGGAGCTGCCCTCGGCTCAGCGGACTCAGCAGACGACCGCATCAACGCATTGACCCAGGCGTTCGTGCAACGCGAGGGCGATCCGCCAGGACCGCCCTCGCCGTTCAGCAGTGGCTCGAGCCACGCGATGGCCGTTGGACACATCAATTGACGGGCTGCCGCGCCGGCCGCGTGATTCGGCCGTTGCGCCAGTATGAATGCCACCGGATTTCCGCTTTATTTCCGTATGGAATATCAGAGACTAATTGCCTGCCACGAATGCGATCTGCTGTTTCGCAGGCCTTCCAGTGTCAAAGGGCGCCGCGCAGCCTGTTCGCGCTGCGGTGCGGGCATGACAGCGCTACCGGGCAGCGGATGGCCGCTTGACTGGATTTGCGCTGTGACGCTCGCCGCATTGATCGTTTTTGGCATCGCGCAGAGTTTCCCTGTGATCGAGCTACGCGCGAACGGCATGACATCCGAGGCGACGTTGTTTGGCGCCGTGCGCTCCCTTTGGTCCGGCAACATGCGCGTCGTCGCGATCATGGTGTTCTGCTCGGCGGTACTCTTCCCGTTGATCGAACTGCTCTCATTGCTATATGTGCTGGTGCCGCTCCGGCTAGGCAAACTGCCACCCCGGTTCAACGCGATGGTGCGTCTCGTGCAGCTCGTTCGACCATGGGGCATGGTCGAGGTGTTCATGCTCGGGGTGCTGGTGACGATCGTGAAAATGGTCAGCATCGCGGAAGTGATCCCGGGACCGGGATTGTTCGCAACGGGCGCGCTGACTGTCATGCTGGGCGTTGTTGCTTCATTCGACCCGAGCAGGCTCTGGGCGGTCCGTGACGAAATCAGGTGTGCTCGAATCGCGGACGTTCGCTGGTCGAGAGTCAGTGCAGGGCGAGGGCGTTTCACGCGGCCATCGGGGGCGCGCAAAACCGGCTCATCGCCCGCCATTACGGCACGGCGCGCCGGCCTCGTCGGCTGTCACGCATGCGGGCTCGTTCAGACGCGTATCGATCGGGAAGCCCACCAGCGCTGCTCCCGATGCCAGCATGTGCTGCACGAACGCAGGCCGGACAGCCTGACGCGAACGGCCAGTCTGCTTCTTGCCGCCGCGTTTGCCTATATTCCGGCGAACCTGCTGCCGATCATGCACGCCTCATCCGTGGGTGGTTCGGAGGACGACACGATCCTTGGCGGCGTCGCGTATTTCTGGACTTCGGGAGACTGGCCCCTTGCTGTCGTCGTTTTTGTCGCCAGCGTTCTCGTGCCGGTTCTCAAGCTCGTTGTTCTCACGCTTCTCACGGTAGCCGCTTCTCACGGTTCGGGATGGCGCGCTCGTGAAAGAGCCATCCTGTACCGGCTCGTCGAGCGCATTGGCCGATGGTCGATGCTCGACGTCTTCGTCGTTGCACTGACGGTCACACTGGTTCATTTCGGCTCGCTTGCCGTCATCACTGCGGGACCGGCCGCTCTCGCTTTCGGAGCGGTTGTGATCCTGACCATGCTCGCATCGCATCAATTCGATCCGCGGCTCAACTGGGACAACGTGGACGCGGGGCAGCGTGACGCTCCAACTGCGAACGATGAAGTTCCTCGTGCTTGTCTCCCCACCAACCGCATATCCTGAAACAGACGATGCATCTTTCCAATCTATCCGGACCTGAATTCAAGCCGCGCAAACGTTGGCTGCCATCCCTCATCTGGTTAGTACCACTAATCTCTGCATTGATCGGGGTTGCCCTGGTGGTCAAATCCGTTGCAGAAAAGGGGCCGGTCGTGACGGTCACCTTCAATAACGCGGAGGGCATTGAGGCAGGCAAGACGAAGGTAAAGTACAAGGACGTTGAAATCGGTGTCGTGCAAGCCATTGCACTGTCCGCCGATTTGCGCCGCGTCATCGTGAGTATCCAGTTGAGCAAGGACGCAGAGAAATTTGCGACGCAAGGCACGCGATTCTGGGTCGTACGCCCGCGCATTGGCGCCAACGGCATCTCCGGGCTCGGTACGTTGCTCTCTGGTGCGTACATCGGCGCGGACATCGGGCGCTCGACCGAGAGGCAAACCGCGTTCCTCGGTCTCGAAAGCCCGCCGATTGTCACCACGGGACAGCCTGGGCACCAGTACACGCTGCGAGGCGAGTCGCTGGGCTCGATCGATATCGGCGCCCCCATCTTCTACCATCGCATCCAGGCGGGTCAGGTGATTGGCTACTCCCTCGATCCTCACGGCGCCGGCGTCATCGTGAACGTCTTCGTGAATGCGCCGTACGACCAGTACGTCGGCAGCAATACGCGGTGGTGGAATGCAAGCGGCGTCGATCTGCGTCTCGATTCCAACGGGCTGAAGCTCAATACGCAATCACTCGCGACTGTCGTCGTCGGAGGGCTGGCGTTCCAGTCTCCGGCCGGGCAGGACGCTGGCCGACCGGCAGCAGACAGGGCGGAGTTCCGACTCGCCGCGGACGAATCGGACGCCATGCGCGAGCCCGACGGCCAGCCGCTCAATGTCGTCATGCGTTTCAATCAGTCTTTGCGTGGACTGTCTGTTGGCGCGCCTGTGGACCTTCGCGGGATTGCGCTGGGGCAGGTGACAGAGATTGGTATCGAGTACGACGAAAAGCAGAAGAGCTTCAGCATGAAGGTGTCGATGGCGCTTTACCCTGACCGGCTCAGCCGGCGCTCCAGCGAGGCACTGCCGGCGCCGGACACGCCCGGCGGTCACGAGATGCTGCAGCATCTCGTGACGGAAGGGCTGCGCGGCCAATTGCGGACCGGCAATCTCCTGACGGGACAGTTGTATGTCGCGCTCGACATGTTCCCGAAGGCGCCGCGCGCGAGTGTCGACGTGCACAGCAACCCGATCGAACTGCCGACCGTGCCGAATACGCTCGACGAGCTCCAGGTGCAGGTGGCGGACATCGCAAGGAAACTGAACCAGGTGCCGTTCGACCGGATCGGCGCCAACCTCGACGGTGCACTGGAGAACGCCAGCAAGCTGTTCGGGCATATGGACACCGAGGTCGTGCCGCAAGCACGCGACACGCTCGCTGCCGCACAAAAGACCTTCGCGACCGCGGAATCGACGCTGCGGCAGACGGCGCCGATGCAGTCCGACGTTCAGGACGCCATGCAGCAACTCACGCGTACGCTGCAGTCGCTCAATGCGCTCTCCGAATACCTGGAGCGCCATCCGCAGGCGCTGCTGTTTGGCAAAAAAGGAGACCAGCAATGATCGCAATGCAAACCCGCTCGTCCCGCACCATGGTGAGGACGCTCGTCTCTGTCGTTGGGCTGGCCCTTCTGACGGCGTGCGCAACGCCCGCGACGCGCTTTTATACGCTCGAAACCGACGCCGAGCCGGCCATCGCAAAGAATACGACAAGCCCCGCTTTGCGGATCGATGTACGCCCAGTGAAGGTGCCGGCCGCCGTCGCCAGGAGTCAGCTTGTGGTGCAGATCAACCCCGCCCAGGTGCAGGTGCTCGAAGACGATCGCTGGTCGTCGGCCCTTCCGGACGAGATTCGCGATGCACTTGCGGCTCGCGTGAGCCGGCAGGCCGGCGCGTCCGTCGCCAACGCAGTTGGCCGTGGTGAGGAGGTTCCCGTCTATCAGGTCGGCGTCGACGTTCAGCGCTTTGAATCGTGGCCGGGATCACACGTACTCGTTGATGTCGTATGGAGTGTAAGCAGGTCTGCGGGCCTGGAGACGCTGAGTTGCCACAGCGTAGTGAGCGAGCCCGTGTCTGGCGGGTATCAGGCGATCGTCGACGGGCATCGTCATGCGATCAACGCGATCGCTGATCAGATAGGCGAGGTCGTGCGGGAGTTCGCTGGGACCGCGGCGGATCGGCCGTTTAGACCTGCGGGCGCGTCCAGCAGAACGGGGATGACGACGCTGTCCTGCCCGCAATTTTTAGACGGCGCGCAAACCGCGGTCGAGGGGGCGGCGGCTCCGCGCTCTGGGGTATAAATTCGCGGCGTGTCGCCAGTCGGAACGGGGCCGGTTGCCAGACCGGCTCCCCTCGCGACCGGCCGAACTCACGCTGCCTCGTCGGCTTCCTCGACGATGGGCAGTGGACGCGCGGCAATCTTTTCCGCCTCCGCCCGCTTCAGGCCGAGCATCTGCAGCAACATGGCTGCCGTGCGCTCGGGAAAGTGCTCGCCGCTGAAACCCAGTTCTTCCAGCGCGCTCGCCGCGCTCGCGCCGGGCGCGGCGAAGTTCAACTCGGCCGCAATCACGGAGAGCACCGTGCCGCCGACTGCGAGAAATCCGATAAGCGGGTCGCCAACGACAAATCGCTTTGCCGCAATGCCGGCTCGAATGTCGCGCAGGAGCCGCTGGCCCAGCCCGCGACTTGTCACGCGCGCGGAAAACCCTTCCCGTATCAGAAAGCGTCCCCACACGGGATCGTGCCGCGCACGCAGGACAGTGTGGCGCACAGCTACGGCAACCACTTCCGCAGGATCAGATAAGCCCTCCGAGATGCGATCGAGCACGTTCGCAAACTCTTCGAACACGTTGTCGACGAGCGTCGCGTAGATCGCCTCCTTCGACTCGAAGTGGTTGTAGAACGAGCCAAAGCCGACATCGGCGGCCTCCGTGATTTCATTGATCGCCACGCCTTCCATACCCTTTTCGGCCATCAGCCTGAGGGCGGCGTCGAGCAGACGTGCGCGCGTCTCGCGCTTGCGGCGCGCACCACGAGGCTCTTTTTCTTCGATGACGGGGGCCGGGGTGGCGGGCGCCGCCGGCGGAGAGCGCCTGGCTGCCCCGCGCTTGGTCGTGGTTGTCATGATGGATCCAGGTCTGGTCATGACCACAGTATAGATTCGAATGTCTTTATTGACAAAACGATCATCGATGAGTTTAATGTCATCATCGGCTGTCGAGAGCCGGTCTAACTAAAACAGACGGAGTGACTGTGGAGACAGCAATCGCAATCGGCATTGCGCCAAGCGGCCGGCATCACCTTCCCCATCCGCCCATCCGGGCATTACGACCCGCTATCCCCCCCGCGCCAGCAAATTGGCCGTCAGGTGAGCCTGCGAGCGCTCACGTGCTCCCGAGGTGCGGCGCGCCAGCGCTGCGGTCTGCATCACCGATCCCAACTGCCTGAGTACCGTCCACCATGAAACTGACTACTGCACAGCCGGCTCGTCACCCGAATCCAACGGCGAAAGCGAACGCATTGGCCTATCTCATGTTCGATCGGCCGGACCTCGGGCAAGCTGAACGGTTTCTCAATGACTTCGGGTTTCGAACGGTAACGCGTGGCGAAGAGATGCTGCTTCTGCGCGGTACGGCCGCGTCGCACTTCTGTTATGTCGTACGCAAGGCGTCCAAAGCGCGATTTGTCGGGTTCGGCCTGCAGGTCGGCAGCGAAGCCGAACTGGACGCGCTGGCCAGGGTGCCGGGAGCATCGGAGCTGGAACACTCTGCGCTGCCGGGCGGCGGCTACGTGGTGCAGTTGCAGGATCCGTCCGGTTTCCGTGTCGATGCGATCTGGGGCCAGGCGCCCGCCTCCGCATTGCCGCATCGGCTGCCGTTACCGTTCAATTCCGTCGATGCTGCTGTTCGCGTCAACGGCACGCAGCGACCGCCCGAGAGCGCGCCTGAAGTCATCAGGCTTGGGCACGTGGTGCTGGAACTCGCTGATTATCAGGAAACCTGTGCGTGGTACACGCGCCATTTTGGTTTTATCCCCAGCGACGTGCAGGTGCTGCCCGATGGGTCACCGGCTGTCGCGTTCATGCGGCTCGATCTCGGCGACAGACCCGCCGACCATCACACGCTTGCGCTGGCACAGGCGTTCGCCCCGAAATACAGCCATAGCGCCTACGAGCTCGTCGATGCGGACGCGGTCGGTATGGGCCAGCGCGTCCTGCGCGCGAGCGGATGGACGCATGCGTGGGGCATCGGCCGACATATCCTCGGGAGCCAGATTTTCGACTATTGGCAGGACCCTTGGGGAGATAAGCATGAGCACTACTGCGACGGTGATCTTTTCACCAGCGACACGCCGACGGGAATCCATGGCGTCAGTCGCGAGGCGATGGCCCAGTGGGGGCCGACAATGCCGCGCAGCTTCACCAAGCCCCGATTGACGCCCGCGAACATAGCGGCGCTGATCGCAAACCTGCGCCGAAGCCCCGACGTCACGCTGGCGAGGCTACGGGCACTGTTCAAGATTTTTGCCTGACGCACCCCTTTTTCGAACCCGGAGACCGCCAACATGGCAATTCACGTTCTGCATTATCTGCACGATGGTCGCGCCCAGTGGGGCGTAGTGGCTCAAAACGCTATCACGCCGATTCCCGGTGAGTTCAAGACGACCGCTGAGTTTGTCCATGCCAATCCGGTCGAGCGGTTAATGACGCTGAATGGCCCCACGATTCCCGAAGCGGATGTGCAGTGGCTCTCGCCTGTGACCGCCAATCAGCAGTTCATCTGCCAGGGCGCGAATTATCGCCAGCATATGATCGAATCCGGCATGGACCCGGACGCGAAGAAATTCAACATGATCTTCACGAAGGCCACGAGTTGCATCGTTGCTGCGGACTCGAAGCTGGTGAAGCCGCACGAAGTGAAGTTCCTCGACTACGAGATCGAAGTCGGTCTTGTATTCAAACGCGACATCACGTCCCGGGCAACGATTACCGACGAGAACCTGCACGACTACATTGCCGGCGCCGTGATCGTGAACGACTATTCCGCGCGCGATATCCAGATTCCGCAGATGCAGTTCTACAAGGGCAAGAGCTATCGCACGTTCGGCCCCGTCGGCCCGTACCTTTGCCTGCTCGAGAAGCACGACATGCCGAAGCTCAAGGAGCTCGTGCTGACGCTGACGGTCAACGGAACGGTCCGACAGAACGATTCCACTTCGGGTCTTGTCTATGGTCCGGCAGAAACATTGACCGAGCTGTCCGGCGTTCAAGACCTGCATGCCGGTGACTTGCTCGCCACGGGTACGCCGTCCGGTTGCGCGCTGATCATTCCGTCGCCGGAAAAGCAACGCGCCGCGGCACAGCTGCCCGAAGCGGAGAAATGGCGTCTTTTCCTCGCGTTGCAAGCCGAGCGACCGCAGTACCTTCAGGATGGCGATGTGGTCGAAGCACGTATCGTCAGCCAGGATGGCTCGATCGATCTTGGCACCCAGCGTAATGTCGTCATCGCAGAGGCCGCATGAAAGGCGTCGCAAACGAGCATGACGTCCTCGCTATCGAATCGCAGGGGCAGCAGCCGGCGGATCTACCGTCGAGCACCTACGAATTGATCTGCCGGGGCGCCGCCATTAATCCATCTGCACCCGCGCTTTCGTTCTTCGCAACCACGAACGACTACGCGACCCCCGAGCGATGGACGTACAGCGAACTGGTGCGCGACATCACGCGCACGGCAAACATGTTGTCGCGGCTAAGTGTGCAGCGAAACACGGTCGTCGCTTATGTACTGCCGAATCTGCCCGAAACGCACTTTGTGATCTGGGGCGGCGAGGCGGTCGGCGTTGTCTGCGCGATCAATCCGCTGCTCGAAAGCGACGCGATCGGCGAGCTGCTCAATGCCTCAGGCGCCAGCGTGATTGTCACTTTGGCGCCTTATCCCGGCACGGACCTCTGGCCGAAAGTGCAGGCGGTCTTGCACAAGATTGCCTCGCTCGAGCATGTCGTGCTGGTCAACCTCGCCGACCATGCACCCGGCGAACAGCGATTTGCAGCTCGAATGCTTCAGCGCGGCGAGTGCACAAGGTTGCATGGCGAGGAGGGCGTGCGAGGCGCGGTTCCTTCGCAGATCAGCATCCACGACTTCGGCGAAGCCATCGCGCGGGAGCCGGGCATCGCGCTCTCCACCCCGCACCGCATGAACCGGGATGACGTATCGTCCTACTTCTGCACGGGCGGCACTACAGGCCTGCCAAAAATTGCGATGCGCCGGCACGGCAACGAGGTGGCCAATGCATGGAGCGCCGGAGAATTTCTCGGTGAAAGCGTTGCGCCAGGCAAGACGATCTTCTGCGGATTGCCGCTTTTCCACGTGAACGCCGTGATGGTGACGGGTTTGCTGCCGTTTTCACGCGGTGCACATGTCGTGCTGGGCACGCCGCAAGGTTATCGCGGAGATGGCGTCGTCAAACGCTTCTGGGATATCGTCGAGCATTACCGGATCAACTTTTTTAGCGGCGTGCCAACCCTCTTTGGGTCGTTGCTGGACGTTCCCATTGGCGGCCGCGATATCAGTTCGCTCGAATACGGGTTGTGCGGCGCCGCGCCGATGCCGGTGGAATTGCTGCGTGCTTTCCAGGCTCGAACCGGAATCAGGATCCTCGAGGGCTATGGCCTCACGGAGGGCACCTGCGTTAGCAGCGTCAATCCTCCGCTTGGCGAACGGCGGGTCGGCTCCATTGGCCTTCGTCTGCCGGGCCAGGCCATGAAAGCCGTGATGGCCGATGAATCGGGCCGTTATGTGCGGGACTGCGTTGCGGACGAGGTTGGTCAACTGCTGATCTCCGGCCCGAACGTGTTCATCGGCTATATGCGGCCGGAGCAGAACAACGCCATCTGGATGGACCTGGCTGATGGCGGCAGATGGCTGAATACCGGCGATCTCGGACGCTGCGACGCGGAAGGCTACTTCTGGCTCACAGGCCGGAAGAAGGAACTCATTATTCGAGGCGGACACAACATCGATCCTGCAGCGATCGAAGAAGCGCTGCACCGACATCCCGCAGTGCAGATTGCTGCAGCTGTAGGGCGCCCTGATATGCACGCAGGCGAACTGCCCGTCGCCTATGTCCAGCTCAAGCCTGGCATAACGGCAAATGAAGCAGAAATGACAGCGTTCCTGCGTGACGAGATCAGCGAGCGAGCCGCGTTCCCCAAAGGCATACGGATCGTCGAAACGATGCCCCTGACGGCTGTTGGCAAGATCTTCAAACCCGCGCTTAAGCGGATCGAAACCGTAGATGCCCTGCAGTCGGCGCTCGTGGAAGCTGGTGTTGAGGGGGCAACCGTCAGCATCGTTGAAGAAGCCTTGCGTGGGATTTCCGTTCATGTCGAACTCTCCGACGCCGAACTCGAACCATTGGCGACTGCCGCGCTTGGCCGCTTTCCGTTCGCGTTCTCAATTGCGGTCGCGGAGGGCTCCAGAGGCAGCGTTGACGGCAACGCAATGTAAGAGACGCACAGAGTTTCAAAGTGACATGGTTTCTCGCATCGACACAGGCGTCCAGTCACTCGCATGCGCGGTGATGGCACGCCTGAATCGCGAATGTCACCGGTTTTGGTTTGGGGAAGAAGATGGACATTGCATCAGAGAGATCCTTGCGTTCGGTTGTTGAAAAATGGCTTGCGCTGGATTCCGGAGCCCCGGTGCGAGTTACCCGATTAGGTCGTGCGCAGTCGCATCCGTGGAACTGCGTGCATATCGAGCTACTTTTGCCGACAAGGCCGGTTGGGATGTTTTTTTCCGGCACCGCGACGGTTCGTGGAACGTGTTCCCGCCGCATGCCGAGCGCCTTGTGATGCGAGTTCACTAGCATGCCGGGCAACTTGTCAAACCTGGCAACCGCGCAGAACGGCAAAGAGAAGTAACAGGCGTACGCAGCCCAGGACTCGATACGTTGCACAGGCAGAAAGCAACGCGGGGATCCGGGTAAATCAATTCATTGTATTTAGTATACCTATATAAAAGGAGATGATTTTTCGAGTCGGTCTATACCTACGAGGACCGATCCAACGAGCCGGATCAATGGGCGGCTCGTTAAAGCCCTGAGCACGATAAAAAGATATTTAGCCGATGAGGCAGGAGAAGACGCGTGAGGAACTACGGGAAAAATGTTCGACCTGCCGTTATGGCGGGTTTTATCTGTTCGGCTGCGCTTGCTGGAAATGCGAATGCGCAATCGGCCGGAAGCTTTACGCTGGCGACGGGGTGGCTTTACGTAGCCCCACAGGGCCATGCCACGCCGCTTACCGTGGAAAGCGTGGGCGGTATGCCGGTCAATCAGCAGTTAACGGGTAGTGGTGCGCACGCGTCGTCGACGAATACGCTCGGCATCACCACCGAATACTACGTGACCGACCACATCGGCATCGCCACCCTCTTTGGCCTGCCACTAACAGTGAATCTTGTTGGCGACGGGACACTCTCGAAGTACGGCACCCTCGGCACGACGAGGCCGATGCCGCCCGCCATCGAGCTTCGATACCACCTGTTCGAGGCTCAGTCGAAATTTCGTCCTTTCGTCGGATTGGGCGTGAATTACACGTGGTTCACCCAGGTTCGCGCAACCAACAACCAGTTCATCACTGATAGTGTCGGTCCTGGCGGATCGATACATGCGACCCTCAGTGCGTCGTGGAACCCCGTGTTCGAGGTCGGGGCAAGCTACGCGTTCTCCAAACACTGGTCGGTCGGAGCATCAGTTGGCTACATGCCGCTAAAGACGAACATGACCATATACGGACAAACCGCAAACGGAACGCAGATCGTTTCGAAGTCGACGCTCCGAATCGAACCCATTAACGTATTTTTGAATGTCGGCTACACATTCTAGCGAGTACGACCCGCGTTCCCAGACATCGATCGAGGCGGCGGGTCGTGCCGCCAACGCTCCCTAAACACCACCAGACATGATTGCGCCCGCCTGAGCGGCTTGCCCGTTCAGGGAGCCGGTCCGCAATTCCATGATGCTTGCACCTGCGAAGCCTTACCATTGGATCAAAAAGTGAAACGACAGATCCTCAAGACCATTCTCTTTGCCATGCCCAAGGTCCTCGACCTGACGGCACGCCGCTTCCCTGCCTATCGCGACCGGCTAAAGCAGCGCGATCTCGTCGCGTGGATCGGGCTCATGGATCAAAGCATCGGCCGCGTCATCAGGCTCAAGAACGGCCGCATCCGGTCGTGTGCCGGCAGGCATCCGCAGCCCGACGTGCGCATGCTCTTCAAGGATGTGGCAACCGCCCTGAAATTTCTCTCCGCCACTCCGGACTACCTGGAGATCATTCACGCAGCGAAAAATTTCAAGGTGGTTACGGAAGGCGACGATGAATTGCTGGTGTGGTTCATGCAAACGCTGAGCATGATGCAAACCATCAGCCTGCCGATGGGCACGCCCATGCATGACGGCACGCAGCGCTACACCACGTGCACCAACGGCGGCCCGTTATTTGTGTACGTGAAGAATGGACGCATCATTCGCGTGACGCCTGTCGATCTCGACAGCAAGGATGCTCCGAGTTGGGAGATCGAAGCGCGCGGACGCCGGTTCAGCCCGCCCCGGCGCGGCCTCGTTGCGCCGCACGCATTGGCGATCAAGTCGCTCGTCTATTCGGACAAGCGCATCCTTCACCCGATGAAGCGGGTCGATTTCGACCCTGATGGCGAACGCAATCCGCAGAACCGTGGCAAGTCCGGCTATGTGTCGATCAGCTGGGACGAGGCCCTGGACATCGTCGCGAAAGAGATCAACCGGCAAAAACGTGTTCACGGACCGGGCTCGATCACGTTCCCCATGTCGTCGCACCATCAGTGGGGCAACATCGGCTACTACCTCAGCGCGCTCACGCGTTTCGCCAACCTGATCGGCTTCACACGGGTGGCCGCGAATCCGGACAGCTGGGAAGGCTGGTATTGGGGCGCCATGCATCACTTCGGCAACTCGATGCGCGTTGGCGTGCCCTCCGGCTATGGCGGAATCGAGGATTGCCTTAAGGAAGCCGAAATGATCGTTTTCTGGTCTAGCGACCCGGAAAGCACGAATGGCGCTTACGCCGGATTCGAAGGGACGCCGCGGCGTCTATGGGCCAAGGAACTGGGAATCGAGTTCGTCCATATCGATCCGCACTGCAATCCGACCGCCCAGTTGCTGGGCGGGCGATGGGTTCCGGTCCGACCGCAAACGGACGCAGCCCTCGCCACCGCCATCATGTATGTATGGCTGACGGAAGGGCTGTACGACAAGGATTACGTCGCTAACCGGACGACCGGATTCGACGAATGGCAGGCCTACCTGACGGGCGAGACGGATGGCGTGCCCAAAACGCCCGAATGGCAGGAGCTGGAAACTGGCGTGCCGGCCAAAGACGTTCGCGCCCTCGCGCGGCGGTGGGGGACGAGGAAAGTGTATCTCGCCGTCGGAATGACGGGCGCGGGATTCGGTGGGGCTGGACGCGGTGCGACGGGGGCGCAATGGGCGCGTTGCATGATCATGATGATGGCGATGCAAGGCTGGGGCAAGCCGGGCGTGAATTTTGGCTGCCTCGAAATCGGTGTTCCGCACGATCTGAATTTCTACTTTCCGGGCTACGCGGACGGTGGGATGTCGGGCGACCTCGCGTGGACCGCGAACGCCGTGAACAACTATCAGCGTATGCCTCACATCCTGACCATGAATCCGGTCAAGCAGATGGTCCCGCGGCAGCAGTTGCCCGATGCCATCATCAACGGCCACGCGACTGGCTACCTCTGGGACGGCATGTCCCAGGAAGCGCAGTTCGCGCCGTTCAGTTACCCGATGCCCGGTTATTCGCCGATCCGCATGATCTATCGCTATGGCGGCTCTGCCTTCAGCACGGTCACGAAATCGGGGCGCTGGGCCGAAGCGTACCGTCACCCGAGCATCGAGTTCGTGGTCAACCAGTCGATCTGGATGGAGGGCGAGGCGCAGTTCGCCGACATCATTCTGCCTGCATGCACATCGCTGGAGCGGTGGGACATCGGCGAATGGTCGAATTCCGGTGGCTATGCGCATCACGGCTTCAACACGGTCAACCACCGTATGATTACGCTGCAGCACAAATGCATCGAACCTTTGGGCGAGTCGCGCTCCGACTATGACATCTTCACCGCTATTCTGACCCGCCTGGGCCTTGGCAGTGTGTTCACCGAGGGCTGCGGTGAGCTGGACTGGGTCAAGCGCGTATTCAGCTCGTCGGATTTGCCGGATCACATTTCGTGGCGTGAGTTCTGCCGTAAGGGCTACTTCGTTGTGCAGACCGAAAAAGCGGAACTGCGACATCCAGTGGAT
Source organism: Paraburkholderia sp. EG286B (assembly GCF_040965655.1). Taxonomy (NCBI): domain Bacteria; kingdom Pseudomonadati; phylum Pseudomonadota; class Betaproteobacteria; order Burkholderiales; family Burkholderiaceae; genus Paraburkholderia; species Paraburkholderia sp. EG286B. The sequence continues at coordinate 135,172 of NZ_JBFRCF010000009.1, read as the reverse complement.
ATGCGCTGGTTCGCGGAAGGCCGGCGCAAGGATCTACAGGAACCGCATCCGATGCCGTCGCAATATGCCGAAAAATTCGGCATGGGCCTGCAAACGCCTAGTGGCAAGCTCGAGTTCGTACCCGAGTTGCTGAAGCGGCACACGGCGGACAACCCGGAGCGGCCGCCGCTGAACCGATACATCCCGTCCTGGGAGGGCTTGCGCTCTCCACTGGTACAGCGGTATTCACTGCAACTGATCGCCACTCATAGTCGTTACAGTTTCCACACCCATTGCGACGGCAAGAACTCGTCGGTCAACAGCATCGAAGATCATCGTGCGTTGATCGGCGGACATCGCTTCTGGCTGCTGAGACTCGGTCCCGTCGACGCGGCGGCCCGAGGCATTGCCCATCGCGATCTCGTCAAGGTGTACAACGACCGGGGCGCAGTGATCTGCGCGGCTGATGTGTCGCCTCTGGTCACCGCCGGAGTAGTCAAGTCGTACGAGGCGAGTGCTGAGTTCCAGTTGATAGAAATAGACGGCGAGTGCGTCGAAATTGGCGGCTGCATGAACCTGCTGACCCCAGATCGGCCCCAGACGGCGGGTACAAGCAGCATGAGTCCGAATTCGTGTCTTGTGCAGGTGGAAAAGTGGAAAGGCGCGGACGCTTTCATGATCCGTCGCGCAGCGTGAGGAGCACACGATGAGCAAGTGGAATCTGGTTATCAAGGTCGGGCAATGCGAGAACTGCCAGAACTGCGTCATCGCTGCACGGGATGAGCACGTTGGCAATGACTTTCCTGGGTATGCCGCGCCTGCCGCGGCGAGTGCCGAAAGCCCCATTCGCATCCTGCGCCGCGTGCAGGGCGAGTCCCACATGGTCGAAACGACGTACTTGCCGGTGATGTGCAATCACTGCGACGACGCACCCTGCATGCGCGTCGGCGGCGATGCGATCCGCAAGCGATCCGACGGCATCGTCATCATTGACCCGGACAAGGCGCGAGGGCGCAAAGACATCGTCAAGTCCTGCCCATACAAGGCGATAGTCTGGAACGAAGAACTGCAACTGCCGCAAACGTGGATTTTTGACGCTCATCTGCTCGACCAGGGTTGGCAGCATCCGCGCTGCGAGCAGGCTTGCCCCACCGGCGTCTTCGAGGCCGTCAAGCTCGATGATGCCGCCATGGCCGAAAAAGCCCGGCGTGAAGGGCTCGAGGTTTTGCGGCCCAATCTCGAAACAAAACCCCGCGTGTGGTATAGCGGCTTGAAACGCTGGAAAAGCTGCTTCATAGGCGGAAGCGTCAGTGCCAAGGTCGGGAGCGTCGTTGAATGCGTCGCTGCTGCAGCGATTGTCCTGTACTCGGGCGACCAGTGCGTTGCAGAAACGGTCACGGACGCATTCGGCGATTTTCGGTTCGGTGGTCTCGCGAAAGATAGCGGCATGTACCGGATCGAGATTCGTCATGCTCTGGGGAATGCATCGCGCGAGTGCAAGGTCGGCGAAAGCGTGTACCTGGGTGAAATCAGCCTCGCGCTGTCGCACAGCGCGGTCGAGGCCAACTGATGCCGCCAATCTCGCGCCAACTGGCGGACCGCAGGTGCGGCCGCTGGCTTGAGCCGGCAGGGACAACTGGTCGCAATCGCAGTAGGCATGGCTGTGTGTATCAATCGAGCCGGCCTCGCTCGCGCCCTCAATTTATATATTGACTAAATGATCAGTTATGAGTTTAATGTCGCATATCCGTTGGATTGCATGAGCAGGTTTCAGCGGGGTCATCGACAAACAGCAATTTCACAGGTTCGCCTTTGCGCAGGCGAGCGCGGACCGTGGGATAGCCTCAAACCACGCCATGAAGCCCGAACGCCTGAGCCACGCGCGCAGAAAAGAGCTGACCCGGGAGCGCCTGTACGTCGCCGCAAGGACCATGTTCCTTGAGAAGGGTTTTGCTGCGACGAGCGTGGGGGACATCTGCGAGACCGCCGGGTACACAAGGGGCGCGTTCTACTCCAATTTCACGAGCAAACAGGACCTGCTGACGGAGCTGTTGCGGCGCGATGCCGATGAGGCGCAGGCGAATCTGCGGGCAATCCTCGAGGGCACCACGCCTGAGCAAGCCACGGCACGCGCGATTGCTCATTTCGCCCGCTCTTACCGTGACCTCGAATGCTTTCCGCTTTGGGTTGAGGCGTACCTTCTTGCGCGCCGCGACAGCGCCTTTCAGGAGCGGCTTCATGCGTTGCGACGCGCGAGGCTATTACAGGTCAGCGCCTATATTCGAACGCACCTGAAGGAAAGCGACAACGCATTGCCACTGCGTGCGGACGCGCTCGCGCTAGGCCTCGTGAGCCTGTGCGATGGCATGCAGCTCTTCAGTCTGTGTTATCCGCAGAGTGCAGCCGACCAGCTGATCCAGACAGTGCTGGAGGAATTTGCATCGTCCGCACTGTATCGGCAGCCAATGGAAAAAAGCACCGCCGACGCCTAGGGCAGAAATGCCGTAAATATTCAATTCGCTGACGAGTCCAGACGGGCTGCGATTAGACCTTGCAGAGGCATACGCGTGATGAATCTTGCTGCCGAAGTATGGAGTATGCCCGTCGCAAGCCTTGGCGGACACTCCACCGCGAGCGAGACTGCCGTGGACGATTTATCTCTTCAACGATGGCGGGATCGCCCCGACTGGGACCGTGAAGGCGGTTGCCAGAAAAAGTAGATCATGGAATATATAGAAAGCTTGCGCCTCTTCCGCACGATCGTCGAAGTGAGAAACTTCCGACGCGCGGGCGAAATGATGGCCCTGTCACCATCCGTTGTTTCACGCTCGATAGCATCACTGGAAGAGCGTCTGGGAACGCGACTGTTTCACCGTTCGACACGGCAGTTTTCGCTCACGGAAGCCGCAGAGCACTTTTACGAGGGTTGCTGTCGCGTTCTCGACGATCTCGACTGCCTGGAAGCGTGCGCTGCAGGTCACGGACGACTACCCGCGGGCGTATTACGCGTGGTCGCGCACACTACCGCTGCGTTGACATGGCTTGCGCCATTGATTGCATCTTTCAAACGCAAACATCCAAATGTCAGTCTCGATATCACATTGACCGAGCGATCTGTCGACCTGACGGCCGACGGGTACGATCTGGGCATCGTGCTACCGTTCATGTTGACGACGGATCTTGCCGTGACGCGTCTTCTTCAGCGGTTGCCGCTGGTCATCGTCACAACGCAGGCGTACCTGGGCAGACGTCCGCCGCCGCGGCATCCTGCCGACCTGGCTGATCATGTGTTCGTCACGGTGCCGCCCTCGATGCACAAGCCAACCCTGAGTTTTCGAATAGATCAGGAAAACGTCGCGGTGCCAATCACATACGAGATTGCCTCGAATAACCCAATATTCAATCGCGACATCATTCTCGAGGGATTCGGTGTGGGCCTGCTTCCTTTTGCGCTTGTGGAGCAGGACATCAAGGCGGGTCGACTCGTACGTCTGCTGGAAGACTTCGAGATCATTGACTCAGCGGCGGAAGTCCGACTGGCCTATATCGGGCGAGCGCTGTTACCCGCAAAGGTCAGAGCATTCATCGACCATACCGCAGAGTTCTTTGAACAGGGCATGGAGGCTCCCCGCCGCTCAACGACGACTGACGGCCCGTGGTTCCAGGCGACCGCATCCAGTTAACGCAAGTCATCACCAACCTGGTCGTGAATGGCATCCAGGCGATGGACTGTATCGAGGATCGGCCCCGCGAACTGTCGACAGAGGCGGAAAAATGACACCGCTTTTTCACGTTGGTGAAGCGTCTTCCCTCCGGTTCGCTTCGCGCCTTCGCGCGCCTGGCAGCGTGAACTGGAACACAGCGCCGCGTGGCGCATTGGAGCTTGCCCATAGGCGTCCGCCGTGTGCTTCTATGATCGACTGGCAGATTGATAATCCCATGCCCATTCCGCCGGCTTTGGACGTGTAGAAAGGCTGGAAGATGCGGTCGATGCTATCGGCCGCCAGGCCTCGGCCGCGATCGCGCACGCAGACGATAACGTCGCCGGACTCGTCGCTTTTAGTGTCGACGATCAATTCGCGCCGCTGATCCTCGAGCCCGCTCATTGCTTCGACCGCGTTGACCACGAGGTTCAGCATCACCTGTTGCAGTCCGATGCGATCACCTTCGATGATCGGCAAATCGTCTGCAAGCTGCATGCGCACCGATACGCCGCTTCCGGCAACCTGAGCGCGCATCAGCGCGATTACCTCGCCGATGACCTCATTGATCCGCAAACGTTCTGTGGAAGGCGGGTTTTGCCCGACGAGGCCATGGATCCGGTCCAGGATTCCCGCAGTTCGCTCGGCATCCTTCAGGATTCGAGCGAACGCTTGCTCGATCTTCGGCAAATTGGGCGTCGCCGCATGCAGCCAGATCAGCCCCGCGTGAACGTTGGTCATGATAGCGGCTACCGGTTGCTTGATTTCGTGGCTCATCGACGTTGCCAACTGTCCGATCGTCGTGACCCGGTTTGCATGTGCGAGCGCCATCTGCGCTTCACGGTATCGCCGCTCGCTCTCATGTGATGCGGCTTCCGCGCGCTTTTGCTCTGTGATGTCGCGCGAGATGCCGATCAGGAATTGAGGCTTGCCGGTCGCGTCGACGATTGGGATCTTGATGGTGTGCACGAGGCGCGGTCCATCGCGGGTCTGAACCGTTTCCTCCGGTATGTCCACCGACTGGCGTGCCTCCAGCACGGCGCGGTCCATTTGCGCGAAGAATTCCGCCTGTTGCGCGGGGAACAGGTCGTGAACCGATTTCCCAATGAGTTCCTCGCGCCCGTAGCCAAGCAGGTCCTCGGTGGCCCTGTTCACATGCAGGAAACGCAGCGACACGGCTTCCTTGACGAAGAGTATGACCGGAATATTCTCGATGATGCTGTCCAGGAAGTGCTCGCTAGCTCGCGCCGCTTCTTCGGCGCGTTGACGTTCGGCCATCTCCGCGGTTTGGCCCGCAAGAGCCGCTGCCAGTTCGGCGGTGCGCTGCGCGACGCGCGTCTCCAGTTCGGCATTCAGCCGTTTGAGCGCGTCCTCGGCCCGCGCGCGCTCGCGCCGATCTTCGAGAAACTGCTCGACTGCACGCGCCATGTCGGCGATCTCGTCGGCGCCCTCCACAGGCACTCGGGTTTGCGCGCCGTCGCTTTCGCCTGCGGCCTCCCGATCGCCGTGTCGCAGGTAGTGGCTGACAAGGCGCAGCCGCGCCACGATGTGACGGCCGAGAAACACCCGCACGATCAACCAGGTGAGCAACAGGCTCACAGCGACTTCGCCGACGACCCACGCGCGCAGGCTCTCTGAGTTCTGTGCCAGGTTTTCGATCGTCTTGCGGTAGTCGAGCGTGAAATCGTCCGCCACCTGGCGCGCCGCGGCGGACAGCGCGTCGGCCTGGCGTCGTACCTCGTCATCGAGGCCGGCCATGGGGCCGGCGGCCTGCGTGCCGGCTCCCGGCAGGCCTGTCGACGCAAGCATCGTCGCGCGCATCTGCGCCTCGATGTTCACTGTATTGCGAAAACGCTGGCTCGATCGATGCAGCGCCAGCACATCGACACCGACGTCGTTGCCCGCGGCGGCCGACGCGAGGCGGTCCACCAGACGGTCGAAAACTTCCAGCTGTTCGAGGATATGCAGATGGGTTTGTCGCAGCGCACCGACGGTGTGGTCGCTCGACAACTGCAGCGCCATCCTCTCGATCGTCAGTGTGCGCTGCACCAGCGCTTGAGCATCCTCTCCGCGCTCGAGCTTGGCCTGCGCGAGTCCGCGAACCGCATTGGCCGAATAGGTCAACGAGTAGAGGGCCGTGGCGCCCACCGCGAGCACCAGCGCAGCGAGGCACGTGACCACCAGAGCAAATTGCGCGGTGAGCGATTGAGGCAGCAGGCGTTTCATGGCCGTTGCCAGATGCGACGATAGATGTCGCGATAGCCGTTCGCGGGGTCGTAAACGAGCCGCTCGCCGCCGTCCGCGGTGACGTTGGCAGCCGTCACGAGGTGCACCGGAAACACGTAATCCGTGACGTGTTCTCCAGCGAGCAGGCGGTTCATTTCGTCGATAAGCTGCCAGCCCTGCAGAGACAGCGGCTCGGCGACCGTTCCCGTCTGGAAAGTGCCGGTGCGCACGCGCAGGAACGCTGACTCGCTACCGTCGCCTGCCGACAGCATAACCATCGCGCTGGTGGGCAAGCCCGCCTGCGTGAGCACCGGGACGGCGTAGTCGAAGTAGATGTCGTTGATGGCCAGTGCGCAACTCCAACGCTTGCCATAACGCGCGAGCAACTCGCGCGTCGTAGCCGGCATCAATTGCTCGCTGCGCGAAATCGGGACATCGCGCACTTCCAGCAGCCTGCATTGTTTGCACGCCCGCACGACGGCGGCCATCGCATCGGCTTTGTCTTGCGCCACCCTGAAGTTCGAGTCCGTGAAAATGACGACGCCCGGGTGCCCGCCCGACTGCGCGATGGCCGCGAGCGCGGTCACGCGCGCAACTTCGCGCGGATCCGTCGACACGTTCATCGCCACCGGCGTGCCTCGCACTGGACCTGCCTGAGGCGCGACATGCCAGCCGACGATCGGCAGCTTTCGGCCGGCAAACGGCTGTAATCCCGGCAGCAGCGCCTGGGCGTCGCCGCCCACCACGATGAGACCGTCGGGGCGACTTGCGAACGCGTTGGCAAGCGTCTTCAGCCGCAGGTCGGGCTGTCCCTCCGAGTTGAATATCTTGACGTTCCAGCCGATTACCTTGGCCGCGTCGACAACACCGTCGACGACGCCGAGAATGCCGCCATTGCGCAGATCCTCTGCGTCGATCGCGATGTATTTGCCCGGTTGTGCGCGCGGTCCGTTGCGCGGCCCGCTCCAGGGCGGGGTGGGTTGCGCGGCGGTGTCGGCGACTTGCCGCGCTGCCGCGACAGAGATGTTGGCGGCGTCATACGGGGCTTCAGCAACCGGCTCCGGCAGAGCCTGCCCGATGCTGGCCGACGCGGCGAATGCACAGGCAATTGCGCATGCGCACGATAAAAGCAAGTTCCTCATGCTGATTCCCCTGCTGCCTGCAGGTTGATCGACTGACAGTCCGCGCGAGGTCGTGAGCGCATCTGTCGGTAGAATCACTTGACAGTGGGCCCGGGATGGGACCACTTGCTCTCGACAGTTCACTCCCGTTCGTCCCGAACTGGAATGCCGTATCGAGTCCGGAGACACCCCCCATGCCGACAGCAACGCCGAATATCTTGAGCCAGAATCCGAATACCTCACGGTAGACACGGTTTGCGGTCGCGAGTGCCATCGCTTCGAGTACGGCCAGCCGCGCAGCCAGTCCGATGGTGAACGATGGGAAGATGATGTGGAAGGAAACGGTCGCCGCGAATTGTATCCTCGACAACAGCAGGGCTGAGGCTTCCATAAGAGCGCTCCTTTCAGAGCGAGGTGAGGGGAAACTGTTCGAACGGGGAGCAGTGATTTACGCCATAAAGCCACAACGGAAGGCGGCCTGATAGCTGTGACTATGAGCGCATTCCACGTCAGATCAGCAACGTCAGGCGACCGGGAAAAAACAGAAAGAGTTACTGGATGCAGACCTGGTTGAGGTCAACTGTTCTGCGGTACATGTTCCTGTTGAGCCAAGGGACGAACGTGTATTCGTCGTATGCGTTGGCGCCGATGTAGATCCAGTTGTGCAGTCTGTTGGACATGTCAGTTAGCTCGAATAGAAGGTTGGTGAGTAGTGCTGTCCGCATCCGGGACGCGCGGCGACACTACGGCTGGTGCGAACGCGGGACTAATATTTCGCTTATCTGGACGGCGGCCGCCTATAGACGAGAGAAGGCTGCTGGCCAGAAACAGGATTTTCGTTACGCAGTCGATGAAAGCGACGGCTGGCTGGAGCAGCGGTCCAGTAAGGTGAACCGCTGCAAGCGCAGGGGCGATCGCGAGCGCGCTCATCGCGCAAAGAAAACAGAAGACCGAGCGTGCAATCCGGGAGTTGAGTACGACTGCGAGCCCGCACACCACCACGATTAATCGTGTTCCTATCGTCGTGGCTAGCGTGGCGTCGTCTGTCGATGTGAAGTCGAGCGCTATCTCGATCAACTCCCACCAGCAAACGACAAGTGCTGAAACGGTGGTCGCCAGCCCGGATGGCTCGATGCCGCTGCGGGCATCGAGCGCGGGCTGTGGCAGATCGCCATGACGTGTGCGCTTGCTGAACATGGTTCAACCCCTTCGCCGACATACTTGACGGGAACACCTGCGCGCCGTGACTCACGAATTGCTTGCTGCCAGTTAGCGAACAGCTTGCGACGCATCGGCTCCTGGTAGACGGAGAGGGACCTGTCACGACGTCATAAATCAGGCGCCGAAGCAACACCGTCTATGATTGCCAAGATAGAAGGAAGATCGGTATCGATTCCATTCTGCTAGCGTATCGACCTTCGCCTACCGTTGCTTGCGGCATCTATACGTTCGTATGACCCGCATTGCCAACGGGGTGAAGCAAGTGTGCGGATGGTACGGACGCGAATGGACAAAAGCCGGTTTCGAACCGGGGGCACACAGCGAGTCGCAACGCTGCGCCAGGCGCCTGGCTATACATTCCGGAGGGATAGCGCGATATACGCCGGTATTATGGACAAGCAGCTATTGGCCAGATAGATTGGATTCGCGGGTACTTCGGCGGAAAACTCATGCCCTCAAGCCGTCCAACTAGCGCTCCGCCCCCGAGCCGGGCTCAGGGGACCGTCTGGATTGTTGACGACGATGAATCCTCGCGCCTTGCAATCGAGAGCCTTGTGGAATCGCTCGGCTATCCGACGCAGGTCTTTGCTGCGCCGGACGAGTATCTGGCTGCGCGCACCGCCCGCTTGCGCACCGAGGATGGCGTCCTGATTTCCGACATCCGTATGCCCGGCATGACCGGCCTGGAGTTGCTCGATCGTCTTGTAGCGCTGGGCGCAGCGCCACCGACAATCTTTGTGAGCGCGTTCCCAAGTGACGAGCTGCGGTTGCGGGTGCGGGCAAGCGCGGCCGTCGCGCTCCTCGATAAACCAGTGGACGCCATGGCTCTTAAGCGCGAACTTGCAAACATCCGGTTCTGACCCGGGAACCGGAAAGTCGACAGTTGCGCCCCCTCCTTTGAATCATCTACCACCCGTCAGCAAGCAGACGTTGATACTGCGCCCTGTTTCCATTGCCACGGGCTTGAACACGATGTCCGCGAGCGAATGTGCGACCTTGGGGAAAATCGCAGCCTGCCTGGCGTGAAAGGCGCATTTTCCGCCGCTGCGTTGTGCGCACGTATTGCACGCGAACTCCCTGCGCCTTATACCGGCGTATAGCATTCGATGCGCACGTAGAGGCGGCGCTACCCGTTAGTAGAATGGAATCATCGATCTGGCAAGACTATCTTGTCTTATGGCAGGTGCGATCGGGCGGTGGGTTCGCGTTGAGCGTTTTCATATGGCGGCTCATTCGTATGCATCAAAGGGGTTGAATCCGGTCCGTCGACACGCTCCGGCAAGAAGTCCACGAATTGCATTATCTTTTGTACTAAGGAAAGCAAAATGTTGGAGAACTGCGCTGAATCTCAAACTGCCGAGCAACTGAAGGACGTAGCGGAATTGCACAGCTGGATTGAAGCCTGGTATCACCATTCCGTTTTGGTTGGCTACATTCAGCCCATGTACGTTCTTGACAACTTTACTGCACACCGTCTTGAAAACTATTTCCGTTGGGGCCTTACGCCCTGCGAGTGCGCTGACGTGATGTTCGGAACCTTGCATTGAGGGTGGCTACAGACCGCGCGATAGCGCCACTTTGTTCGTAAATCGATGTAAGACCTCGGAGAAAAGCCAGTTTTCCTTAGCGTGTATTATCCGGCACGCAGTCTTGCCGCCGTTGGGTCGGCGTGACGTTGCTCCGGGGATGGGGACGCCGACAATCGTCGTGAGTGCGTTCACGAGCGACCAGGTGCGCTCGCGAGTGCAGGCGAGCCAGGCCGTGACGCTTCTGAATCAGTGGACGCGCTAGCACTGAAGCCCGAGCTTGCAAACCAATCTGAACCGGGCACACGGGACCGGCGTGTTTGAGTGTGTTCCGCCCATCCATGGCGGAGACTTCTCAGGTATGCGGCTGCCCAGGCTTCGGGCCGATATCGAGCGCAGCGGCTTTGAACACGAGATCCGCAAGCGAATGCGCGTCCATTTTTTTCATCAACTGTCCCCGATGTATCTTCACGGTGATTTCGCTGACGTTGAGCTGCACGGCGATCTGCTTGTTCAGCATGCCGCGCACGACCAGGGCCAGGATTTCTCGTTCACGCGGCGTTAGCGAGTCGTAGGCCGCGCGTAGCGCCGTGAGGCTTTGCTCCTTTTCGAGGCGTTGCGCGTCCTTTGAAAGTGCCTCGGAGATCGCGTCGAGCATGTCCTGGTCGCGAAACGGCTTCGGGAAGAAATGGAATGCGCCAGCTCTCATCGCTCGCACCGACATTTCCATGTCGCCGTGACCGGTCATGAAAAGCACCGGCATATGCAATCCTTCGCGAGCCATCGCCTGCTGGAATGCCAAACCGCTTTCCCCTTTCAGCCTGACGTCGAGTACAAGACAACTGGGGCCACCGGATTTGCGGAAATCGAGGAATTCCCGGACAGAGCCGAATGTTTCGACGCCATACCCGACCGACTCCAGCAAGTCGCGCAACGCGAGACGGATGGACTCATCATCGTCGACGACGAAGACTGTCGAGCCACGGATACCACTCGTAGCCGACGGAACATGTCTATCGGTAGCCATGGAAAGTCCCTGGTAGGCGCGGACGAGGCCTGCAGTATCTGGCGTGCCTGTCGCACGCACGTCGTGACCTGTTCGAGGAAGAACCACCATTTTAGTATGGTACGGCGATAACCAGGGAAGGGGGTAAATGTGCGAACGCAGTTCTGCGCCGGCTCTGGCCGGATCGTATGCTCGAATTGAATTCCGGTTGCGTCGTGGCATGCTCGGCACCGCGAACGCTACGGCCGGCCGCTGTTACCGCTGAGCCATCACAGCTCTTACGCCGCCCCGGTGCATTCGTGTCGTTCGGCAGGCAGGGTCAGCCGGAACACTGCGCCGCGGGACTGCCCCGGACTGGCCTCGATGCGTCCGCCGTGCGCCTCCGCGATGGACTTGCAGATCGCTAGACCCAGCCCCATGCCTTCCGGTTTCGTCGTATAAAATGATTCGAAGAGGCGTGCGGATTCTGCGCCCTGTATCCCGGCGCCCGTATCCCGCACCTCGATGAACGCATAGCCTTTCGGATCGACGCCTGTCGCGATGGTCATTTCGCGGTGTTGGTCGTCCACGTCACGCATTGCATCTATCGCGTTCACTATCAGATTGATGAGTACCTGTTGGACCTGGACGCGATCGCCGTCGATAAAGAGAGGGGCATCTTCGATTTCCTGCATGAGCCGGATACGGTTGCGCGCGATGTCGGCCCGAGTTAGCACGGTTGCTTCTTTTACCGCTTCGTTCATATCCCAGCGCTCCGAGCGCGGCGGCGCCTTCTTGACGAGCGAACGTACACGCGCGAGCACCTCGACCGCGCGGTCGCCATCGTTGACGATTCGCGCAACGGCCTGCGCCGCCTTCTGCGTGTCCGGGGGAACGTGACCGAGCCAGTTCAGCGCCGCCGTCGCGCTCGTCATCATCGCGGCAATCGGCTGTTTGATCTCGTGTGCGATGGACGCAGTCATCTCGCCAAGGACGAGTACGCGGTTCATCCGGAAGAGGTCGGAGCGCGCCTGCTCGAGCGCATCTTCTAGGCGCACGCGGTCGGTAATATCGTTGTTGGTTTCGAGAACCATCGAAGGTCGACCGGCCGCATCGCGCTGCAACGTCAGGCGGCCGCTTACGATGCAAGTTGCGCCGTCGGCCCGACGCCGGACGAATTGGCCTTCCCAGCTATCGTGCTGGAGCAGCCAGTCGATGATCTGTTCTAGCGGTACAGTGAATTCCGTGTTGAGCACGGTGTGGACGATTTTGCCGAGGACTGCCTCTCGGTCGAACCCGTACAGCGCTTCCGCGCCAGGGTTCCAGTAGAGCACTTTCCCGCTCATGTCCCACGTCAAGAAGGCATCGCGAGTCAGTTCGAGCAGGCTTGCCTGATATCGATGCCTCTGCTCGGTCCGCACATTGCGCATCATGAGAAGCGTCACCACTGCAATCGTGACCACGCTTATGATTTCATTGATGACTCCCTCAATGACAGGGCCGCCCGGCTGCGTGAGAATCCAGCTGATCGCAGTGAGCGCGATGCATGCCGCGCCCGCCCACATTACCGTACGAGTCGACCCGGACCTCGCTGACAGCAACACGACAAGCACGTACAGGGTGGCTACAGCGATGTCGAGGACTGTGACGGTATCGGCGATGAAAATGAGCGACGCCAATGCGGACATCGCAATCGCCATCTGCCAGTTGCGGAAACGAAGCCGGTCCATTCGCAAATGTTCGGATAAGTGCACCAACCGCGACATGAAAGACCCGCCGCGTCCTCGAAACAGTATAGGGCGCGATGTACTGTTTCACGAACGCGCGTCTGCTTGCAGAACCAAATCAGGTACCGAACGAGTTCCTTCGTGTTGCAGCGCGGCAAGAGCCGTCTTCGCCTCATCGCTTGGTGTGGGTCGCGGCTGGTTCGAGTTGGTGCACGTGTCCCGGTTATCGGGCACGAGCTCTGGAGGAGACGCGGAGATGGTTTGCCCGAAAATCTTCTCGCCATTGGGCGCTCAGTGAATCCCGACGCCCAGTGGAGAAAAACTTGACGACGGTCTGCAGGACCGACCGGCCGTGCTGCTTGACGCTATCTACCATGAACTCCTGCTCGAAGCGCCGGAACTAGTAAGAGTCGCTCAAGCCTTCATTTTATATTGACAAAATAATCAGAAATGAGTGTAATTAACAAAAATGCGGCAATCCGGGCAGATGTTGATTTATTGAGAAACCGCCCCCACAGGCGCGCGCCTTCGTTGCGGTGAATGCGGAACGCGGCACCACGTAAGCGCTACGTATTGATCGCGACTGTTTGACACTAACGTTAGGCCTCGAAATCATCATCCTGCTCAGGATCTGACAGCACGTATTGACGTGGCGCTCAGGCGGGCCAGTGTCAGCTCAACCTGCAGCGAAGTGGATTGGCATGAGTGACTGCGACTTTCAACTCTGGCGCCACGGATGACGATTCCTCCGCCGAAAGCTCGCGCACATCAACTGCCGTCAAAAATACGATGTTCGCTGCCACTGCACGGGCGGCCGCGACTCTCCTGGATGCTCGATTAGTGCGGCGCGGACTCATCCGTCGTCACCGTCACTTGCGCGGATGCGCCTCTTGGGTTGTCGAAGCGAACCAACAGTTGACCAGGCATAGGCCAGGAGCATTGATATGACAAGAGGTCGTCGCAAGAGGGCAGTTGTTGATGCGCTGTGGCTGACTGAGCATGAAATGGAGCTGGCGCGGGGCGTTTCCCACATCGCGAGCATGCTGCACGAAGAAAGCATGCAGGCGGCCATCAGGGAAACGCTTCACCAGTTTGAGGCCGCACACGGACGCGAGGATCTGAAAATATTTGCGCGCGCACTCGCCATGAAGCTACAGGAGCGTGGGGACCTGGGAGCAGTCGAGGCGCTTCAAGGGTTTATAAAGCGTGGCCGCTCACCTGACGCAACGTCCTGAACCGACACTCCGAACCGGTGGCGGAGAAGATCGTGCTCATGCGCCGAAGGTACATGACAACGGCGCTGAAACACGAGTCCACTGCTCGCAGCAACGAAGAAGGGAAACGTCACGTTGCTGACCTCGTCACCGACCTCGGCCAGCTCGTTGATGAGCGCAGATATGATCGATTGGGCCGGCGCGAGCGAACCCGCTACCGTGAGCCCGATTGCCGACTCGCCCAGGTTGCCGCAGGCGTATCGGAGCGCCTGAGCGAGGTGATAGACGAAGCGCACGGGCTCGTCGTCCTCGGCGTCGATCGAAAGCCAGGCGACCAACACGCCCCGTGCCGCAGCGGCTGGAGCCACGTCAGCGCGAGGGACGTCTTGCCGAAGCCGGCCGGCGCCTTGATCACCATGAGCCGTTTGTTCTCCGCGTCCGCGACGAACCGGATAAGGCCCGGACGATCAATAAGACCAGCGAGAAGCCGGGGCGGAACGATGTTCGTAGCGAGCAGTAGAGGAGGCCTCGCTGGGGGCGTTGCTACTTCCCGTGAATCAGCCTCGCGCATCGGCTGCTCTCGGTATGAGGCAGGGTCCGCACATATTGATCGGACTTGCGCGACAGATCGAGCATGTCATCCTTACTGCCCAACGCCGACAATTCTCTCGTTCGCTTGCGCCGGTTGGAGCTTGAACCCAGGCCGGACGGCATTTTCACGTTGTTCGTGGCGCCCCTTGCGCTGGTCAGACACCTGCTCGATTCCGTTGCGCGCCACATCCTCTATGAAGGCCAGGCGGGCCCGGTAGTAATCCACACGAATCTGTGCATGCATTACTTGTTGCTCCGCCTGAAACAGGTCCATGCGTAGGTCCTTCACCTCGCGTTCAGCCTGCTTCTCGGGAGTCGGCGCCTGATGTGCAATCAGGCTTGCAAGCAGTCGCCACATGTTCGGTTCCCCCTGCGTCTGGTTGTACTTTCAATGGTGTCTACCCGCATTGCGTGTTTGCAATTCAGCGATCTTTTAGCCGCCGGACCGGAAAGAGCGACCCCGAAGAGGCGGCGGCCAACTGCACTGATCGATTCGAACGCATTTTGATCAGGATTCCATATTTCACAGTTTCACAACGACCCGACGGCGGCGTCAAAGAAGAGTGAGCTTTTTGGCTGTCTTCATTAGAAGCATTCCATTCCCCGCATTCCGTCATGGGTTCGATATGACATCTCGCTGTGCAAAGCGCCATATAGAAGGAGGGCGCGCTCGCCGTTTTTCCAGATTGTGTGGCAGGTTGCGCGCAGTGCCTTGAATGAAACCGATGCGGCGCTCCCGGAAGAACCCTTTATAAGAGGCGAACGCGGACACCGTGCAACACTACGCATGGACTGGCGAATGGACTTCACAACGCCACCTAACGGCGGTTTCGCTACACGTCTGCATGTCGACCCAGATTCGCCCCCACGCCACGGCGTATTTCAAAGCATGCTCAGCATCGTGGAAGTAATCCAGGGCGGCAAAATTCTGCGGAGAATTCCCTGGTTGCTCGATGACCAGGTCTGCCCGATTGAGACCGTCGAGCATCGGCGCAGCGCTCGCCCTCAGCCGATAGCCTCGGTGCGTGGTTAGAACAGGTATCGTCATGGTGACTTTTCAAATTGCATGGCGCAAAGTGACGAAGCGGCAGGGGCTGCCCGCACGACGTTGCGGGCGCGTCCCGCGCCGTAGAGCACTGACATGCACGGACTGCATCAGGTATCCCATGCCGGTGCCCGAAATCCTGCGATGCCGTTTAGCTCCAGGAGGTCATGTGCAAAACAGTAACCAGGAATGTGTTCCCGTTCTGGCGCGAGCTGTCGGCGCCAAAAGGCCTACTCCTTTGCAATGGATTCGACAGATTCAAGCTTCTGGCGGGTCCGTTTGGCAGTAGACGCAGCGTTGAGATCGCTTTCAGGAGTTTCCACTGCTTGTCTTGTGGCTTTCGCCACAGTTTCGTACACCGAATTGGCCGTATCGCTTGCGGTCGTGATGAATGTCTTCCATGCCGTCACTGCGGCTTCACTTCCCGCTGGCGTATTTGCCGTTAGCCCGTCGATGAAAGAGCGCGCATCGCTCTGGAACTGCTTGCACTGTGCTTCGGCGAGCGCAGAAAATTCGGCTTGCGTGCTGGAGAGGATTTCGTAGACGTGGTGCCAGTATGACTGCACCCTCTCAAGGACAGGTTGCGCCAGGATCGACTGTTGCGAAAACGTTTCCTGAGGATCTTTGGCCGAAAGTGCCTTGATGACAAATTCCTGATTTTCAGCGAGGATCGATTTGACCGCTTGCACATTCAGTTCGGCCAATCTATCAATGCCTTCGAATGCTTTGTTCAGGAAAACAAACGATGTTTCGACGCCGGCTTTCCGCGCGGCGACGAGCTGTTCCGTTGTAAGACTGCTCATCAATGGCTCCATGAAAGGTGGATGTGCCGAATTCCACGAGATCCGCTCGCGGACAACAAGACACAGAAGAGAGTCAGTGGTGCGATGCAGCAATATCCATTCTAGGTTCGAGCTGGCATATGTCAATGGTTTGTTCGTGCAAGCCGCTTCAGGTCGCGAAAACAAATCTACAAACGCCCGGCGGGCTTTGGTTTGGGGGCGCTCACCAGGTGGAAACCCGAATAAGGAATGCGCTCACGCCGCAAGCGCAAAAATTCATTCAGCAGACATTTGCGACGCAGCAAAGCGCGTAGCAATCCGTTTTTGTGCGCGCTTCGGAACCCGCCGCCTCAGAACTCGACTGCACGAACCGGTCATTGCTGGGTGGGACAAGCGGAACAAAGGTGAGAGCGGTAAGTAGGGGGGCGAGTTCGTCGCAGAGTGAACGCGTCAAGGCACTGGAGGGTGAGGTCAAGAAACGACGGTGTCGTGCGCTAACCCGGCGTTCTTCTGCTCGAGCAGCTTAAGCCCCTTTTGGTGCGAAAGCTTTGTCGCGTCGCCAGCAGGCACGACCACACGCGCTAAAACGGCGTCGATTGGCGTCTTCGTATTCCCTCTGGCGGTCTGACGCACCATCGAGTTCGTCCTTTCGCATTTTGCGCTTGTCAAGCGTCTACGCGTGCTAAGTCGCGACCGGGACGATCCGAGTGCAGGGCACGGTATCTACCAAGCGACAAAAGCAGCGCGCTCGCGCCAACGAGCAATACCGGCGCGAGCCGCAGCGGCAACTCGTAATTGCCGTTCATATCGAAATATCGGCCGGCCGCGAGCGGACCTATTACCGCGCCGAGGGCATACCCCGCAAATGCGATCCCATAGTGCAGGCCGAAACGACGCAGACCCAGATAGGCGCGTACCAGGTACGAGAGCAGATCGCCTTCGGCGCCTATCGCGAGGCCGATGCATGCGCATGCGAGCAGGGCGGACTGCAGTGACGATGCGTTCATCAGAAGCAGATAGCCAGCCGTGCCGGCGAGAAAAAATCCTGTACCGATAAGAGGTGCATGGAAGCGGTCGATCAGGACACCCGAAAGCAGGCGTCCGACGAGAATTCCAATTCCGATAAGCGACGCGCAATGTGCAGCAGACGAGGCGGATAAACCGCGGTCCATCAGCAGCGCAGGCAGATGCGGATTGAGCGAGAGCGTGGCGCTCGAAGCGAAAAACGCGACGAGAAAGATAACGGCGAGCTTAACCGGCGAGAAGGGGCGGGTGTCGTCGGTGCGGCTGGCGAAGCGGTCGTCGTGTGCCTGCGCGTGTGGTGCTGGGCGACGCTCGCTGAGGAGCGCATATGCGATCAGCGAGCCCACGAGCGAGACGCCCGCGATGATCTGGTAGGCGTGCCGCCACTGATACGCGGCGATCAGGTGCTGCGTCGCAGTGGGGGCGATCGCGGCACCGATGCCCAGCCCGATCATCGCGCAGCCTGTGGCGAGACCGAGTCGTCTGTCGAACCATTGCGGCAGGATCGCGAGATACCCGAGC
This sequence comes from Paraburkholderia sp. EG286B, assembly GCF_040965655.1. NCBI lineage: Bacteria > Pseudomonadati > Pseudomonadota > Betaproteobacteria > Burkholderiales > Burkholderiaceae > Paraburkholderia > Paraburkholderia sp. EG286B. The sequence continues at coordinate 117,509 of NZ_JBFRCF010000009.1, read as the reverse complement.
ACCGAAGTCGCCGCGCCGGCCACGCCGATCAGCAGTGAAAGCGCGATCCAGGCCATCGTGCTGCCATTCTGCAGGCTCATGGCCGCCACGGCGAGGCTGAACACGATCGCCGAAACGAGGATCACGCGGCGCACCCCGAAGCGGTCCATCAGCATGCCGACGAACGGGCTCGCCACCGCCAGGCCGCCCATCGATGCCGCGTACGAAACGACGGCCTGCTCGCGGGTCCAGTGAAACTCTTGCAAGACGTCGGGCGCGAATACGCCCGCGGTGGCGTTGAAGGCGGGCGCATAGCCGATGGCCATGCCGATAGCCGCCCCGCCAACGATGGTGGCGAGCTGTAGCTTGCCGGGTTCTGCGATACGGGTTGCTGCAACGGGCGCTGCGGGAGTGACGCTCATGATTGTCTCCTCATGGCTCTTTTCCGGCGCGGCTCTGTGGCCGGTCTCGCCGGATGGATGGTGAACGCGGTGGCGCCTGTGCGCTGCGGGTCAGTCGAGACCGCGGCGGTCGCCGAGATACGCGCCGGCGCCTTGCAGCTCTGGTTCGAGTCCGAGCAGCCTGAGCATCTGGCGGACCGTGCACGCCGCCGTAGACGTGACCGGCACGCCAAGCTCGCGTTGCGCAAGCTGCAACGCGGGCAGCGACGGCATCTGCACACAGGCGGAAAGCACGACCGTATCCACGCCGCGAGTATTCAGGCGCTTGACGTCGTCGAGCAGCTTGAGCGGGTCGCGCGAGCCCACTTCGAGGTTGTCTTCGATTGAGAAGTTGATCGCGTCCTGAACCTCGATGCCTTCCGCCTCGATGTATTCGACGACGCGCCGCGTGAGCGCGTCGCTGTACGGTGCCATCAACGCAATGCGCTTCGCACCGAAGCTCTTGAGTTCGTCGACGAGCGCGCCCGCTGATGTCATCACTACCGGCCGCGCGACGTTCGCGTCGATGGCCTCGCGCAGCGCCTGCGCCGCGGCGCGATGGTAGCCGTGGCCCATGCACATGATCGCGACGAGGCACGCGGTGCTGAGCACATCGACGCGTGCATCGGCAAGCTCGACGGCGCAGCGGCCCATGTCGCGGTTCATGCGTTCAAGTTCGTCGGCGACCACCTTATGCATACGTACGCGGCTCGAATGGAACGTGAATGTGTGTTCGGGATGGTCGCTCATGTATGACGCGAACATCGCCGGAATCTCCTTTTCCATCGTGATGTTCGAGCTGGGCACGATCTGCCCGATGCGGTAATTCATGTCCTGTTCACCTTGTTGTGACGGCGCGCCCGTGGCGTGCCAACGTCGCGCGCAGCGGCGCGGGAATGTCCGTGCTCTCGCGCACGTGGGCGTGAACGCAGATCGGGGAGAAGCGCGCACTGAAGACCGGTTCGCCGCCAGGGCGGCGGCCTTCACAGTGCAAGTCGAAGCTGCGTGTGCGGATCTCGCCGACGTAGCATTCGAGATCGACGACGTCGTTGGGCCAAAGCGTGCCCCCGAAGTCGAACGTCATGCCGCGACAGGGCAGACCCACGCCGTAAGGCTGGCCGAGCGCTTCCCCCGAGCCGCCCGCGATGTGATCCTTGAAGAGCGCCAGGGCGCCGAGCAGATAGTCCGGAAAGCGCCCCGTGTAGACGACGCCGGCCGGATCGCAATCGCCCCAACGTACCGTTCGCCGCACGACGAACGGTGTGACGCCTAGCACGTACTCGTAGCTGTGCGTCATTGCATGGCCTCGCCGGCCGGCACCGCGCCTGCGCTCGCCAGCTCACGCATGAGTGCGGGATACTGCTCGCGCAGACGTGCTGCGTCGACGCGCCCCGTGCGCGTCATGAACTGGTAGACGAACTCGTGCGGGGTGTATGCGTTCATCCATTCGCGGATCTGTTCGTACCATTCATACGAGGCTTCCGACGCGCCGATCAGCCGATCCTTTGCTTCGCGGCGCACCTGGACGTACGCGTGCAGCGCGGCCCCTGCGTCGTCAGCGTGTGCTGCGATAGACTGTGCGAGTGCGATCGAGTCTTCCATCGCGATACGCGTGCCTGAACCGATCGAGAAGTGTGCGCTGGCCAAGGCATCGCCGATCAGCACACGATTGCCGCTGAACCAGTTCGCGTTGCGGATCACCGGGAACTGCCGCCAGATCGAGTTGTTCGAGACAAGACCGTGGCCTGCGAGTTCGGGCGCAAAGACGCGTTCGAACAACGCGCGGCGTTCTTCGGCGCTGGCGTGTTCGAGGCCGAAATCGTGCCACGTGTTGTCGTCGCATTCGGCCACGAAGGTGCTCATGTCTTCGGAATAAGGGTAGTAATGAGCGACGAAATAGCCGCCTTCATGGCGTCGGAACACGAGCGCGGGACACGCAAATGCCTTCTGCACGCCGAACCACGCGAAATGATTGCTCAGGTCTCGCCGGGTCGTGCCAAATCCCACTTCATCGCTCGCGCGCACAAGCGAATTGATGCCATCTGCACCAACAACGATGTCGCCGTCGAGCGTCGCGACGTCGAGCACGCGTGAGGACCAAGTCGCGCGAATGCCAAGGCGGGCAGCGTGCTCCTGCAGGATCGAAAGCAGTCGCAGCCGTGCGATCGCCCCGCCCCCCTGGCCCGGACGCTGCACTGTGATGGCCCTCTCGTCGCTGACGATGGTCTGCTGTGTGCTGAATTTCATCGCCCTTACCAGCTCGGCGCAGACTTCTGGAGCAGCGTCGCTGAGGCGAGCGAGACCTGTGTCGGCGAGCACGACTCCGAAGCCGAACGTTGCATCGGGCGCGTTCTGCTCGAACACTTCGATGTCGACGCCAGGCGCGCTCTGCGCAAGCAGGATGGCGAGAAAGAGGCCGGACGGGCCGCCGCCTACGATATCGACTTTCATTGTTGCACCATCGGGCTGATCACGAGTCGGTCGGTATCGAACTGCTCGATGCGGCCTGCGAGGCCGCCCGTGAGCGCGCCGTACCACACCGCGGGCTTGAAGCCGAGCGCCTTGCGGGTGAACGTGATGCCGGGATTGCCGTCAATCCGGATATAGCCGTCGCCGGTCGTCGTCGTGCGGTAAATGCCAGACCCGCGCGCTGCGTCGACGAGTGGCCGGAATTCGGGTACGTCGAGTACGAAGACCGAAGCAACCCCAGCCTCGCCAGAAACTTCCAGACGCCGCCCCTTGCACTGCCACACCGGTTCGATCGAGGCAAATGGTTCGCCGGCCGCGCCTCGCCGTTCCATGTCGATTGCGGCTTCGATCGTGCGGGCGGCGTCCGCGGCATCCATGGTGTCGAACGGGCGCGTCTGGTAGGTGATTTCGATCGGGTAACCGTTCGGATCGTTGAAGTAGATCGACTCGATCACTTCGTGACGTACCTGATAGCGCAGTTCGATTCCTGCCTGCTCGACACGCGCGCGCCATGCGGCCAGCTCGGCCGCGTCAGTAACCTGCCACGCGGTATGCGTCGCTCTCACCTGGTAGTGATCGCTTGGTGCAAGCCGTTCAGGACGCTCGGTGCCGATGTAGTAGAAGAACGCAATCGTGCTGCCGTTGCCGCTGTCGAAGAAGAAGTGCAGAAAGTCGGCGTGATCGACTGGACCCCAACCGCGCGCGGAGATCGCGTGCACGAGCGGCAGGCCGAGCAGGTCGCGATAGAAATGCACGGTTTCTTCGAGCTTCCAGGTGGGGCGCGCGGTGTGATGCACGCCGCGCAGCACGGGGCCCGCGAGCTGGTACGAGTGGATGGGCTGGTTCATGACTTATCCTCGATTGGAGGTGAATGCAGCGCCCTCATGCTGGAGACGCTCGATCAATTGCTGGCGCAACAACACCTTGCTGCGCTTGCCGGACGCGGTGACAGGAAATTCGTCAATCAATTCGAGTCGTTCGGGCCATTTGAACTTTGCGAGTCCTTCCGCTTCGAGAAAGGCCGTAAGTTCGGCGAGCGTGAGCGTCGTGGCTGCCGGGTCGAGCACGACGAACGCGCAGACCTTCTCGCCGTAAACCGGATCGGGCATGCCCACGACTGCCGACGCATGCACGTTCGGACAGCAGTTAATGACGTTCTCGAGTTCTTCCGCGTTGATCTTTTCGCCGCCGCGATCGACGACGTCTTTCGTGCGACCCCGGAAAAAGTAGTAACGCTTTCCGTCGATCACCTCGGCCATCATGAGATCGCCTGAGCGATAAAAACCGTCGGCGGTGAAGCGATGCACGTCTTCCTTTTCCGACTTGTAATACCCGCGAATCGTGTACGGTCCGCGAAAAATCGCTTCGCCCGTTTCGCCGTCGGGAACTTCCTTTTCGCCGCCAATTTCGACGATTTTCACCTCGTCCCACGTGGACACCGGGCGGCCGACGGATTCGTCGAGCGCGTAATCCGGATCGCCTGCCTGCGTGAACATGATCACGCCCTCGGTCATGCCGAAGATGTGATAGCAGGGCGAGCCGAGCATCTCGCGCAGGCGCGGCGCGTTCTTCGGGCCGATCAGCTTGCGGCGCGCCTTGGTTTCGGGAGCGGCACGCCTCATCTGGTCTGCCACGCGTGAAAGTATCGGGCCCGCAAGGCCGTACCAGGTCGGGTCGTAGTGCTCGATCGTGGTTGAGAGCGTTTGTGCGGAGATATCGGGGCACACCGTCACTCGCCCGCCCGCAAGGAGGATCGGCCCGAAGAAGCAGACCATGTTCATGTTGTGCATGAACGGCGTGGGCATGAAGAGGACGTCGTCGCTCGTATAGCCGTTCCACGCCGCGACAGCCTGCATGTTGTATAGATACTCGTTGTGAAAGCGAGGGATGATCTTCGGCACGCCGGTCGTGCCGCCTGAGAGCTGAAATACTGCGGCCTGGAACGGATCATCCTCGATCTGTGCAAGCCGTCCGCGCGCTTCATCCGCGGGCATGCCTTCGATGAGCGACCACAACGCGAGCGTTTCGCCGCGTTGCACGCCGCGCGCCTGGATCGCGATCTTCAGGGACGGCACATGCTCGCGCATTTCCTCGGCGAAGGCGACGTCGTCGAACTTCGGGTCATCACCCTGGATCACGTGTACCGTCGCCTCGCAGAGATTGCCGAGATACGTGATCTCATGCTTGCGGAAGGCCTGGAGCGCGCACAGCGGAATCAGCGAGGCCTTCAGGCAGCCAATGAATGCGATCAGCAACTCGTTGCAGTTACCGCACTGCAGGATTACGCGATCGAGCGGCCGCGCGCCGAGCTCGAGCAGCGCAGCGCCGAAGCGGTTAGTGAGGTCGTCGAGTTGCGCATAGCTGTACTCGGCCTCCGGGCCGACGATCGCGGGCTTCGCGGCATGTTTCTCGAACGCTTCGCGCAGCGCCGATGTCAGCGACTGCGTGCCGAGCACGCCGGCGTCGAGATACGCGCGCAGCCTCGCTTCGTCGGGGTATCGCACGCCCGGCAACGCGACGCGGGGTCGGATTGTCTGTTGTTCCAACGTTGTCTCCATCGTGATGCGAATTCCAGTATTCAGTGTGCGCCGAAGCGCGTGTTCAGCCATTCGACGATATGGCGCCCCGCGATCTCGCGTCCCGACGGCTCGTCGCGTTGCAGTGCCATGCCGTGGTGGTTGCCGCGCACGCGAATGCGGGTTTTGTCGGCGGCGCCGAGGCCGTTGAAGATGACCTCGAAATCCTGCGGGAACGCACACTGGTCCCCCGTGTATTCGAGCAGCAGCGTGGGGGCGACGATCGACGCGGCGCATTTCTCGAACGATGCCTGCGACGAAAGTCCCGACCACGTCGAAAGCCACGATTCCGGCGTGACCACGCGCCCGAAGGCAACGCTGCCCCAGTTCGACGCGAACGGATCGTTGCCCCACAGCGAGCCGGGCTTGCGATCGGACGGATCGAGCGAGGTATCCCACGCGCGCAGATCGGCGTCCGTGCGCCAGACCGGGAAGATCGGCGCATGCGCAGCGACGCGACGATCGGCAAACGAGGGCGCTTCGCCCTTCAGGCGGCGGCGCGCATCCAGCTTTCGTTCGATCAGGCTGCGCGCTTTTTCGTCGAGTTGCTTTGCACGCAACAGTTGGGCTGCGCGGTAGCGTTCGACGAACGCTTTTGTGTAGCGCGCCGTGCGCGTAACAGGGTCATAGCCGTTGTCGGGTGAAAACGGGTCGAGCAGGGGATCGACGGACGTCGGGTCGTTCTCGTCGACAACGCTTGGATCGAGACTGTTCAGCAGGATCGCACCTTGTCCCGGATGCGGAGAGACCAGAATGAAGCCGTCCGCGCCCGGCAGTTCAACCTCGGCAAGCCCTGTGGGCCGTCCCGCTGGTGTGCGTGCCAACCGCTGTGCGGAAACGAGTTGCGACTGCTGGTTATAGAACGCGTACAGCGCGCCGCCGCCCGAGTTGCCGAGCAGCACGATATCGCGATAGCCGAGTGTACGCAGATGCTGCATGCCGGCCGCCACGTCGAGCAGGGCGATTTCGTGTTCGAGCCGCAGATCGTTGCCGATAGAACGCGGACCCTGTACCCAGCACGCGCAGCCGGCGTCGAGCACGGCGGGTACGAGGTAGTGCGTCACGGACATCTCGCGCGGATGCATGATCGACACGACCGTCTTTTCCTCGCCCGTCGCCGAAAACAGAAAGCCGAGCGTCTTCTGGCCGTCTGCGGTTTGCAGCGCGTAAGGGACGACCGTATGAGGGCGGCGCATGAGTGCCGGGTCCCAGTTCGCACCGCGCAAACCAGCGGTCACGACCGCTTTTTCCACCTGATCCACGTCTCCTCCGATGAGAATTTGAGCTTGATGCAGATCAGGTTATGAATTAATTGAGACTATGTCAAATAAAATTTGAAGGTACACTGTTGGGACTTGCCCGAGCCACGACTGTCATCGATGACCGCACGTACCACCAGGAAGCCAGAAACCACCGCAGAACTGCCACCGCGCAGGCGCGGACGCCCGCCGAAATCCGCAGCGCCCATCGGCGCGGAATCCTTGCTGTCGCGCAACGTCATCATCGAACGCGCGAGCGAAATGGCGAAGACCCTGCCGCTCGATCAGGTATCGATGGTGCAGTTGGCGAAGGAATTCGGAGTCGCCCCTGGGCTGATTCATTACTACCTCGGCAGTCGCGACGACCTCATTTCCGGCGTCCTGAATGGTTACTACCGGCGGCGTCTCGAAGCGCTGCCAGCCTTGACGGGAAACTGGCGCTCCGATGTGGAGATCATCGCGCGCACGTCTTACTCGCTTGCCAGGGAAATGCCAGGGGTGAGCCTTTATGTGGCTTCACACAACCGCTTTCGCCTGTTTCAGGCGGTGGCGCCGGGCGAGATCGACTATGGGATGGCGCTGTTCAATCACATCACATCCGCCTTCCTGCAAGGTGGCTTCGCCGCCGATCGCGCAGCGCTCGCGTATCACCTGCTTGCGCAATACCTGTTGTCGTCGAGCATTTCAGCGGCGGGTCGCCAGTCGCCTGCGGAACATTCGACCTATCTGCGCGGGAAGTTCGACGAGGTGCCCGACGATCGTTATCCGGCTGCGAAGATCGTAGGTGCGGCCTTCTCACGGCTTAGCTCGGAACAGGCCTTCGACGAGGGCCTGAAACTGCTGCTTGACGGTTTTGCGATTTGGCAGGCGCAGAGCGCGCCAGCCGCCGCAAAGCTGCAAACTGCGCGCGCACCCCGTAAGCTGCGCGGAGCGAGCGCCGGCTAAAGCCTCAAAACTTATGGCGAATGCCGATGCGTACGCCAATTTGCTTATTGGTTGTGGATGGGCTGAAACCGGCGATTGACGCTACGGCGGATTGCCCCAGGGAATCCGTTCCCATCGCGCGTTGCATCGCGGTCAGAAGGTAAAGGTCCGTTCGCTTGGACAGGAAGTAATCGACCGCGAGATCGAGTTGCAGGTACTTCGCGCCGTCGTCGCCCTTTACCGAGTTTCGGTGCGTGTAGTCGATGCCGCTCCCCAGTTGCAGGTATGGAGTGAGGCTGTATCGCACGTTGAAATCAAAGCTGGTAAACACGGCATCGCCACTGTAGCCGAGCGGATTCGGGCCGGACGTCGAGCCGAGGTGGTTGAATCGTGTGTTGGTCGCGGCAAATGAAAAAGCTGCGCCGCCAAGCGTGTACGAAGCGCCGGCGCCCAGAATTTCGAGCGTTTTTGCCGAAGCATATCCAGCGTAGACCGGATACGACTGCGGGCTCGTGGGACTTCCGGCCGAACCGATGTTGTTCGCCGTCGCTGTCCCCTTGTTCGGGGTATTCCCGTAAAAGGATACATTCGGGTCGCGCGCATTCAGGTAGCCTGCGCCGAACGAAAAAGCACCGCCCGTGTAGCCCGCGCCAAGAGACCAGATCTGATTTTGCGTGGCGTTGCCTGCGACACCTCCCAGGCTGTACAGTGCGCCCGCGCTGAAGCCGCCGAATTTGGCCGTGGAAAACTTGATCGAATTGTTGATCCGGTTTGTATTGGTCAGATTGTCGAGGTCATCGGGGTGGGCGCCCATATAGCCGGCCCACGATCCCGAAGCCGCAAATGGCTGCACAAAATCGATGAGAGGGTCGTATTGCCTGCCCAGCGTCACCTTGCCGAGCGGATTGGACAACCCAATGTAAGCCTGGCGACCGAATTCAGCACCGCCTTGTGCCAGCGCGCCGCTATTGGCAAGGAAGCCGTTTTCCAGAACGAATATCGTACTCAGCCCGCCACCGAGGTCCTCTGAGCCGCGCAGGCCCCAACGGCTGCCGCTAAGTCCGGTCGCGTGAGCGTCTGTCAAGGCGAACTGTGAGCCACCGACGGGCTTTCTGCCCACGACACCTGTCTGTGCATTATTCGTATACGTCAAGCCGATGTCGACAATTCCATAGAGCGTCACCGAACTCTGAGCGTAGGCCGGCGCGGCAAGAATGGCAGTAAAGGAACAAAGCGCTGCGTGTCTCCGAAGCATGCTGCATCTCCATATAAGTAGTTGTACGAATTGTTGTTGTCTTGAGTGCCATCTGACCGCGCTGTCACATCGGCTTATTTGATACAGAATCAATTATGCGATAGAAATTTAGCATAATTGAGAGCCGTGTCAATAATTGAGGGGTCGCTCGGGTTACATCGTTTACCCGGGTAGTCCGCTGTCCTTAAGCCTCGGGGGCCAAGAGGGCAAAACAGCGTTGAATTGGCCGTATTCGTTCGTTGGAGGCGAGAGGAAGAGGGGCAAGTGCGGGCATGCGAAACCGCAACGGCAGCGGCCTTTTAGGCGACTTGCGGCAAGGGGGAGTCGAGCTGCTCTCGAAGGCAGGCTGAAAGGTCGGCTGCGGAGGCTGCCCCGGCGACCGGTACGCCCGCGGCAATGGTAAGAAAACGCTGTGGACGCCGCTAGCGGAAATTGCGAGCGACAACAGCTACCGACGAACGTCGGGAGGGAGAATCTCAAGCAGCTGCCTGACCGAAGCCGATACCCGATTGTCGGCAAAGGCCGACCTGCCCGCACTTGAACTTAGCCGGGTAGTGGCCACTTGCCTCATTTAGTTACTCGTATGCGGCCGCTTGGCGCCGATGGCCTCTTTTCCGGCGGCTCCTACCTTACTGACTATTGAGAAACACACGAGGCTCGGTCTGTAAGTCGGCGATCTTGACTGCGTACGCTCATGGCTAGCTTCCGGGATCAAGCAGATTTGAGGAGAAATCGCACGATTGCGCAGCCAGGCGCGCCACCGCGGCACTCAACGAATGTGACTGTTCTGCCCGATGCATGGCGATGTATCTCACAGGTGGCAGCGCGGGCCGCGTGGGCACCACGACGAGCGCGCGTCGCTCGAGCATGCGCGCGAGGCATGCTTTGGGTAAGTAGCTGACGCCGAGCCCGGAAATCGTCAGCCCGATCTGCGCGATGAGGCTGTTGCTCGCCAGCACTTTCTGCAAGGCCACGCGTTGTTCTTCCAGAAACCGGCTGTAGACGTAGCCTGTTCCGGATAAGCCGCCCTGCAAAATCAGCGGAAACTTCGCGATCTCCGCCAGCGGAATGGCACGTTTGCCCGGCGCGAGGCTCGCCGCGCTCATCCATGCATTCTCGACCTGACCGACGAGCGTGGCAGCGAACGCCTCGACCTCGTGCGTCTGCGGCACGATGATGACGTCCACCGTCGCCGCCGCCAGCCGTTCGCGCAACGTCGCGTTGAGATCGACTTCCGCTTCGACCTTGACCTTCGGATACTCGGCTTGAATCGCCGCGATGAGACGTGGCAGCCACGTCAGCGCCGTGAGCTCGGTGACACCGATGCGAATCTGTCGCACCAGCGATTCCTTCGAACTCATGCGCTCGACGATCCGGTCGCGGCGTTCGAGCAATTCCTTCGCGTGCTCGAAGAAGTCCGTCCCTTTCTCCGTGAGACGCGCACTGCGATTCGCGCGGTCGAACACCGCGACGTCGAACGCACGCTCCAGTTCCTGCACGCGCTTGGATACCGCCGACTGGGTCGTGTTCAGGCGCGTCGCCGCGGCCTCGAAGGAACCGAGCTGAACGATCCAGTACAACGCTTCCATCTGCTTGAAGGTCAGCATGAGCTCGGCATTGTCATCACTTAAAGCGATAGTTTCTCATAGAAAAAAATCGTTTTTTTAGTTCTTTTCGGCTGGTTACCTTTTGCTGTAACGAGTCCCGGGCGAGGCTCGCCAGGGTGCGCTAGTAAGAAGCGGCCTATCCATATCAACTGGCAAGTGTCTGGAGGATGCATGGAATCCGTCTTGGAAACACCTCAAACCCAGCGCGCGGAGCGCAAGCGGCGCGTCGGGCTCGCCTGGCAAATCCTGATCGGTCTCGTCGTCGGTATTGCGGTGGGCGCGGTGCTCAACCGTTTTCCCGAGTTTCGCGAATCGGCAATCAACGGCTTTCTTCAGCCGGCCGGCGACATCTTCATCCGCCTGATCAAGATGGTCGTGGTGCCGATCGTCTTCACAAGCATGGTGATGGGCATCGCGGGCGTGGGCGACGGCCGTTCGCTCGGGCGCATCGGCCTGAAGACGCTGATCTACTTTGAAGTGGTCACGACGATCGCCATCGTGCTGGGCCTCGTGCTCGGCAACGTCCTGCACCCGGGACTCGGCACCGATCTGTCGCAACTCGGCCACACCGACATCTCGCGCTATCAGCAAACGTCGCAGCAGACGCAGGGACATCACGGCTTCATGGCGCTGTTGCTGAGCATCATTCCCGACAACGTCATCATGGCGATGGGCCGCGGCGATCTGTTACCGGTGATTTTCTTCTCCGTGCTTTTCGGGCTCGGCTTGCAATCGGTGCCCGCCGAATATCGCAAGCCCGTGCTTGCGACGTTCAAAGGTATCAGCGATGCCATGTTCAAGGTCACCGGCATGGTCATGCGGTATGCGCCCTTCGGCGTGTGCGCGTTGATCGCTGTGACCGTCGCGAGCTTCGGCTTCGGTTCGCTGCTTCCGCTGATCAAGCTCGTCGCGGTTACGTATCTCGCGATCATTCTGTTTGCGGTGTTCGTGCTGGGTGTGACCGCGCGACTCTTCGGTTTCAACATCTTCACGTTGCTCCGAGTCATCAAGGATGAACTCATCATCGCGTTCTCCACTTGCAGTTCGGCTACGGTGCTGCCGCAACTCATGAAAAAGATGGAGGACTTCGGCGTGCCCAAAAGCATCACGACCTTCGTGGTGCCAACGGGTTACACCTTCAACCTCGACGGCGCTTCAATCTACCTCGGCATCGGCACGCTGTTCGTCGCGCAGCTCTATGGCGTGCATCTCGGCCTGCAAGAGCAGATCGTGCTCGTGCTGACGATGGTCGTCACGTCCAAAGGCGCGGCGGGCGTCCCTGGCTTCATGTTTGTCATCTTGCTGACGACGCTCGCGAGCGCGGGTCTGCCGCTCGAAGGGCTCGCGTTCATCGCGGGCGTCGATCGCATCATGGACATGGGACGCACTGCGCTGAACGTGGTCGGCAATGCGCTCGCTCCTCTCGTCATCGCCAGATGGGAAGGCCAGTACGACGCGGAGAAGGGTAAGGCTTACGTCGCCTCGCTGGACGCGTGAGCATCGGTGAAGACAGACAGGGAAATCATGGAACGAGGAGCAAGTAAGATGAGCAGTCGCCAGGGGCAGTTGTTTGCCGAATCGCTCATGGAGCAGATCAAGAGCCGCTTTCATTACGTCGATTGCGATGTCGATGGGCGTGCGCGCCTCTTCTTCGACAACGCCGGCGGATCGTTCAGACTGAAGGCGGCGTCGGAAGCGTTCGCTCGCATCGATGCGCTGCCGGATTGTCCCGAGCGCATTCACGAGCGCGCACGGTATTTGCAGGACATCCAGACCCGCGGAGAAGAAGACATTCGCCGCATCTTTAACGCGCGAGACGGCAGTGTGTATCTCTCGCTGACGGCATCGGCCGCGATGTTCGAGATGGTGCGCGCCGTTATGGAGAACGTGCCGGGAACGAACGCCGTGACGACCATTCTCGAGCATCCATCATCCTTCGATGCGATGAAGCTCTACTGCGAACGCACGGGCAAGGCATTGCGCATCGCGCCGAGCAACGCCGAGACGGGCGGTATCGATGCAGATGCGATCGTCTCCCTGATCGACGACGACACCGCGCTGCTGAGCGTGATGTACGCTTCCAACATTTCAGGTGCGAAACTGGATATCGCGGCCATCGTCGAACGGGCGCGGGCGCGCAAGCCGGATCTGTACATCATCGTCGATGCAGTCCAGCATGCGCCGCACGCGGTCATCGACCTGCAGAAGACGCCGGTCGACGGCATCAGTTTTGCGCCTTACAAGTTCTTTGGCTGCAGAGGAGCGGGCGTCGCGTGGCTGTCGGAACGACTCGCCGAGCTGCCGCATCATCGGCTCGATGCCAGGGAGAAGGGCGTCTGGGAACTGGGAAGTCCCGCGCCGGCGCACTTCGCTGTCGTGAGCGCAATCGTCGACTACGTCGCGTGGATCGGTGCGCAATTCAGCGACGCCGAAGACCGGCGCGAACTGCTCGTGAAGGGCATGCTGCGTATCGAGGAGCACGAGCGTGCGCTGCTTTCGTTGTTGCTCGACGGGGTTGCAGGACAGCGTGGACTGCGAGCCATTGACGGCGTGCGAGTGTTCTGGGACCACGACGACTTGACGCGCCGCGACCTGATCGCAGGCATAGGCTTCGATGGGTTGGACCCGACCACCGCCGTGCGCGCCTATGAGGAGCGTGGAGTGACCGTATATGAGCGAATCGCGACGAGCCTTTACTCGGGGCGCATGTTGAAATCGTTCCGTCTTGACGGCGCCGTGCGCATCTCTCCATTGCATTGCCACGGACCGGGTGACGTGGCGAGGTTTCTTGCAGTGACAGAGGATCTTGCGACGGCGAGTCGGGCCTGAGCAAGAGAGCGACTCATCGAGACGTTGTCCCCGGTGCTCGGCGCGTCGAATGGCCAGGCTGCGGGCGGCTAAGTTCGCACCTCGGCCGCAGTGATTGCCAGTTCTCGTCGCGTCGACGAACCGCAACTCCAGGCCGGAGTGCACGGGCGACCGTATCCGGGCGAATGGACGTTCTTCCGCCGATACCGGCCTACGAACCTCCGATTTGAGCGGCTGCAGTGGGGCGGTTGGGCGCATTCGCCGACGGAACGGCGGCGGCCATGAGCCAGCGTTCACCAGCGGCAGGACCTGGCAATGAGGGAGCATTCAGCTTGCGCGAACGAGTGGCCGAAGTACATCGTAGATGCGACGCCAGGCATCCGCAGCGTCTGTCGACCTTCCTGCGAAATAAATCCGCACGACACTGGCACTCGTACCGCGACGATGCCGACAAGTCCCTTCACATGAAGCCCGTCGAGGACGCCCTTGCAGCTGCTGCATGACGAATTTTGGCGTCACTAGCGCGACCCACGTGCAAGGGGTTATACTGATAAAGTTATCACCCATTCGCGATCCCTGTTCCTTTCGAAACGGGATGTCGTGCCAGCATGGTAACGCGCAGCCCCCCAACCGGGCAGGTTGTCGACGCAATGCGATAGCGACTTTCCAACCCTTGCGGCGGTGTGTCAGAGGCACAGGCAGGCATTTCGATCGAGGGCGGCGAGGTGGAGACAAGCTCGCAATTTGCAAACGTGGGCGCAGGAAACGGCGCAAAACGCAGCTTCATGATTGCGCTTCCTGTGTGATCCCTCGCGCGTCATTTCGGTGGCCGCCGCGAGCCTTGAGTCACGTGCTGGTATGCGCCGGGCACCGATTCCGGTGGCAAGCACCGTTGCAGCGGCCGGATCAACGGACGCATGGCGGCACGCCGATCGTTACAGGAATTCGTCTGGAATGCTGAGTCGTTGATTGACTGGAATATGTTGTTGCGCGCAGCCGCGTTGCTCGTGCCGATCTTCATCGTCGAATGGGTAACGGGCGACACCAAATGGTTGGGCGTGCCTGTCGTTACCGTCTCTGCGTTCGTGGCGGTCGAGCGGGGGCGGCCTCGCGCCCCTTGGCGCCGTGCCCTACGCGCTCGTCGCAACCTTGCCCGTTTATTGCCGCCTCGATCGTCAGCTATGCCATCCAGCGTGAACCACGCTCCGAGCACGGCTGGCTGGCGCTACGGCAGGTGAGCGAGCCGCCTTCACCGGGGCGGCGTGAGGCGATCGTTGCCGGGGTACTGGCGGTGGGATTGGCGTCGGCCTTGGTGGCATGGCATTCGATGCCCTATCAGGAGTAACGACTCGAACCAAAGCATTGCACCTCTGACCGCCATACGGCTCGCGTTGCCGCAATGCTGACGTGAGTACGGGTATCGGGTTGGGCGGCGACATCGGGTGCCTACGGTCGGCCGCGTCGGACCGCAGTCGAGTGAAAGGACAGCGTCACTTCGTTACGTCGGTAACGAAGTGACGCATTCGAGTTTCACCTGTGACTATTAAGGAACGTTGGTACCCCTTAATTTCGAACCGCCGATGCCGATATATGATCCATTGCAATTCACGGAGTCGGTATGAAGATCGGCAGTCGATTGATGGCGACGTTCGGTGTTGTGCTTTTGTTGCTGGTTGCAACTTGCTCGGTTGTACAAGTGAAGATGTCGCGCATGAGCGATGACCTGCATGCAATTGTGGACTTCCATCTGCGTCAGCAGCAGCGCCTGACGCTCATCGAAAAAAATTCCCTTACCGTGACGCGGATGGCCTACGCTACGCTGCTCGATTCACCCGAACAGCAGGCGTCAGATTTGGCCGAAATGCGCAGGCTGATCAACGAGAATACTGAAACGTACAAAGAGCTGGGCCAACATGTGGTGACGGACAGAGGCAAAGCCGCCTATGCGCCGGTCTTGCATGCACGTGAGGCTTACCACGTGGCACTCGTGTCTGTTCTCGATAAGCTGGGAGCGCACGATCCCCGTGCACAGGACGATCTGGCAGCCCTTGGGCCGATCCTGAAATCGTACTTCGCAGCTCTCGATGGCTTTGCCAGGCACTCGGGATCGGCGATGGACGAGGCTAAACAAGAATCCGTGGACGCTTATGCAGCGGCGCGCCTCATGCTATGGACCGCGGCCGTGCTGTCCTGCGTCGTCGCGCTGGCGCTGGCCATTTTGGCCACCCGCTCAATCGTCCAACCCATGCAGGAGGTTGTATATGGCGCGCAAGCGCTGGCACAGGGCGATCTGAGCGTGGCAATTGATGTGCGCCGGCGAGACGAGGTCGGTTTGCTGGCGGAAGCCGTGAATGCGGCGATTGCGCAGTTGGCGAGAATCGTCGGCAATGTGAAGCAGGCCAGCCATTCCATCGGCGAAGCGACCCAACAGTTGGCCGCGGGTAATGCCGATCTCTCGCAGCGCACGGAGGAGCAGGCGGCGGCTCTCGAGCAAACGGCTGCGAGCATGGAAGAGTTAACGTCGACGGTTCAACAAAACGCCGATAACGCGAATCAGGCCGCCGTGCTGGCCGCTACCGCATCGAGCGTTGCTGTGCGAGGCGAAGATGTCGTCGCGCAGGTATCGGGGACGATGGACGCAATTTCGGAAAGTTCGAGCAAGGTCTCCGAGATCATCGGGCTCATCGAGGGAATTGCATTCCAGACGAACATCCTCGCACTGAATGCAGCTGTGGAAGCGGCCCGGGCGGGCGAACAAGGGCGCGGGTTCGCCGTGGTTGCGGGCGAAGTCCGCACGTTGGCGCAGCGCAGCGCCGTGGCCGCGAAAGACATCAAGGACTTGATCGGCGAATCGGCGGACCGCGTTCGTGCGGGGGCCAAGCTTGTCGAAGAGGCTAGAGGCACGATCGTCGAAATCGTGCAATCGGTGCAGCGGGTGACGGGCATCATGAGCGAGATTGCTTCGGCCTCGCAACAGCAACGCGACGGCATCGAGCAGGTAAATGTGGCGATCACGCAGATGGATCGGGTCACGCAGCAGAATGCGGCGTTGGTCGAGCAGGCTTCCGCCGCCGCGCATTCGATGGCAGAACAGGCTCGGGCACTTCAGGATGAGGTCGCCGTGTTCAAGGTGGCTCAAGTATAGGCCTTGAAGGCCGGCTCGCGGCGTTGGCGCCGCGAGCCTCAAATTTCAATTGCAATAGTCCAGTTTCATTTGGAAATCGACTCACATTGCAGCTCGTGTACTGCCGCATGCCGCCATCCCACAAAAGCGGACGAAGTCATAACGCACGGTTCGCAGGTGCGCCGAGTTCCCATTGCCAAACCCATGATGCAGATTTCCGCTGCCAGGCGTTCGTACAAATATGACTGACCGATACCGTGATGACTACCCCACTGCGTTCATTCTTTCTCGCCGCAAGGTCCTGGTGGGCGGCCTCTTGTTGGCCGGAAGCGTGGCGGCAATGGCCGCCCTTCCTGCGCTCTGCACGCAGGTGCCATTGTCCGACGAGTTCGCGGCGCAGTTCATGGGCATTTCGTCGCGGCTGATTCCCCACCGCCTCGATGGCCATATCGGCAAACGCATCGCGGCTGCCATGCTTGCGCGTGACCCCGCACTGCGCGATCACGTAACGGCGCTGCTTGCGATCGCGAATAAGAAGAACACGCGCGTTGTTGAGGACTTTTTCCCGGACGTGCCGGACGGCCCGGTCAAGGAAGCGGCGCTTGCCATCATCTCAGCGTGGTACCTGGGCGTCGTGGTGGACGAGCCCGGCGCTGAGGTGATCGCCTACGAGCACGCGCTGATGTATCAGCCCACGCGGGACGTGATGACGATTCCGAGCTACGCCAGGTCGCGCCCCAACGGCTGGAACGCCGACGCGGCCGCCTTGAGCGATATGCCCAGCTTTTAATCTGATTGGCTCCAAAAGGAAATAGCAAATGTCGAGTGATGACAGCGCCGACGTCGTCGTCGTGGGAACCGGCGTGGTGGGTTGCCAGATAGCGGAGCAGGCCCTCGATGCAGGGTTGTCAGTTTTGATGTTAGAGGCGGGCCCCCGGGTCGAACGCTGGCGCGTTGTGGAGAACTTCCGCAACTTGCCGCCCAGCCTTCGCATCGGTCATTGGAATGCGCCTTATCCACCCAAACCGTGGGCCCCGCACCTCGAAACGAGGACGCCCCACGAACAGGAAGAGTATCTGCAACTGGAAGGCCCCAATGCACGTGCGTACATGCAAGGCTACGTGCGTTACGCAGGCGGCGCGACATGGCACTGGGCAGGGATTTGCTGGCGTATGACGCCCGATGACATGCGGCTCAAAAGCCTTTATGGCGTGGGGCGCGATTGGGCGTTCGGCTATGACGTCCTCGAGCCGTACTACACGCGGGCGGAATACGCATTGGGCGTGTGCGGGCCATCCGATCCCGCGCATCAATGGCCGCTGGGGAATAAACGCTCGAAGCCCTATCCGATGGGGCCGATTCCCTTTGGACCGGGCGAGCAACGATTTACCGATGTCGCCGCGAAGATTGGCCTGCTGAACATCCCGGCGCCTCAAGCGCGCAACAGCGGCGTTTCCTATCACGGACGCCCGGCGTGCTGTGGCAACAACAATTGCTTCCCTGTCTGCCCCATCGGCGCCAAATACGACGCCGCGACGTCGTTGCCCCGGATCGAGGCGAAGGGTGGGCGGATCCTAACGAACGCAGTCGTGTACCGGATCGAGACCGGGAACAAGAACGCCGTTCAAGCCGTGCATTATTTCGATCCGGAAAAACGATCGCACCGGGTCACGGGTAAGCTCTTCGTGATCGCCTGCAACGGCATCGAGACGCCGAAGCTGCTTTTGCTCTCAAAAGACGCGAACAATCCGAATGGCGTGGCCAACAGCTCCGATCAGGTCGGCCGCAACATGATGGACCAGCCCAAGCTGATCGCCGAGGTCGAACTCGACGAACCGCTATGGACTGGCGTTGGCCCCGTTCAGAGCAGCAGCATCCTCAACACGACCCAGGGAGAGTTCCGGAGTCTATATGCGGGTGCGATGTTCCGCATGGAAAACCTGGCACGCAGTCCGATCGGCGCGGCCGCGGCGTTGAAGAAGGGGCTGGTGGGCAAGGCGCTGGACGCCGAGATTCGCCGTCTTTCGGCCTGCACGGCAAAGCTGACCGTGGAACATGAGCCGCTGCCGCTGCCCTACAATCGGCTCACGTTGTCCGACAAGAAGGACTGGCTCGGAATCAACAAGCCGAACATCTACTATGACGTCAGCGACTACGTACGCCGCAGCGCGCAGGAATATACCGTACCGACGTTAAAGCGCCTCTCAGCCGGACTCGGTGCGACCAAAGTGGTCATCTCGCCCGAGTTTCTCAACAGCGATCACATCATGGGCGGCTGCATCATGGGCACGGATCCCTCGACCTCCGTTGTCGACGTGGATTGCCGTGCACACAATCATCCGAACCTGTTCCTTCCGGGCGGCGCCGCGATGTCGACCGGAACCGGGTCGAACAGCACGCTCACCATGACGGCCTTAGCATTGAAGGCCGCAGACGCCATCGTTGATCAACTGAAGCACAGTTAAACATGCGCAAACTTGTAAATCGCCTTGGTCGACTCTCGGCGCTCGTCGCGGGCATCGTCACGGCGGTCTGTGCTCATGCCGCAGACGACCTGAATCAAACCTCCCGATTGATCAAGCGTGGCGCATACCTGGCAACCGCCTCGGACTGCGTGGCTTGCCATACGGCGCCCGAAGGCAAGCCCTTTGCGGGCGGACTGGCGATCAGTACGCCGCTTGGGACCATTTATTCCACTAACATCACGTCATCGAAGGACGCCGGGATCGGGAACTACACCGAGCAGGAATTCTCGGACGCGGTTCGACACGGCATACGTCGCGACGGCGGGAATCTGTACCCGGCAATGCCTTATACGTCGTATGCGAAATTGACAGACGACGACGTGCATGCGCTTTACACCTACTTTACGCAAGCGGTGACGCCGGTGGACAAGCCGGGGCCGAAGACCAGTCTGCCGTTCCCGATGAACGTGCGCATGTCGATGAGGCTCTGGAATCTGTTGTTCCTGGACCCGAAGCCATACGAGGCGGATCCTCGCGAGTCGGTCGAGTGGAATCGCGGCGCTTATCTCGTGCAAGGCGCGGCGCATTGCGGCACGTGTCATACGCCGCGCGGCTTCTTGATGCAGGAGTTGGCGAGCCAAGGCCTGGCCGGCGCGGATGTCGGTCCGTGGCATGCCCCGAACATCACGTCGGATCCGACGAGCGGCATCGGCAACTGGACTCACGCGGAGCTCGTCGAATATCTGCGTACAGGACGCGTTGCGGGCAAGGCGCAGGCCGGCGGCAGCATGGGGGAAGCGGTCGAACACAGCTTCCAGTATCTGACGACGGATGACCTGAACGCGATCGCTACTTACGTGAAGGCGGTGCCCCCCGTCCACGACCCGGCCGACGACGCCTCTCGCTTCACGCAGGGCAAGGCCTCTATGGAGGTCGTAACGTTGCGTGGCACCGACGGCGTCACCAACGGCGACTCGAACCCCACCGGTGCCGAGCTATTTCAGGGCAATTGCGCCTCCTGTCACTCCGCGCACGGCGAAGGCAGCAAGGACGGGTATTACCCGAGCCTGTTCGATAACTCGGTCACCGGCTCGCGCGCTCCGAAGAATGTGATTGCAGCCATTCTCTATGGAGTGGATCGGACGACGGCGCACGGCCAGGCGTTCATGCCGGGTTTCGGGGGCAAGCCGACCGACGCCGAGCAACTGAGCAATCGCGAGGTTGCGCTGTTGGGCAGCTACGTGTTGCAGCAATATGGTGGGCATAGCAATGCGCCCATCACGGAGCAGGACGTGGCGCAGGCGCGGCGTGGCGGGCCCTCATCCAATCTGATCGCGCTTGCGCGCGGCGGCATCGTTGCTGGTTTGATTGTCGTGCTGCTCGCCCTTTGTTTGCTGCTTGGCCGACGCAAGAAAGTGTCGTTCAGCTAACGTCGGCCATCTCACTGTGAAAGATCTTTTTAAATTCGCACCTGCGAACTTTTGGGCGCGTTGTTCGCCAGCAGCGGTTGGTCGGTGGCGAGCGGTAGCTTGATGCGAGAACACGTGCGCCGTCTAGCGCATAACTCCGCTGTTAGCGGCATTGCGCTTAATGGCATAAGAATGCGGTTGGAGCGGCCGTTATACCCCGGAAGCCGCCGCTGTGGTCACTCGGGTTGAACGACCGCAACGGGTGGCTACGGAAGTTCGGAGCAGCGGTAGGATGCACGAGCAGCGTTGGGCGACGAACTTCCGAGTGCGGCCACTTTCTGCCGGTCGCAAAGGCGACACAGTCGTCACGTGAATGGCCGGTCCACTCCGAAATCCGCCCAACGCTCAGTGCGCACTCCTGTTCGTTGGCTGGCGTCACGTGCACAGCAAGCAGTTGCCCCAACGTGTCGGCCGCCATGTGGACCTTGCTGCCGCGTTTGCGTTTGTAGCCGTCGTAACCGGCACGAGGCTCGCTCTCGCAGGTCGACTGCAGGGTACGCCCATCGAGAATGACCGCGCTGGCTTGACCGCGGCGGTCCTGCGTGATCCGGATGGTCAAACGTGGGGCATTCGCCATGGCCTCGAAACAGCCCGCATGGATCCAGCGCTGCGTCTGCTGGTAGCCCATTCCCCACGGTGGAAAGTCATTGGGCAACGAACGCCACGGCGCACCCGCGCGCACGATCCAGCGCAGCGCGTTGGACATATCGCGCAGTTCGTAGCGGCGCTGCGGTGCGTCTTTGCTCATCAAGGTCAGATAAGGAGTAGCGAAGTGCCATTGTTTATCCGATACATCCGTTGGGTAGGGCCTGCGTTTTGTCATCCCACCAGGATTCCGGATCTGGCCGAAAGTGCCTTCTAGGCGCGTCGCTTACGGCGTAACCTATGAGGGTCTGTGCGTTACCACCATCAATCGGGTGGCTGGGTATGGAAAAGAACTGGCCCACCATCTTGTTTACCGCGATGGTGGGTGTTCTTATAAGTGCAAGTAAGCAAGATCGCCGAGCGGTAGGCGGCCAATACCACCCGCCACTCAAGCGCGAGCGTATCAAGGAAATTTGTACGTCGCGTTCCAGTCGGCCTTGACGAACGGATGACCCGCGTCCGATGACCCACTCGCCGCACCGCCGACACCCGTCGCCGCGTGCTGCGCAGCCACCTTGGCTTCAGCAGCCTGAATATCTGTTGGGTAATCGGGATCTTCGCCTCGAGCCGGATTGTAGCCAGCCTTTTCAATCTGGATCAATTCGGCTCGCACCTGCGCACGGGTAACGGACTGGTTCGCCTGGGCGAACACTGCAACGGGAGCCGCAATGGCGGCTGCGACCACAACGGTTTGAATCAGGGGCTTCATGATAGCTACCTCCAAGGTTTCATTTCGTCCTGCTACGAACAAAGCTGTTCGTAATCAGTACATTTTTTGAATAGAACAGGCCAGTCACCCTTCCTTTTCAACGTTGCAACGAGAGGATCGGGTGGATGAAATTATTGTTCGAGCCCGTTATGCCTCTGTTTCCGCCAATCGCGCCTTTTGTTACTGCTGAAACCGGCGCTGTTCAATACGTTTCAGTTGAAATCTCAAGGCTCGAATGTGAAATGTGGGGATCACCGCTCGCCGGTCAAATACCAGTCATTGGGCAGGGCTGTCGAGAATCGGAAACGACGCCCGCCCGACTCGGGTGCCGTTGCAGTCAAGCGGCGTTTAGTTTCTCGACGGGCCGGATCGGGCGTCGCAATTGGATAGTTAAAGGAACGCAGATGAATCGCAGGGAAATGATGCAATCCACCCTTCTTGCATCGGTGGCGCTTGCCAGCACAAGAGCGTTTGCACAATCCGCTGATGCGGGTGCATCGGCATCGGCGCCGGCGGCGGGCTTCCGCCAGGAGACCGATAGTATGGGCATCGTCAATGTGCCTGCCGACAAACTGTGGGGTGCGCAAACCCAGCGCTCGCTCGAGCACTTCAGCATCGGCCCCGATCTGATGCCGAGGGAGATGGTCACCACCTATGCGATCCTGAAAAAGGCAGCGGCCAACGTCAATTACTCGGAGAAGCGGCTCACTGACCAGCAGCACGACCTGATCGTCAAGGTGTGTGACGAGATTGTCGCCGGCCAGCACGCCGATATGTTCCCGCTGCACGTGTGGATGACCGGCAGCGGCACGCAGTTCAACATGAACGTCAACGAGGTGATCTCGAACCGCTGCTGCCAGATCGCGGGCACGCCGCTAGGCAGCCATGCTCCAGTGCATCCCAATGACCATGTGAACATGTCGCAGTCGTCCAATGACTCGTTCCCGACCGCCATGTACATGGCAGCCGCGATGAACGTCAAGCAGCGCCTGATGCCAGCCGTGGCGACCCTGCGCGACTCCATCGGCGCGAAGGCGAAGGACTGGATGGACATCGTCAAGATCGGCCGGACGCACATGCAGGATGCGACGCCCATCACGCTCGGTCAGGAATGGTCCGGCTACGAGGGCATGCTGACCGACAACCTCGAACGGCTCGACGATGCGCTCAAGGGTGTCTACCGCCTTGCGCTGGGCGGGACGGCGGTGGGTACCGGCCTGAACACGACGCCACGGTTTGCGCCCGCCGCCGCCGCCGAAATTGCGCGTCTCACGAACCTGCCGTTCGTGACCGCTCCAAACAAGTTCACCGTGCAGGGCGCCCACGATGCGCTCGTTCACCTGTCAGGTACCATGCGCACGCTGGCCGTGTCGCTCTACAAGATCGCTAACGACATCCGGTTGATGTCGTGCGGACCCCGTGCCGGCTTCGCAGAACTGATCATTCCGGAAAACGAGCCGGGCTCGTCGATCATGCCCGGCAAGGTCAATCCCACGCAGGCGGAAGCGCTCGCCATGGTGGCCACGCATGTCATGGGCAGCGATGTTTCCACGGGAATCGGCGGCGCAAGCGGATACCTGGAAATGAACGTGTACAAGCCGCTTATCATTTTCGACATCACGCACTCGATCACGATCATGACGGACTCCTGCACGAACTTCCGCAAGTTCCTCGTGGAGGGCACAAAGCCAAACCTGAAGAAGATCAAGGAGAACGTGGACCGCTCGTTGATGCTCGTCACCGCGCTGGCGCCGGTCATTGGTTACGACAAGGCTTCGAAGATCGCGCATTACGCGTACGACAATGACCTCACGCTAAAGGAAGCGGCACTCAAGCTCAATTACGTTAGCGAAGCGGACTTCGACCGGATCGTCGATCCGCGCAAGATGGTGATGCCTTACGTTGCGCACAAATAAGGCGCGGCGCATGAGCGATGGCGCTCCCATGCGGGAGCGCCGATACGGACTGGATGATGTTCGGGCTTCCGCCATCAGGAAATGAAGATGGAATCAGTGAAAGCAAATCCGGCAGTCGCGATACTGCTCACGTTGTGCGGTGGATTTCTCGACGCGTTCACATTTGTCGGCCACGGCCGGATATTTGCGAATTCGATGACGGGAAACATCGTGG
The DNA here is from genome assembly GCF_040965655.1 of Paraburkholderia sp. EG286B. Lineage (NCBI taxonomy): Bacteria > Pseudomonadati > Pseudomonadota > Betaproteobacteria > Burkholderiales > Burkholderiaceae > Paraburkholderia > Paraburkholderia sp. EG286B. The sequence goes on along the minus strand of NZ_JBFRCF010000009.1, from coordinate 93,650 downwards.
TGACGGCGGTCAGTCTCGCCGCCGGAAACGGCCGCGCGGCACTTGCGCATCTGGTCCATCTGGGCGGATTTGCAGGCGGCGTGTTCGGCGCGCAGCTGTTGCGTCTGGCTAATCGCGTGACGAATCGGTTTCAGCCATCGTAGCGCTGCTACTCGAAACTGCGTTCCTCTTCGCCGCCGCAATAGCCCGCCTGCCACAGGAATGGCTGATACCGGCCATCTCATTCGTTGCCGCTTTGCCGCGACGCAACGGTTTCACGATGTCGCGTTGCTCGGCCCTTCGTCCCTCGCGTTCATTGCAATGATTTGTCTTGTCGCGCTGAAAACGTGCAATCGCAGGCAAGATGCTTAACGTTACATTTCCGGGCCACCAGGCCAATTTTAGGTTCGACACAACGACGCATTTTTAAGGAGCATTGTCATGGGATCGCTGAGTATCTGGCATTGGTTGATCGTTTTGGTCATCGTTTCACTGGTCTTCGGAACAGCGAAGTTGCGAAATATCGGCTCCGATCTTGGGTTTGCGGTGAGGGGTTTCAAGGATGGCGCGAAGGAGGTCGAGTCGCTTTCGCGAAGCGCAGACGCTGAGCTCGCAGGTGAACGCGGCGGACAAGGCCATTGATCCGCGGCGACGCTTTTCGTTGCATGACGATTGGTGCTACGAAGCAACGTCCGCTGAAACATGCGGCCGTCAAGAGAAGGAACCGCATCGGTATGGGAATTCCCCGCTGACCGCGCGACAGTGCAAAAGGTAACACACGATGAGCAGTACACAAAAGCTCCCGTACGGAGCCGATGAGCAAGCCGGCCAAACCGACCAACCGTATCTGACTCGCATCGTGGAACTGCGCCGGCGTTTGATGAGAGCAGGCGCCGCGGTCCTCGTGGCTTTCGTGGGGCTCGTGTATTGGGCACCGGGGATTTTCCGCCTGGTGGTGCGGCCTCTGGCGGACAATCTGCCGCAAAACGGCAAGCTCATCGTAACCGACGTCACGGGCTCGTTCTTTGTGCCGATGAAAGTAACGATGATGGTTGCATTCGTCGTCGCGTTGCCGGTCGTGTTGCACGAGCTGTGGTCGTTTGCGGCGCCGGGCCTCTACAAGCATGAAAGGAAGCTCATCGGGGCGCTCGTAGTTTGCAGCTATGTGCTGTTCCTGGCCGGGATGGCCTTTGCCTATTTCCTCGTATCTCCCGCGATCCTTCATGTCATGGCGCACTACAATGCGCCGCTCGGCGCGCAGATGATGACGGACCTCGACCATTACTTGCGCTTTACCGTTCGCTTGTTCATCGCGTTCGGCGTGGCCTTCGAGGTGCCGGTGGTCATCGTTGTGCTGGTCCGCAGCGCGCTCGTGGACATTGCGAAATTGAAGCAGATGCGTCCTTACATGATCGTCGGTGCATTCGTCGTCGCCGCGGTCGTGACGCCACCCGATGTCGTGTCGCAGTTGCTCCTTGCCGGCCCGCTCATGCACCTTTACGAGCTTGGAATCGTGGCAGCAAAGATGTTCGGCAGCATTGGGAGATCGGCTGACCAGTGACGCGTACGCAGGTCGATACCGCACTGAGGCCAATGCATGACAACCGTAAAGGATCGATTGTGGAAGATCGAAAGAGGGTGTTGGTGATGGAGGACGACATGTCCATGCGGACGCTGCTCTCGCTCACGTTCCGCGGTGAGGGCTATGACGTGCTGGAGTCAACAGGCGCGAGCGTGCCGGATTTCCGTCTGGGCCCGGTCGATCTTGCGGTGGTCGATATCAGTCAGCCGAAGGCGATGGATCCCGAGCGGATCGCTCTCGTTCGGACTGTCTTTCCCTCGGTGCCCGTCATAGCGATCTCGGGCTATTTCCCGACACAGGCTCACGCCATGTCGATGCTTGCCAGCCGGTTGGGCGTGGAACGGGCGCTGGCGAAGCCGTTCAAGCGCGAAGCGTTGCTGCAAGCCGCTGCGGCGTTGACCGGCTGGGGCGCGAATCGCTCTGGGTGACGAGGCGCGGCGCCGGGGGCGCCGTAGACAGTCGTGCGGCGACGCGAGCGCCTAGTCGGGCAGCAGATGCTTCAGCGTGCGCGCCAGTTCCGCCCTGCGCAACGGCTTGCGCAATTGCGCGTTGACGCCTGCCTCGCGCGCCTGCGCTTCCAGGGCGGGGCTGCTGAATCCGCTGACAAGAATAATGGGTATCTCGGCGCGAAGCGAACGGATCATCCGAGCGAGTTCGACGCCGGTTATCCCAGGCATCGTCTGGTCCGTAACGACAGCGTCGAAGCGCTGAGGATCGGCGCGGAAGGCCTGCCACGCCGCGTCGCTGGAGACGAAGCCTGCCGGCTCGTAGCCCAGTTCCGCGAGGCGCTCCTCGCCGATCCGCACGAGCGCTTCTTCATCGTCGACGAGCAGGATGGTCTGCCCTTCACCGTAAGGGCAGGCCTTTTCGTCCTCGCGTGGTTGACTGGTGTGCGAATCGATTGTCGGAAGCAGAAGCTCGAATTGGCTTCCTGCGCCGACCATCGTACTGACGTCGATTCCCCCGCCATATTCGCGAACGATTCCGTCGACGAGCGCCAGTCCCAACCCCGTTCCCTCGCCGGCTTTGCGCGTCGTGAAGAAGGGATTGAAGATGCGTTCGAGCAGATCGGGCGCCATGCCTACGCCGCTATCGGATACTGCGAGCCGCACGAAATGCCCCGCTTCCACGGCGCCGTGCGACAGCGAGCGCGCTGCATCCAGGTCGAGCGTGTCGAGGACCACTCTGAGCGTCCCGCCGCCCGGCATCGCGTGGATCGCATTGACGCAAAGGTTGGTCACCAGCTGGTCGAGATGCGCAGGATCGCCTTCGATGTGGGCCTTGGGTGCGTTCAGTTCGACTTCCAGCCGGATGCAGGCGGGAAGGCGCACCTTCAGCATTTCGATCGAGTCTTGAACAATGGGCTGAACGTGTACGGGTTGTCGGGTCGTCAGTCCGCTGCGGCTGAAGGTGAGAATCCGCTCGACCAGCGAGCGTGCGCGATCCGCCGACTTGAGCACCTGCGCGACATAGCGCTGCTCGGGTGTCTCGTCCGCGAGTGCCTGGAGCGCGAGCTCGCCATAGCCGACGATGGCGCCGAGGATGTTGTTGAAGTCATGGGCAATGCCGCCGGCGAACGTGCCTAGCGCTTCCAGCTTCTGCGATTGCCTCAGCTGGCTTTCGAGCTGACGGCGCGCCTGTTCGTCTTCGCGGCGCTGTGTGACGTCCTCCACGGTCGCCACGATCACATCTTCCTCGCGTGCGGGATCCTTGCCTGACGCCTGTTCCGACACGGTCACGCGTGCGAGCCGCACGTCGGTCCAGACGGTGTATCCGTCGCGGTGCTGGTAGCGCTTTTCGAAGCGGACGCTTTGCAAGCCGCCTTGCAACAGCCGCTCGATATGCTGCCGGGTGGTCTCGACATCCTCCGGGTGGGTGATGTCGGTCGCCGTCAGGTTCTGGAGTTCCGTTGACGAGTAACCGACCATGCGTTGAAACGCGGGGTTGGCGGCGAGGTAGCGCCCGCGCGGCCGCAACAGCATGATGCCCGCCGGTGCGTTGTCGAACACGGCCCGCCAGCGTCGCTGGCTCGACTGCAGCCGGCGCGTGAAGCGTCCGAGTTGCTGCAGCCGCCTCATTAGCGCGATGCCGAGCCCGACGACGAGAAGCGAAAGCGCACCGGTGCCCATGAAGTCGTAGATCGTAGATACGCGCCATGTGTGAAGCGCCAGTGCTTCGTCGCGAGTGATGTCGACTGTCAACTGGAATTCCGGCACCTGCTTGCGCGCGGACAGTACCGGCCGGCCGGCCTGGCCCGATCGCTGCCGGTTGTCGGACGATACGACCGGCGCGCCGTCCTCGCGCCGCAGCGTGATGCCGGTGCCTTCGTCTGCATCGACCTGCCGGTAGAAGTCGAGGAAGTAGCCGTCTTCGATCAGCGCGACCACGGCGCCCTTGAATCGGCCGTGTTCGTCCTCCAGACGAGTTGCCATCGCAAACGTGGGCCGGCCGTCGATTATGCTGACGAGCGGCTCGCTCACCACCAGCGCGTTGCCCGATGCGCGCTGGACGGCCTTGAAGTAAGCCCGCTTTGAAACATTGGCGGCGGGGCTGTCGGGAAGGGTGGTGGCTATCCGCTGGCCACTCGCATCGACGATGTCGAGCTGCCTGACTTGGGGGACGCCGGCGATTTCCTCGCGAAGAAAGCGGTCCGCCGCCGCCCGGGAGTCCTGTGCGATCTTTGCGTCGAGCGCCCAGCCGGAAGTGCGCCGAAGAATGAATTCGACGCCCTGCAGGGAGCGGGCGGTTTGCTCCGCAAGCGCGCTCGCGAGGCTCGACAGTTCTCTGTCGTTGGACTGGAGCACCAGTTGGCGCGATCGAAAGCTTTCCGTGACGGCGCCGATCCACAACAGGACCACGAGCAGGCACCCGCCCGCCGCCAATAACCTGTACCGGTGCGGCCACGCAAACCGGCGCCTGCTTCTTTCGGTCCTCATCGAGGCTTTTGTATTCGGTTAGCAATGGTCAGACAAAACGTGGCCACTCGTATTCCCGCAAGTCATCCGACGTCGAGGGGGCAGTGTCCGCCGAAGTGTATTCCGGCTGAAACAGTCCTGCGATCCGGTATCGCATGTGAAACGTATTGGATGCGGCGAGGCAGCCAGCTGCGGGTCAGCGCCTTTCCCACACGACCAGGGCGGCGAGTTTTTCCACCTGCGCGGCAAAGACGTAGCCCGCGCCGCGCTCGGTCTTGATGTAACGCGGGTTCGACGGGTCTTCCTCGATTTTTCGGCGCAGCCGCAGAATTTGCACATCGATTGCGCGGTCGTAGACCTCGTCGTAAAGCCGGCTCGATTCGAGCAGTTGATCTCGCGTCAGGACCATGCCGGGCGAAGCGAGAAACGCGGCGAGCAGCGAAAACTCGCCGTTGGTCAAGCCCACCGGTTCGCCGGCCGGGGAGAGAAGGCGTCGTGTGTTGATGTTCAGTTCCCAACCCGCGAAACGGTAGCCTCGCGCATTGGCCTGCCGCCCGGTGGCAACCTGGGCGGTCTTCGACCGGCGCAGAAGGGCGCGAACACGCGCCAGCAGCTCGCGGCAACTGAACGGCTTGGTCATGTAGTCGTCCGCACCCAGCTCCAGCGCCATCACGCGGTCCGCCTCTTCCTGGCGGCCCGAAAGAATCAAAATGGGGAGCGTCGACTCTTCACGAATGCGGCTGGCGATTTTCATACCGTCTTCGCCAGGCATGCGCAAATCCAGAATGATCAGATCAACAGCACCGTCCCTGAGCGTGACCGCCATTTCCCCACCGTTTGCCGCAGCGGAGACGCGGAAGTCATTCTGTCCGAGGTATTCGGTCGTGACGTCGCGAATGGCGGGATCGTCATCGACGATTAGGATGTGAGGCAAGGTGACGTCGACCATGACTGAAAGCCTGAGACAGCAAATGCCCGGGTTAGCCCATGCGATTTGCGGTTGCCGATCGCGGTTGCCGATAGTTCGGACAACGTTGCGTAAGAAAAGGTCAGTCTGCTGATTTGACCGTACGCAGATTCTAACGGCTATGCGGAATCAGCATCAACACCGCCGGCAACGTTATCGGCATTGCGTGGGGCGCGCAATTGGCGGGGGGGGGGGCTCAATGCGATCCGTCACCCATTTCAAATGCAATCCAGTGAGTCGAGATTTGCCATCGGCGCGCGAACCAATGTCAATGTGCGGCATGAAGGTAGGTCATCAAAACCGAAAGCGAGACCAGCGAAACCGCGGTGGAGAGCAGAATGATGCGCGAGGTCAGCGATGCATCGCGCTTGTAGTGCTCGGCCAGCATGTAAGGCCCGGTGCCGGTCGGCAGTGCGGCCAGCATCACGACGATCTGGCCCAGCGAGGCAGGCAGCGCAAAAACGCGAAACGCCAACCACCAGGCAACCAGTGGCTGCATCAGCAGCTTCGCGAGCATCAGCAGCACGCTATCGCGCGTCGTGCCGCGCGCCGGACTGCGCTTTTCGGCAAGGAACATACCGAGCCCCACGAGCGCGGCCGGGGTTGCGGCGCCGCCAAGCAGGCTCAGGAACGAACCGGCCGCGCCAGGGACTTTCAGCTTCAGTCCGGACACCAAGGCTCCCGCAAGCGGCGCCACGATCATCGGGTTGCGCGCAAGCCCTTTGAACACCTTGAGTACCATCTTGAGGCGGCTTGGCTCCTCTTGCAGGCCGAACTCCATCAGCACGCAGGTGACGCCGAAGAGGACCGTTGCGACCAGGATATTGACGATGGTGGCCGCCGTGAGGCTCGCAGGCCCGAACGCGAGCAGGCACAGAGGGAAGCCTATAAAGCCTGCGTTTGGATAGGACGCGGCGATGGCGTCGATGCTGGCATCGGCCAGGCGGCGGCCCGAGATCATGCGCCACGCGAGCACGGCGGCAAACACCGCGGCGCATGACAGGGCAAATGTCGTGGCCAGTGCGGGCTGGTCGAGATCGCGCCACGACGTGCGGGCCATGGCGGAGAACAGCAACGCGGGAAACGCCAGATGAACGACGAACCGGTTGAGCTCCGCCGCCGCCGCCGGGCCGAACCAACCCAACCGGCGGGCGACGAAGCCCGCTGCGATCAGGGCGAAGATGGGCAAAAGGATATGCGCTGCAGAAGCCACTTTGAGGTTACCTTTACGTTCACTTCCGGCTGAGACTGCGGCCGCACCGCGTGCCGGGCGCCGCGTCGTCGCTTCAATGCAACTTGATGCGAGGGCTCGTCGACCGGCGCAGCCAGTTCGCCACAGTGTCGAGCGCCATGCGCCGGATGCCGTACAACGCCGCGACGTGCATGCGCTCAAGCGACGCGTACAGGCCGCGCGCAACCCAGCCGGCGACATACATGCCCTCACCGCTGCCTGCCACGAGGTTTCCGACCGCGCCGAACCGGCTCAGCGAAACCAGAGACCCAAAGTCGCGATACTTGAACTGTGGCAGCGTCTTGCCCTCGACCCGGCATGTGAGCGCTTCGACCATAAAAGCGGCCTGCTGATGCGCCGCCTGCGCGCGCGGCGGCACGCCGCCGCTTTTTCCCGGCCATTCGCAGGCTGCGCAGTCGCCGAGCGCGAAGACGTCGTTGTCGGTTTCGGACTGGAGCGTGTCGCGCACGACCAGTTGGCCGCGCCGATTGACGTTCAAACCGTCGAGAAGCGAAAGCACCGGCGGCGCCGTCACGCCGGCGGACCAGACCGTCAAGTCCGCGCGTATCCGCTGGCCGCTGCGCGTGAGCACGCAGCCGGGGAGCACCTGCGCGACGGACTCTCCCACCATCAACGTCACGCCCAGCTGGCCGAGACGTTCAGCCGTTGCGCGTGCCACGCGCTCGGGAAGCGCTGGCAGGATGCGCGGCCCCGCCTCTATAACGACGATGCCAACATCGTGCGTCGGGTCGAGATCGTGAAGTCCATATTGCGACAATTCGCAGGCGGCATCGCGCAGCTCCGCCGACAGTTCGACACCCGTTGCCCCAGCCCCGACGATGACTACCTGCATGCGCGGCGCGAGGGCGCCGTTCTCACTGCCGCGCGCCCCGCCGGCCCGCCTGCACGCCTCGATGAAGCGCCTGCGAAAGCGCTCGGCCTGGGCGACCGAGTCGAGCGCGATCGCATGACTGGCCGCGCCCTCCACACCGAAGTACTGAGTCGTGCTGCCGATCGCGACGACCAGCGTGTCGTAGTCGAGTGCGCGCTGCGGCAACAACTCGACACCCTGATCGTCATGCACGGCGCCGAGCATCACCTGCTTTGACGAACGCGAGAGCCCGACCAGTTCGCCCTGATGGAAATCGAATCCGTGCCAGCGAGCCTGGGCGGCATAGGAAAGCTCGTGGGAGGCCGGGCTCATGCTGCCCGCTGCCACCTTGTGCAGCAGGGGCTTCCAGACATGGGCGGGGTGGCGGTCGACCAGCGTGACGCAAACATTGCGCTCGCCTTGACGCTTGCGCAGGCCGAAGCGGTTGCTCAGACGGGTCGCCAGCTCGAGGCCTCCGGCCCCGCCGCCTACGATTACGATTCGATGCATTCAGGCACCTGCCTTTCCGTGGGTTCGATTTCGGTGCGCCGAACTGCGCCGGGCGGCGCAGTTCGAGACGCGGTCATACGGCGGCGCTGAAGTCCGCGATGCTCCGATAATCCGCACGATATGCGCATGCGCGAATGTGAGCGCCCATGTCGGCGGGGCGCGGCGCACGGGCAAAGCCATGGTCATGGATGAAGTTCGCCACGCGGGTGGCGACATGCAGCGAAGCTTCGAGAATCGATTGCTGCGGCGGATAGATCAATCCCTTCTCCAGGTCGGAGGCGGATACCTGTTCGGCTACTGCCTGCGCGGCAACGATGAACATTTCATCGGTCACGCGGGTGGCCTCGGTCGCGTAGATCGCCATGCCCAGTGCGGGGAAGATATACACATTGTTGCCTTGCCCCGGGACGAAGGTGCGGCCGTTGAACGTCACGGGCGCGAACGGACTGCCGCTCGCGAAAATCGCACGGCCATCGGACCAGCGATAAGCCTCCTCGGCCGTGCATTCGGAACGCGAGGTCGGGTTCGAGTAGGGGAAGATGATGGGCCGCTCGTTGAGCGCGCTCATGGCTTCGATCACGTCCTTGTCGAACAGGTGCGGCACGGTGCTCACGCCGATGATGCCTGTCGGGCGCAATGCCCGGATCGCGTCGACGAAGCGGTCGACCGGTGAGTGGTCGAGCGCGAAGGGGCGCTGGAAGTCGGCCAGATCGTCGCGCGAACGCACCAGCAGGCCGTTCGCATCGAACAGCGCCGTGCGTTGCAGCGCTTCTTCGCGCGACAGCCCCTCCTGCATCATGGCCTGCGTGATCAGCCCCGCGATGCCGGTTGCCGCGGCGCCTGCGCCGAGGAAGAGGAAGCGCTGTTCCGAGAGCTTCTGGCCGGTGATGCGCAGGCCGCCGTAGATGCCGGCGAGGGCGATCGCGGCTGTGCCTTGAATGTCGTCGTTGTATGTGCAGATGCGGTCCCGGTAACGGGCGAGCAGCGAGACCGCGTTGAAGTTCGCAAAATCTTCCCACTGAATACAGCACTTCGGAAAGCGCGCCTGGACCGCTTCGACGAATTCCGCCAGGAAGGCGTCGTATGCTTCGCCGCGTACGCGCTCACGGCGCAGGCCGAGATACAGCGGGTCGTCCAGCAGGGCCTGGTTGTTCGTCCCGACGTCGAGCATGACCGGCAGGCAGGCTTCCGGTGGGACACCCGCGCAGGCGGTATAGAGCGCGAGCTTCCCGATCGGAATGCCCATGCCGCCGACGCCCAGGTCGCCCAGTCCCAGGATGCGCTCGCCATCCGTCACCACGATGAAGCGAACGTCTTCGACCGTCCAGTTGGCGAGTAGTTCGTCGACACGGCCGCGTGCCGTGATGGGGAGGTATACGCCTCGCGTCGCACGAAAGATATGGTCGAACTTCTGACACGCCTCGCCCACGGTCGGGGTGTAGACGATCGGCATGAACTGTGCGGGATCGGACATGACCGTCGCATAGAACAACGTTTCGTTGCGGGCCTGCAGATCGGACAGCAAGAGGTACTTCTGAAGGTCGTTGTCCAGTGCTGCGACTTCGGCCTTGACTCGCGCGACTTGCCGGTCCAGCGGCAGCACCGCGGGGGGGCAACAGCCCCTCGAGCCCAAAGCGGCGGCGCTCCTCTTCGCTAAAGGACGTGCCCCGGTTGCTGCGGGGATCTCGAAGGATTTGACGTGCGGTCCGTGTGTTACTCGTGCTCATAACATGCTCCACAGTTTTTCACATGACATCGGCGGCAGCCGCCCGCAAGCGCGCGGTTGTTACGCCCCAGGCACTGTCCGGTTGGTGGTTGCCTGCTTTCGGGACTCATTCTTGTTCCCCTGAGGCAGGTTGTCCATATCTCCCGATTTACAAATGAAATCTGCTTGAAGTCACCGATTAACAAACGCGTCCGGCAAGCGGTTTTGACGTTACAAAGGATTGCGAAGTAATTTGATGGAATTGTGCTTCGCCTGAGCCGGGTGGCAAAAACAGGAGACATTTTCGCAATCGTTACGACTGAAACCGCTCACGTGCCGCGTTGAAATGATTTGCTAACCGTCGGAGAAAAAACTCTGCGTTCACCCCATCGTCAAGGAAGGCCCAATGCTCGTGAAATTTCATTTTCTTTCTCGGCGGAACTGGGAACGGCGGCGTCGGTCAACGCCTCGCCGTATCGCACTCGACATTCGAACTGACTGAACCAGACATTGCGGACACCCATTCATGAACGCCATTGTCCTCGTTGCGCTGCGCCGTCCATTGACCTTCGTGGTGATGAGCATACTCATCATCCTCGGGGGGCTATCGGCAATCAGCAAGACACCCACAGATATCTTTCCTGCCATCCGCATTCCCGTTGTCGCGGTCGTGTGGACCTATACCGGGCTGATGCCGCAAGACATGTCCGGGCGCGTGGCGTACTACTACGAACGCGCGCTGACCGCCACAGTCGACAATATCGAACACATTGAGAGCCAGTCGCTCTATGGGCGCGCCGTCGTGAAGATCTTCTTCCAGCCCGGCACCGACATCGACGCGGCGCAGGCGCAGGTGGCCTCGATCTCACAAACCGTGCTCAAGCAGATGCCCGCGGGCATTACGCCGCCGCAGGTCCTGTCGTACAGTGCCTCATCCGTGCCGGTGCTCGATCTGCAGGTGTCGGCGTCGAACATGACTGCCGCCCAGGTCTACGACATGGCATCGAACCTGATCCGGCCCGCGCTGGTGTCGGTGCCCGGCACGTCGATCCCGAGCCCGTATGGCGGTGCGCCGCTGTACGTGGAGGTCGATCTCAATCAGGCGGAGCTGCTCGCGCATGGCCTTTCCGCCGCGGACGTAGCCGCGGCGCTGAGCCACGAGAACGTCGTGCTGCCGGCGGGTGACCAGAAGATCGGCGCGCTCGATTTCATGGTGGAGACCAACTCCACGCCGGTTGCGGTATCGACGTTCAACAACCTGCCGATCAAGACCGTCAATGGCGCCACGGTCTACCTGCATGATGTCGCCTATGTCCACCGCGGTCCCTCGCCGCAGATGAACGCCGTGCTCGTCAAGGGCAAGCAGTCGGTGCTCATCGAAATCCTGAAGAGCGGCAATGCTTCGACGCTCGCGGTGGTGGCCGGCGTCAAGAAGGCGCTGCCCGCCATCGAGCGGACGCTGCCGCCCGGCGTGAAGATCACGCCGCTGAACGACGCATCGGGCTTCGTGAGCGACTCGATTCGTGAGGTCGTGCAGGAAATGTTGACGGCCGCAGTCCTCACAGGCATGACCGTGCTTCTGTTTCTCGGAAACTGGCGTGCGACGATCATCGTGGCGACTTCCATTCCGCTTGCGATCCTCTGCTCGGTGATCATGCTGCACCTGACCGGGCAGACCATCAACGTGATGACACTAGGTGGCCTGGCGCTCGCGGTGGGGATTCTCGTCGACGATGCCACCGTCATGATCGAGAACATCGACTCGCACCTCGAGTCCGGCGCGGAACTCGAACCCGGGATCATTGCTGCCGCGAACCAGATCGTGATGCCCACGCTGGTGGCGACACTCTGCATCTGCATTGTCTGGCTGCCGATGTTCCAGCTTGGCGGCATCTCCGGCTACCTGTTCCGGCCGCTTGCGGAAGCCATCATCTACGCGATGATCGCTTCGTTCATCCTCTCGCGTACGCTCGTGCCCACCATGGCTGCGTGGCTGCTTCGCGGCCAGGCACATGGTCACGGCGGCGACCACGGCGATCCCGGCTTCTTCAAGCGTTTCCAGCGCGGCTTCGAGCGACGCTTTACGAGGTTCCGAGAGCGATACCGGGTGGTCCTCACGGGCGTGGTGCACCATCGGCGGCGCTTTGTGCCGGTGTTCGTCGCGTGCACCGTCGCCTCGATGTGCCTGATCGCATTCCTCGGCCGTGACTTCTTTCCGGGCATCAAGTCCGGTGAGATCGCGATGCACATGCGCGCGCCGGTCGGCACGCGCCTTGAAGACGCAAGCCGCAATGCGGTGCTCGTGAACCAGACGATCCGGCAGATGCTGCCGGGCCAGGTGACCAACCTGGTCGACAACTGCGGGCTGCCGGCGAGCGGGATCAATGAAGCCTACAGCGCAGACGGCACCATCGGGCCGCAGGACTGCGACATCGACATCGGCTTAAAGAATGACGCGTCGCCCGTGGACGATTACCGGTTCAAGCTGCGTCGCGAACTGCCAAAGCTCTTCCCTGGCACCGAATTCTCGTTCCTGCCGGGAGATATCACGGCGAAGATCCTCAACTTCGGATTGCCCGCGCCCATCGACGTGCAGATTTCGGGCCGGGGGCAAGCGGCCAACATGGCGTATGCACAACAGCTCGCAGCCCGTTTCAGGAAGATCCCCGGGACCGCCGACGTGCGCATCCAGCAGGCCTTCAATGAACCGACGCTGCTCGTTGCCGCCGACCGCTCCTTTGCTTCGGGCATGAATCTTTCGGAGTCCGATGTCGCCAACAATGCGCTCGCGACGCTCTCGGGCAGCGGCCAGACCGCGCCGACTTACTGGCTCGACACGGCGAGCGGCGTTTCGCACCTCGTCAACATGCAGACGCCCCAGGACCAGCTCACCTCGATGAACGATCTCGAGACGATCCCGATCGACCAGGGCAAGGGCGCACCGAGCGGCAACCGCATGGAACTGCTGGGGGCGCTTGGCCACATCAGCCAGACGGGCACGCCGCTGCTGGTGTCGCATTACAACATCCTTCCCGTGGTGGATATCTACGTCAGCAATCAGCGACGCGACCTGGGCGCCGTGTACGACGACGTTCAGCAGGCCATTCACGAGCTGGCGCCGCAACTGCCGCATGGCGCGAGCATCCATGTGCGCGGCCAGGCAACGACGATGATGAGCGCCTACCTCGAGCTGATTGGCGGCCTGGCCGTCTCGGTGCTGCTCGTGTATCTGGTGATTGTCGTCAATTTCCAGTCGTGGCTCGATCCGTTCATCATCATCACGGCGTTGCCCGGCGCGCTTGCCGGCATCGTCTGGAGTCTGTTCCTCACGCACACGCGCCTTTCGGTTCCAGCGCTCACCGGGGCCATCATGTGCATGGGCACCGCTACCGCCAACTCGATCCTCGTCGTCTCGTTCGCCCGCGAGCGTCTGGCTGCGCACGGCAACGCCGTCGCGGCCGCGATCGAAGCGGGCTACGCACGGATCCGTCCGGTCATCATGACGGCGCTCGCAATGATCATCGGCATGCTGCCCATGTCCTTCAGCAATTCGCAGAACGCCCCGCTCGGCAGGGCCGTAATCGGCGGCTTGCTGGTCGCCACGTTTGCCACTTTGCTATTTGTTCCCTGCGTCTTTGCCATCATGCATCGCAACGACAAGAAAGCCACGGAGTCTCATCAATGAACGTACATCGCGAGGTAGAGCTGGAGGCCCAGGCTCCGAGCCGTACCCGACCCAAGCTGATCGCGGCGGTCGCCGCCTTGATACTGGGAGGGCTGGTGATCCACGGGATCGTCGAACGCCACGACAACGTGGCAGATCTGCAGAACGTCGCTGACCAGGACGCCATTGCCCCCGTTCAGGTGACCTCCCCGGCCGCGGGGCCGGCGACGCGTTCGGTTACGCTGCCGGGCAACGTCAAGGCGTGGTACACCGCGCCGATCTATGCGCAGGTATCGGGCTACGTGCACAAGTGGTACGTGGATTACGGGGCGTTCGTGAAGGCCGGCACGTTGCTCGCCGCGATCGACGCGCCGACCGTCGATGCGCAATACCAGGCCGCGCTCGCGAAGCTGGCGGTCGCGAAGACGAACAGCGTGCTCGCCGACGTCACCGCCACGCGCTGGAAGGCGCTTTCCGGTACCGAAGCCGTGTCGCAGGAGGATGTCGACATCAAGGTGGCCGATGCCGCCGCGAAGAAGGCGCAGGTACAAGCCGCCCAGGACGAGGTGCAGCGCGACCTCGCGCTGACGAAGTTCGAGCGCATCGTAGCGCCCTTCGACGGCATCGTGACCGCGCGCAATACCGACATCGGCAATTACGTGAGTCCCGCGGGGGGCGATGTCAGTTCGCACGGCGCGGCGGCCGAACTGTATTCGGTGGCCGACGTGCACGCCATGCGCATCTTCGTTTCGGTACCCCAGGATTATGCAGCGATGCTGAACGCGGGGCTCCACGCCACGTTTACGGTGCCGCAGTATCCGGGGCGCGTATTCGATGCACAGCTCGTGACCACAGCCAACGCATTCGATCCACAGACGAGAACCGTGGTGGCCGAACTGGTCGCACAGAATCCCGAGCATCTGCTGTGGCCCGGCACCTATGCAACGGTGCACTTCGAGGTTCCCTCGGACAAGAACGTCCTCGTCATTCCCGAGCAGGCGTTGCTGTTCCGCGATCAGGGCATGCAGGTCGCGCTCGTCGATTCGCACGACAGGGTCCATCTCCAGAACGTGAAGCTCGGACTCAACCTCGGTCAGGACGTGCAGGTCGTGTCGGGCCTCAAGCCCGACGATCGCGTGATCGTCAGTCCGTCCGCCGGGATACTCGAAGGTCAGCAGGTGCGCATCGTGAGCGGCGTGCCGGGCATCGGGCCGGGCAACGCGGCTGGAACCCCCCAGGGGCAACCGCAGGCGCCAGTGCAAGCGCATGCCGACAATGCGGGGAACAATTCAAAATGAAATCTCCAATCAAGATCGCACTGCGCCGGGCTGGCGTACTGCTGGCGCTCGTCGCACCGCTCGCCGCATGCAGTCTCGCGCCGACCTACAGCCCGCCCAAAACGGTGCTGCCCGACAGCTACCAGGGGACCGGACCGTTCGTGCTCGCGCGGCCCGGCGATCAGCTTTCGCGGGGACCCTGGTGGGAAGTTTTCAAGGACCCGCAACTCGACACCCTGGAACGCGAGCTGGATGCTTCGAATCCGACACTGCGCGCCGAGCAGGAAACGTATACGCAGGCGCGCGACGTCGTGGCCGAGGCCCGTTCGCAACTGTTCCCCCAGTTGAGCGCGCAGGCGTTCGCGACGGACAACGGCTTGTCGAAGCACGCGCTCTTTCACAGTGCCAGTTCCGGATCGCCGCTCGAAGAGTCTTCACTGGGATATGGCGCGGCCGCGACCTGGGAGCCTGACCTGTGGGGCGAGATCCGTAACCGGACGAACTATGCGAAGGCCAACGCCCAGGCTGCCGCGGCCATGGTCGCCTCGGCGCGGCTTAGCCTCGAGATGGAACTGGCGGACGACTACGTGAAGCTGCGAGGTCTGGACGAGCAGCACGTGATCTATACGAACACGGTCCGGTCGTACAACGAGGCCGTCAAGCTCACTTCGCTGCGCTACAACCGGCAGATCAGTCCGGGCCTCGACGTTGAGCGGGCGCGCAACCAGCTGGCCGCCGCGCAGGCCGCCGATACGGAGATCGAGGCGCAGCGCGCCGTGCTCGAGCATGCGATCGCGGTGCTGGCGGGCGCCAATCCGTCGACGTTCACCTTGGCGCCCGATGGGCTTGCGCATCTGAGCACGCCGGTCGTTCCGGTTGGCGTGCCCTCTGCACTGCTGCAACGGCGCCCGGACATCGCGGCGGCGGAGCGCAGGATGTCTGCGGCCAATGCAGCGGTGGGCGTGGCGCGTGCCGCGTTCTACCCCAATATCGATCTGGCCGCCAGCTTCGGCTTCGAGGACAACGGGCTTGCACTCGCGGCGCTGCCGGAAAGTCTGTGGTCGGTAGGCGCTTCGGCGATGTTGCCGCTGTTCGAGGGCGGCTCGCGTCGGGCAGAGCTTCAGCAAAGCTGGTCCACCGTGCACCAGGCGGCCGACAACTATCGTGCGACCGTGCTGGATGCATTCCGGCAGGTCGAAGATGAACTCGCGCTCACTGACAAGCTCGCGACGGAGTACGGACAACAACGCGACGCGGTCACCGCGGCGTTGAAGGTCCAGACGATCGCGATGGAGCTATACACGAGCGGCCTCGACAACTATCTGAACGTGACCGTGGCGCAGGTCGCGGCGCTCAACGCGGAGTTGTCGGCGGCGAAGGTGCATGCAAGGCGGCTGCAGGCGGCGGTCGACCTGGTCGGCGCGTTGGGGGGCGGCTGGACGGCGGCGGCGCTGCCGACGCCGCAGGAGACCGTCCCGTTTTCGCCGCTCGCGCTGCGTTCGTCGGCGGGCGAGGCCTCCCAAACTCCGACGCCTCGTTAAGTTCACCCCCGGGGGGAGGCGCCTTCCGTCCGCCGGGGTCCGCCAGCGCAAGCGTTCGAACCGGACGCGAATACTCGCGCGCAAGGTGAAACGTGTAGCAAGCGCTATCGACGACGGTGCAGTTAAGCACGACGAGATACGACGGCGCTTGCCGTCAATGGAATTGATCACGTTCGCTTCAAACGGCGGAAGAGGAAGCGTTGCAAGACGACAAGGCAGTGACAACGCCGGGTTCGTCGCGAGCGTCGCGACATATGTGAGCGACAGCCAGCGATCGAAGTTCTTCAGCGCGACGCCGTTCAACAAACGGCTAGCAGCGACGTATATCGAGAAGCAATTTCACTGTTGGCCAACGCGCGGCGACGTCACACCCCTGGGGTGTTGCGCCGCAGAGAACGCGCCCCCTGACGCGCGACGAACACGAACGCGATCCCGATGGTGCTGCCGAGCACTACGTCAATGAGGCGTGCATCCGCGCAGAACCAGGCGTGGCCTGAAATGACGATCGCGGCCGCATGCATCGCACACCGCACGCCGAACGCAACCACGTACCGATGGAAAGCAACGAGTTCCAGCGCGATCGCAATCTCCACCGCATTGGCAAGCGGGTGGCTATGCGGCAAAAGCATCGCCACCAGCACGCCGGCCGGCACACCGACAATGGTCCCCGCCAATCGGTCACGCCACTTTGAGCGCGCCGATTTCCAATCGCCTGTCACAACGCTGAAGGCCGACCAGACGAACCACTCCTGATAGGGCATCGGATGCCATGCCACCAAGGCCGACGCCAATCCCACCCCGAGCACCCCGGCAACGATCGCCTCACGCCGCCCCGGTGAAGGCGGCTCGCTGATCAGCCGTAGCGCCAACCAGCCGTGCTCTGAGCGGGGTTCACGCTGCATGGCGTAGCTGACGATCGAGGCAACAATGACGGGCAGCGTTGCGGCCAGCGCATAGGGCATGGCCTCTATGCCGGCGTTCAGATACGCATGGCCATGCGCCTCGCGCGCCGTTTCGCAGCCGAAGTACATGACTGGAATAAAGGCAAAAAAACCGGTCCAACGCATCTCGCTGCCGCCGGCGAGCAAGCTCGCGCATGCGGCCGCAAGCACCACCGAAACGCCGATATACGCGGCGGGCGTGCCATAAGAGGCGGTCACTGCGACGAAGGCCACGCCAATCGCGAGCGCGTAGAGCACGGCACCAAGCGGCGCGAGACGTCCGCGCTCTACCGCCACAAACGCAGACACGGTGATGACCGGTACGCTCAACCATTCGGCGTCGCCCGTCACCCGTTCGACGATGAAGATCGGCGCGAGCAACGCGGCTGCGCGCAACAACATATTCCAGTTAATCAAGCGACTCAGCATTTCCCGACGAATTTCTATAGCGATGGGAGTGCCGCCAGGCGTCCGTTGAACCGGTCGCCGCAACGGTACCTTGCAAACGGAATCGGTACCCTGCCGCGTGCCAGACGTGACTGACCGCGCGCGGCGGGCCCCGAAATGACGGTCGAGAATTACACCGGGAGCATGATCGTGAAGCTGCGTTTTGCGCTGCTTCGCGCGCCCACGTTCCTGGATTGCGAGCTTGTCTCTGCCGCGCCCCCTCGATCCGGATGCCTGCCTGCGCCTTTGACATATACCGCCGTAAGACTGAAAGGAATGTCGGCATTGGGCGTGCCGACCGTCGAAGGCGGCGCCGCAACGGCGATCAATCAGCCCATGCATGCCGTGCGTGGGCGTGTCGCGGATTCGTTGCGTCTCGACTGCAGTCGATGGGTGTATTTCAGCAAGCGGCGATTACTCGAGAGTTTCAGTTTCCGGCTGGATCAATTTCAATTGAAACGGTCTCGCATGTAATGGAATCGGTATATAGCCTGATCCGAAAGAAACTTATTCGGAACGTGGGGTTAATGCCAGTTTTTTGGCTGCTTAGTCTCACCGCTTTTGTGTGGATTCTCCTGTCGGGGATCTGTGATACTAGGAAAAGAAGTGAAAAGTTCTATTCGACGGAACATCGGGCCAATCGCACTGATGCTCACTGGTTTAGGCTCGATCATCGGTTCGGGCTGGCTGTTTGGTGCATGGAAGGCCGCGAAAATCGCGGGTCCGGCGGCTATCTGTGCCTGGCTCATCGGCGCCGTGGTGATCCTGGCCATTGCGTTGACGTACGCGGAACTTGGCGCGATGTTCCCCGAGTCCGGCGGCACGGTGCGCTACGCCCGCTATTCGCATGGCGCGCTCGTCGGCTTCGTCAGCGCGTGGGCCAACTGGATCGCAATGGTGTCGGTGATTCCGGTCGAGGCCGAAGCTTCGATCCAGTATATGAGCACCTGGCCCTACGAGTGGGCGCACCGATTACTCGTAGACGGATCGCTGACGTCAACCGGTATCTTTCTCTCGGCGCTGCTCGTCGTCATCTACTTCATGCTGAACTATTGGGGCGTAAGGGTGTTCGCGCGAGCCAATTCAGCGATCACGATCTTCAAATTTCTCGTGCCGGGTGCAACGATCCTCGGCTTGATGCTGACGGGCTTTCACAAGGCAAACTTCGGCACGATTGGCAGTTTCGCACCGTTCGGATGGCCAGCGGTGTTCACGGCGGTCGCTACGAGCGGCATTGTATTCAGCTTCAATGGTTTCCAGAGCCCGATCAACCTGGCGGGTGAAGCGCGCAATCCGGCGAAGAGCGTGCCATTCGCCGTGATCGGCTCGATCCTGCTCGCACTGGTCATCTACGTGTTGCTGCAAGTCGCCTATATCGGCGCCGTCAACCCCTCCGATGTCGCGAAAGGCTGGAATCACTTCGACTTCGCGTCGCCGTTCGCGGAACTGGCGATCGCGCTGAATCTGAACTGGTTGGCAGTCCTGCTGTACGTCGATGCATTCGTCAGTCCGAGCGGCACCGGTACGACCTACATGGCGACAACGACGCGCATGATATACGCAATGGAGCGCAATCACACGATGCCAAAGATGTTCGGAAACGTGCACCCGTTCTACGGCGTGCCGCGGCAGGCCATGTGGTTCAATTTGTTCGTCTCGTTCATTTTCCTGTTCTTTTTCCGCGGCTGGGGGACCCTGTCCGCGGTGATCTCCGTCGCGACAGTCGTCTCCTTTCTCACGGGCCCGATCAGCCTGATGGCGCTGCGCCGTGCGGCCAGGGATCTGGCTCGTCCGCTGCGCTTACCGTTCATGAATGTGATCGCACCATTCGCATTCGTCTGTGCATCGCTCGTTCTCTATTGGGCGAAGTGGCCGCTGACTGGGGAAATCATCCTGCTAATGGTCGTCGCACTGCCCGTGTACTTCTATTTTCAGGCCAAGTCGGGCTTTAGCGGATGGGGCCGCGATCTGAAAGCGGCGTGGTGGCTGATAGCCTATCTGCCGGCAATGGCGGTTCTGTCGCTGATCGGCAGCAAGGATTTCGGCGGTCTCGGCGTACTGCCCTACGGATGGGACATGCTGGTCGTGATTGCCTGTGCGCTAGTCTTCTACTACTGGGGTGTGAGTGCGGGTTATCGTACCGAATACCTCGACGAGCGCGAACACCATGGCGACGTGGACGCTTCCGCAAATATTGCGGATCGCGTGTCTGGTTAAGCGTCGCCAGGAGATCAGTTAAAGAGAAAAGCGGTTGCAGTGGCGGTATTGGTAAGCGAAGGAGAGCAGCATCCTGAAACAAGGTGCTCTCGTTCGCTGCCGCCTCGTTCACTGGTGCATCGCGGGAATATCACTCTCATGGCTGCGGAGTCCGCGGACGGATTTCGGGCCTGTCATGGCGACCTCAATCCGCCATCCTCGCTTTACAGGAGGGCGCCCCGCTAGTCTGGAAAGCTTTTGGACTCTCGATATATCCGACTGACAGGGCAATTCGAGTCCTTCGGGGATCAAGCGTCTAATTGGATCAGACATTTCCAGAAACGCTATTAATTGAAAACAGCCTTGTCGGGCCGAGGATTGAGCTGCAACGTCCATACGCGATGCATGGAAAACATACAACAGCGCTTAAAGAAAGTTGCCCGGAAAAATTACGGCGAACTATTCTCCCGATGACGGTTTACCCGTTCTGTCTCGGTGAAGCGTTGATCGAGTCGAAAAGTAATTAATCATGGTCAGGACGAAAATGAAGAAAGTCGCAATTTCCGGTGCTGTAGGCGCACTTTTCACTGTTGCAGCGTCATCGGTATTCGCACAGAGTTCAGTCACGCTCTACGGGTTGGTCGACAACGCTATTCGGTATCAAACGAATGCGGCCCCGGGCGGTGGTGATCAGGTCTCCATGACCTCGGGCCCGGAAACTCACAGCCGTTGGGGCTTGAGGGGCTCCGAAGACTTGGGGGATGGCCTCTCCGCCGTCTTCCGCCTGGAAAACGGATTCGAAGCATTTAATGGACAGCTCCACGAGGCTAACACGCTGTTCAGCCGGCAGGCCTACGTGGGGCTGTCCAGCAACAGGTGGGGCGCGCTGACCTTTGGTAAGCAATACGCGCCCGCTTACGATACCCTGGGCGATGTCTTCGACCCGTTGACGGTTGGCAACTACTGGCAAAACAGCTGGATGTACAACGGTATCGGCAGTTATCTGGAAGTCAACAACTCGGTCAAGTATAGGGGCACCTTCAACAACCTGGCGATCGATGCCATTTACGGCTTCGGAAACCAGCCAGGCGCAGTGGGTCTCGGCGCGACCTATGCCGTGGAATTAACGTACACGTATGGCCCCGCCATGCTGAACGCCGGCTTCCAGCAGGTCTCCGTGCCGACGTCTGCAACCGGCTCATCGGTTGGCAACAATACCGGCAGCGTAATCAATGGCGGTAAGACGAATTTCTTCCACATCAGTGGCGCGTATCAAGTCAACCACGATGTCCGCCTGCTCGCAGGATGGCTGCATGGGCAGGACCAGACTGGATTGACCGACTACAACATGCAGCAAGGTGGCGCGCCGACATTGCATGGTTACAGCCCTAACCGGATCGACGACACCTATTATGTCGGTGCCAACTGGCAAGCTACCGCTCCGCTGCTGTTCACGTTTGCGTACTACTACGGCAAGACACGCAATGCGCTTCTGCTCGATGGTAACCTCGGAAGGGGTGTGAACCAGTCAGCCAGTATTCTCGCCGAGTACTCATTCTCGAAGCAAACGGAAATCTATGCGATTACCGACTGGGCGCGCGGCAGCGGTGCCTTTGCTGCTGACTATCCGGGCGCGGTCGATTCAGCCAACGTTCCGACCAACACGATTGGCCGCACGAACCAACTGGGCGTCGCAATGGGGCTTCGCAAGATGTTCTAGAATTTCATGTACGCCTCCGGGCGTTCCCCGCGTCAGCGAGACTGGCCGGCGCAATTGCGTGGACGTATACTTCCTTTGCGGACCTCGTACATTCCCGGCGGTCTTGAGCCGATCATCTTGTTTGGGATACTGAGTAACGGCCACCAAAGATCTGGTGGCCTATCGTTAGTGGGCACATTGTGTTTGCGTCGGCAAACTCAATGTGCCGTGGTCGCAGTAATCCAGAGTGGCAAATAGTTTGCGCGAACCGTCGAGGCGGGTGCGAGATTTTTAAATCCATGTCGAAAGAGTCGTTGCGAAGCCCGTCATCTGACACGCACCCCCAAGCGGTGACACCGCAGATAGCGATCGAACCAATACGTTATGCCGTGAAACGCGAACGCCTGACGCAAGCACAGAGGAGAGAGTAGACGCGGGAGCGCCTGCTTTCGGCCGCCCGAGAGATTCGTCGAAGAAGAGGGTGGCACGCGGGTAGTTGAGGGCGCGCGCTATCGCTCATTACAGCCAATATCTCCGAGATCACGACTGCTTCGCACTTTGGATCGAGACCAGGCTACTCGCGCGCAGAGACGCCACATTTCAAAAACACATTAGCGCCTGCAGGCATGGAAAGCGGGATCAGGTCAGCACGTACATCCGGCGCTGTTTCGCGGTGCGACGGCAGCCCATTTCCCCTGCAGGTGGACGCCCTCGCTCTCGCCCTGGTAAGCCTGTGCGACGGCGTGCAGTTCTCCATAATGAGCGTGCCCCAGGAAATGAGCGAGGCAGTAATACAGGAAGTGCTCGCCGTTTTTTCATGCGCATTGCCCGGCAGCCCGAAGGGACGCAGACGGCCGTCATGAGGCATTGACGCAGTGACTTTCGAGTATGGGTTTCGAAAGAAGCAGGCCGAAAATCACGATATTCCCCCGGGG
The DNA here is from genome assembly GCF_040965655.1 of Paraburkholderia sp. EG286B. NCBI lineage: Bacteria > Pseudomonadati > Pseudomonadota > Betaproteobacteria > Burkholderiales > Burkholderiaceae > Paraburkholderia > Paraburkholderia sp. EG286B. The sequence goes on along the minus strand of NZ_JBFRCF010000009.1, from coordinate 71,190 downwards.
GGACGCTTAACGCAGTTGGCGGAAAGCTGGCTGCCCCGGGCCAGACACCACGTAGGCACCGCAAAGGGCGTCTACTCGCTTTCCTCACTATTACGACTTCAAGTCGACGTTGAACGGCATGGGATAACGGTAGCCGTCCGCGCACCCGCACAGTGCAGCGCTTGGCTTGAACTTAGTGGTATTCGTAAATCTGAGCAGAGTACGACGAAAGCCGAACGTCGTGCGGCGAACCCGCATCCGACGAAGCGTTCGTGGCTCCGCCATAACCGCTCGAATTACCGTTCGTTGCGGCAACCTTGGCTTCTGCGGCCTGAATGTCTGCCGGATAGTTGGGGTCTTCGCCACGGGCTGGGTTGTAGCCGGCTTTTTCAAGCTGGACCAACTCGGCGCGAACTTGCGCACGGGTGATCTGGCCATTCGACTGGGCGAACGAGGTAAGCGGTGCGACGAGAGCAAGTGCGACGGCAACGATCTGAATCAGCAATTTCATGGTTAACTCAATCCCATTGGTTTTCGTGGGCGGCCAAGCAATGCGTCGGCGCCCCATAAAAGTCTAAGCTGAAGAGTGAGTTCTGGTTAACCGTCAACTGCAGATAGCATTATTCCGGAATCAAACAGAGTCATGTCCCCGAGGTATTCCATTTGCGTTCTGCCCGTCGGCCTGATGCCCGCTGCCGAAACCAAAATGGTGTCACTCAGTTATCCAGAGCATTGGACGCGCCATCTGCCCGATCGCATACCGCGTTTTCGCCGTGGCAAGCAACTCGAAGCAGCAGGCTTCGTAACAGTTCGCGTTCACGCTCGTCGATTCCGCTAAGGAATCTTTCCTCACTGTCGCGCAAGACGGCAGGCACACGATCCGCGAGCGCGGCGCCCGCGCTGGTCAGCGAAAGCCGCACCGTACGGCGGTCGTCTGCGCACCGATGGCTCGTGATCAGATTCTTCCTTTCCAGCACGGGAACCAGGCGGGAGATATGGCTGCCGTCCCAGTCGAGGCGCCGGGCCAGTTCCGTGCAGCTGACAGGGCGAGAGCCGGCTAGACAGAGCATGGCGCGCGCATGCGAAAATGAAACGCCAAGTGCGTGCTGGAGGTCATCGGTGAGCGCACGACTGAGGCTCCTGTGTACCCGGAACACCAGCATGAGGGCATCGCCGCAATCCGGGTGCACTTGTGCGGCAGCCAGGGTTTGCGGCATCGCCCCGGTCAGGGGCGTACCGAAAGCAGTCCGCAGGATCGTCGTCATGGGTGATCAGCCAGAAGGGCATCCGCCTTGGCGTTGTAGCCACCGCCAAGCGACTTCGTGAGCGCGATGTTCTGGCTCAGCCGCTGCGCGTCGATATCGAGCAAGGCGATGCGCTCAAGCACGACCGCCTGGCGCGCGTCTGTGACCGCGAGGCGGCTCGCAACGCCGCTTTGGTACTGCGCCTGCGCGCTCGCTTCGGCGAACGATACCGCCTCGATCTTCTGCGTCTGCAGGTTCGTCTCCTCTTCGAGGTCCTGCAGCCTGTTGCCCGTCACAGCCACGTCGCGTACCGCATCGAGCACGGACTGGTTGTACTGCTCGATCAGCGCATTGCGCGCATTGCGCGCGGCATCAAGGTTTGCATTGAGGCGGCCGCCCTCGAAGATCGGCAGATACAGCCCCGGGATCAGGTTGATCTGCTGGCTCGCATGCGTGAACAGGTCGGAGAGATGCAGCGCATTCACGCCAAAGAAAGCCTTGATGTCGAAGCTCGGGTAGAACGCTGCCCTGGCGGCGTCGATGCGGTCGAACGAGGACTGCACGTACCAGCGCATGGCCTGGAGATCCGGGCGGCGAGCCAGCAGCTCGTACGACAGGGTAGGCGGCAAGCTGGCCTGCGGCAGGGGCAACGGCATGGGCCGAATCTGCGGGAGATCGTCTGGCCCCGCGCCGAGCAGCGCGCGCAGCGATTCGCGCAACTGCATGATCCGGGCCTGAGCCGCCACGATCTGACGCTGCGTCGCCAGCAGATGCGCACGAGCGAGTTCAGTCTGCGTTTTGGGCTCGAGGCCGCGTGCTGCGCGGGCGGCGTGAGCGTCGACAGAAAACGCCGCCTCGTCCTGTAGCTGGTCGAGCAGGTCGACGAGCCGGGATGTCGTCTGGATACCGTAATAAAGTTGCGCCACATCGGTGGACAGTTCGAGTTCCACGGCCACCAGTTCGGCGCGCCGCGCGTTGCTCACGCCCATCGCGGCTTGCACCTGGGCGCGCTGCTTGCCCCAGATGTCGACGCTCAGGCTGGCGCCGAGGCCGACAATGCCTTCCGTGTACCACGGCCCCGTGGCGCCAATTAGCGGCTGGTCGCCCGAGTACGCGCCGAGGAACCCGTTGGACGACACGTGCTGGCGATCTATGGCTCCTAGCGCCGCGATCTGGAGATTGGTGCCCGCCCGTACCAGATCGATGTCCGACTTCGCCTGAGCGACGCGCGTGCGCGCGATCAGGATCGACGGCGAGGAAGCCAACGCGCGCTCGATGAGAGCGTCCAGCTGCGGGTCCGCGTACGCTCTCCACCATGGACCGGCGGGCCAGTCCCCGTGCGCGAGCTGGATGTCGCTGGCGAGACGGATCTGCTCCGCGGCGACAGGCGCCGGGGCTTTGCTGGCTTCGTGGACCAATGCGCAAGCGGACAAGGCGCAGGCCACGGCGGCGCTTGCGCCCCAGCGCAGACAGCGGGACACAACGGAAACAGAGGATACGGTCATGCTTGCGATGCGTGGGTAGTGAAGGCGCGGTCTGACGAAGCCACGCCCCAGTGGGGCAGCGTCGAAATCTGCGCGGCCAGTTTTGCGGCGCCTGCGACGATGCGCTCATCGGCGCTGTGCGGTTCGGCGATCGGCGCGGGAACGACGAGCGCGGGCGCGCGTACCGATCCAGGCCGGGCAGTCAGGTCGTCTGCGTAGCCTTCCAGCGAGGCGGCACTCGTTTCGCCGAACTGCGTCGGGGTACCCAGGCCGCCTGGTGTCTGTATGGGCAGCGCGCGCCACTCTGCTTCGAATGCGTCGCTTGCCAGCAGGATCTCGCGGGTCTGCGCGAGCACTGCCTGCATGTGTAGCTGGAACATCTCGTGTTGCGCTTCGCCCGGCTGCCAGCCGGGTTCCAGCGCGACACGGGCCGCCATTGCCTCGCAATCGGCGTGTTCGGCCCACAGCAGGGCGGGAATCGCGTCTTGCGGTTGCCGCAGGCGCGCCGCGATGCGGCGCAGCAGGCGCGCGACACGCTGGCGCAGCGCCTCGCCTTCCGCCTCGGGCCACAGCGACGCGTGGATGACTGCGGAGATGGCCACACCCAGCAGAATGCCGAGCATGCGGTCGCGGATTTCTGTGAGATCGGTGGTCGGCCCGAACTGCTCGAGCAGGGCGAGTGCAAACGTGAACATGAGCTGGGTGCCCGCATAGCTGATGTGCTCCGATCCGGCAGCCAGCCACGCGCCGAGCGCGATCACGGGCAGTGAGATTAGCAGCAAGCCGGTCAGCCCGTCGATGTTCGGTACCACCCAGATCACCATGGCGAGCGCGAGCAGGCTGCCCGCGGCGGCTCCCGCAATACGCAATATCGCGCGCCGGCCCGTCGCGCCCAGGCTCGGCTGCGCCACGATCAGCGCCGTCAGCATGACGGTGTGAATGCCCTGCCAGTCCGTGGCGCGGTAAAAGAGGTAGCCCAGCAATGCCGCAAACAACGTCTTCAGTGCGAATTGCGCATACACGGGATTGGAAAAGGCGTCTTGCACGAGCATCCGCTCTTTCTCCGCGGGCGACTCGGCCGGCTCCGGCGCTGCGCTGCGGTCGGCGAAGGCCCGCAGGGCATTGCCGATTTCGAACAGCGCGCCGGGCAGGGGCGCGGCGCGGGAAACGGGCGCCGCGCCGGCGAATACGAAGCGCTCGCCCGTGCGGATGGACTCCGCGAGACGCGCGCAACCGTCGCGCAGCGCGGGGACGATTCCGGCTCCGGCATTCCCGGCGCTGCCGTCCAGATGCGCCGCCGCTGTGAACAGTCGCGAGACGGTCGCCACACGGGCCAGGTGAAAGGCCGGTCGGCGCCTGAACTCCGGATCGCGCATCGTCGAAAAGCGCAGCAGTTTCTGCAGCGTGAGCGCGGCGTTCTGGACGCGGCCCGCGTTGGGGCGGGCCACCGAAGTGTCGCCGCGTTCGAGCGCTGCGAGGAGCCCGTCGACCGCCTCAATTTGACCTAGCATCGCGTCTTCGAGCTGGCGCGCGGGCTCCGCGGGCAGGAACAGGGTGTTGATCACGAGCGTGACGGCAATGGCGTAGGTGTTGGCGACCCACACCCATAGTGAGACGCGAACCAGCGCCTCGGCCTGGTCGGTCAAATCGACGAACGACTGTACGTAGATGACGACGATGCCGACCAGCATGAACGCGGCGCCGACCTTCGCCACGCGCATCAGGTAAGCGCTTGCGAAGAACAGGGCCGCCGAAATCACGATGCGCAGCAGCGGGAAGTCGTACGTCAGCTTGAGCACGACAATCATGCAGCCGATGCCGAGCGTCGTGCCGAGAATAAACAGGATGCCGATCAGGCGCGTCATCACCACATTCGACTGCGTCACGAAAAACACCGCGATGAGAGAGAGCGCGAGAAACGGCACCTGCAACGCCATGGACACGGTGATCACGATTGCGCTGGCCAGCATGCAACGCAGCATCAAGTTCGCCCTTCCCGGGTAGGCGCGAACCTCCTCCGCCAGGAAGCGGGCGAGTCGCGCGAAACCTGTCGGGGACCGGGCGGCGGCATCCATGGCGACGTTCATTGCGCCGGACCGCCTACCGCACGGGTGCGCTCGAGCGTAGCAACGGCCGACGTGCCAAGGCGGAACAGCACCGGGTCGGGATTGCGCACGGCGATCTTCACCGGGAAGCGCTGGGAAACGTGGACCCAGTTGATGCTGCGCTGGACACGCGGGAGCCCTTCGAGCACGAGGCCGCCGTCGTCGGGCAGCACACCGTAGCCGACCGAATCCACGACACCCGAGAAGCGCTTGTTGGTATCGGTCATCAGGTAGAGGGTGGCTGCCGTTCCTGCGCGCACGTTTTTGAGCTCCGTTTCGCGGAAGTTGGCGACCACGTACCACTGTTCCGTGTCGATCAGCGTAAAGACAGGCTTCAACGGCGAGGCGTACTGGCCGACGGTCGTGTGCAGCGACACGATGCGGCCGTCGAACGGCGCGCGAACTTCGGTGAACGCGACGTTCAACTCGGCAATCGCAATCTGCGCCTGGACCTCGGCGCGCTGCGCGACCAGCGCATCGACGCCGCTCACCGCGGCGTTGGCTTGCCGGGCCTGCAGCGCCGCGGCGTCGAGTTCCGCCTGCGCGGAACGTTGAGCCGTGCGTGCGCGATCGACTTCTTCCGCAGAAACATAACCCTGTCCGAGCAGAGGCTCGGTCCGGCGCAGCGTGTCGGCGGCCTGGGCTGCCACGGCGCGCGCGCGCTCGACCGCAGCCTTCACCGATTCGGCGTTGTATTGCTGCGCGTTTACCGAGCGCTGGGTCAGCTCGATCTGCTTGTCGAGCGCGACAAGGCGCGCGCTTGCTTGAGCGAGTGCGTCTTGATAAGGACGAGGATCGACGCGCAAAAGCAGATCGCCTTTCCTGACGGCCTGATTGTCGTGTACGGGAAGGTCCACGATCCGTCCGCTGACTTCCGGAACCACGTCGATAGTGTCGGCATACACATACGCGTCGTCGGTGCTGGGGGCGTGATCTTTGCGCCAGACGACGATGCAAAGCAGTGCGATGGCGATAAGGGCGATAATCGCCGCGGGCAGCCGTTTCGTGCGCAGCGGTGCGCGAGCGTTGTCAGTCATATGCGATACGCGCAGTCATAGAAAAGAAAAAACCGTCGATGCGAGCGACGAAAAGGCGGTCCCCAGGACGCAGTCAAGCCGCCAAAGCACTAACAGCGATGCTGCAGCGCCGGCGAGGACGATTGCGGCTGCGGTGCGCGTGGTGTTGCGAAAGGCGCGAGCGTCAGGTGTCATGGGCGAGCGCACCCTCAGCGGGAAAAGAAAATGAGCCAGGCTGCCGTCGCGAAGATGGCGGTCAGGGCCGGATAGCTGACGGCTACGGGCGACAGCGCCCCGCGCAAGTCGCGGCGGCCAAGCTCACGATGCACGATGATCGTTGCCGCGACGCCGCCCACGATGCAGAAAAGCCAGTCGGGAAAGGCAGCGCCAAAGAGCGGTAAGGATGGCGAAATCGCGCATCCGCCCAATGACAGCGATGCGCACGCCGACCAGGCAAGCCGTTTTGCAGTGGAAAGGGTCATGAATGAATCACAGGCATCGCAGACGATGCAAACGCGTTGAAGGGCGAGCCGGCGCGCAAGCAACCCCGCGTGCTGGTTGCGCTGCGGGCGCGGGGGGCCGGCAGGCTGATACTCAGCAAAAGCGACATCGGCGGGAAGCCTCTTGTCCCGAGCGCTTATCCTAGGCGGACAAAGGTGCATGGTAAATTGGCAAACGGCACAGGCCCGGTGTGTCATTTCACGAAACGGCCTACCGCCTCATTCTGTCCCCTGTGGTACGCATGCACTGACGACTCATGGCAGGACCCCCTTTGCTCATTACCGCTCCCCAGATCAGCCCGCGACTGCGCCAAGGGTTGACAGCCCTTGCTAACGACCCGCATGTGCCCATCGAGCGTGTGTACGCTTCGCTCATGAAACTGGAGGGCTATGAGGCGCTTCCACCCGCTATCCGCGACGACATATTCCAGTCCGTCGAGCAACTGGCGAGGCTGTGGTTCCGGCTCCTGCTGACGGGGAGCCAGCCCGCGGAACCTGTGAACGCGGACATCGAGGAATCAGCCCGTCGACGCGTTCACCAAAGCGTGCCACTGCAGGCGTTGCTACGCGCCACCCAGATTGGCGCGCGCGAAGTCTGGCAAGCCAGCGTGGAAGTGGCCGGTGAGGAAGTACACCTCGCGCGCGAGCTGGCGCTGACGGTGGCGCCGTTCCTTTTCGAGTTCTTCGAAGGTATCGCGCAGACCCTCGCGCAAGCATATGTCGAGGAGCAACGCCACCGCGCGAATTGGCGTGAGGCGAATCTTTACCAGCTGCATGCTGCGATCTTCCATTCTCCTGACGATCACGCGAGCTTCACAACGGCGATGAGCGCGCTGGGGCTCGACGCTTCGGTGCCGCGAATCGCGATCGCGCTCGATGCCGGGTTCGAAGCGCTCACGTCAGAAATCCGTCACCGCGAATCCGAGCGCTACGCGCTTGCCGTGTCGCGTCACTTCCGGATTGAGCGAGAGACGATCGTTCACGTGTGGCATCGTGGACGTGCAATCTTCTGGCTTCCGGGCCAGCGCGGAGATCTGGCTGCGCAAAGTGATCTCGCAGCGAGTCAATGCGCGCAAAACCTTGTGAGCGCGGAAGAGCGCCTTCGTGCGGTCGGCGTCGGTTTATTGAATGAAGGAGCCGCGGGATGGGCGGCCTCCGCCAACGAGGCCATTCGTGCGGCGGAGGTTTCGCTGCGCAGCGCAGACGGGGCGCGGGTCGCGCGATACTCTGACATCGCACTCGAAGAAACGGTGCGCACGGCCAGCGATGTGACGCGCTATCTCGTCTCGCTCGTCGAGCAGATCAGAACCGACTCGGATCTGCTGGCGACGCTGACCGCGTTCTATGCCAACGGCAGACGCCGCCGCCCGACGGCGGACGCGCTCGGCATTCATCTGAACACGCTCAACTACCGGCTGGAGCGCATCGAAAAGATGCTCGGCGCTTCGCTCGACGACGCGCAGTGGATCGCGCGGCTCGATATCGCGCTGAAACTGGCGCACGGCGCCGGGCGCGAGTAAAGGCGAAGCAGCGGTGGGTCGTGGCGCCCGGTGGCCTGCAGTCAGGCAAGGACGTCGCGAGCGACTTTCACTGCTCGGCGGTACACAGTCCCTAGCGGACGGCTTGCACTGCAGGAATACGTCAATGCTCTCGGATAGACGAATCAGTTGTCCCGGTCGACCGCAAACGCATAGTTTCCGTCATTTTGCGAAAGGCAATATTCCAGATTGTGACCTGAAATCCCGCTCGGCGCAGCGATACAATTTGCCTCGCCCCTTTGACTAAGGGAGCGGTCTTTTTTCATCTGTTTTTACGCGGCTTTCGGGCCGCGTTTTTTTTTGAAATGGGCGTTCGTATCATTCAAATTGACGCTTAGGCACGCCGCATTTTGCAAATTACATTCGCATAACTAATCACCTTTCGAAAAGATCAACGTCGCGCCGGGACTGTGCGGTGAGCGCGGAAAGCGGACTTTCTGGAGCGTTGAAGCAGAGACGGGAGTTGGCCGCGCCCCCTCCAACGCGGCGCCATTTGCTCCCCGCGCTGGCGAACGTGGCAATTAGGGGGAATGTCCCCACGACTATCTCGGGTCTGGCTCGGGTGCGTCAATAATGGCGGTGCGACATACTCGGTCCGATGGCGGCAGTTTTTTGGAAACTGCGTCGCTTGCGCATTGTGGCGGCCGTTTTGCTGCCGCTACATGCCAATGCCGGTCATGGGTTTCCGCTTATCGGGAATGCCAGGCAGGCTGTTAGCATTCCTTCCCCTCCAGCTTATTTTGCCGTCTGGCAGATTCGCGATGCTCAACCGCCACCGTCAGAAGCTTGGTGCCTGGCTCGGGATGCTTGCCATCCTGCTGAGCGTGTTCGCGCCGACGGTGTCCCAGGTGCTGCGCGGCGTGTATGGAGAGGTCGAGCATCACGCCCATCATGCGCATCACCATCAAGCGGCCGTCGAAGTCGCGCATGCCGGACATGCCATGCATCACCATGGTTCCGATTCGTCCTTTCAGTGCGACGCGTGCCCATATTGCGGACTGTTCGCACACTCTCCAGCCCTGCCTGGCGTGACCGTCGCATCGAGCGTCGTGCCGCTGCGTCCCTCCTTTCCGTCCCCCCTCATCGGCCCTGCGTTCCGTCCATATACGGTGCTGACGCCAGCCCAGCCGCGCGCTCCCCCTACCTGGTCCTGATCTTCGTCAACGTTTCTCAACCATTCCAGCAATGCCGATGACCGGCGTCGCTGCGTTGTCGCGCATCTTCGGGGCGCGGCCTGCAAGGACTTCCTGGTCCGCCTGCAGGCAGCCTGCAGGGCGCGTCACGACAATCTGATCAGGATCTGAAAATGCGAACCACGCCCAAACGTGCCGCCGCCGCGCTATGCGCGCTCGCGTCGTGCCTGCTTTCCGTTGACGCGTCGGCTCATGCAGTCGTCGGGGACCGGGTCTTTCCCGCCACGATGGCTGTCGATGACCCAGGCGTCGGCGACGAATTCAACCTGGAGTTCAGCCACATCAAGACGCCGGATAGCAACGGCGACGACATGAACGTGAATACCGTGTCGTACGAATGGGACAAACTGATCACGAAGAATCTCGCGTTCAGCATCGCGAGCAATTACACAAGCCTGAATTCACCAGATGGCAGCGCGAAGGGCTGGGACAATTTCACGCTCGGCGTCAAATATCTTGTTTACACGAACGCGCCGCACGAATTCATGGCGTCGGTCGGCCTGCTCGCCACACTCGGCGGTACCGGCGCCAGATCGATTGCGAACTCGTTTTCGACGTTCACCCCGACCGCTTATTTCGGCAAGGGCTTCGGCGACCTGCCGGCATCACTCGGTTACCTGCGGCCGCTCGCGATTACCGGCACGATTGGTCCCAACCTGACGACGGCGTCATCCGATAACGGTCCGAACTCGCTGGGCTGGGGCGTCACGCTCCAGTACAGCATTCCCTACTTGCAAACGCAGGTGAAGGACCTCGGGCTGCCCCAGCCGATCGGCAATCTGGTGCCGGTCGTCGAATTCCCGATGAGCACCTGCACGGCGGGCGCATGCTCAGGTCACACGACGGGGACGATTAACCCCGGCGTAATCTGGATCAACCGCTACGGCCAGTTCGGCATCGAGGCGCAGATTCCCGTCAATCGCGCGAGCGGTACGCATACGGGAATACTGTTGCAGGCTCACGTGTATTTCGACGATATCTTCCCTGACACTCTGGGCAAACCGCTCTTCGGACAATGAAAACCGCTCTGGTCCCCCTTTCGATGCGCGGCGCCGCCGCCGCGCTGGCGTTGACCCTCGCGCAACTCGCACACGCGCACGCGTACCCGACCCATCAGGCGCCAGCGGCCGGCTCGACCGTCCCCGTCTCGCGGAAGGACGTCGCAATCGATTTCGACGATGGCCTGGAGCCGGCCTTCAGTTCGATCAGCGTCACGGACGCCCATGGCGGCACCGTCACCAGTGGCAAGGCCGTGGTTGACCAGTCGAACATCAAGCACATGTCGGTGTCGCTGAATCCGCTGACTCCGGGTGTCTACACGGTCTCGTGGGTCGCTGTCGCTGCGGACGGGCATCGCACGCAGGGGCACTACACGTTCAAGGTGAAGTGATGATGGAGCCGCTCGTCGTCGCGCAGATCGCCCTCGCCGCCGTGCAGGACGTCCTGTTCGCGACTGCAGCCGGCTCGCTTGCGTGCGCCGTGCTGGAGAAGAGGAGCGGCTGACGGTCGAAGCGCTCGTTATGCAGGGCGTTCTCGCGAGCGCGGCCGTGCCCGGACATACGTCTCCAATGGCCGGCTGACGAAGTCAGGCTGCTGGTGAATGTTGGCAGGCTGATGGTGAGCCATGGGCAGCGTTCGCGCCGATGGTTGTATGAAATCCCACCGATGGTCATCGGTGGTGCACAGTCGTCCTCAATCAATCAAGCGATCATTTACCGAGCGAGCGCGTCGATTTAGTGACCGTATATCCCGGCCTGCTCGCGGAATGCTGGCAGGCCGGGGCGTCGCAGAGCGTCACACCATCAGAAGGTCACGACCGTCCGCAGTCCGGCCACGGCCTCGTTGCCGATGCGTGCACCGCTGTTGTTCGGATTGGGGATGCCGCCACCCGGATGGAAGATGTACTGGAGTTCGCCCTGCAACAGCCACCACGGCGCAACCTGATACTGGTACGTCGCCTCGATCACCGTTTCCGCCGAGCGCACGGGGTAGCCTGGCGTCTGGAGCGTTGCGATGTCACGGTCGAGCGCGCTCGCGCTCGAACTGACGTTCGCGTAGCTCACAGCGAGCCCGACCGAGTCGCTGTCCCGGCCCTTGAACGGCGCTTTCAGCACGACGCCCGCGTTGAGATTGAAGTCGAGCAGGTTACGGTCGCCCGGCGCGCCCATCACACGCGTGAAGACGCCGACCGATTGCGGGCTGTCGGCACTCGGGCGCCACACCATCTGGTCTGCAATGGCATAAATGCTGAAGTTGCCGCGATGCGTCGCCGGCACGCCATTCGACGCGGAGCTCGCGAGCGAGATGCCGTTTGTATCGAGGTGCTGATCCGCGAAGTGATTGTTGTTGTACCAGAAGCCCAGCTTGTAGGTGCCGGGCAGGCCGCCCGGCTGTGTTGCGCCGGAACCTCCTGCCGGTGGCTGATTGATCGCGTACTGGACCTCGCCGATCATCATGACGCCGTTGTGCAGGTTGAACTGGGTGCCGCTGGCGTTGAACTGCTGCGGGTCGCCGTTGCCCGGCGCGGGGTTGCCGTCGAAGATGCCGCCGAGAATCGTCATCGAATCACTCGGCTTGAACCGCAGGCGCACGCCAAGCGACGATAGCGGGTACGCGGGGCCGCCCGCAGGGAGGTCGGTGGCAGCCAGCACGGGCCAGCCGAATGTCGCGTTCGCAAACGTGCTGCCGTACTGGCTGATGATGAATTCCTGATCAAGGCTTTGTTGGCCGATCTTGACGTCGAACCTGTCGCCGAACGCCTGCTGGTACCAGAGTTCCCACAAACGCGTCGACGCTTCGGCCTCGACGCCGCTCACGGCCTGCAGCGCATTCAGGCGTGCCGCCGTGATGCCGTGCCCGTGAATCTGCAAGGCATCGACGAAGAAGGTGCCGCCCTTGAGGCCGAACGCCTTGTCGGTATCCACGTTAAGGCCAAACTGTGTGGCGCCGTTGTATGAAGCGCCCTTCGAAAGACCGCCGGAGAAGTTACCGTAAAGCTCGCTTGTTTCCTGCGCGTTAAACGTGACGCCGTGGTCGCCCAGGAACGTGCGCAGTCCGCCCATGTCACCGAGCAGGTTCGAGCGCTCCCAGAGTCCGGTGGGCGCGGGGGCGGCGTCGGCCGGTGCGGCGTTTGCATCTGCGTTCGTGGCTGCCGCAGGGTCCTGGTCCGCGGATGTGGGAGCGGGTGACTGCGACTGTGCGTAAGCCGGATCGGTTGTGCCGGCGGCCAGCGCAATTAACAGCACCGCGGTGGCGCAAACCGGTTTAATGCGCGAGGACGGGTGGAGGAGGCGTCGCGTGCTAATGCCATTGTCGTTTTGTGTGGGCATGCCAAAGGAGATCATTTTTGCTTTCTTCTGGGAAACGAACTGATGAATGAGCGACGCCGAGGCAGGAACGTGTTCGGCGTCAACTCGCCACAAGGCGGCAGGTTTGTGGAGTCGTACTCGCGACGGCCCGCTCAGGCGGGCCACGAGGTACTGCCGGTGTTACGTTTTGACGTTGTCCAGAGGGCCGCGACCGAGGCGTCGCGTCGCACTGCGTGAACTGGGCGGGCGTCTGGGTGCCCCCAGAGCTGGCCTGGTCCGTCAAGTTCGTGGCGCGGTGCGATGGCCAGCGTCGCACGCAAGTAAGTGCGTGAGACGCGAAGAAAGCGTTCGATATGCATGGTTCAACTCCCGTCGAGCCCGGCGAGACCGGGCAACGTTCGATAAGCGACACGCCGTCAGCGCAGTCAAGCGCTGTCGGTGTTCTTAAGCAAAAAAGGGAGCGAGCTACAGTTAGACCGAAGAGGCGGTCCAGAAGAAGCGCGCTGACCCGACAATCGGAGTCAGCGGCAGGAAGGAAAGTCCGGCGTCGCTAACGCGCGATTGCAGTCTGGGTGCCGGCACAGGCCGGCGTACAAGATCGACTACTAGAGCTTGCGTCCACGAAGGACTCTCCTGTTTCTAAGACAGGGCGGATTCTATGCGCGCCCTCTGTGAACGTGCAAGCAGAAATTGTCACGCAGTGCTTAGTAGCTTCAACAGGGATGCCGAACGCACACCACCCTCGGGCAACGGTCTGCACTGCACGAATGCGAAACGAAGAGTTATGCAAATGATTTGCATCCACCGCAGTAACAGATTCGAAAGAAAAATCTTTGAAATAGTCGTTGACTCGGCTTGCGCGTCGTCACTAGAATTCGCCTGTTTCCACGAAAGGGGCATTTGCCTTGGACAGTTGTAGTAGTCGACCTTCGAATCGTTTTTCTGCCTGACCGGCACGACGCCCGCCTGGATTCTTCCTTAGCCGCCGTCCTGCCAGCAGGCAGACGGTGCGCGCCGCAGTAGTTTTCGCAGTTTTTCCCGCGCATCTCTTCGATTGGCCGCCGTCGTTGACGCGCGTGCTGTCACGCACGTTCGTCAACGCGACTCCGCGCGTCGGGCCATTGGCTCGCGACGCCGCTCGTTCACGCCGTTTTCGCGCAAGCAATTGCGTGCCGGAACCGGCGTGCGGTTAAACACGTCCGTCAAACATGAACCGGACCCAAATGAAAGTGGAGCTCACGATGCCCGACCCTGAGCCTTGTTCCTGTACGACACAGCACGCGTTCTCGCCGAACGCCGCTCACTTCGCCTGACATCTGGCCGCACACGTTCCTCCATCACGCCCGAGCGCATCGGCGCGCGTGGACTGAAACGAGAGCAGGCCTGGTCAAAGGCGCCACGTTTCAAGTTACTGGAGGAATCACCATGCACTTCGCACTCCTCGTTTCGCAACTTCCGCACGTCGAAGAAGCTCGCTCGCACTACAACGGCATGCTCGCGCTCGACGCCCGTTCGCACGCATCGACCGGCGTAGTCGCTGCCATCTGGACGGCGCTCAAACAGCTCGCTCGCTGACACGGCCGGGCGTGGCCGACTGTCTGCCCACTGCATCAATACCGGCAGGCGGCAGGGCAGTGCCACGCCTCAATCATCGATTTCAAGCAGTACTGCCAAGGAATAACTAAAAAATGTCTACCACTCCCGCAAACCTCACGCAACGTCGGAGTGCCGTGCTCGACGACGCGCACGTGGGCGATATCAAAGGCGCTCTCGGCACGATCGCCCGCCACGACACCGCCCCTCGTAGCAACTGGATGGCGCGCCTGCGCACGCTGCTGGCCATTCTCGGCCCCGGCCTCATTGTCATGGTCGGCGATAACGACGCCGGCGCCTTCGGCACCTATACGCAGGCCGGGCAGAACTACGGCACGTCGCTGCTCTGGACGCTCGCGCTGCTGATCCCCGTTCTCTACGTGAATCAGGAAATGGTCCTGCGCCTCGGCGCCGTGACCGGCGTCGGTCACGCGCGCCTCATCTTCGAACGCTTCGGCAAGTTTTGGGGCGCCTTCAGCGTCATCGATCTTTTTCTGCTCAATGCGCTCACGATCGTCACCGAGTTCATCGGCATTACGTTTGCGCTCGACTTTCTCGGCGTCTCGAAGGTACTCGGCGTTTGCATCGCCGCGGTTCTGACGATGGCGGCGGTCAGTACGGGCGACTTCCGGCGCTTCGAACGCTTCGCGATCGTGTTGTGCCTGTTGAGCCTCCTGCTGATCCCGGTGCTCGTTTCGATCCACCCGCCTGTGGGCGTCATCGCGCGTGACTTCTTCGTGCCGACCTGGCCGGCGAATTCGAAGCTCTCCGATGTGATGCTGCTCGTGATCGGCATCGTCGGCACGACCGTCGCGCCGTGGCAGCTATTCTTTCAACAGAGCTACGTGATCGACAAGCGCATCACGCCGCGCTTCATGAAGTACGAAAAGGCGGACCTCTGGATCGGTATCGCGTTCGTGATCGTCGGCGCTGTGGCGATGATGGCCTTCACCGCCGCGCTCTTTGACGGCAAGCCCGAGTTCGGCAACTTCACCGACGCGGGTGGCGTGATTGCAGGTTTGCACAAATACGTCGGACAGACGTCGGCCACGATCTTCGCCGTCGCGCTGCTCGACGCGTCGATCATCGGCGCTGCCGCGGTCTCGCTATCGACGGCCTATGCGGTTGGCGACGTCTTCAAGGTCAAGCACTCGCTGCACCGCAGCGTGCTCGACGCGAAGGGCTTCTATCTCGTCTACTTCGGCATCATCGCGCTCGCGGCCGCCCTCGTGCTGATACCCGGCAGCCCGCTTGGCCTCCTGACCGAGGCTGTGCAAACGCTGGCTGGCGTGCTGCTGCCGAGCGCAACGGTGTTCTTGTTGCTGCTCTGCAATGACAAAGCGGTGCTTGGCCCGTGGGTGAATTCGAAGAAGCTGAACGTGTTCACGGGTGCAGTGATTGCCGTGCTCGTCGTGCTGTCGATCATCCTGACGGCGGCCACCGTGTTTCCGGACATCAGCGGCGCGGCGATCGTCAAGATTCTCGTGGGCGGTTGTGGAATTGCCGTGGCCGTGTACGCCGCGGTGGAACTCACGCGCAAATCGCGCGGCGCGGATGTCACCCAGGATGCATTGCCGCTCAACAAGCCAGCGCTCAAGGAGTTGCGCGACACGTGGCGCATGTCGCCGCTCGAAGACCTGCCGGCGCCGCAGCACCTGACGCTGTCGACACGCGTGTGGATGGGCGTGCTGCGCACCTACCTCGTCGTCGCAGTGGGTCTCGTGATCGTGAAGGTCGTGCAGATGGCCATTCACTAAAGTAAGTACACGGGGCAGGCGCAGGTCTGCCCCATTTTAGGAATGTGCGGCGCACGAATTTGCGTGTACGCGTGTGCGCGGGCACGTGGGCATACATGCTGCGCCTTCGATCTGCTAGAAAACCGTCGGTGCTCGAATTCCCACTTCGTTGAATTCCCTCACCGGTGTCTGAAGGAAATCGGAGCTACGAAGACGGCGAGTCACTCGAAACCCAGAATCACCCGGGCAATGATCCTCTTAAAAGCCCTTTTAAGCATGGTGCGAACAGGCTCGTGAAGGCCTTCTTTCACCTTGGTAACCAGCATCGCGGCGATAATGGGTTCCAGTCGGTGAAGATATTTTTCAGAAACGTCGAGCAAGCGGGTGGCGGTGATCAATGTGGACGCGGTTGCCAATTTCATGACTATCTTATCTAAACTATCTTTTCTAAATCCGCTCGTAGTGCCTCATGTTGACGACCGGTCGTTCGCGGTTGACGTTCATCGCGTCATGAACTGGCATCGTCGTTTTCTCAAGCAAACGGCATAGGGCATGGATCGTCGAGAAATGCACCTTTCGGTTTCGAGCGAACGGCTGCACGAAGTTCCGTGTGCCGGGTATTGCACGCCCGGTGAAGAGACTCAGGCGGGAGCAATGTTCTGATTCAGGCGGAAGACGTTGTCTGGATCGTACTGGCGTTTGATGGAAGCCAGCCGCGCATAGTTGCCGCCATAAGCTTCCTTCACGCGTTCGTTGCCTTCATCGCCGAGGTTGTTTGCATAGACGCCTCCGGATGAATACGGCCTTAGCGCGTCCCATATGCTGCGCGCCCATTGGACGTTCGCCGCATCTTCGGCTGCATCGTCCCAGATCGCGACGGGAAAGCAGTCAAAGCTGGCGTCGCGATGCGGGTAGGCGGTCGCGGACCCGGCGACGCGGGCAATGGCTCCCCCAACATGCTGAAACACCAGCAACGATGACAACGAAGGCGAACGTTCATAGGCGCCCAATACCGCGTCGATCGCGCCATCGTCGATCTCTCTCAGGAACTGCGCCTTCCAGTAGTACCTCCGGCCCCGCGGAAACACACTGTCGCCGTTCGATTGAATCTGGAGGTAGGGCAGACGCTCGAGGCGGCGGTCGACGGGTGAGCCGGACTCCATCAGTGCCTCGAGAACCTGTCGACCGGACTCGGGCGCGCCGACATAGCAAGCCGATATGCTGAGGAATCGCTCGCCGGAAGGATTGGTAACGAGTGCAGCATCTGCGCTCACCTCATCCGGCGCATTGCGCGCAAACCGGTCGTAAGCGCGCAATGCGGCGCGTGCCTGCTCGAACGGGTATAGCAAAGAGCCGACGAGCAACTCGGGATCCAGCGGGTGCAGCCGCAAGTGAAAAGCCGTCGCTATGCCGAAGTTGCCTCCGCCGCCCCGGACGGCCCAAAACAGGTCGGAATGTTCGCTGTCGTTCGCGAGCCGTTGCTGCCCGTCCGCAGTGACCATTTCGACGGCGACGAGGTTGTCGCAAGTGAGTCCGTATTTGCGGCCGAGCTTGCCGAACCCGCCGCCCAACGTCAGGCCGGCAAGGCCCGTGTCGCTGATAACGCCCGTTGTCGTCGCGAGGCCGTGGGCCATCGTGGCCCGATCGAACTCACCGAGGTTGAGGCCGGCCTCTGCGCGCACCACCCGCCGATCGGCGTCGAGGTCGATCTGCTTCATCCGGGAGAGGTCGATAACAATACCGGCATCGCAGACCGAAAGGCCCGCCACGTTGTGACCGCCGCTACGCACCGCAACCCGCGCATCGATCGACCTGGCAAAGCGCACGGCTGCGACCACGTCGTCGGCGTCAGCACAATAGATGATCATCGCCGGCCGCTTGTCGACTGTCCCGTTCCACACCCGGCGCGCCTCGTCGTAGTTAGGATCGCGAGGCATGACCAGCGTGCCGTGGAGCGTGCCACGCAATTGCTCGAGCTCACGCGAGGCAGCGTGGCTTTCGCCCCTGAAGATATCTGACGACGCTGTTTCGGTGCTCATCTTGCCTCCTTCATGCTCGCTAGCGCTGAAGCCGAAATTCAAGTTCGGTCGCTTGATGGTTGCACTTCCCACGCGTCGAAGCAAAATGAAAGAATTCAGCTTTCAGATGAGAAAACTTCATCTAGACTGAACAGATGCGAAAGTTGCCTCCTCTGCGTTCGCTGCAGGCGTTCGAGGCGGTTGCGCGGCATCGCAGTTTCAAGGATGCCGCGGAAGAGCTCAACGTGACGCCGACGGCCCTGAGTCACCAGATCCGCACGCTGGAGGAAGCGTGTGGCCGGCAACTCTTTGCGCGTCGGCCGCGACCCATTCGACTCACTGCTGCCGGGCAACTTTTGTATCCGCCGCTGCGCAGGGGATTCGATTCATTCGCGGATGCACTCTCCACGGTCGCGGAAATGGGTGGCACGACCGCGCTACGGATCACCAGTCCGAACGCCTTCGCGAGTCGCTGGCTGGTTCCGCGGCTGTCGCAATGGCACGAATCTCACTCCGATATTCCGCTGCAGATTATCGGTACCGATGCGGTCCTCGACCTGGACGCGGGCGAAGCAGACGTCGCGATACGCTACGCACGCGCGGCGCCAATAGGTCTGATTTGTAAGGAGATCGCGCGAGATGCGTTCTACCCTGTCGCTAGCCCGGGCCTCCTTGGGGCAGAAAATACACGCCCAATTGCGGCGATGGACCTGCTTCGATTTCCTCTGATCCATTACGAGTGGACGAACGGAGATCCCGAGGCACCTTGCTGGCCGCGCTGGTTTTCGGCTTACGGTGTTCCGGTTTCCGCATTCACGCCTCTTCGCAGCAAGCGTGATTTGAGCTTTCGGGAAGAGCTCCATGCGATTGACGCTGTGCTTGCCGGTCAGGGAATCGCTCTGTGCAGCGACATCGTACTGGAGCAGGCATTGCTGAGCGGCGCGCTCGTGAAAGTGCTGCCCTTTGCGTTAGCTGGCTACGGCTTCTATGTCGCCCATCTCGCGGAGCATGCGACGTCCAGTGCAGTCCGCACCTTTGTACAGTGGCTCGCCTCCGCGCGTCGCGCTTAGGAGCGGCGACTTTCCTGCGCGAGCAGCAGATTGCAGCACGATTTGAGGAGCTGGCCCATGTCAAGGGCGACGAGGCATGGAGGCAGATTCATTGTGGGCATACTGCAGAAATGCACTCACCACACGCGAGTGTTCGTGCCGGCGGTAAAGCAGGGCGATTTCCGAAAGAATGGGCTTGCCGGTCAGTGGCCGGTAGACCACGCCGGGCAGCGTGACGCAAGCACACAGTGAGCCGGGAACAATGGCCACCGTATTGCCGAGCGACACGCTCGCGACTACCGCGACCAGTGGGCCCGGCCGCAACTCGATCTGAGGCGAAAAGCGTCCGCGCCGAGCCACTTCGAGCGTGCCGAATTCCTGCTCGGGCACCGCGAACCGTGCATTACGCAACTGCTGCGGCGCAATACCTTTCTGTGCAGCCAGCGGGGAGTCTTCCGGTAGTGCGACGACGAATTCGTCCTGATACACGCGGCTGGCTTGCAGTTCTTCGGACCAGGACATCGGAGGCCTGACGTAGGCAACGTCGAGTTGCCGGCCGACGAGGCGACACGGAACGGCGGGTCCGATGGAACAGCCGGAACTGGAGCAGGCGTTCTGCATCCTGTATCTGCTTGGTGAGCGAAGGCGGGGCGATTCCCAACTCTTCGGCTGCGCGTGCGAAATGCAGGTGCCGGGCAGGTCACTGGGAAGTGATGACTGGCCTTCCCCCCCTTTACCTGACGGGTACGCAACTCACGTTCGTCCGCGCTGAATTGCTGGGGGAAGTTGATGTGACGACGAGCATCCTGGATGTGGCTGAACCTATTCCCCCTCATTAGGGGGATTTCACCCTTCAAAGCGACAAGAATTGGTTGTCATGGCGCGACATGAATTGGTGAACTCTACAGTTGTTGTTCAAACCGCCGACTCATCCCCAACGCACGATAGCAATCTCCCCACCCGATGCCGCACAGGATTCACCTCAGTCCCCACTCCCCGCGAGCGAGAACCGCCCAATCACTTCGCGTAGCGCGCTCGCCTGGTCGTTCAGCGACTGAGCCGCCGCTGCCGCCTCTTCGACGAGCGCGGCGTTCTGCTGCGTGACCTTGTCGATCTGGCTCACCGCCGTATTGACCTGGTTGATGCCTTCGCTTTGCTCCCGCGATGCATGGCTGATCTCGCGCAGGATGTCGTTGACCTGCCGCACCGCCTGATCGATTTCGCCCATGGTGGTGCCTGCTGTAGCCACCTGCACGGCGCCTTGCTGGACCGTATTCGCCGACGACTCGATCAGTTGCTTGATTTCCCGCGCTGCCGTCGCCGAGCGCTGTGCGAGGTTGCGCACCTCGGAGGCCACGACGGCGAAGCCGCGGCCCTGCTCGCCGGCGCGGGCGGCCTCGACGGCCGCATTGAGGGCGAGGATGTTGGTCTGGAACGCAATGCTGTCGATGACGGTGATGATTTCGTTGATCTTGCTCGAACTCGCCGAGATCGCTTCCATGGTTTGTTCGACCTGCTTAACAACGCTGGTGCCGCGCGAAGCGATATCGGCGGCGTCATCGGCGAGCCTGGCCGCGACCGTCGCGCTTTCGGCGTTGCTGCGAACATTCTCCGTCATTTGATTCATGCTCGATGCCGTCTCGAGCAGCGCCGCAGCTTGCTGCTCTGTGCGCTGCGATAGATCGATGTTGCCGGCCGCGATCTCGGCCGAGCCGAGTGCGATGCTTTCGGCACTCGCGCGTACACCTGTCATCGCAGTCTCGAGGCCAACCCGCATTTTCTCGAGCGCGTACATCAGGCTGCCGGTGTCGCCAGGCGCGACGACCACGCGCACGCCGAGGTTGCCGTCGGCCACCCGATGCGCGGTCTGCACGGCGGACTCGATCTCGCCGCCGATAGCACGGCGCGCGCTGCGCAGCGCCAGCGACATGACGAGCGTCGCGAGACCTCCGAGCACCGCGATGCCGGCCAGCCAGCGAATAGCGCAAGCCACCACCGTCTCGCGGATGTCGTCCACGTAGGCGCCGGTGAACAAGATCCAGTTCCAGTCGCCGATCCGCCGCGAGTAGGCGAGTTTCTCGATGGGCGTGGAGCCGCCGGGCTTGGGCCAGTAGTAGGAGACGAAGCCGCCTTGCGGATCGCTGGCGGCCGCGATGAGGTCAGTGTAGAAGCGCTTGCCGTTGGTATCGGCCATTGCCGCCATGCTCTTGCCGGTAATTTCCGGCTTGAGCGGATTCACGACGATCACCGCGTGCGGGTCGCAGACCGTGATGTACCCGTCCTTTCCGTAGCGCAGAGACGCAATCACGGCGATCGCCTGCCTTTTCGCTTCGTCCTCGCTGATCACCTGACGCGCGGCTTCGTCATGAAAACGGGTGACTGCGCTCGTCGCCTCGTCGATGAGCGTCGTGAGTTGCAGCCGTCTTTCGGCGAGGATGGCAGTGCGCGTCTGCCAGATACCGATTGCCGCGATGAGTAGCAGACCGATCCAGAGCACGACGATCGTCGATGTGAGCTTCTGGTTGAGCGTGCGCGATGCGCGCTCGCGAGTTGAGACCATAGACATGGAAAATGAATACCTTGGTATTGCGTTCGTCCGGGAATGGCTGCGGGGCGCGAAGCCAGCTAGTGCAGTACGCTTTAACGACGGATGCCGCGATGGCTTTAGCGGCGATAACCAAAACGTTGTGCAGATGAGACGCCTTTGCGCTGGCGGGAAGCGACGCTAGCGGATCGAACAGTACGCTCGTTCTATTGCTCGATGGTCCTTGCAGGCTGGGTTCGCGTCCATCGAATTTTGTTTTCTTCGATGCACCCAGCTTCGTATCGCAATAACTAAAATAGATGGCTAATTCGCCTCTTCGCATATCCCCGGCAGGCGATGCGTAATAGCATAACGACGCTGATCGGCTTCGGTCCCGTCAGTACGAGGCAGCGCAGGTATCTCATTCCCCCTAACCGGGCGACGCTTGTGTCACGGACCTCACACGGAGCGCTCCGGCCAACGGCAGGTTCGCCCGCCCACGAAATCCCAACCTACAAACGCACGCGAATGTGCCGACCCCATGGATGGGACCGCGCATCGACGTGCCCGCAATAGTCGGCCGCCAGACGGCCGTCATAGCTGCAGGAGAGACAGTCATGCTGAAGTGGTACACCGAGTTGACCAAGGGCGAGAAGCGCACTTATTGGGCGTGCTTCAGTGGCTGGGGGCTCGATGCGATGGATACCCAGATGTACGCGCTCGCCATTCCCACGCTGCTCGCGGTCTGGGGCATGACGCGTGGCCAGGCCGGCATTCTCGGTACGACCGTGCTGATCATGGCTTCGCTCGGCGGCTGGATCGCCGGCATTCTCGCGGACCGCTACGGACGCGTGCGGGTGCTGCAGATCACGATCCTGTGGTTCTCCGCGTTCACGTTGCTTTCCGCGTTCACGAATTCGTTCTGGCAGCTGATGATTACGCGCGGGCTGCAAGGCCTGGGTTTCGGCGGTGAATGGGCCGTGGGCGCCGTGCTCATCAGCGAAACGATCCGCCCGCAGGTACGCGGCCGCGCCGTCGGCTCGCTGCAGGCGGGCTGGGCGGTCGGCTACGGTATCGCAGTGCTGCTCTCGACGCTGCTTTTCAGCACGCTCGAACCCTCGCTCGCATGGCGCGTGTTGTTTGCCATCGGTCTCGTGCCGACCTTGCTCGTGCTGTGGATTCGCCGCCATATCAAGGAAGCGCCGGTTTTCGAGCAGACGCGTCGCGCGAATGCCGCAGATCGCCCGAGCATCTGGGCCGTGTTCGAAGCGCCGACGCGCGTAACGACGCTCAAGGCCATTCTGTTGACGTTCGGCATTTACGGCGGCAACTACGTGATGATCACGTGGCTGCCCGCGTATCTGAAGCTTGCGCTGCATCTCTCGATCGCGAATGTGGGCGGCTATCTGGCCATCAACATTCTCGGCTCGTTTTCGGGCGCGTTCCTCAACGGCTGGATGGCGGACCGATTCGGCCGCCGCCGCACGTTCATCGTGATCGCGTGCCTTCAGGCGGTCGCTGTGGCGACCTATACGCTCGCGTCGATCACGCTGCCGGTAACGCTCGTCCTGGGCTTCGTGCTGGGCACCTTGCAGTCGGGCACGGCAGCGGGGACGGGCGCCTATCTCGCGGAGCTGTTCCCCACCCGCATCCGCGCCTCGGCGCAGGGGCTGTGCGGTAACGCGGGCCGCGCAATCGGCGCGATCATGCCGACCATGGTCGGCTTGTTCAGCGCGAAACTCGGTCTCGGCGCGGCAATGGGGATTTGCGCGTGCGTGTCGTATCTGCTGGTCGTCACCGCTGCGTTGCTGCTGCCCGAAACGCGTGGCCGCGACCTCGCTGAAGTCACGCAAGCGAGCGACGAAGAAAGCGTGGGCGAGGAGCGCGAGTTGGGCAACGTACGTTGAAGTGACGTAGCTGAATCGCGGCTGCCAGTGCCGCAGGCGCAATCCGAATCCAACACAAACAACTTGCATAGTTGCCTGAGGCAAGCAATAATTTGCCTCAGGCAACTATGAGGTGTCGCATGCCCAGCCGAGAGCAACTGATCGCCCGCGCCGAATTCGTCCGGCGATTCAATCGCTTCTACACTCGCCAGATCGGCGTGCTTCACGAGCACCTGCTGGAAAGTGAATTTTCGCTGACCGAAGTCCGCATCCTGTATGAACTCGCCCACAGGGACGGGCTCACGACCTCGGACCTTTGCCGGGAACTCGGGCTGAACGCCGGGTATATGAGCCGTGTCATCGCCGGCTTTGAAAAAAAGGGGCTGGTCGTCAAGCAGCGATCGGAGACGGATGCGCGGGTCAGCGAACTGGCGCTCACCGCGGCTGGCCGCGACACGTTCGAACCGCTGAACGTCGCGTCCCGGAACGAGGTCATGGCGATGCTCGAGCGCCTGACGGACGCCGAACAGCAGCAACTCGTCGATGCCATGGCGCAGGTCCACGGCTTGTTAGGGGAATCGACCGCAAGCTATGTCTTGAGAGATCCCCAGCCGGGCGATATGGGATGGATTGTTCATAAGCAGGCCGTGCTCTACGCGCAAGAGAACGGCTGGAACGCCGAGTTCGAAGCTTTGGTTGCGGAAATCGTTGCCAAATACATCCGCGATTACGATGCCACCTCGGAGCGTTGCTGGATCGCCGAGAGGGACGGCAAGCCAGTGGGCTCGGTCTTCGTGGTTCGTCATGACGCGGAAACTGCGAAGCTCCGGCTGCTGTATGTCGATGCGAGCGCCCGCGGGTTGGGAATCGGCCATCGGCTGGTCGACGAATGTCTGCGATTTGCGCGCTCCGTTGGTTATAAGCGCATGATCCTGTGGACCAACAGCGTCTTGACGGACGCGCGGCGAATCTACGAGAAAGCAGGCTTTCAGCTTGTGGAAGAGGAGCCGCACCACAGCTTCGGCAAGGATCTGACTGGTCAGATCTGGGCCCGTGATCTGTGAGCGCGAAGGCGTCGGCCACGCTTGCCGCGGCAACCACCGGAATCCTGGTCGGTGCGGCGATGGTATCTACCCGGGCAGTGTCTGAAGAGGCTTCGCCCGCCACGCTGGCGTTTCTCCGCTATTCCATCGGCATGGGCGTGCTGGCAGCACCCGTCTGGCTCGGCACGCGCCCTCGCTTCGCACGGCGAGATGCGTTTGCTATCGGCCTGCTCGGGATATTCCAGTTTGCCGTGCTCATCGTGCTGCTCAATCATGCGTTAGCGATCCTTCCTGCCGCTACGTGCGCGCTCGTCTTTTCGACCATGCCGCTCTTCACAATGACGTTGGCTGTAGCAAGTCGGAGCGAAGCATTCAGCCTGCACAAACTGTTGGGTCTCGTGATCGCGCTCGCCGGTGTGTCGGTCTTGTTGCGTGTACCGCCTGCCCACGCTGGATCCGTGGACATCGGTGCGTTATGCGCGCTGATCGGTGCCACGTTGATCGGCGCCGTGTGCAGCCTTCTATATCGGCCGCTTCTGAGGCGCTATCCCGCGTTGCCGACGAGCGCGCTTGCCATGAGCGCAGCCGTGGTGTTTCTCGTCGGCCTTTGCTGGGTAACGGCCCAACCGTTGGTGCCCAACCTGTCCATGACGCAATGGGGGAATGTCGGCTTTATAGGACTGTCGAGCGGTGTCGGGTACTTCTGCTGGTTGTGGGCATTGAGCAGGCTCGATGCAAGCCGCGTCGTCGCTTTTCAGGCACTGGGCCCTGTCACTGCCGCTGTGATGGAAGTCGTCGTGACACGCCGGTGGCCAACTTCAACCCTGGTCGCTGCAGTCGCTCTCGTGGTCAGTGGGCTTCTCGTCAGTCAATGGCGCAAACCAGAACGGAAAATCGCGCGTGCGCTCGCCGACTCGTAGCTGCGAATTCAGTCATGTGAACAGGTGTACATGTTCTCCAGGCGCACGAACGTCTACGCCGAAACGATGTACCAGCACGTCGCGGGTCACCAGTACGTCGCGTTCATCAACACCGCCGGCGGCGCATCGTCAACGGGGAATCAGGTCGTGGCAACGGTGGGCTTTCGCACGCGGCTCTAACCTGCCTTTGGGCGCTGCGGTCCGACGCCGTTCGGACATTGGCAGGTCCACGTCACATCGTTCCGCTGCCGCTGCCGCTGCCAGTGCCGCCAGTGCCGGAAGAGGGGGCGGACGTCGCGCTAAGCGGATGCGCGGCGCCCGCCGCGGTCAGCAGCGAGACGGCAGCGGGATCGGGCATGCCATTCGCGTCGATCGCTCCTGCCGCCGCCAGCGTGCCTGAATCACTATCGACACCTGGCTGGCCAACCGTAAAGGGTGTCGTTAAAAACGCCGGCACCGTCAGCGTGACCGCATAGTGCTGCTGCAGATTCGTGACGACTGCGGATTGCGCTGCCTGCACGTCGGACGGGCTACCCAGTACCTGCTGGTACTGCGAGTTGGTCGGGAAGCCCGCTATCAAACCACTCTTGCTCGTGCCGAGTTGTGCAGCGAGGTAGACGAGCATCAGCTCGGTCTCCGGCGTCGTATTGAAGGTGCCCCCGGCGTACGCCACCGAATGCAGGCTCACACCGCCGGAGCTTACGCTGAGGATGCAGGAAGGCGTGGCATCGAACGTGATCGCGTAGTGTCCACCGCCGTCGGACAGGGTGGATCCCGAGCCCTGCGTGCAACTGAGGTTGACCGTCGCGCTGGCGATCGCTGTGCCGGTCGCGGCCGTGCCGGAGATAGTGACGTTCGGCGTCACGGTTGTGCCGCCGCAGCCGTTGAGGCCAATGCATGCGCTTCCGCCGCAATCGGCCAGCATTGCGAGTGAAGCCGCGCACACGGCAGCCCGCGCCGGGCGAACGAAACAGGCGTGCTGAGCGTTCATGGTTGCCCACCGGTTCCTTCATTCACGCTCCGGATGGCGCAGTCTTGAATGATGCCGGCCATACGACATGTAGATCAGCATGCCGATCAGCAGCCAGATGACCAGCCGTACCCAGGTGATGAGCGGCAGTCCCACCATCAGCAGCACGCAAAACGCGATGCCGAGAATGGGGACGATCGGCACGCCGGGCGCACGGAATGGACGGCTCGCGTCGGAGTCGCTGCGCCGCAGGTACATGACGGCGCCGCACACGAGCACGAACGCAAACAGCGTACCGATGCTGACCATCTCGCCTAATACGCCGATCGGCGTGAGGGCCGCCACGATGGCGACGACCGTGCCGATCATGATCTGGCTTCGATGCGGTGTGTGCAGGCGCGGATGGACAGTGGAGAACAGATGGGGAAGCAGCCTGTCC
Source organism: Paraburkholderia sp. EG286B (assembly GCF_040965655.1). NCBI lineage: Bacteria > Pseudomonadati > Pseudomonadota > Betaproteobacteria > Burkholderiales > Burkholderiaceae > Paraburkholderia > Paraburkholderia sp. EG286B. The sequence goes on along the minus strand of NZ_JBFRCF010000009.1, from coordinate 44,645 downwards.
TCGGACATCGTGAAGAAAATACGGCTCTGCCCATAGAGCAGCACGAGTATCACGGTGGTCAGCCCGGTTAGCGCGCCGATCTTGACCAGTACGGAAAACCAGGTGAAACCGATGGCGTCGACGCCCTTGGCGATCGGATCGGGTACGTTCAGTTGTGCGTATGGAACGAGTCCGGTTAGCACGGCGGCCACCAGGATATAGAGCAAGGTGCAGATGACGAGCGAGCCGAGGATCCCGATCGGCATGTCGCGCTGTGGCCGTTTCGCCTCCTGTGCGGCAGTCGATACCGCATCGAAGCCGATGAAGGCAAAGAACACGACTGCGGAGCCGCGCAGAATACCGCTTGCTCCGAAGCTGCCAAACGCACCGGTGTTGGGCGGAACGAAGGGATGCCAGTTGGCGGGATGCACAAAGAACCCGCCGATGGCGATGAAGGCCACCACGACCGTCAGCTTGATGACGACCATGACGTTGTTGACGCGTGCCGACTCGCGCGTGCCGAGCACCAGCATCGTCGTGAGAATCGCGATGATCAGCACGGCGGGGAGATTGATGATGCCGGCGACAGTCGAGCCGTCAGGCAGCTGGATTGTCGTGCCGGGCGCGGCAGCAAGCGTAGGCGGGATGTTGATTCCGGCGTTGTGCAACAGGCTGACGATATACCCCGACCAGCCGACTGCGACCGTCGCGGCACCCATGGCGTACTCGAGAATCAGGTCCCAGCCGATGATCCACGCAAACACTTCGCCAAGCGTCGCATAGGTATACGTGTAAGTGCTGCCGCATACGGGGAGCATGGCGGCCAGTTCGGAGTAGCAGAGGCCGACAAACGCACACGCAATGCCGCCCAGCACGAAGGACAGGATGATGCCCGGCCCGGCAAATTGTGCCGCCGCCGTGCCGGTGAGGACGAAAATACCCGCGCCGATAATGGCGCCGATTCCCATCGCCGTGATGCTGGGCGCCCCCAGGGTCTTTGACAGCCCACCGCCGCTTTCGGCATCGGCGCTTCCTGCTATGTCGGCGATGGACTTGCGCGCCGTGTAGCTCGTGTCAGCCATGATAGGTTGTCCCATTCAACTGTGAGTGGAAACGACTCGATTCGCCTTGCCTTACTTCTTTAGAATAGACACAGGCGCGAGTGGGAAGGGTAAGTTTTCAGTTAACCGAACAACGACGACCGGCTTGCGTGGGCAGAGATGTTTCGGAACGCTTCATGTGCATCTGCAAGATGGGGGATCCGGACTATGCGCCACGCGTATCGCAGGATTCGTCGGCATCATTGATGGTTCGCCGTCCCGGCAAAGTCCACGCTCGCGCGGGCAGTTCAGCCGGACGGCGGCCAGGAGAAGTGGAATGGACAACGACAAACCGTCGCCGCGGCGCGCGACATTCGAGAAAGGGATCCGGATCGGCGAATACGGATGGTTCGGCCGGCTTGCGGCCGTCGTCGTGAGCACAATCGTGCTGGTGGTGGCAGCGATGCTGTCGCTGGTGCTGCTTGCCGTGCTGTTCGGCGTGGGCGTGATTGTCGTCGGCTATCTGTGGTGGAAGATCCGCGCGCTGCGCCGGCAGGCGCGCGAGTTCGGCGACGACGGCCGGACCGTCGACGTCGAGGTCGTGTACAAGGACTCCCACGGCGACGATATCGCGAAACGCTGACCTGTGGGGCCCGCGCGGGCACCTCCAGCGTACGCGTAAACGACAGTTGGAATCGTCTTTGCGCGAATTATAAATACACAAGGCCGCGCAAGATATATCAAACGATTTCGGTCAATCGTAAGCATTCGACTTCCGCCACGCCTGATCACGCGTGTCGGTCCAGCATGCATGCGCAATGCTGGACCATTCGCGTGAAAGCCTTGCCTCTCTCGGGTTCGCCGTTCTTCAAGGGACACGGCGCGAGACTCCGCTTCCGCCATGTTCGCCACGGTTAGGAGATTCTACGATGAAGACTCAAAATATAGGAATGCTACTGATTGTCGGTGCGAGTGGTATGTTCGTCGGCGGAATCGCCCACAGCGATCCGCACGGCCCGCAACCTGGCCAGCGGGGCGCGGGCTTCATCAAGAGCTTTCAGATTATTGCTGCCGAACCGGCGTTTGGCGGTGCGACGCCTGCTGGCGCGGCTGGGCCGTACGAGGTCATCACCGCCGTCGTGCACGGCGCCCTAGATCCGCGCTCTCCGCTCAACGCGGGCATTGTCAACATCAGGAACGCGCCGGTCGGCGTCGATGGTTACGTCGACTATTGGACCGATGTCGTGATCCTGCGTCCGCAAAGCGCGGCGAGTGCCACTCGCGTGCTCTTCTACGACGTCGTGAATCGCGGCAACAAGCTCGCCGACGGGTCCTTCATTGGTGGAGGCGCGCTCGATACCGGCGCACCCCCGCCGTCTACCTTCCCGTCCCTGCTGCGCCATGGCTATACGATTCTCTGGAGCGGCTGGCAAGGCGACATTCCGCTCAACGGGACGAGTACGCTGGCCGGCACGGGTCTGGTCGGCACGAGATTCCCCGTGGCTACCAACAAGGACGGTTCGCCGATGACTGCGCTATCGCGCGAAGAGTTCATTCCCGACTATGCGGGAGGCGATCCGACGACGATTCCGCTTACTTACCCGCCCGCCGATCTCAACGACACGGGCAGTGTCACCTTCACCGCGCGGCAATCGTGGCTATCGGCCTACGGCAGCATTCCGGGCGGCGTGCAAACCTACATGGCGCCTTCGGCGAAAGTGAGTACGTGGAGCTATATCAGCACGCCGAACAATGTCTATGAAGGGAATTATTCGGTCAAGTTCACGCCGCCCGCGTCGGTGCCGGGTCCCCACGGCAGGACTGTCCCGCCCGATGCCGGGACGATTTACAGCTTCGTCTACAAGGCCGCGGCGCCGACGATCGACGGCATCGGCTTTGCGGCGCTGCGCGATCTCGTTTCATGGCTGCGCTACGACAGGGCCGACGCGCGAGGCGTCAAGAATCCGCTCAACGATCTGAAGGATGCGGCGTGCGCAGCGTCGAAGTGCTCCCGGGATACGAACTTCGACGTCGCGATCGGGGAGGGCATTTCGCAGTCGGGCCGCTTCATCAAGGACTTTCTCTATCAAGGGTTCAACGAGGACAAGCACGGAAGGATCGTTTTCGACGGACTATTTCCGATCATTTCCGCTGCACGCCGCACGTGGACCAACGCTGCGTTCGCACAGCCGGGACGGTGGTCGAAACAGCATGAAGACCACTTCATGCCGGGTTTCCAGTTCCCCTTCACGTACGCGGTCACGACCGATCCGGTCAGCGGCGCGACCGATGGCCTGCTGAAGCGTTGCGAGGCCTCCGGTACGTGTCCGAAGATCATGCAACTCGACGGCGCATTCGAATGGTGGGGCGGGGCCGCGTCGCTGGTCGTCACCGATGGACGGGGTAACGACGTCCATTTGCCGCCGAATGTGCGTTACTACCTCGTGCCGGGCACGCAGCACGGCGGCGGCAGCGGCGTGACCACGGGCAACTTCACGGTGCCAGCGACAGGCAGTCTGTGTCAGTTGCCGGGCTCGCCCGTGGAAGAAACGCCCGTCGAGCGCGCGTTGATTCCCGCGCTGGTCGCGTGGGCCGGCAAGGGCACGGAGCCGCCCGCCTCGCAATATCCGACCGTTGCATCGGGCAATCTGGTCGCGCCGACGCAAGCCGCGACGGGCTTCCCTGATCTCGAGAGCGTGACCGTGCCGAGCGGACCCGCCGCGATGCCGACAGCGCTCAGTCTTACGTTCAACGGCGAATACAATCAGGTCTTCGTGACCGACTACAGCAAGGCCGTGCCGGTCGTTAGCACTGCGCAGCCCTACACGATTCTCGTGCCCAAGGTCGACGCCAACGGCAACGAAACCACGGGCGTACTCGTGCCGGATGTGAGCGTACCGCTCGCGACGTACACCGGGTGGAACTATCGCGGTGCGGGCCACGCGATCGGCGAAGGCTGCATCTCCAACGGCGCGGCGATTCCGTTCGCGGTGAACGCGTCCGCGCAGTCAGGCGGCGTCGATAGCCGAGCCACGCTGAACGCGCTCTATGGCGGCAGCCGATCGCGCTACCAGGCGGCGGTTGCGACGGCGGCGAGCGCACTTGTCAAGCAAGGCTACTTGCTGCAGGACGATGCGACGAACGTCTTCATCAGCAACGCAGCACAGATTTCTCCGACCTTATTACCGAATCCTTGAACCGCGACCAGGCGTCGTCGCGTCACGCAAGCGAGTTGCAATACGCGCGACGACGCTCTGTACCGTCGTCTGGGTCTCTACTGCACCGTAATGGTCGCCTTCATATAAGGGTGAATGCCGCAGAACACCTTGTATACCCCCGGCTTGTCGAACTTGAACTGATACGTATCGTTCTGGTCGAGCGCGGCGGAGTGAAAGACGCCCGCATCGTTGACGACCGTATGCGGTTCGCCGTCCATATTCTTCCAGGTCACCGTGGTGCCCGCCTTCACGGTGAGCGCCATCGGCGAAAACATGAAATTCTTGATGTCGATCTCATTGGGCTCCTGCGCCTGCGCGGCAGGCACACCAAGGGACGCCCCCGCCATGAGCATCCCGATCCCGTAGAAGAGGGCGAACGCGCGACGATAGTGAATGGAGAGCATGGCTCGGATCCTTGTTGAATGAGCGAAACGCAAGGTCAGGCGAGGGACGTGTCGGAAAGCGTCGCCGCGAGAGGATGGCGCGTGATCCGGATGCTGGTCACGCCAAGCATCTTCGGCAGCTGATCGCTCGCGACCTTGAGCGGCCCGGGTCCGGGCCCGTCGCCGGCCGTCGGTTGCGGATAGGCCGTCGAGCGTGCCGTGTGGAACGTGATGTTGCCTTCCACCTTGGAAACGATCTGATGAATGTGGCCATTGAGCACGGTCACCGAGCCGAAGCGCTTTAAATAATCCATGGCCTGGCCCGCATCGCCGGTGCCCCAGCCCCATGGTTCATAGATCGTCCACATCGGCATGTGCGTAAACACGACGATCGGCGTGCTCGACGTGCGGCCCTTCAGATCGTTTTCCAGCCATGCGAGCTGGTCCTCGCCCAGGTTGCCCAGACCGTTCGGCTTGAAATGCATCACGTTGACGAGCGCGATGAAATGCACGCCATTGTGGTCGAAGCTGTAATAGCCCCGGTTGTCCGACGCCTTGCCGAAGCGCTTGAAGTATTCGCCTTGCGGTCCATCTGTCACATCGTGTTCGCCGGGCGTGGTGTGCAACTCCGTAATGCTGAGGCCGGACAGCAATTGCGCCGCCAGATCGAATTCCTCAGGTTTGGAGAGATGGGTGATATCGCCCGTGTGAATCGCCAGGGCGGGTTTGACGGGCATGGCGTTCACGTAGTCGATGGTCTGTTTGAGCGTGCCCGCGACATCGGGATTGGCTTCCTTGTTGAAGCCAATATGCGAGTCGCTGATCTGCAGAAAGAGCGGAACGCCGGCGTTTTCTTTGCTGCTCGCCGCCAAAGCCAGCTCCACGGGCGTGAGGACGCCTCCGGCCAGAACGAACACAGTGCCGGCGCCACCGAAGGCGAGGCATTTCAGGGCGTTGCGGCGTGACGGTTGGGAAGGAAGATCTGACGACATGATGTCCTCTCGGCTGGGTTCAGGAAGTCGACCGCCGGTGCAATTCGGAGTGCCTCCAGGGCGGGCTTCACGTGCAATACCGCGAGCGCCGCTGTTTTATTCCCGGATTTTTTCGCGAGTCGAGCGCGGGAATAACCGGCGTGGGTTCGCGGTATGGCAGGCGTGGCACACGAAATGGCGGAAACCAATATGGACATCGTCGGCATGACCCGTCGCCGCGCCAGCGCAGCGAGCATCAACGTTCAATATCTTCTGCGCCGGCTTCAACTCACGTCGGGCCTCGTGATGCTGACGTATCTTTTTCTGCATCTGGTCAATCACGCGCTCGGCATCTGGTCGCTCGAGCTTGCCGGACACGGTCTCGTCCTCGCGCTGCGGCTTTGGCGCAGCACGCCCGGCACGATCGCACTGTATGGCGCCGCATCGGTGCATTTCGTGCTGGCGCTGCACACGATATACGGGCGTCGCCACTGGGCGCTGCCGCCCGCGGAATGGATCCGCCTGTGGGCAGGGCTCAGCCTGCCGCTGCTGCTGATCCGCCACGCGGTGACGACCCGGCTCGCGTCTTCGCTCTATGGTTTCGAACCCAACTACGAGCGCGTCATCGTCGTGCTGCTGACGAGCGGCACGCAGGGTCTGCAACTCGCGCTGCTAGCGCCCGGCTGGATACACGGATGTCTTGGGCTGTGGTTCCGCTTGCGCCACGATGCACGGGCGCGTCGCATGCGGCTCGCGCTGCTGATCGTCTTCATCCTGCTGCCGCTGCTTTCCGCAGGGGGCTTCATCCACATGATGCGAGCCGTCGAGGGGGCGAGCCACCTGCTTCCGCCTGTCGATGCCGCGCTGGTCGTCCATCAGGCGGCCCTCAACGGCGCACGTCACACGCTCGTCACGCTCTATCTCGCGCTGATTGCCGGCACGCTGATCCTGGGCCAGTTGCGCAACGCGCTCGAGCGCCGCAGGCTGCGCAGCGAGTCGGTGGGCGTCCGTTTGCTGGCGCGCAGTGCATCGTGCGAACAGGAAGTTCGCGAATGACTTTCGATGTCGAATTTGTTCCGATACGAAGGCGAAAACCTTATATTCAGCGCATGCGGACAAGGGCGAATATACGGGTTCCAGTCGTTGACGAGAGCGGTGGGCGCCGGTCAGCGAGTCGTGAGCATCCGGGAGGAAACATGTCCGCAGTTTGTGCGATCCACAGGGATTTGCGTTCCGAGACGCTGAGTTCGGTTGCTGCGCGATTTAAAGGCAGGACGGTGCGCCTGTGCTCAGGCGGGCCGTTAATGACGGTGAACCAGGTCGTGCCGACGGCATTCGGTCCGCAGCTTTCCTGTGCGTGGTTCGAGTCGCCCGAGTCGACCAAACTCGTTCGGGCCGTGTTCAGTACCGATGCAGTTCAGTTCGCTTCAGCGTAGTCGGAAACTCAGACGCTGTAGCCCGAAGCGCGCATCAACTGACGCGACACCTCACCGCCCACGCCTTGCGCGTCGAATTGCTCGCGGAGCTTCGAGTCTGCCTTGCGCGTCACGCCGCGGTGCATGGCCACGATGATCGCGAAGAAAGCAATTAGAAAGATCGGTAAGGTCAACATCATGTTGCTCCTGGCTGATCAGATCAGACCGGATATCTGTCTGTCTACGGTGCGCACGATGATGCGCATACCCCAGGCCTGACCGGGCCAACCTGGCCGGGCCGACCTGGCCGGCTCCAACCGCGTCCGCCCATGCTGCCAGGACGTTCACGATTTATCATTCGTGACGTGAGATGCCAAAATACTCAGATAACCCGTAACGAGGCGGTGACCCGCCGGCCGTGCAGGATGATCCGCCCCTCTTTGCCGGGCCGCGTGCCCGCACATCGAAGACGAACGGACACCCTTGAGACCAGGACGCCGAATCCCATCTATCTGTCGTGAACCCGCGTATCCGTCCCCCCTTGCCGCCTGAATGGCCATTTCCGCCGTATCGCGACGTTTCCGGTCGCGCGTTCGGCGATCTTGTCGCGCTTCAATATCGCGGCGCCGGCGTGTGGCTCTGGCGGTGCCGCTGCGGCGCCCACGTCACGGCCGCGCTGGATGCGGTGGAGAGCGGCCAGACGCGCGATTGCGGCTGCGGCGAGCAGCGCCGCGTGTGGCGGTCGCGGCCGGGCTCGCCTGCGCTGAAGGGGGGCGAGGTGTTCGGCCAGTTGACGACGGATCGCTATGCCGGCGATGGCAAGTGGGTTTGCCGGTGCGATTGCGGCAATGAGGTGACCGTGAGCGCAGGGCGCCTGCGACTGGGCCAGGCGCGTTCGTGCGGCCGCTGCCTCGGCGCTTTAACCGGCTAAGCGATGCGCACCCGTCACGACTTGACCGGAACCCCGTAAGCGCTGACGATGCGCGCGTCCTGCTCGGCTGCCGAAAACAACTCCCATTCGAGACCGTTCACGTCGACGCTGCTCGAATAGCCGGTTGCCGCGTCGTCCTCGAATCCAACGTGGCGCAACATTCCCGCTTGCGCCGGCTGCTCATTGATCGAAAAGTTGAGGAGATCGGTACGCCACATCGCGTACTGGCCGACAAACAGTTAAGCAGCCATTCTGGTATGCGGACTACTCGTCATTCTCCCGCGAGGCGAGCCACCGCTTCGCCCTCGCTTTCACGCTCCAGAAAACCGGCCACTGCCGAAGCCTCCATCGGGCGCGAACAATAGTAGCCCTGAATAAGTGTTGCCCCGAGCGCCGCGACCGTTCGCAGTTCGGCCGCCGTTTCCACCCCTTCGACGATGCAGTCGAGCGACATCTGACGGCTGAGATTGAGCAGCGTGCGAACCACGGTGAACGCCGTCGTGCGCTCCTTGAGACCGCTCACGAACATCCTGTCGATCTTCAGGCGCGTGAGCGGAAGTTTGCACAGGTACGAGAGGCTCGAATAGCCAGTGCCGAAATCGTCGACCGACAAACCGCAGCCCAGCGCTCGCAGCACCTTGGCCGCCTTCTGGACCTGGTCGAAGTCCTTGGCCATCGCGGTTTCGGTGATCTCGAAGTCGAGCCGGGCCGGGTCGATGCCGCTGCTGACGATGCACCGGGCCAACTCTTTCACCGCGGACTCACTGGCGAAATCATGCGCGGACAGATTGAAGGACAAGCGGATATGCGCTGGCCATTGCTTCGCGCAGGCCAGGGCCTTGGTAAACAGCGCGAGGGTCAAGCCGTTGATGACACCGTTGCGTTCCGCGGCGGGAATGAATTCGCCGGGCGGGACCGTGCCGAGCGACGCGCTGCGCCAGCGCGCCAGGGCTTCGAAACCGACGGTGCGCTGGCGCTCGAGCGAGTAGATCGGCTGGAACGCGAGATCGAGTTCGCTGGCGAGATCGGGGGAGCGTAGCGCCTGGGCAATCTGCGACTCGCGAATGATGGCGTTGCGGTGCGTCTCCGAAAAGATCGTCACCGAGCCGCGCGAGCGGCGCTTGCCCTCGTAAAGCGCGTAGTCTGCGGTTTCGAACAAATCCGCCTTGTTGCGTGAAATGTGCGGATAGGTGGAAAAGCCGATCGTCGCCCCAAGACGAACGGAAATCTCGCCGACCAGTATGGGATATTGAAAAACATCGCAGATGGTGCGGCCGAGTTGCGAGAGGCCGGCGTCCGTGCAGTCGTCCGTGACGATGATGCCGAATTCGTCGCCGCCCAGCCTCGCCAGCGTGATCGTGCCGCACGCCGCTTTGGCGAGCCGCGACGCGACTTCGGCCAGCACGTGGTCGCCCAGCGAGTGGCCGTGAATGTCGTTGACGGACTTGAAGCCGTCGAGATCGACGAGGCCCACCGCGAGCCGTCCGCCCGATGCCATGGCGGCATCGAAATGCCTGTCGAGCGAGGTGAAAAAGGCCCGCCGGTTCGGGAGATTCGTGAGACTGTCGATATTCGCGAGGCGCTTGTTTTCGCGTTGCGTGGCCACGAGATCCGCGAAGTTCTTGTATTGCGTGAACGCAACGACCAGCATCGCCAGCGAAACCAGCGACGTATCGATGGCGATCGCCTGGAATACACCGTTTCCCGAACTCAGGAACGTGATGACGAGGGCGCCGTTGACAATGGCGGAGACGGTGAACGCTGCCTTGATGACGTTCATCAGGCAGAAGATGACGCCGACGACCGTGATGGCCATGTAGAAGGCGACATGAAGCTTGAATGCCGCGCCGCCATGAGGCAGCAGGGACAGCGACCATGCTGTGAACGAAATGGAGAAGACCCAGGCGAGCCTGCCGGAATTGCGCAGGATCGTTGCCGCATCTTCCGCACTGACACGCATCCTGGAGAGCCGCAGCCAGGAGACGGCGCGTACGAAGCAAAATGCCGTGAGTACGAGCGGACAGATTACGCCCTGCCAGGCGGGAATCTCGTTCTCGTGGGGCAGCACCATGCCCCACGTGTTGACGACCAGCAGCCCATACATCATGGGCAGCTGATAGATCATCACGCGCAACTGCGCCAGCTTCAGGGCCGCGCTGTTTCCGGCGAGGAAAGTGCGCCGAATCGTTCCCCAATACTGGGCCAGTACGTTGAACATTGTCTTGCGAGTCGGTGCGGTCCCGCTGCAACTGCCGGGAATGAAATGTAATACCCCCGTTTACGACCGCTCGCGTTATTTCTGGAGGCAACGCGCGTGCTTTTCATGGTCGACGCGCGCCCCATTTTTCATCAGGCTTTCAACACGACGGCCAGGGTTCGCGCCTTACGTTTCTTCAACGACGCGACGACCTCGTCGACCATGGGGTGATGACGATGCGTGTTCCACAGCAGCGCGGCCGTGACCACCGCAATCTTTTCTTTCAGCGGCCGCACGACCACATTGCCGGGCGCAAGCTTGCGCATCGACGACGGCACGAGCGCCACGCCCTGGCCGCAGCCGACATAGGCAACTTGCGAAGTGACGGAGCGCACCTCGTGCGTGACGTGTGGCGTCAGGCCATGCGAGCGGCAAACCGAAGTCAGGAAGTCGAAATACACCGGGCTGACCTGTCGCGACGACATCACCAGTTGCTCGCCAGCCAACGCCTGCAGCCGCACGCGGGGCAGGGCGGCCAGCGGATGGTCCTTCGGCAGCGCCACGGCCAGCCGGTCCTCGGCCAGCGGCAAGGTGGCGATGCCGCTCCCCACCTCGCCGTCGATGCGCACGAACGCGAGATCGAGTTCGCCGGCTTCGAGCATGGGAATGGCGTCGACGCTATCGATTTCCTTGACGAGCACGGTCAGGTGCGGGTGAGCGCGTTTGAGCGCGTCCAGCACGGGCGGCACCGTTTCGAGCATCGCGGAGGTGATGGCCCCGACATGCAACACACCCGACTGACCGGCGGCGACTTCGCGCACGACCCGCTCCAGCCGCTCGACCTGCCCGGCGAACTGGCGCACGGCCGGCAGTATCGCGGCGCCGGCCGGACTCAGCTGCGTGCCCTGGCGGGACCGGTAAAACAGCTCCAGCTTGAGCGATTGCTCGAGCACCTTGATCTGCTCCGTGAGCGGCGGCTGCGACATGTTCAGCCGCTGGGCGGCGCGCCCGAAATGCTGTTCCTCTGCAACGGCGAGGAACATCCATAGCTGCCGTATCAGCCTGAAATCGATCGTATTGTTCATGGTGAGCGCATTTTCCGGTGGCCGGTTGCTGTTCCAGAAATCGTATCACCGAGATACGAAATGCGAAATTTACATATCAGCCGATCCACGCGAGGATTGCCGGACTATTCAACGGAGCCGAGTGTGATGACCACGCCTTCCTTCCTCGATCGACTTGCTTCACTGGACACCAACACGGTTTCCGATGCGCTCGACTTTCTCGGCCTGCCCGGCGCGACTTGCGGCCTGCGTCCGCTTTGGGACTGTCCGAAGATCGTCGGCCGCGCCAGCACCGTCCTGCTCGGGCCGAAGCAGGACGCCGAACCCGGCGTGCACCTGATCTCTCCCGTCGTCGACGCAGTCACGACGAACGATCGCGTGCTGGTGATCGCGGGCGGCGTGGAGGGCATCTCCTGCTGGGGCGACATCCTCGCCAATGCCGCCACGGCGAAGCGGATTCGCGGCTCGGTCATCGACGGCATGAGCCGCGATATCGACGGCAGCGAGGCGATCGGCTACCCGGTCCATGGCCGCGGCGTCACGATGATCAGCGCGCGCAATCGCGTGGTCCAGATCGACTCGGGCAAGCCGGTGCAAATGGCGGGTGTCACCGTGCACGAAAACGACTATGTGATCGCCGATCGATGCGGCACGGTGTTCGTTCCCGAAGGCCATATCGAAGCGGTGCTGGCGCTGGGCGAGCGGATCGCGCGCCGCCAGGACGGCATGGTGGCGGCGGTGCGCGCCGGGCGCCCGGTTGCGGACGTCATGCACGACAAGGAATTCGAGGCGATTGCAGTTCGATGAGCGACGCCAACCTCCCCGCATTGAACCGCTTCCTCGCGGCGGCGAAGCCTTCGGCCACCTACAGGGTCATGGACCGTGTGGCCGCACGGCGCGCGAGCGGCGCAGCCGTGATTTCGCTCAGCGCCGGCGAGCCGGATTTCGACACGCCCCAGCACGTATGCGAAGCCGGCGTCGCCGCCATTCGAGCGGGTCATACGCGCTATACGCAGGTCGCAGGGCTGCGGGCTTTGCGTGAAGCCATCGCCGGCAAGTTCCAGCGCGAAAACCGCCTCGACGTTGACTGGCGCGACACACTCGTATGCAGCGGCGGAAAGCAGGTGATCTTCAACGCGCTCGCCGCGACACTCAATGAGGATGACGAAGTCATCGTCCCCGCGCCGTATTGGGTGAGCTACCCCGAGATCGTGCAGTTGTGCGGCGCCCGCGCCGTGATCCTGCCATGCGGTGCGCAGAGTGGCTTCAAGCTGACCGCCGATGCGCTGCACGCCGCCATTACGCCGCGCACACGCTGGCTGATTCTGAATTCGCCATCCAATCCAACCGGTGCGGTGTACAGCCGTGCCGAGCTGCAGCAGCTTGCGCAAGTGCTGCTCGCCCATCCGCAGGTGCTCGTGCTTTCCGACGATATCTACGAGCATCTGATTTTCGATGGGCTCGAATTTTTCACGCTTGCCCAGGTCGAACCGCGGTTGCGCGAGCGCGTGCTGACGATGAACGGCGTTTCGAAGGCGTATGCGATGACGGGCTGGCGCATCGGCTTTTGTACCGGTCCGCGCTGGCTCATCGACGCGATGGAAAAACTGCAGGGCCAGCAGACGTCCGGCGCATCGACCATTTCGCAGCATGCCGCGCTGGCGGCGCTAAGCGGGCCGCAGGATTTCGTCGAGCGCTCGCGCAGGGCCTTTCAGCAACGGCGCGATCTCGTGGTCGAGCAACTGAACCGGGCGCCGGGCATGCGTTGCGAAGCGCCGCAAGGCGCGTTCTACGCCTTTGCCTCGTGCGCCGGCCTGATCGGCAAGACCACGCGAGGCGGGGCATATCTCAAGGATGACGAAGCAGTGGCCAGCGCACTGCTCGACGAAACCGGTGTGGCAACGGTGCACGGCAGCGCGTTCGGACTGGGTCCGTATATTCGTATTGCCTATGCGCTGGACGACGTGTCGTTGCGGCACGCTTGCGCCGCCATCCAGAATTTTTGCCACACGCTCGCGGAGTGATCACGATGCCTCAGGAATTTTCCCGTTCGGTGTTCTCGTTCGATGTGGATGGCACGGCGCTCGAGCTTTCCGCTATCCATCGCGACGGCGACAAGGCGCCCATCGTGTTCCTTCACGGGTTCGGGTCCACGAAAGAAGACTACGCGGATATCGTGCGATACGCGGCGTTCGAAGGGCACCCGTTCGTCGCGTACGACGCCCCGGGCTGCGGCGAAACGCAGTGTGCCCATCTTTCGAAAGTCGGCATACCGTTTCTCGTCGAGACCGCGCTCGCCGTGCTCGAACGGGTCGGCTTCGACCGCTTCCATCTGGTCGGTCACTCCATGGGCGGCCTGACGGCGCTCATGCTGGCCCACCGGCACCCGGAGCGCGTGCTCAGCTTCGTCGATATCGAAGGCAATATCGCGCCCGAGGACTGCTTTCTCAGCAGACAGATCGTGGAGTATCCGCACGCGGACGCCGAGCGCTTCTTCAGCGATTTCATCGAGCGCACGCGCCATGCGCCGGCCTATGCGAGTGCCCTCTATGCCGCGAGTGTGCGCTACAAGGTCAGGGCCGCGGCAGTGGGGCCAATTTTTCGCTCGATGGTCGATCTCTCCGATAATGGCGACTTGATGCGCAAATTCCTCGGTTTGCCGTTTCCGCGCATGTTCATGTACGGGCAGCAGAACGCTGCGCTGTCGTACCTCGATCACATTCGCGATCAGGGCGTGGCGTTGGCCGAAATTGCGGATTGCGGGCACTTTCCCATGTATTCGAACCCGGTTGCAATGTGGCGGGCGATTGCCGGATTTCAGCGGCGCGTTTGACGAGCCGCGCGTTGCGTACGAAACGATCCTGCCGCTGTTACTCACGATGCGCATTGGATAACGGCGGCCTTGATGGCAGCAGCGCGGCCCGTCGCAACGCAATGCGGACGGCGCAAACGTTTGGCATCCTCAGCTATATGGGCGTGCTACCGTTCGCTCGCTGCCGCGGCCTAAAGTTCGCGTAGCCATTGCCGAAATACCAGCCATGGCGCGCAAACATCCCGACTATCCCGACAAACCTCCCATCTGGGCAGAGGCGCGCGCGCTCGAGGCGAGCATTCGCGCCATCCGCCGCGCCCAAGGCAAGAAGAACCCCGAGGACTTCCCGGCGGGAAGCCCCGAGTGCACGGCTGCCATGGATGAGTTCGTGCGCGACGTCTGCCGCGCCCTCGAGATCGATATCAACACGCTCGGCAAGGACGCCGGCGACTTCTAAGGCTTGCCGTCCGGCCGCCCGGCGCTGGGTCGCCATTCGTCCCCTGCACGCGCGGGAATGCGGTTTGCGCGCCCCGAAACGACCGATGACGAGTTCACGAGGTTGCGCGTGAAAACGACTCTTACGCTCGCGTTGTCGTCCTGTCTCGGCGTGGCGTTGCTCACGACGCAGCCAGCACATGGCGCAGATCCCACCCCCACTCCCACACCCGACGCCGCGCCGCCGTGCGGCAAGCTCGTGGGGAGCCACGCCGCCGGCGGCTTCGCGCTACGCAGCGGCGAACCGGTCGATTTCGTTTCCGCGGGGCAGGCCACGCACGGCACGCTGCTCGTTTTCAGCGATGGACCCGTTTTCCGCGCGTACTGGCAACCCGAAGGCAGCGAAGAGAAGTACGCACTCGCCAATGCCGGTCCAGACAGCGTGCGCCTCGTTTCGACGCCTCCGCAGGGCACACCGACCCCTGGCGCCCAGCCCGGCGTCGCCACGCAGCCATTGCAAGTGCTGTCCTGTCCGAAGCTTTAACTACGCTGTCATGCCGTTTCCGGTCCATATCCCACCATGTGAACCGTCCTTTCGTATCACGCCGCTTGCGACTAGTCTTTAACGATTCCAAACGGACGAACGGTCCGGCCCGTGACTGGTGCACCGCACCGCGCAGCCGGCCCCGAAGGAGACAGAGATGGAGCTCGAAACCCGCACCATGGCGCGCGTGATGGCCAGGCTCGTGCCGTTCCTGATCGTTTGCTATTTCGTGGCGTATCTCGATCGGGTCAACGTCGGCTTTGCTGCACTGCAGATGAACAAGGCACTCGATCTTTCCGCGAGCGCGTTCGGCTTTGGCGCAGGGATCTTCTTCATTGCCTATTTCTTCTTCGAAGTACCGTCGAACCTCCTGCTCGAGCGTTTCGGCGCAAGGCGCTGGATCGCGCGCATCATGTTCACGTGGGGCATTATCGCGGGCGCGATGGCGTTCATTCCGGACCTCGCCCGCATCACCGGCATGTCGAACGCGCACGTATTCTATGGACTGCGTATCTTGCTCGGCATCGCCGAGGCGGGTTTCTTCCCCGGCATCATCTTTCTGCTGACGCTGTGGTTTCCCGCCAAATACCGCGCGCGCGTGGTGGGCTATTTCATGGCGGCCATTCCCTTGTCGACGGTGATTGGCGGCCCGGTTTCCGGCTCGCTGCTGTCGCTCGACGGCAGAGGGGGACTGGCGGGCTGGCAGTGGGTCTACCTGATCGAGGCGATACCCGCGCTCGTGCTTTCTGTGTGCGTGCTGTTCTATCTGACCGACAAACCCGCCGACGCCCGCTGGCTCGCCGACGACGAGCGCCGCTGGCTCGTCGATCGCCAGGCGCAGGAGCGCCGTCATCGCGAGAAGGTGCGCACGTTCAGCGTGCTGGAGGCGCTCATCAATCCGCGTGTGCTGGCGGTCGCGCTGATCTATTTCGGTGCGAACGCAACCAATTACGGCCTGAGCTTCTTCCTGCCGCAGATCGTCAAGGCGTTCGGACTCACGAATGTGCAGACGGGCTTCGTGACTGCGCTGCCCTACGCGGTGGGCGTCGTTTCGATGGTGCTGTGGGGCCGGCATTCCGACCGCCGGCTGGAACGCAAGCGTCACGTCGCACTTGCGCTCGCCGTCGCGGCCGCCGGGATTGCGGCTGCCGCGGGACTCGACAACCCCGTGCTCAAGATGCTGGCGCTTTCCATCGCGGGCTTCGGTATTTTCGGTTGCCTGCCGGTGATCTGGACGCTGCCGGCCGCGTTCCTGTCGGGCGCGGCTGCGGCCGGCGGCATTGCGGCTGTCAATTCGCTCGGCAATCTGGCGGGCTTTTTCGGCCCCTACGCGATGGGCTGGATCAAGGACAGCACCGGTGGCTTCGGCGCGGGCCTGCTATGTCTGGCGGGAGCCGGGCTCGTGGGCGCGGGCGCGGCGCTCGTCCTCCATCACAATCCGGCGCTGGAAACGCTCGACGATGCACCACGAACCGAAACGCACGGCGAGGGCGGTGTGGTGAGGCAGTGAGCGGCGTCTATGGACGCAATTGGCTCATTTCAGGCGCGCCATCACGAGCGTCGTGACTTTTCGATAGACGCGCCTGGCCTGGGCCCACGACAACGCCAGCTCGATGAGCCGCCCGCGTGCATTGAGCACGACGATGCGCGATTCGTGCCTGGTTTCGCGATCCGCCCAACGCACCTTGTAGTCGCCATGCAGCGGTCGAAAATCGAAATCGCGGCCATGGGCCTGGGCCCATTGCGCGATGAATTCGATCAGCAGGTTCCCCACCGAGAACACGCTGAACGCCTCGTCATAGGTGGTGATCAAATACTCGACGCTGCGCGCGCCGACGAGATTGACCGATGCCGCCACCGGCTGCCCGTTGACCTGCACATAGGCGACGAGCGGCAGGGTGGTCAGGTCGGTTCGCTTTGCAAGCTCGATGAAGAAGTCGCGGACGCGGTCGTCCATCAAATAGGGCGATTCGATGCCGCGCTTGAGCGCCCATTGGCGTTTGTTGGCGAATAGCCACCTCAATACGCGCTCGGTGTCGGCGGCGCTGTTGCACCATCCAAAACTGACTTCGCCTTCGCGCCGCAACCGCTTCGCGCTCGAACGCAGCGCGGCGCGCAGCGTCGAGTGCCGCGTTGCGAGGAAATCGTTCCATGTGGGCGCGGCGCGCAGGTTGATCGAATAGCCGGGCATCACGCGCCAGCGCTGCGGTAGCGCGCGCTGAACCCAGGACTGCGGGGCGGCGTCGAGCGCACGTTGCAGCGCGCTGCCGTTTTCGAGCATCGGAATGTGGAGCACGTCGGCGCGAATCCGCAAGACGGCCTGGACCGCCGCATCGTAAAGTTCCGGGCGCCGGGTGTCGGCGATCAGCGGGCCGCCGTACTCCTCGCCGCATCCGCAGCCCAGCGCCTGGGCCGTTCGCCACGCGCCTTTGCGCGTGATGACGACGGGCCATAGCGCCAGAAGGTCACGCGCGTCGTGCACCGTCGCGACTTCGACCTTCGCGCCGCTTTTCAGCGCCGCCGCGACGGCTGCCTCGCAGTAGGCAAAACTGATGAAAGGCGAATACGCTTCGGCTCCGGATAAAAGCGCACGCCATTGGGGTTCGAAGGCACGAAACGCATCGACGGTCTCGCACGTGCGCAACGCGTACCGGAAGGAAGCAGCCGGCGACGACTCGTATATCGCCACGACGGAGGTCGGCACTTGCGTCTCCTGAATGAATTCGTGGTGCTTGTGATTCAGCCTTCAATGGAAGTGCTGAGGCGGTCTTTCGTCGTAATGCGGCGATTGCGGTCCGCGAACGTGTCAGGGCGCGCGCCGCGCACGCTTTGCCAGACGACGACGTTCTCGTGGTCCTCGGGTCCGAAGCCGACTTCGTCGTGATCGTACGGAAATACGCCGGCGAACCAGCGCTGCAACTGGCGGGAGCCGTCGAAGACTTCGCCGCACACGGGATTGTCGTAGACGACGAAAAGATGTTCGATGGTGCCGCTCGCGAGGCCCGCTTCGAGTTTCTCGAGCAGCGACGCCATCAGTTCCGGCCCGAATGGATTGAACAGGAAGACGACTACCTTGCCCGCCGGCACTTTCAGATCGGCGACATTGGCGTGCAACGCGCGAATGGGCGGCCGTTGCGGAAAGCGCCGCGCCATGACGGCCGCGTTCGCGTTTGCCGTTCGCACGAGGTCCGCGCTGATGTCGTAGCCCAGCGCCAAAGAGAACGGATACTCGGAGGCGACGATCATCGGCCGGCCTTTACCGCAACCGATGTCCATGAACGTATAGCCGGTGATATCGCCGAGGGTGTCGAGCGCGCGGCGGATGATGGTCGGCTGCGAGCCCATGTATGGCCTGAGCTGGACGGCGAGATCGGCGTCGCGCTGCAGCGCGTTGGAGTCGACCAGTCCGCTCGTGTTCGTGCCGTACAGGAGATCGATGGGGTGGCGCCGCAGGCAGCCGGAATACACCGCGCGCAATACCGGAACGCGAATGCAGATGCGCCGTATCGGCGGGATGAACATCGCGCGCTGCACGCCGTCGGGCAACCGGGCCACCACATTCAGCAACGGTTGCTTCAGTGCGCGTCCGAGCGCAAATCGGGGGCCGCCGTGTGTCGTTGTTCGCATGGATCGATGCGCTGTGAACCTTCTGGAAAGGGGTTGCCGATCCGTCATGATCGCGCGGTGCGTCGCCAGGTCGCCGCCATTCACCGGTTGTATTTCGACAAAAAGGCCGGAATTCGTGGCTTACTAACGAGTGTCATATGGCCGGCGTAGGGTGGTGAGCAGAGAGCCAGATCGTCGTGGGTGGCGTGCCCTTTTTCCCGCCGGCCGGCGAAAGCGCTTTCATGGCGACTACCTCAATACTCTCCCTGATGTTTCCGCCTTTTTTTCCGTGCCTTAATGAGCGTTCTCGCGTGGTTCGGCGGGAGTCATGCTCCGGCTTCGCAAGGTATCGGTGCAGGTGGGTCTCCAGGTTTTGTCTATGCAATGCCCAACCGGAAGAGGCGAGACGATGAACGCGCGAGTGGATGCTGAAGCGCGCCGCAAGCGGTATGCAATGCACCGCCTTGGCCTGGCAATGAAGCGGCTGATGAATGCCGAAGCAGAACCCGAAAAGATGATGGCGACGCGCTGGGTGAACGCCTGGAGCGCTTCCGTCGGAGAGCGGTGGTTCGCGGCAAGCCCGTATGGCAGGCTGAGTCAGGCGGCGTTAATGCGTGCCCCGTTAAAAGGCGCGACAGGTTCCCGTAATGTACTGAAATCGGGACGGCGATCGTCGATATGAAACAAACCGCATATTTAATTGACCAATGGGGCCGCGAAACGATATTGTCATAATTTAGACATTTCCGCGTTTACCTTGGCTCTTGCAGAATACGAAACCACTCATCCCCTGAGCGTCGAACTGGATGGCGTGAACTACGCGGGTGCTTACCGCGTCATGGCCGGAAGCGTCATCGTCTACTTCGAAAACGAAATCAAGTTCGCGCAGTATGGAACGAATCGTCCGGAGATCATCGCGCGCTGGGTGTTGACGGACCTTTGCCGTAAATCCGATTCCCGCCGGCGCAAAGCAGGCAAGCGTTGATTCATGCGCGTGGCATCGACATGACGCCACGATTTCCAGCGGCGTATGTGGACGCTACTGTGTGCTAACGGTTTTGGGCGCGACGTCGTTGCTTTTATCGTCGTGCCATTGCGCGCGGATTTTCGTCACGACCACGGCAGGCAGCGGAATATAGTCCAGTGCCTGGATCGTCGGCTCGCCATGCATGAGCGCCCAGTCGAAGAACTTCAGCGTTTCAGCGTTGCGCACCGAGTCGTCCGGTGTCGCCTGCAACAACACGTAGGTCGCGCCCATCACGGGCCATGC
This sequence comes from Paraburkholderia sp. EG286B, assembly GCF_040965655.1. NCBI lineage: Bacteria > Pseudomonadati > Pseudomonadota > Betaproteobacteria > Burkholderiales > Burkholderiaceae > Paraburkholderia > Paraburkholderia sp. EG286B. The sequence continues at coordinate 24,780 of NZ_JBFRCF010000009.1, read as the reverse complement.
GTCCTTGCCCGGCTGATTGGTGAGCACCTGAAAGAGCGAGCTTGACCAGTCCGCATTCGCGGCCGCTGCGCTGAATGTCTGGATGCCCGGCTCCACGACCGCGCCCGCCGCGTTGGTCATCGCCGTGTAGGTCAGATGATTCTGCTTCGTGAAGTCCCAGGCGACATAGCCAATCGCCCCGGGCAGGTAGCCCACGAACGTGGCGACACCTTCATTCCCGTTGCCGCCTATCCCTAGCGGCCAGTGAACGCTGGTGCCTTCGCCGACCTTGCGTTTCCATTCGGGGCTCACCTGCGAGAGATAATGCGTCCAGATCAGCGTCGTGCCCGAACCATCGAGACGCCGCACGACAGCGATCGGCGTGTTGGGCATCTTGATCTTCGGATTGAGCCGTACGATGGCCGGGTCGTCCCAGTACAGGATCTTGCCGAGAAAGATCTGGCCCAGCACCTCGCCGTTCAGCATCAACTGCCCGGCCTTGATGCCCGGAAGATTCACGACCGGAACCACGCCGCCGATCGCGGTGGGAAACTGCCGCAAGCCGTCCTTGCTCAATTGCTCGCTCGTGAGCGGAGCGTCGGAGCCGGCGAAGTCGACCGTGTGCGCGACGATCTGCTTGATGCCGTCGGTGGAGCCGGTGCTGCGGTAGATCACCTTGCCGCCGCCGGACTTCTGGTAGGCGGTGGCCCAGTGGGTGTAGAGGGGCGCGGCGAGTGTGCTGCCGCATCCGGTCACGCCGTCGGCGCGGGCCGACAACGTGCAAACGCCGCAAACGAGCGCGGCAATCAGGGGGCGTAATGGTCTCACGAGCCTCTCCCGTTATTCATGTTCTCTGGGAAGTCGCGGAGTCTGTCTGGTCCGCGTACTGTCAATTACAGGATGGTGACAGGCCGGATTCAAATTGAATCCTGCTATCGTGCGGCGGTTTTATGACGAAGCGTTGCGTCTTTATGCGCGAATAGATGATGAGGATAACAAACGAAATCCACCGCATCGAAAAACAGGCTGAGCCGATCGATTTCCGCAGAGGAAAACACGCGAACGAAGCCGCATTGTCTGCAACGAATCTTTCACAAACTTTCGCTACGGTAAGCGGGATTGACCCCAAGTTCGTCTTGACAAAACGCTTGTAATTCCTTTCGGAGACGCTACAGATGGCCATCAATACCCTTCGCCCGGCATTTTGCGGCGCCTGTTTTGTCGCGCGTCCTTCCCGTCTTGCCATTGCCGCTGCTCTGGTTTGCGCCAGTGCAGGCGCAGCCGCTGCCTCGCAAGACACCAACGCTTTTTTCGGCGGTTCGGGCCTGCTCGTCGTGAGCCGCAGTGTCTACGACAATGTGTCGGGCAACGTTACCCCCGGCATGACGCTGCCGCCCAATTGCAATAGCGCGCAGGCGAGCTGCCCCACGGGCGGCGCGCCCACGGACGGCACCTATCCGGCTGTCTGGAACAACGTGCTCTACGATCCGAGCTTCGGCATCACGGCGCGCATTTTCCTCGACACCATTACGCCGGGCGGCCAGGTCGTGCACACGCTGGAAGTGCCCAACAGTCTGCATCCGGGCCATGGCCACGACCAGCTCGTGACGAGCTTCAGCTCCAAGTCCGAACTCGCGCTCAACCTCTCGAGCGACGGCCGCTACCTGACGTTCATGGGCTACGTTGCGCCGGTCAACACGATCGACGTATCGAACTCGAATACGCCGGGCGCGATCGATCCGACGAATCCGGACGGTCAGGCGTTCTATCGCGCGGTGGCGCGGCTCGATGCCGAAGGGCACTTCTCCTTTACGGAGACGAATGCATACAGCGGCAATAACGGCCGCGCCGCATTGCTCAACAACGGCAAGGACAACGGCGAAGGCAACGGCTTTTACTACACGGTGGGCAACGCAGGCAACGGATCGAACCCGCAGCCGGCAGGCGTGATTCTCGGGGCGGGTGCGCAATTCATCGCGGCGACGCACCAGCATGAGGCGCAGCAAACGCCGGGCACGCCCACGCCGCTCGCGAGCTTCTCGGTCACGCAACTTGGTGCGAAGGCCGACAAGGTGGGCAAGGACGACAACTACCGCGGGCTCACCGTCTTCAACAACGTGGTGTACTTCACGAAGGGCAGCGGCAGCAACGGCGTGAACACGGTGTATTTCGTCGACACCACGGGCAAGGCGTGCCCCTCGGGCGGCGTAGGCGTGCCGGTGGCGGGCGCGAAACTGCCGTCCAACCCGCTTGCGTACGACGCCTCCACGTTGACGACCAGCGGCTTGCCGAGCAACGTATGCGTGCTCGCGGGCTTCCCGGCTACGCCGAACAAGACGGCGACGACGCTTTCGTACCCGTTCGGCCTGTGGTTCGCCGACGCGAATACGCTCTATGTGGCCGACGAGGGCGATGGTTATTCGGGCGGTACGGATCTGTACACGCACGCCGCGCAGCAGACTGGCGCGGGCCTGCAGAAGTGGGTGTACAACGCCGGAACGAAGTCATGGAAGCTCGCCTACACGCTCCAGAACGGCCTGAATCTGGGGACTTCGTACACCGTGGCCGGTTATCCGATGGGCACGAACAGCGCGACCAGCTTGCCGTGGTCGCCCGCCACCGACGGCCTGCGTAACATCACGGGCCACGTCGGGCAGGACGGCACGGTCACGATCTGGGCGATCACCTCGACGGTGAGCGGCAACGGCGATCAGGGCGCGGACCCGAATCGCCTCGTCGCTGTGCGCGACGTGCTGCGCAACACCACGGTTTCGGGTGCTGCGAACGAGCGCTTCGTGACGCTGCGCAACGCGGGCTTCGGCGAAGTGCTGCGTGGGGTGTCGCTTGCGCCGGGCAGCCAGTTCGGCAAGTGGTTCTGATTGCTGCGTAGTCTTCCGGGAACGGCCGGGCGTGCGTAGCGCCCGGCCGTTTTTTTCTCATCGCGGCATGCGCGCTACTGGCTGTTGAGTTTCGCAACGAGTGGGCCGAACACGTCGCTCAACGCGGTCGTGCCGAAGCGCCGCTCGCTGCGGCTCGCTTCGACGTCGATGCGGCCGGTGTTGTAAACGTCGTACAGATCGGTGATGAGCCGGCCGTGTTTCTCGCTGAGTCCGGCTTTGAGAAGCATGGGCGCCCACGCTTCGCGCGGCAGCGCTTGAGGCGTGATCGTGCGGCCGCTCGCAACGCTCAGTGCCGCCGCGATGTCGTTCACGCTGACCCTCTGCGGTCCTTCGATGCTCACGATTCTCGGCGCGCCGGACTGATGCGATTCGAGCAGCAGCCCGGCGCTCGCTGCGCCGACGTCCTGCGCAGCGACCGTGGGAAAGCGGCGCTCCAAAGGCAGATGGAGGCTCGGCAGCGTACCTGTTGCGAGCGCGCCGGGAATGAACGCCGCCCAGTTCTGCATATGTTCCGCCGAGCGCAGCAACACCAATTGCGTAGCAATGGGTTTCAGCTGCTTTTCCAGGTAGTGATAGAGCCGCGTGATGCCCGTATTCAACGGCAGCTCCGCGCCATAATCGGAAATGGCGAGCAGCGTGGCGGGCGGGTTTTCGCGCAGGGCGTCGGTCGCGATGTCGATCATCGTACGCATGGTCGTTTCGGGATCCGTATCACCGGATGGAACGGGGCATAGCAGATGGACGGCGTGAGCGCCCTTGATCGCGGCCGAAACCGATTGCGCGTCGGTCAGATCGGCGAGCGCGATTTCGCAGCCCAGCGCCGCGAGACTCTCGCCCAGGCGGGCGTGGCGCACCACGGCGCGCACGGGCTTGCCCGCACGGCGCAACGCGGCGGCGGTGACACGCCCGGCTTTTCCCGATGCTCCAAAAATCACGAACATGATCGCTTTCTCCTGGTGTGCGTGGTCTGCGTCATCGTAGGCAGACGCACGCCGCATGGCGCGCAGGAACGGATGGCGTTGCGCAGAAACGGATGATTGAATACGTCCACCATTGCGCGGTGCGCGAGCGTCGCCGTAATCCAGTAAACTGGCCGCAAACATCGCACGAATTCCCGCACGGCTTGAGCGTCGAAAAGGATTGCCATGAGCGCACTGACTGCAGATTCGAACCGGCACGCTGGAACGAGCGTCATCCTGCGTTCGAGCGCCGGATTGGGCTGGCAGGGCGGTGGCGCCGAACTGCTGCGTGTGAGCGCGGGGCAGCATCGCTTACCCGCAATGGCGTACCACCGCATCGGCATTCATGTCGGCACGCCGGTGCGTGCGCGGTGCGCGTGCGACGGCCGCCGTCAAGCGCGGCTTCAGGCGCACGGCGATGCGGATGTGGTGCCCGCCGGGGTCGAAGGCGAATGGACCGATGACGCGGACTGCACGATTCTGCGCGTGTGGTTCGACGACCGCTTCGTGCGATCGATTGCGGAACAGATGGAGAACCCGCAGGGCAAGCGCGAGATCCGGCCGTCTCTCCAGTTGCGCGACCTGCGCATCAATTCGCTGGCGGGCGCGCTGCTGGCCGAGATCGATGCGGGAACGGCTTGCGACCCGCTATTCGCCGAGAGCATTTCCACGGCAATGGTCGTACGGCTGCTCGGCGGCACGGGCGCATCAGAAGGCCGGGGCGCAGCCGTGCTTGCGGCACCCAAGTCGGCACGCGTGACCGACTACATCGAGAGCCATCTCGATCAACGCCTCACGCTCGGCGAACTCGCCGCGCTCGCCGACCTGAGCGTGCCGCATTTCAAGGCCCTGTTTCGCGAAACGCTGGGCATGCCGGTGCATCAATATGTCGTGCGGCGGCGTGTCGAACGCGCGCGGGCGCTGCTCATCGAAGGCAAGCTCAGCCTGAGCCAGGTGGCGCTCGAAGCGGGGTTCGCGCATCAAAGCCATATGGCGCACTGGATGACGCGGCTTCTCGGCGTCACGCCGCGCGCGTTCGCGAAGGGTTCGTGAACGCGGCGAAATCGTGAAGCGTTGAATCGCCGCGGCTGCGCACGTTACCGGTTGACGTCCACCACGAGCCGTCCGCGCACATGCCCGGCGAGCAGATCGCTCGCGGCCGCAATGGCCTCGGCCAGGCCGATCTCTCGCGTAATCGTGTCGAGCTGCTTGAGATCGAGCGTCTCTCCCAGCGCGTGCCAGGCCTGCTGCCGCTGCGCGAATGGACGCGTGACGCTATTGATGCCGAGGAGGCTCACGCCGCGCAGAATGAATGGCGCGACCGTCGCGGGAAGATCCATGCCTTGTGCGAGGCCACAGGCAGCCACCGCTCCATCCGCACGCAGGCTCGCGCAGACATTGGCCAACGTGTGACCGCCAACCGAATCGATCGCGGCTGCCCAGCGTTCTTTTTGCAGCGGGCGGCCCGGCTCCGATAGCGAGGCGCGGTCGATGACTTCGACGGCGCCGAGCTGCTTCAGATACCCGGCCTCTTGCAGCCTGCCGGTCGACGCCACGACGCGATAGCCTCGGCGCGTGAGCAGTGCGATGGCAAAGCTGCCCACGCCGCCGCTCGCGCCCGTGACGAGCACGTCGCCGTGCGCGGGCGTGATGCCGTGCCGTTCCAGCGCGAGAATACAGAGCATGGCCGTGTATCCGGCCGTGCCGACGGCCATCGTTTGCCGCGGCGTGAAGCCCGCCGGCAGCGGAATGAGCCAGTCGCCCTTGACGCGCGCCTTCTGCGCCAGGCCACCCCAATGTTGTTCGCCAACGCCCCAGCCGTTGAGCACGACCGCGTCGCCCGCCGCGTAGGCAGGGTTCGCGCTTTGCGCGACCGTCCCCGCGAAATCGATACCGGGAACCATTGGAAAGCTGCGCACGACCGGGCCTTTGCCCGTGATCGCGAGACCGTCCTTGTAGTTCAGCGTGCTGTAGCCGACGTCGACGAGCACGTCGCCTTCCGGCAGGCGCGCGTCGTCGAGTTCGGTAATGCGTGCTTCATACGATCCGGATTCCTTATCAACGAGAATGGCCTTGAACATGATGGATCTTGCTCCTGAGACAGTAAACGGTTGGCGTTGCCACGGGCTCACGCGCGCGGCAACCCCGCGATGAAACCTCTAAAAAATGTATCGAGTGGAGCCGCGCTGCGCACGAGTCTGGCGCGCAGCACGGCGCCTTCCCAGCCTATCCAGAAGAAAGCGGCCAGCGACGCAAGGTCGATCCGCTTTGCGAGTACGCCTTCGCGCTGGGCCTCGTGCAGGCAGGCCACGATGCGCGCTTGCCAGCCCTGCAGAATGCGTTCGAGCGTGTCGCGGAAGTCGTCGGGCAGGATGTCCACTTCTACGCCGAGGTTGCCTACGAGGCAGCCGCGTGTATAGCGGTGACGGGCCATGCCTTTGCTGGCGTCGTCGACGAAGGCGCCGAGCCGCTCCAGGGCGGGGCGCGTGTCGTCCTGCAGCCAGCGGTCGAGCTTCGCGCAGAAGTACGCGTCGTACGCGGTCATCAACTCGCGCCCGAAGGCTTCCTTGCTGTCGAAGTAGTGATAGAACGAGCCCTTGGGAATGTTCACCCGCTTGAGCAGGGCATCCAGTCCCGTTGCCGCGAAGCTCTGTTCGGTCAGCATTTCCATGCCGGCGCGAAGCAGTGTTTCGCGTGTGTCGGCGTGCGCGCGCGGGTCTTTCGGCGGTCTGCCGCGGCGCGGTTTGGCGATGGTCGGTTCCATCTCGCCGATATTAGACCGATCGTCTATAAAATTCAAGCGCGCCGTTGTGTTCGGGTTGCTAGTGGGCCAGCGCTTCCAGTTCTCCTCGCAGCACGCCCCACAACGTGCGGGCGGCCAGCAGGAGCAGCAGCGGCGTGACCGTCGCGAGCAGAAAGATCGCGATGCCATGCGTGACGGGGCCCGGCGCATGATCGGCGTAACGCTCGGCGCAACTCACCGAGCCCGCGAGCGGAAAGCTCACGGCCCACCACGAGAGCCGGAAAGGGCAGGTGATCGCGAGATAGCGCAACCGGCCGACGAGCACCGTGAGCAGGAACAGCGTGAGCATGTAGAGCGCGTCGGCGAAGCGGTCCACTTCGCCCGTCACGGTCACATAGGCCGAGAAGCCCACGGCGAACGGCGCGAGCAGAATGAGGAGCGTCGGCTGCAGATTGTTGGCCATGGGCTCCTCGAACATGAGACGCGAAAAAATCAGCGTGAAGAGCGGCACGGCGAAAAAGAGCCCCACGGCGAGCGCGAGCATCAGGACGCCATCTATGCCCGTGATCTGGATGGCGGGCGTGGCGAGCGGGATGTCGATGAGCCCGACGACGGGCACGATCCACGCGGGCGTGGCGTGGGACGGCTGCTGACGCTGACTGAGCCAGCGCATGATGACGAACCACGCAAACACGATCATGCCGATCGTGCCGACGATCCACATCGCGCGCGCGAACGGCACGCTCACGTCGGCAAGCGGGATGGGCAGCAGAAGCAGGCTGATGAACAGGGTCCCGAAGAGATTGCCCGCGATGGGATGATTGAATTCGGCTTTCACGGCATCGGGTCCGGTGACCCATTTCACGGCGTAGCCGAAACCGATCATCAGGAACGCCAGCACGGCGAGCACGCCGATCAACTGGGCGATCCACAGCGGCATGCCGTACATGCGGTGCGCAAGCCGCCACGCCGACGAGAGCCCGGCAAGCCCCATGACCGAGCCGAACAGCGCTACGGGCAGGTAACCGAGTCGTCCGGCTTGCGCGGCCGCCTTGGGGCTGCCAAATGAGGCCGGCGTATCGAGATCGCTCATGCGTGGCTCCTGGCCGTTTGAAAACGCGCTGCTGGATGTTTTCAAATATATGCAATGCGAAATATTCGTGGCGACTTCACGCCACACGCGATCATAGCGGCCTGATCGCGTCGGCGCGCTTACGCGAGTTCGCGCGCCTTGATCGTGTCGCTGGCGCGCACGAAATTGCCGGCGCCCAGATGGTGAATCGTGTGCAGATCTGCGTTGCTGCTGTCGAGTTCCCAGTGGCCATTGCGGAAGGCGCGCGGGTCGGCCGCGGCGGCGATCACTTCGGCGAAGCACGTATCGTAGGCGTCTTCGGTGTGCCGTTCGGGAATCAGGCGGCATTCCATCCACGCGGAGCAACCTGCTTCGAGCAGGGGCAAGCCGAGCGTCGGGCCCGTAATGGCGGCGATCTCGAAGCGCTGGAACTTGTCGGTCTCGCGGCCGCTCACGTTGCCCACGGCGTAGGTCAGATCGATTGCGGCGGCGCCCGGAATGATCACGCCGAACGTGCCGCTCGCGTCGATGAGTTCGCGCGTGAACGTTCGCTTGTCGATCACGATGGCGATGCGCGGCGGCGTGAATTCCACGGGCATCGACCACGCGGCCGCCATGATGTTGCGGCGCTCGCCGTCGCTGCTGGTGACGAGCACCGTGGGGCCGTGATTGATGAGGCGGCTCGCGTGTTCGAGCGCCACGGGCGTGAAAGTGGAGAGGGTTCGCATCGGGTGCTGGAATCGCTGTGGGTCGGAACCCGAGCGACTTTACCTCAGAAAGCGCAGGCGTGCGGCGAGACGCCATCACGCTGGCGGCAAATTCGCCTGCAGATAAATCGACATCGGCGTTTGCAACGGCAGGCTCGCGGCTGCGCCGCGGTTGTAGTGGGCGAGGATCACCTCCACGGCGCGCACGGCTTCGACGAATGGGCTTTGGTCCAGCACGGCGTCCATCACGCCTTCGGCGAGCAGCGAGCGGCTGATCGCGGTGAGTTCGTGGCCGATCAGGACGGTTGCGTGCTCACGCTTGAGCGCCTTCAGCGCGCGCACAATGCCTTCGTCGCCCACCGAAAGGTTGTAGATGCCGCGTAATGCCGGGTACTTTTTAAAGGCGTCGCGCGTGAGGCGTTCGGTCGAGGCGGCGTCTTCGCGGCTTTCCACCGTGGCCACGACTTCGCAGGCCGGAAAGCGGCTGCGCAGCACCGAGCGGAATGCGCCGTCGCGCTCCTCGTGGCCGAGGTAGGTGCGCAGGCCCGCGATGACCATGACCTGGCCGCCCGCATCGCCCAGAAAGCGGCCCATCAGTTCGCCCGCCGTGCGCCCCGCGCAGCGGTTGTCGATACCGACGTAAGCGAGGCGGCCCGTGTCGGGCAGATCGCTCGCAATCGTGACGAGCGGCATCTTGCGCGCCACGCGCGAGAGCGCGTCCACCACCACGGGATGCTCGTACGCCACGACGATCATGGCGTCCGCTTTCTGCGCGGCGCGCTCGATTACGCGCGCGAGCGACTTCGGTTCGAGGTCGTCGAAGAACGTGAGCTGACACATCACGCGGTAGGTTTCGAATGACTTCTGCGCCAGTTCGAAGCCGTGACGCAAGGCGATGTAGTAGGGCGAATCGGGCTTCTGCGTGACGATGGCGATGCGCAGCCAGCGCACGGACACTTCGTCGAGCGCCCGATCCATCTTGAGCTTGCGCGCCCATTCGAGTACGCGCGCTTCCTTGTCGCGCGCCACGCCGCCTCGCCCGTTCAACACACGCTCGACCGTGGAATAGCTCACGCCCGAGGCCTTCGCGACGTCTTCCATCGTGGGTTTGCGTCTCGTGCTCATGCGTGCTTTCCGTGCTTTTCATTAGAGGATTCGTTTTGAGGATTTCTCCTCAAGAATCCGTTTGAGAGCGGAAATTCATTCAACTACATTCTAAGCGTCCTGCACGGGCATCGACACTACAAAACTGGAGACATCCCCATGAACATGACGAGATTTCGCGTGGGCCGCGTGTGCGCGGCCGCGCTCGCGGCAGTGGCGCTCAGTAGCGGATTCGTGGTGCATACGGCGCGCGCCGAAGAGCGCTTCGTGATGGTGAGCCATGGCTCGGATTCGAACGTGTGGTGGAACACCGTGAAAAACGGCATGCGCGATGCGAGCGAAGATTTCGGCGTGCCCGTCGATTACCGCAATCCGCCCACGGGCGACACCGGCGACATGGTGCGCATTCTCGAGCAGGCCTCGGCGCGCAATTACGCGGGCGTCATCACCACCGTGCCGAATCTGGAGATGATCCAGACGGGGCTGGCAGGCGTGAAAGCCAAGCACATTCCGCTCATCACGATCAATGGCGGCCCGGAGGCGGGCATGAAGCTCGGCGCGATCCTGCACATCGGTCAGCCCGAATACGAAGCCGGCAAGGCCGCGGGCGAGCGTGCGAAAGCGGCCGGCATTCACGACTTTCTCTGCGTGAATCACGGCGCGGACATCCAGGCGCTGTGGGACCGCTGCAAGGGCTTTGCGGACGCCATCGGCGCCGACTACAAGAAGTCCACGCTGGATAGCGGCGAAGACCCGACCGTCATCGAAAGCAAGGTGGCCGCCTTTCTGCGTTCGCATCCCAACACCCAGGCGATTCTCGCGCTCGGCCCCGATCAGGCCATGGGCGTGCTGCGCGGCGTAAACGACGCGGGCAAGGCCGGCAAGCTCTATGTCGCGACGTTCGATCTTTCGCCGGACATCCTCAAGGCGATTCAGGCCGGGCAGATCCAGTTCGCCATTGATCAGCAGCCCTATCTTCAGGGCTACCTCTCGGTGGCGGCCATGGCGATCGCGGTGCGCGACAAGACCCATGACGCGGCCCATATCGTCGCCGCGCTCAAGGACGAGAGGAAAGTCGCGGCGCGTCTCGCGAAGTACGACCTCAAGCCCGTCTATACCGGTTCGACGGTAAGTTCCGGCCCGAGCTTCGTCACGCGCGACAACCTCGCGCCCGTGCAGAAGTACGCGGGTTCGTACCGGTGAAGGCAGGCATGGAAGAGACCCTCTCGCGCGGAGCACGGCCAATGAACATCGACATGAATGCGTGGTACCGGGTCGAAATCGACCGCAAGCGCCTCAAGGCGTTCTCCACTCGCACCGACGCGCGCGGGCTGCTTCAGGTGGGCGGTTTCCTCGCGCTCGTCGCGGCGACCGGCATGCTCGCGTGGCACTCGCTCGGCACGGCGTGGGCGATTCCGGCCTTCTTGCTGTACGGCACGGTGTTCGCGTTCAGCGAGGCCGCGGCGCACGAACTCGGGCACGGGACCGCGTTCAAGACGCGCTGGATGAACGAAGCCGCTTACTGGATCATCTGCTTCATGTCGTGGCGCGAGCAGGTGTACAGCCGCTGGCTGCATGCGCGGCACCACACCTTCACGCATCTGACCGCCGAGCCATATGAGGATCCCGAACTGGCGTTCAAGCGGCCGCTCAGCTACGTGAAGCTCGTGACGGACTTCTTGCGCATTTCGCATGGCATCCAGTTTCTCGGCGCGATCGTGCTGCACAGTTTCGGCATCGTCACGCAGGGCGCGAAGGAGGTGGTGCCGGAGGCCGAGTACCGCAAGATGTGCGCGAATTCACGCGTGCTGCTCGCGTGCTACGTGGCCGTGTTCGCCTGGGCGATCGTCGCGCATAGCTGGCTGCCGATCCTGTTCCTGTTCGTCTCGCGCGCCTATGGCACCTGGCTGCACGAACTCTGCGCGCTCACGCAGCACACGGGGCTCAAGGAGAATGTGCTCGATCACCGCGTGTCGAGCCGTACGGTGATGCTCAATCCCGTGGTGCGCTTTCTCTACTGGAACATGAACTATCACATCGAGCATCACATGTTTCCGAGCGTGCCGTTTCATGCGCTGCCCGCTTTCCATGATGCGGTGGCCTCGCAGATGCCGAAGTCGTATGCGGGACTGTGGCCCGCGTGGCGCGAGATTCTCGCGATTTTCGCGCGCCAGCAGCGCGATCCCGAGTATGTGGTCGTGCGCGAACTGCCGGTAGGCAAACGTGGTGATGCGGTGGCCTAGCCGCGCAGGACCGCAAACACGCGGAGGGAGATCGAATCAGGAAGCCCGAGCGCCGTTCGCGTTGGCGGCGCGGCGGCCGAAAGCCTGGCGGACCCAGCTTTGCGCGTTCACCACCAGCAGGCCGAGCAGCACGAGCGCCGAGCCAATCAGGAACGCGGGCTCCACGCGCTCGCGCAGCAGCGCGACGCCGAACGCCACACCGAACAGCGGCGTCATGAACGACAGGATGCCGAGGCGCGCGGCCAGATAGCGGCGCAGCAACCAGAACCACACGAGATAGCTCACGAACGAAACAAGCAGGGTCTGGAATGCGAGGGAGGCCAGCGCGAGCGGCGTGCCGTGAAAGTGCGCCTGGCCGGTCAGGAACGCGAACGGCACCAGCACGACGAAAGCGCCCGCCAGTTGGTAAAAGAGCGTTTGCGTGGCGGGCGCCTCGCTCAGGCGGCTCGTCCGCACGACAACGGTGGTGAGCCCCCACGCCGCGCCCGCGCAAAGGCCCATAAAGTCGCCGAGCAGCCACAACGGCGAGCCCGGTATGTCGGCGCCCAGCAGCGCGGGGCCGAGGAACGTGATGGCGATGCCCGTGAAGGCGATCGCAATGCCGCCCCATTGCAGGCGCGCGAGGCGTTCGTCGGGCAGGCGCAGATGCAGCCCGATGGCCGCGAACATCGGCGCGGTATAGAGAAACACGGCCATGTGCGAGGCGTTGGTCCAGCGCAGGCCCATGGCCACGAACACGAATTCGAGCGCGAACAGGCCGCCCGTGACGAGCCCCGCGCCGCGCGCCACGCCTGGCAGCCAGCGCTCGCGCGAAACGAGCCGGTTGAAGAGCCACACGAGTGCCGCCGACACGCCCGAACGCAGCCCGATCTGCAGCATGGGCGGGATGTCCCCAGCCACCGCCTTGATCGCGACCTGTTGCAGACCCCATGCGAGGCAGAGCGCCACCATGATGGCCACGGCCGTTGCATCGACTTGCTTTCTCATTGCGGGCTCACTGATTTGAAGGATTCGGTGTGCGCCCTCGGTAAAATTGAAGCGCCAATTGATTCGTTAAGTTGTTGAAATATAAGGAAAATTAAAGTGTGCGGATACAATTTTCCTTCCGTTGACTGGGCAGCACAGCTATTCAGAGGGCGTCCAGAATCAGCAATAGTCATGAAGTGCCGACGCCGTCAGGTATTTATGTTCAAACACTGCCGATTGGCCCGGAACGGCCGCAAATGTTATCACTTTGCAAGACACCGCCATCTTCCCAACGAATTTTCCGGTCCCCAACACGACCAGTGAGAGGTTTCGTCGCGAAACTCGCTACGCCTTTTCACATAGATTGAGAGAGCCTTTTGTCGACTGCATCCGCTTATGGGTTTCGCCCTCGAGAACCAGACGAGGGCCGCGGAGAGCGGCGTTTTGCGTTTCGCGCAAGTTCTTGCATCGCTGCGACTAACCCAAGGAATTTCCAGTCTGAGTGTTCTTCTCCGTCTGCGGAGAGCGCGGGACGTTCAAGTTGCAAATGCGCGTTCTCGTCCAGCGACTTAGCCTGAAACGTAATGCCAAATCGATGAAGTTCTTCGCATCTTTTCATTGCTTCAAGGGGAGACGTGGACTCAGGGCAGACCCTGAGAAAGCGAGCCCAGCGAGTCAGATGTATGACTGCCTCGTCCCAAAGAATCCCTGCGCTAGCGGGGAATTTATGCCGCGAAGGCATTCCGCAAGACATGTGGAAAAACGTGATGATGTACAGGGGAAGATTAAACGTTGCTTCGGCGTAGCGCAGGCAAAACAGCGCCATATGAAGCCACGTCAAGCAAGTTTTGAAGTCGGGAGCGGACATGTTTTCCAAACCCGGGAACAATTCGTTCGTATAGCGCGCGACATCAGCACTATCTGGAATCGGTGGACGAGGGACCGGGTAGCCGCACAGGCTCTCTGTTTCACGAAATCTCAAAGCCACCTGCCAGGCTGGCTCCAGATCATTCAAAAGTAGTGACCAAATAGGACTTTGTCTGAGCACTTCGGCCTGGTCAGTTACATCGCCTAGAACATGCCACTGCTCTATGGCGAGACGGTCGCCGCGTTCCAACGCCGCATATAGTCGGAATTCGGTTCTGCTGACTCTCTCCCAAAATCTCGCCCGGTCAGCATGCTGGAAGTTACCGCCGGCTAACTTCTTTTCAAGCGCATACGGCGAAGCAACTTTAAGTTCCACCGAGCCGATCACCCAGGTTAGGTAACTCTGGATGCGCTCTAACTCGCGCGGCTGCGTCTCAAGAAGCCAATCGCAGGTGTCGATCTCAGGAAAGCTGAGGTAGTGGCCGGCGCCCGATTCGGGGTGAGGCATACGGCGGAAATGCAACATCTGTGCACCTTAGGTGAAAAGTTGGTCTGTGATTTTCTCCTAACAAAACGATAGTCCATTAGCTACCTTTGCGTAGTCAGGGTGCAAGTGCGTTAATTGGGGGTAATCCGCGATGAATGCAAAATGGAAGACGAAGAACGATTCCGTCGAGGCAGATCTTCTCGAGCACTTCGGATATCTTTTGAGCGGGCGTGCCCTTTGGAAAACAATGGGGTACGCCTCATCGCAGGCATTTCGCAAGGCTGCCGCCCGCGGCGACCTGCCTGTCCGCACGTTTCGGATCGAGCACCGGAGAGGCCTTTTTGCGTACAGCTCAGAAGTCGCGGAGTGGCTTGGCGAGGTAGGGGGACGAGTAAGCGAGGAAAATTCTGAAGAGAAAATAGCGGGCTGAGCGGAGTGCTGCCATTGCGACGGCAGGCCGTCTTGGGCTGCGGGTGTTTCGGATGACCAAATTGTGCGCTGCACAACAAATCAGCGCGCTCTAGCGGTACTGATGATTTGCGTTCGCGGCCCGAACCTCTTCGCTCGTCCGTCGGATCACAAATGGGCTCATCGCAGTCTCGTTAGTGAGACCTGGGTGCGAATAAGATTTGCGCTAGGTCGGAAACGGAGCCGGGCGCAAGCACATTGGACGATGGGGTCCGAATGCTTAGCACTACGGCATGGGATCAACTAACCGCCCCAGTGGGCAAAGGAGGCTATATACAAAGCACAGCCTAAAGAACAAAAGCGTCCGTTTGCGCTAACAAACGGACGCTTCGGTACTGCATTCAAGTCAGTCCACCCGACTTGTCCGCAGTCTCCCTCCGTTCCCGCCGGCTGTCAAGCCTGCGTGCGTCTGCACGCCGATCTCCCTTTTGTGTCATTTCGCGCGGCCTCCGCAGGCAGCGGGGGCGCGTGCGTTCTTTTTCACGAGGAAAGCATGTTTAAGCAAGCGTCGGCGAGATTGCGCGTCATCGCCCATTGGGAACTACGTGCGGATTGGGCTCTCCGCACCGGCCAGACTCGACCTTATATGACGGGGGGGCGCCATGTGGACAGGGCGTGACCACCGGTTCGGTGGTCTGAAGCGGCGCTATAGCAAGCGACCTCGAGGGGATTCGCGTTCATTTGATCCGCTACGAGGCGAAACCGTCAGCTTTTCAACGGAGCTCAAATACGAAAACTGGCTCCTGTATTGGGTGCAGCCTGGCGTCTCAAGGCTTATCACTAGTCCGGAGCGCCTTCGTTGTCTGGACCATGGGCAAAGCTTGTCGATTGTTCCTGATCTTATTGTGGTTCATGAGGGCGTTCAGCTTCAATGCGTCGTCGCTGAGGAAAATGAGGCGACCAAGAGGAAGGAAAGTTCCCTTCAACGCATTGCGACCGCCCACGGATGTTCGTGGGCAGTTCGCACACGAAAACAGATTCGGGAGAACTCGCTGCTGCTCGATAACCTCGAGCACTTCCGGCAGGCCGCAACGGTCTTTGTCGATGATCCTCTCGACTCGCTCCGTCGTGACGTTGAAGCAGTCCTCACGGACAAATCGAGTGTGTCATTTAACGACTTGCGGCGCGCCCTTGCGGTTCCGGACAAGGATTCGAGTCTTGAGGCCGTCTTGATCCGCATGCAGTGGGCCGGACGTGTTCACATCAATCTTGAGGAGTTTCGCTATGACGAAGCGATCGTCTCGCGCGGTGCACTCCGCACTCGCTGATATTCCGGAATGCTATCGCGATATCGAGAACTGGCCGAATGTTGACGAATCCCTTATCGAAGACGCAGCGAAGCAGAAAAGGTACCAGCGCCTGAGTAAAGCTATGGGTGCTTATCTCCAAGGAGAAGGGCTTTCGGAAGCGGCAGGCTTGGCTAAGCTGTCTGCCTCTAGATTTCTAGCGCTTCTGAGGCGGTGCCTCCAGCCGTCGTTTGACGGCGGGATCTGGGGATGTCGCGCGTTGATTTCTGGCGCTCGAGTCAAGCCATTGCAGCGGAAGAAGATCTTCACGCAGCAGGAAAGCGCGAAGGCAGGCTTTCAAGGCATGTTCGGCCTGCTCCTGACAACGCATCCAGAAATCGAAACCAGCCTACACGATTTCGTGAGGGCGAAAAAAGGCAGACTGCGACTCAATAAAGTGACCTTTCGTGCGATGCATCAAGAGTTTCTCAAGGCTTGCCAAAAAGCTGGTGTCCAACCGTCAGAGTACCCGTTCAATACCGATCGTCAGGCGAGAGAGCCGCTGCGAATCTGGCTCAAGACTCACTTTTCCTCAATGCAGGGGGAAGCATGGATACAAGCTACTGAAGGAGAAGATGCGGCTCAGGCGTTCGGATATCAGGACGGCGATGGCCAGGCGATGCGCGCTTATTCGCCGTATCTTGTGTGGATCATTGACGAGACTTCGATTGACTTAGAGGCGATTTACGAATTGCCGAATGCCCGTGGAGACTGGGAGGAAATTCAGCTCCGGCGCGCCTGTGTGATCAGGGTGCGGGATGCGGGAACTGGAGCGAATCTGGCAAGCAGGGTTGTGTACGGCCCTCAGGCGTCGGCGGAAGACATCAGCATGGTATTACAGCGCGCAATCATGGGATCAAGAGTCGTAAGCAGAGCGCGTGAAGCTTATGCCGAGGGTGCAGGGTTTCCAGCCGACATGATTCCGGAGCTTCAATACGCGGTGCCGGTAATCGTGTTGCTTGACAATGCACTGAGTCATCTTGCGGACCATACGCAGCACATCTGCCAATTCTTGTTCGGAGGGAAGTCACAGCTTGGTAAGGCGAAAACACCCCAAGCGCGCCCAGAAGTCGAAGCAGCATTGTCGAAAATCGCAAGCAGACTGATTCATCAGCTTCCAGGGACAACTGGAAGTGGACCTAAGGATCCTGTACGTCGTACGGCGGCGGTCCCACCCAAGAACAGGATCAGGCTCGACAAGCTGGACGATGCGATCGAGGCCTACTGTGCGAACGAAAATGCGATGCCTGCATCTGCTTCACGCTACATATCGCCGCTTGAACGGCTGCGTCGTCAGGTGTTGAGTGGCGCACTTAAGCCGGTTTACCTTCCTGCTACAAAACGTCATCCTCACTATTTTGGCAAGGCCTCCATGGCGACAGTTCACGCCAGCAGCAAGTCCGGGCGTCGGCCCCACATCAACTATCTTGGTGCACGTTACACAGGTTCCTGGCTCACATCCAACTATGCTCTGGTCGGATCCAAGGTGTGGGTCAGGGCCAATTTCGATGATCTCCGTACGGTGCTGCTGTTCGACGCGAAAGGCAACGAGCTTGGCTCTGTGCAGGCACTTGGACAATGGGGAAAGTTCCCGCATGACATTCGGATCCGAAAGCAATATCTGAAGTTGAAGAAGCGCAACGAACTGGGGCCGCGTGCCGACGACGATCCGCTTGCCTTCCTGTTCAACCACCTTCGGCTTCGCGCTAGTGGCGACAGGACAGCGGCACTGCAGGTTACTCATATTGTGGAGTATCTCCGTCGGCAGGCGGACCTGGCCGGCGTCCAGTTGGCGGAAGAGTATGCGTCGTGGGAGGACGCATGCAAAGCCGCCGACGCGGTTGGGCTGCTACCCCAGGTCGATCCTTCAAATGCCCTGCCACTTTCGCCAGCACCGATACCAACCGTGTTCGGCAACAAGCCCGCCGACAGCGGCAGCGCGAATGATCCTGAAAGCCCCACAAACGTTTCATCGATCGCTTCCGGAGCGCGCGATGGTATCGGTGGTGCCTTGATTTCGACTTCTGCGTACCTGCGCCCGCTCGCACGTCGCATTATTCGTCACTAGGAGACAAACCATGTCACAGGAACAGCGTCCCGACAATGATGCTCTACCCGATGGCGTGATCTGGACGCCAGAGATTGAGTCGATGGTGCAGTGGGTTGCCCTTTTGGTGCGAATTGATGTCCCCGGGGCCGAGGTGTACGGAAAAATGCGTATAGGCAAGAGTTTCGCGGCTGCGTATCTGCGTGAAACATTGTCTTCGGTGGTCGGTTACCCAGTCGAAGTAATCGCTTGGGAAATATCAGAAAACAGTGAGGATCGACCGCGTGAATTCCTTCAGGCACGTATGGTGGAGAGCGGCTATAGGGCGATATCACCTCGCGACGTTGAGGTACTGAAAGACCGGTTCTTTCCGTTTCTTGTGCAGCGTTGCGCCGCAAAAGGTACGCGTCGTTTGATCGTGGTTATCGATGAGGCCCAGAATCTTACCAGACGGCAATTTGGTTACCTGGTTGGGTATTTCAATAAGCTGACGACAGCAGGGCTTAAGCCTTTTTTTCTGTTGATCGGGCAACCGGAACTCGGAAGCCCGATTGATTTGAACGGCGTTGGGCGTGATATGCAGATCGTCGGCAGGTTTCGGGTCAATCAACACCACTTCCGAGGCGTAGCACTCGAGCGCATCGAGGACGTCCTGAAACAATTCGACTGCTCCGGACCGGACGGCGGCCCGCCCGAAAGCATGACCTCCTTTCTCCCGCAGGCCTACTCGAACGGATGGCGCATCGTAGACCTCGCTCCTGCGCTGCGGGAAGGGGTTCTGCTGGTCAAGCAGAAGCATAACGTGTCCGATGAGATCCGTCTGCCGATGCAGTTTGTTCGATCTACGATCTCCGCATACATCCATCGTCTCGCGCATTCTGACTTGAACCCTGCGCATGCGTCAGCAGCGGTGATGATCGACTGCATGCAGGAGTGTGGATTTCTCAACGTATTCAGTTACTACGCGGAACCAGTTTCCAACGAAGGGGGTAAACAATGATCTACATCGACGAGGAGATCGAACTGCCGCCGCTTGCCACCCGTAAGCCGGCGAGGAACGAGTCGTGGTATTCGCTGTGGAGCTCGGTGTGCAACACACAACCTTTAACGACCAAGGAAGTGCGCGTGCTGTTAAGGGGGCACGAAAATCGACAGATACTCAGTCCGACGCAGTCTGTTTCCGGCAAATATGAATCGCTTGCGCCTGGGAGACTGCTTCAGATACTCGACGTGCCTAGTGAGATGGCCATACGGCTCTATGGCGCGGACATGGACAGCGATCCGCATGGCTCGGGGCATATGCATACCGGATTGCGCCATTGTCTCGCGTGTCTGATGTTGGGCTATCACTCACCTGTGTTCCAGCATTTGTCCATTGAGCGGTGCCCAGTGCATGGGGTGCCATTGCGTTCGACCTGCGAGGCTTGCAATTTCGTGCTGAATCTGACGTGGAAGAGTGCCGCGATCACGCCCTTCGGATGCCCCCGGTGTGGGCACGTGTTCATGAGCGGCGCGCAACCCCCGCAGCGCGAGGACGAAATCCGGTTCATTGATGCGACGTTGGGGGAGAAGCGGGAGGTGATTACTCGACACCTCCGGACATCATGGCGCGTCCGTCCGTGCGTCGGGCCCGCTGGACAAACTGGCAGTGGGAGAGCGCCAAGCACGGCGGTGCGATACGTGCGGCGTCAGTCGATCTGGACGACTCAACCTGAAGAGGATTGGACCGTGTTCAGGGGGGAGAGCCTTCGCATCTGGGAGATGAAGGAACGTTCGGCTGGCCTCAATTTTCCCAGGTCTGTAGACCAGGCTATTCGGGAAACGCTTTGTCAGATCCGCGCCCTCAACAGGGAGGAAGAGGAGGGCGATTTGCTCAGGATGGAGGAGATGCTCTCCCGCTGTGAAGCGAGCCGACATTGGGTTGGCCCCGCAGGCGTTGTGCCTTGTGCAATATTGAAAACGGCGTACGCGCTGGGTGCGGTGGCGGGTGTCAGAGCCCTGCCACCATTGCATCCCCGCAAGAAAATGGAGGAGAACGAGCGGTTGGAACTGGTTGGACAGATGGGCGCACCGTTGCGCCCATTTGCTGTGGCCAATGCACTGTTGGTCGGGTACGAGGTGCTCGGCCTCTTCTGCTTGAACGTCTGGCGCATCGCGCACCTGCGCGAACTGACTGACATCATATGGCACGAAGTCCCGAACGCTGCCGATTTCCGGCCGGAGTGGTGCCTTGATGACCGTGAGGAGGTTCCATTGCTGCATGTGCGCCCCCGTGCGACCTCGGACACGGCGCGCTTTCTCGCCAGGCGATACGCGGGTCGAATGCTGCAATAAACTGGAGGCAACAGGGCCGGCTCGGGAATGCAACGCGCCACCGTCCGCAGTTGGGTTGTTCGCAGTTCTGATTGGTCGAACGTTTTCTACATCAGGATGACACCATGACAGGAATCTGTGGCAACTTGGGACCCGACTCAGGCTCCGACAGGTCAACGGGCAACAAGGGATTCAGGAAGCGGGTGTCGCAGAGGGATATTGACTTCTTCGCCGCCTGTATGAGAGGGAGTCCCGTGTGCAAGGCTGCGGAGAAATTCCTGTCCATGCCATGGAGCAGCTCCCAGGACGCATTTCTCTGTATACGTCAGGCACTCGAGTCGCTCGCGCGGGCAAAAGGCTGGGTCAGCGCGCCGCATCTTCTGCGGATTGTGGTGTCGCGGGCCGATCTTGACGCCCGGCTCAGGGAACTTGGCTTTGTTGGCCCAGCTGGCCGAAGTGGTGAAGGCGACTGGGCTGACATCGAATGCAGCTTTTGCCCGGCCGATTTATCCCGTGTGGCGCGCGAGGTCAGGGTGGTCAGGCGTCAGGAGGCACTGCTCGTCGAGCTTGCCGACGAAATCGTCGAGCGGCCGCAGCTCGACGACCTCATTCATGACTGGTTGGGCCATTGGATCTCGGAAAGATTTGAAAAGCTTGGGATACGCACCATTGGCCGGTTGCATCAATTTCTAAGTGGCGGCCTCGTCGAGTGGCACCGGCGCGTGCCTGGTCTCAAGCGGGAAGACGGAAGATACATTACGCAGTGGCTTTACGACCACGCGTCATTGCTAGGCGTGAGGAAAGCAACGTTGCCACCGCTGGACCGGGTAGATGCGAGGCAGAAGGCCAGGGAGAAGTCCGCGAATATTGCGCCGATTGAAGCGTTTCTCGTGCCGGAAGAGCTTGACGGGCGGAATGGTGAGAACAGAGGCCCGCTCCAGAGATGTGACCTGCCCGTTTCAAATGACCTGGAGGCGATAATTTACTGGCTGGAAGGGTTTAGGGGGATGGCGGCCTTCGTGTCGTACAGGCATGAGACGGAGCGTCTGCTGCTCTGGACAATTCTGGAGAAGAAGAAGGCTTTTTCAAGCCTGACAGCGCTCGACTACGATGATTACCTGAACCGCTTTCTTTCAGATATTCAACCAGCTGAACTTTGGATAGGTGTGCGCGTTCCCCGCTGGAGTATGCTTTGGAAACCGTTCCAGGGACAAGTCACGAGTCAGTCGCGAATGAACGCGCGGAGTGTGCTATTCGCCCTGCTTGAGTACTTGTGCCAACATTACTATTTGCACGGCAATCCGATTTACGCTGTCTCCTTGCGCGAGAGAGGCGAGCCGCTGCCGACTGACTTCGACGAATTCGGGCGCCGCGGAAACGTCAGATTGAGTGACGATGGTCAAGTTCGTGGCTCGCGGGAGCTGTCGGGGGCTCAATGGAAAGCGGTACTCGAGTTTTCCGACAGTCTCTCTATTGAAGTCCCTGCAAATGCGCGGTTGCGGTTCGCTTTGCGTCTGGCACTGGAAACTGGACTTTCGGCTCCCGAACTGGCGGCCGCTTCATCCTCCGATCTGTCCGTTACAAGAGACGGCGGCAAGCTCTTCGTCCGGGTGGGTGCCACTGGACACAGGCCGCTGCGCCTCATTCCTCTGAGCCCCGGCGCTCAAGTTGCCATTACGGAATATCTCGAACTTCGCGGTTACGGACGTTCACCCTCTGGATGGCCTCACGGTTTGCCATTGATCCCGGCCATAGCCGACGGAGCTTTGATAATGACCAAGCGGCACATGAGCGCCAATGTCCTCCGAGACATGTTCAGGGCATTCTTTGACAAGGCCGCCGTCTGGTTTGCGACTGACGACCCAGATTTCTCGGCAATGCTCTCCGAAGTCACTGTCAAGTCGATGAGAAATGCTTTTGTTACTAACTGCATTGCCGCTGGGATGGCGACCCATGAAATCGCCTATTGCATTGGTGATCGATCGATAGTGTTCGTGTCCTCCCGGGTCCAGGTCGACTTATACCGCGCAATTCAGGAGTGGGAAGCATTTCTCGGAGACGACTTCTGAAACTGAGAAGCTCCAACGCTGAGCAGAATGCTTGGAGTCTGCGTGCCTGATTTGCCTATGTGCGAGCTGTTCCAGGAATGCGTGCCCAAAATCATGCTGCGGTAGTGGTCGGCGCAACGGTCCGGGATTGCACGAGCGCCTTCGGTGCGCGCCTCCACGTGCCGTACCAAGCTTTCCGCTTGGTTCGGTGAGCGTATGGGAGGCGCGATCAGAGCGGGTACTTTGTCCGGCCATTGAGGAATCGTCAGGGCAGCTATCCGCCGGAAAAACTTCCCTCCACAAACTCCCTCAGCTGCGTGCTGTCGGTCCTCGCATAGGCCGCCGTCGTCTGCACCGAGGCGTGGCCGAGCAGCGCCTGTGCAACCGGCAGCGGTACGCGGTGATCCACGACCAGCGTGCGGGCGTAGCCGTGCCGCAACCAGTGCGTGGAGGCCCTTTCGAGCGCCGCGCGCATGGCGCTCTCTTCCGGCGGCAGTCGGGCCGCCGCCAGCGCAAACACCGCCCGCACCTCGTCGTAGAGGCCGCTCACACCGAGCGCGCGGCCGCGTTCGCTGTGGATAAGCGGCAGGTGTTCGCCGGGCGGGGGATCGTCGGGCAGTCCGCGCGCCCGCCGGTAGGCATGCAGCGCGCGCAGACAGGTTGACGGCAGGGGTATCGCACGCGCCTTGTTCCCCTTGCCGGTGACGTGCAGGGTCCACTGCCGGGCCTCGTCCACCTCGATGCGTGGCAGTGCCAGTGCCTCGTTCCATATCAGTTCGGCGAGCCGTACACCGGCAAAACGGTACAGTGCCCAGATCGCGCATCGCCTAGCCCACACGGTTGACGCTACGCCGTCTGGCGCATCGCCGGCTGCGACCGCATCGCAATGCGCGAGCGCGGCAGTGGGCAGGAACCGCACCGGCGTCCACATCATGCGCGCGCGACGCCCGGCGGCGAGTCCCTCGGCTGGATTGATGCAGAGATAACCCGTGCGATGCCACCAGGCGTAGAGGCTCGCGACTACAGCGAGCGCCCGGGAGACGGTCGCGGGCGCCGCGCGCCGGACGGTGCCCGAGGCGTCGGCACGGGTATGCGGGGCCTGCACCGCGTCGCGATAGGCCATCAGATCCTGGCGCGTGAGATCGGAGAAGGGGCCCAGGCGTTCGTGCATGCACCAGGCCGCGAGCCGCCGCAGTTCCGTGACATAGGCGCGCAGGGTGTGTGGCGAGTGCGTAGCCCGCTCGCGCAAGAAAAGCCGTACAGCCTGCGCGTCGTCCGCGACCCCCAGCGTGTTGGTCAGCGCGACCGCATTCGCAAAGCGCCCGGCGCGGGCGAGCCACCCGGGCCGCGCGCCTACGGGCTGCAGCATGTCGTCTTCGGTGGCCGCGTGCTGGACCGCCAGGGCGCCGTCCGGCATATCGTCAGGTGGCACCGGGCGGAAGCGTCGCCGGTGCTGGCGAAGCGCGCGTTCGAGTACCGCGCCGGCGGCGGGCGCCAGATGCGCCGGCACGACGCGAAGGCGCCCGCGTTCCCAGTACTCGATCGCAGCGTCGTGTTCGAGCAGGACCGCGAACACGGCAGGGTGCTCGCGCTTCGCGTCGGCGAGCGACGGGCAGCCACGCTTGAGCGCGGTGAGCGTCCAGTGAATGTAGACAGGGTGACCGAGCGCCTGCGCGAGGTACTCCAGTGCCGCTTCGGTTGCCACCGGCAGGCGCTTCGGAGGCCGGGCGCCGGTGTCGAGCCAGCCGGGCGGTTCGGACGGCTTCATCGCGGTTTTCTCCCTGAAGACCGTGGTGTCACGGCTGCGCGCGCTGCGCTACCGTGCGGCCGACGCGCACCGGCAACTGGCTTCTTTGCCGTCGCGGTGCCGACCAGCGCCAGGGTCTGGCGCTGCTGTTCGACTACGGTGGTGAGGGCCGCCGCCTCCGCGGCGGCCTGCTGACGGGCAGCGCGTTCTTCCGCGAGTTCCGTGATCAGGCGTTCCCGCAGCGCTTCGAGCGCGGCGAGGCGTTCGGCCGCACGCGCAAGTTCCGCCTCGAGGCGCTGGCGTTCAGTCTGGAACGTCTCCCGCTGGTGCGCCGTTTCGATGAGCAACTGCCTGGAGAGGCCGTCATATCGCACCCGTTCGGTGGCAAGTTCGCCGGCATGCTTCCGGACGGCTTCGGCCGCCGCCGTTTCGACGGCCGTCAGCTGTGTCTGCAACTCGCTCGCCGCCTCTTCAAAGGCGGTGGTCTGCTTTGTAGCCGCTGTGGCACTTGCGCGGGCGACCGCCAGTTCGGCGTTGCAGATACTGAGCTGGCTCCGCACGTCGGCGAGTTCGACTCGGAGCAGCTCCGTGCGCAGTTCGGCCTCGTGCCGTGAGGCGTCCGCCGCTGCCTTGACCGCTTCTGCCTGCCGTCGTAACTGCACGATGTCGTCAAGCTGCGTGGCGACGGCCGCTTCCCACAGCGCTCGCATCTGCGCGTGTTGACGGCTGTGTAATTCCGACACTAAACGGCGGCGCAAGGTCGAGTAAATCGCTCAACACCGAATGGGCCGCCGATGTCGGCCACCGGTGAGCGTTGATTCAGAACGGGTCCGCGATATCGTCA
>NZ_JBFRCF010000008.1:0-394618 GCF_040965655.1 Paraburkholderia sp. EG286B | reverse complement strand
CCGCATCAAGCGCCCACACTTATCGGCTGTAAATTTTTAAAGATCGATCGCGAAAGCGCCGTTAAACCATCGAACTACCCGGCGTTTTCTGCGTTGCTGCGTCAGCAGCAGAGAAACGAGATTATGAAGAATCCTTTTCGCTTCGTCAACCCCTTTTTTTTCGCTCACCGCTTGAAAAAGCGGCCGACTCCTGCGTCCGCCGGTTTCCGCGGCGGCCCTCGCTGCCCTGACGTCTGAGACATCGAACTGCGAAGGGGGCGAATCTTAGCGCCCCCGCCGGCACTGTGCAAGGGGGAGGCGAAAATATTCCTCACTTCCGGGTAAGGACCTCCAGCGGCACCGCATTCGCCATCGCCGCGTAGCCCGCGTCGCTTGGATGGATGTGGTCGCCGCTGTCATAGCCATAACGCAGTCGCACGGGGTCCGCCGGATCCCGCAGCGCCGCGTCGAAGTCGACCACGCCGTCGAACGCCCCGCTCGTCCGGATCCACTGGTTCACCGCCGTGCGGATCGCCTCGCGCTCCGGCGGCAGCGATGCCGGCGTGAGCGTCGCGCCGAAGATGCGTACGCCGCGCCCGTGCGCCTGCGCGATCACGCGGCGGTAGCCCGCGATCAGGTCGTTCGCGTCCACGTGCGTATGAGGAAAGTCGCAGTCGAGGGCCGATCGCGCCGGCATCGCCTGGAAGTTGATGTCGTTGATGCCGATGAGCAGCACCACGGTTTTCACGCCCGGGTGTCCGAGCACGTCGCGGCCAAAGCGGCGCTCAAGCGCCTCGCCGTAGCAAGGCGAATCGCTCAGCAGCCGGTTGCCGCTGATCCCGAGATCGATCACGGCGAGATCCGTGCGCTGCGACTGCGCGATGCGGCGCGCCAACGCGTCCGGCCAGCGACGGTTCTGATTGAGCGAGGAACGCATGCCGTCAGTAATGGAGTCGCCGATCGCCGCGACCGTCGACGCCCCCGGCGCCGCGACCGTCGACGCCCCCGGCGCCTCGACCGCCAGCCCCGTCACCCACGCGTACTGCGTAAAGCGCTCGGTGAACGCGCCAATCGACGGATCCGCGACGTGATTGCCTGGACGCGAAACGTAATTCACCTGGCTCGCCACGCGATGCCACGCGACCATCTTTTGCTCAGGTCCCATATAGGAACTGATGGCGTAGGGCGCGTGCGCCTTCAGATCGATCTGCACCGGGTCGCTGTCGAGCGCGGCACCGGGCGGCACCGACACCGCCGCTCGCCCGCCGAAGGTCACATGCGCCGTACCCGCCTCGCTCGCCACCGCACCGCCCGCAGAAGGCGCAATCGCCATTGCCTCGATCACAAGCGGCGTGCGCCCATAGAGGTTGCTCACATGCACCCGCGCGACCGTGCCGCCCAGCGTCGGATACACGATTTGCCGAACGGTGCGCCCGGCGACCTCGGGCGCGCGGTACAGCGCCGGGAGCGCGTCGCGCTCGGGAATCGACTGCAGCGCCGTCGCCCAGCTCGTAACCCAGGGGCCCGAGGATTGATCGGCGAACGCCGGAGACCCGGCGCCAAGTGAAATGAACATTGCGGCCGCAGCCGCGAGGGGACCAAAGGAAATCTTCATCCGTGAACGAGTGCGCAGGCAAAGGCGCATTGTGCCCCATGGCCCGATGCACAGCCTTCCATCCGCCTGACAGTCGAGCAAACTAAACCAAGCAAAAGCCCGCGCACACGCCGCCCCACGCACAAATCCCAGGCAATCCCGCTGCCGCCCCGCTAAAACTCAGCTGTGGGTCCACATTTCTTTGCCCTACCTCAAAAAATTCATTTACCGACCGGTCGGTTGGTTTATACTGCGCGACATACCCAACTTCGACGAGAGCGTCTCCATGTACACGCAATCCCTCGACATCCCCGGCAACGTTGCTCCGCTCGACGCGGACGCAACCTCGCCGGAGCAGGCGCAGTTCGACGCCATCATGGCCGCCGACGGCAAGATCGAGCCGCAGGACTGGATGCCCGAAGCCTATCGCAAGACGCTCGTGCGCCAGATCTCGCAGCATGCGCACTCGGAAATCGTCGGCATGCTGCCGGAGGGCAACTGGATCTCGCGCGCGCCGAGCCTCAAGCGCAAGGCGATCCTGCTCGCCAAGGTGCAGGACGAAGCGGGCCATGGCCTCTATCTCTATAGCGCGGCGGAAACGCTCGGCGTTTCGCGCGACCAGCTCGTCGACGCCCTGCACGCCGGCAAGGCCAAGTATTCGAGCATCTTCAATTACCCGACGCCCACGTGGGCCGATGTCGGCGTGATCGGCTGGCTCGTGGACGGCGCGGCGATCATGAACCAGATTCCGCTGTGCCGCTGCACGTACGGTCCGTACGCGCGCGCCATGATCCGCATCTGCAAGGAAGAGTCGTTCCACCAGCGTCAGGGCTTCGACGCCCTGCTCGCCATGATGAGCGGCACCGACGCGCAGCGCGAACTCGTCCAACAGGCCGTGAACCGCTGGTGGTGGCCGGTGCTGATGATGTTCGGCCCGAGCGACGCCGATTCGGTCCACAGCAACCAGTCGGCCAAATGGGGCATCAAGCGCATCTCGAACGACGATCTGCGCCAGAAGTTCGTCGATGCCACGGTCGAGCAGGCCAAGGTGCTGGGCGTGACGCTGCCTGACGCCGATCTGAAATGGAACGAAGCGCGCGGCCACTACGACTACGGCACGATCGACTGGGAAGAATTCTGGCGCGTCGTGAACGGCGACGGCCCGTGCAACCGCGAGCGTCTCGGTACGCGCGTGAAAGCGCACAACGAAGGCGCGTGGGTGCGCGAAGCCGCCCTCGCCCATGCCGAAAAGCAGCGTCAGCGCGCCGAAAAGCACGCCGCTTGAGCACACCTCATACATGAATCAGGAAGGAAGGAGATCCACGATGAACAAGGAATGGCCGATCTGGGAAGTGTTCGTGCGCAGCAAGCAGGGCCTCGACCACAAGCACTGTGGCAGCCTGCACGCCTCTGACGCCTCGATGGCGCTGCGCATGGCGCGCGACGTCTACACGCGCCGCCAGGAAGGCGTGAGCATCTGGGTGGTGCCGTCGTCGGCAATCACGGCATCGGATCCGAACGAAAAGGCCGAGCTCTTCGAGCCGGCCGGCGACAAGATCTATCGCCACCCGACGTTCTACACGCTGCCCGACGAAGTCAACCACATGTAAGAGCGCAACATGACGACGCCCACGCCTGAACAACTCGCGTACGTGCTGCGCCTCGCCGATACGGCGCTGATCCTCGGTCAGCGCAATTCGGAATGGTGCGGCCACGGCCCGATCCTCGAAGAAGACATCGCGCTCGCCAACATGAGCCTGGACCTGATCGGTCAGGCGCGCCTGCTCTACACGCATGCCGCCACGCTCGAAAAGGCGCTCACCGGCCGCGAGCGCACCGAGGACGACTACGCCTACTTCCGCGCCGAGCGCGAGTTCGCGAACTACACGCTCGCGGAGCTGCCGCATTTCGGCCCGCTCGCCGGCACGACGCATTCGGCCAACGACTACGCCGTAACGATCGTGCGCAACTTCCTCTACGCCACGCTGATGGAGCATCTGTGGACCGCGCTGCTGCGCTCCGCCGACCCGCAACTGGCCGCGATCGCCGAGCGCTCGATCAAGGAAACGCGCTACCACGTGCACCATGCGCGTGAGTGGCTGATCCGTTTCGGCGACGGGACCGATGAATCGCACCGCCGCGCCCAGGCAGCACTCGACTGGCTGATGCCGTACACGCGTGAGTTCTTCAGCACCGACACCGTGGAAACGGCCGTGGCCGAAGCCGGCATCGCACCTCTAACGGCGCAGTTCGAAGCCGCGTGGCACGCCGACGTGGAAGCCGCGCTCGAAGAAGCCACGCTTACGCTGCCAGAGCAGGTGTTCCACATCACGACCGGCAAGCACGGCGAGCACTCGGAGCACATGGGTTTCGTGCTCGCCGAGATGCAGAGCCTCGCGCGCCAGCACCCGGACGCGCGCTGGTAAGCATCCCAGCAGGAACAGAGGAAGTCACGATGCAAGCAACGGCAGATCACGCGGTCGAACGCGCCTGGGAAGTGCTGGAATCGGTGCCCGATCCGGAGATTCCGGTCGTGTCGATCCGCGAACTGGGCATTCTGCGCGACGTGCGCCGCGCCGACGACGGCCAGATCGAAGTGGTCATCACGCCCACCTACTCCGGCTGCCCGGCGATGTCGCAGATCGCGGAGGACGTCGCGCACGCGCTCGACGCCGCCGCGCTCGCGCCCTACCGCATCGCGACGACCCTCACGCCCGCGTGGACCACCGACTGGATCACCGACGAAGCGCGCGAGAAGCTGCGCGCCTATGGCATCGCGCCGCCCACGGGCAACTGCGGCTCCGCGCCGCAATCGGCCGAACAGCCGATCACCTTCATCGCGAAACCGAAGCCGTTGCCCGCGCCCGCCTGCCCGCACTGCGGCTCGCAGCACACCGAACGCCTCGCGCAGTTCGGCTCGACCGCTTGCAAGGCGCTCTACCGCTGCATCGACTGCCGCGAACCCTTCGACTACTTCAAACCGTACTGATATGGCCACTCCGCAATTCCATTCGCTGCGCATCCGCGAAGTGCGGCCCGAAACCGCGGACGCGGTCTCTGTCGCTTTCGAAGTCCCGCCCGAGCTGCGCGAGGCATTTCGCTTCACCCAGGGGCAGTTCGTCACGCTCAAGACGCACATCGACGGTGAGGAAACGCGCCGTTCGTACTCGATCTGCGTGGGCGTGACCGACTACGACCGCGACGGCGAGCTGCGCATCGGCATCAAGCGCGTGCGCGGCGGGCGTTTCTCGAACTTCGCGTTCGAGCAGCTCGCGCCCGGCCACGAGATCGACGTGATGACGCCCGATGGCCGCTTCTTCACGCACCTGAACGCCGAGCACGGCAAGCATTACGTGGCATTCTCGGGCGGCTCGGGCATCACGCCCGTGCTCGCGATCATCAAGACGACGCTCGAAACGGAGCCGCGCAGCGCGTTCACGCTCGTGTACGGCAACCGCAGCGTCGACGCGATCATGTTCGCCGAAGAGCTGGAAGACCTGAAGAACCGCTTCATGAGCCGCTTCCGCCTCTACCACGTGCTTTCGGACGACCTGCAGGACGTCGAGCTCTTCAACGGCGTGCTCGATCAGGCCAAGTGCGCGGCGTTCCTCGAAACGCTGCTGCCCGCCGACGAGATCGACGAAGCCTTCATCTGCGGCCCCGGCCCGATGATGGACGCCGCCGAAGCCGCGTTCAAGGACGCGGGCGTGCCGCCGCAGAAGGTGCACGTGGAGCGCTTCGGCTCGCCGCTGCCGCAGGCGGGTGTGCCGAACGTCGAGATCACCGAAAACACGCCGGCCGCCGACCTCGAAATCGTCATCGACGGCAAGAAGCGCAAGATGCGCCTGCCGTACGAGGGCGTGAGCCTGCTCGACGTCGGCCTGAAGGCCGGTCTGGCGCTGCCTTACGCGTGCAAGGGCGGCGTGTGCTGCACTTGCCGCGCCAAGGTGCTCGAAGGCGAGGTGAAGATGGACAAGAACTACACGCTCGAGGAGCAGGAAGTGAAGGACGGCTTCGTGCTCACCTGCCAGTGCCATCCGGTGAGCGAGCGGGTGGTCGTGAGTTTCGACGAACGTTAAGGCGTTAGAGCAACAGCACGCTTTCGGCCCGCAGGCGATCCGCTTACACTAGGGGCCGCCCGCGGGTGTTGCAGCGCAGCGCTGCGACACCCGCGGGCGGCTCCTTTTGTTATTTGCGTGCTTTCGGGCTTACAGGGCGTTCAGCGTGAACGCAACGAGTTGTCGATGACCACGATTCACCTCATTTACGGCGAGCCGGCCGTGACGGCACTACGTCAGGCTCTCGAAGCGGCAGGCCGTCCGGACCGCGTGATCGCCCTGCGCGATGATCTGACGGTAGGCCCGTTGCGCGACATCGACGTGGCCGGCGACCCAGGCGTGGCGCAACGCGCCGCCTTCTGGGAGCGCCTGAGCGATGCGCCGCCAACCCTCGCCCACGACGACTGCGCGGCGTTGGGTACGCTCGAAGCCGACGACGCCCACGTAGTGATCTGGCACACGCACGACGCCGCCCACCAGCTCGCGCTGCGGCGTGTCTGCTACCGCTTGCGCGACGTCCCGCAGCGCCTGAACGAAGTGCGCCTGACTGCCGACGAAATTTCGGGCCCGAACGCCGCAGCCCGCATCGAGGCGCGCTTGCCCGACGCCGCGCCGATCTCGGTGCTGCGCATCACGCGTCTCGCGCTGGAGTGGCAGGAAGCCAAGTTCGCCAACGGCGAGACGCGCCGCTGGCGCGACAACACCTTCACGAGCGGCACGTGGAGCGACCTCGACGCCATGATCCTCGACGTGCTCGACGCCCATGAAGACCGCCCGGCGGGCGCATCCTGGCTCGCCAGCGACGTGCTCGGCGCGGCGCTCACGCGGGGCGGCGCCGGCTTCACGGTTGGCGAGCCCGTCGTGCTGTGGCGCCTGCGCGAGCTGTGCGCGGCCGAAGAACTGCGTCTGCGCGACGACATGTGCGCCGCCTGTGCCCCGCTCGCCGCTGCCGCGCGCGCCGCGCGTCCGCCGCTGCCGCAAACCGCCGCGCACCTTTCCCTCCCCCGCTGAATTCCCATGGCACGCACCCGAGCGCCCGACCACGAAACCCAACGCGACCAGATCCTCGAGCTCGCCGCCGCCAAATTCGCGCAAACGAGCTACCCGAGCACCTCGATGTCGGACCTCGCGGCCGCCAGCGGCACCTCGAAGGCGCGGCTCTATCACTATTACGAGAGCAAGGAAGCGATCCTCTTCGATCTGCTCGATCGCTACACCAAGCGGCTCATGCTGATCATCGCGGAGGTGGAAGGCGCGAGCCAGCGGCGTGGTCACGACGAGCGCGAGAGCTTCGCCGAGCTGATTCGCGCGTTTCTCGCCGAATACGAAACCTCGCACAGCCGCCACGTGGCGCTCCTGAACGACGTCAAATACCTCGTCGACGCCCAACGCGAGATCATCCTGAACCGCCAGCGCGACGTGGTCGCCGCCTTCACGCGCCAACTCGCGCGCGCGTATCCGGGCCACGTCACGAGCGAAAACCAGACTGCGCTGACGATGATGGTGTTCGGCATGATCAACTGGACGTTTACGTGGCTCAAGCCCGGCGGCCGCATGGGCTATCGCGACTTCGCCGAGCAGGTGATCGCCATGGTCGATCATGGTCTGAAGGGCGCCTGAAGGACGCCCGGACGGTGCTCCGGACGGTAGAAATTTTCGGGCCAGATTGCTGCAGTGCGACATGATGCGTCAGGGCAACAGTTGATCCGTCAAACGACCCGCTACGAATAAACGTTAATAATCAATCGGTTGCGCTTATATTTTTATTAATTAGGCGCAACACTCAAATTTGCACTCCGGGTTTTCCCTAGAGCGCACCCAGGGTTTCCGCTAGAATGCGTTTTGCGCTGCATCATGCGGCATGCATTTTAAGGAGAACCCACCATGACCCCGCTTTCGACCCAAGCCAACGTGCCGATCATTTCGTCCGCTCGTCCGCTGACGTCCGGACATGCGCCCGTCATGGTGCGAGTACTTACCTCGGCAGACCGCGAACGCCTGCTCGCGCACTTCCTCTCGCTCGACAGCGATGACCGTCTGCTGCGCTTCGGCCAGGCCGCGCCGGACCACGTGATCGAAAAGTACGTGCGCTCGATGGACTTCACGCGCGACACCGTGTTCGGCGTGTTCGACCATCAACTGCAACTCGTGGGCGTCGGTCATCTGGCCTACCTCCCGGCGGACGGCAACGGCCGCACGGCCGAGTTCGGCGTGTCCGTGCAGGAAAGCGCGCGCGGCCAGGGCATTGGCTCGAAGCTGTTCGAGCGCGCTGCCATCCGCAGCCGCAACACGCACGTCACCACGCTCTACATGCACTGCCTGTCGCGCAACTCGACGATGATGCACATCGCGAAGAAGTCGGGCATGAAGATCGAGTACGCCTACGGCGAAGCCGACGCCTATCTCTCGCTCGAGCCGGCCGACCAGAGCAGCATCATCGCCGAAATGCTCCAGGAGCAAGCCGCCGTGTTCGACTACGCGCTCAAGCGTCAGGCGCGCCAGGCCAGCAAGCTGATAGAAACGATCCTGCCGCAGGCTGTCGCGGCGTGACTCCTGCCCTTCGGGACAGACTGATGCATTGAAAAAGCGGCTTCGGCCGCTTTTTTTGCGTCTGCGTTACGGCGCCGCGCAGTCAGCGGATCGGCAAAGCCGTCGTTTCCTTGAACGTGTCGAGCGAAAAGCTGGATTTCACGTCGATCACCGAAGGATGGTGCAGCAACTGGTCCTGTACGAAGCGCGAGAAGTGCGCCATGTCCTCCACCTGCACACGCAGCAGGAAGTCCATGTCACCCGTCATCGCGTGGCAGGCCACCACCTCAGGCCAGGTCTGCACCGCCACACGAAACAGCTCGGCATGCGTCACCCCTTCGCGCCCGGCCGCGGTCGGCCCACGCTTTTCCAGCCGCACGTTCACATAGGCGAGCAGGTCGAGCCCCAGTTTCTGCGCATCGAGCAGCGCCACGTAGCTGCGAATCACGCCGCTTTCCTCCAGCCGCCGGATGCGTCGCAAACACGGGCTCGGCGAGAGATTCACGCGCTCGGCGATCTCCTGGTTCGAGAGCCGGCCATTCTCCTGAAGGATCGCCAGGATGCGCCTGTCGATTGCGTCCAATTCGATGCTTGCCATTTTCTGCCTTTCAAACATTCATTCAAGGCAGTTTATAGCGCAAATCGACGGTAACGCGACCCAACTCGCAAGTTTTCTCCCAATACGGCGGACTACACTGTGCAACACGAAATCTGATCTACATCAGTCAGGAGACAACCATGCAGGTCCCCAACTGGGAGAACCCCGTCGGCACCGACGGCTTCGAATTCATCGAATACACCGCACCGGACCCCAAGGCGCTCGGCAAACTGTTCGAACGCATGGGCTTCACGGCCATCGCGCGGCATCGCCACAAGGACGTGACGCTGTATCGCCAGGGCGACATCAACTTCATCGTCAACGGCGAACCCGATTCGTTCGCCCAGCGCTTTGCGCGCCTGCACGGCCCGTCGATCTGCGCGATCGCCTTCCGCGTGCAGGACGCCGCCAAGGCCTACAAGCACGCGCTCGAACTCGGCGCGTGGGGCTTCGACAACAAGACCGGCCCGATGGAGCTGAACATTCCTGCCATCAAGGGCATTGGCGACTCGCTGATCTATTTCGTCGACCGCTGGCGCGGCAAGAACGGCGCGGCGCCGGGCAGCATTGGCGACATCAGCATCTACGACGTCGACTTCGAGCCGATCGCGGGCGCCGAACAGAACCCGGTGGGTCACGGTCTCACCTATATCGACCACCTCACGCACAACGTCCATCGCGGCCGCATGAACGAATGGGCCGAGTTCTACGAGCGCCTCTTCAACTTCCGCGAAATCCGCTACTTCGACATCGAAGGCAAGGTCACCGGCGTGAAGTCGAAGGCGATGACCTCGCCCTGCGGCAAGATCCGCATCCCGATCAACGAGGAAGGCGGCGAGACGGCAGGCCAGATCCAGGAATACCTCGACGCCTATCACGGCGAAGGCATCCAGCACATCGCGCTCGGCACGAACGACATATACCGCACCGTGGATGGCCTGCGCGCCAGCGAAATCGCGCTGCTCGACACGATCGACACATACTACGAGCTCGTGAACCGCCGCATTCCGGGCCACACCGAGCCGCTCGAAGAACTCAAGAAGCGCAAGATCCTGATCGACGGCATGCCCGAAGACCTGCTGCTGCAGATCTTCACGGAGAACCAGATCGGCCCGATCTTCTTCGAGATCATCCAGCGCAAGGGCAACCAGGGCTTCGGCGAGGGCAACTTCAAGGCGCTGTTCGAATCGATCGAACTCGACCAGATCCGCCGCGGCGTGGTGCAGGACAAGGCATGACGCACTCGCGCCGATAAATTCGGCCAATGACAAACAAAAAGGGCGAAGATCGCACGATCTTCGCCCTTTTTGACTTTTGAATCCGCCGCCGCACACCCCGGCGCCGGATTCGGTGAATGGAATGCTGCGCGGATCAGCGCGGCATCAGGATTTGCGTTCGGCCTTCGTGGCCGGCATGGCGTTCGTATCAGCCTTCATGCTCAGCGTGTACTGGGCGCATCGAGTCGTCGCACTCTCGCCGCTCTTCGTGCTGGCGTTCGAATGCAGTGGCGCGCTCATGGCAAAGAACGCAGCCGAGACCGTCAGGAAGGTCTGGATATGTCGATTATTCATGCTGGACTCCTTTTTTAGACTGCCTGTTGCAGTAGTGCCCCTTTTAATAACTGTTAACAGCCAGGGAAGCTGCGCGGTTCGCACAGATGAGGGAGTTAGACAGGATATTCAAGTCCGGTTCCCAGGTAGTGCAAGTTTTACACGTTGTTACTCCTCTGAGGAATTCGATACATCCGTTATTACACGGGGGTTTCAGGCCGTTTGCGCGACACGGCGCCACAGGCCCGAAACCTGCAACGCAGTGCGGCGCGGCGCTCGGAGCCTCGAAGCGGCGGGTTTATCCGAGTGCTACTATCGAAAGAAAGAAGCCAATATGGCGACCCCGGCCAGAGCATTCACAAGATGCCGAGGCCCTGAAGTTCTGGCGATCCCACAACGGATTGGTTGGATGGAGGAAGACACATAATGAATGCCCCGCTAGACGCAGGTCAGCGCGCTTCGCTCGAAGCCGCACTCGCTTCCGTCACGCTCGACGATAAATACACCCTCGAACGCGGCCGCGCGTACATGAGCGGCATCCAGGCGCTGGTCCGCCTGCCGATGCTGCAGCAGGAGCGCGACAAGGCCGCCGGTCTCAATACCGCGGGGTTCATCTCCGGCTATCGTGGCTCGCCGCTCGGTGGCCTCGATCAGTCCCTCTGGAAGGCGAAGCAGCATCTCGCCGCACATCAGATCGTTTTTCAGCCAGGCGTGAACGAAGACCTCGCCGCGACCGCCGTGTGGGGCTCGCAGCAGGTGAACCTGTACCCGTCCGCGAAATACGACGGCGTGTTTTCGATGTGGTACGGCAAGGGACCGGGCGTCGACCGCAGCGGCGACGTGTTCAAGCACGGCAATTCCGCCGGCTCGTCGCCGCACGGCGGCGTGCTCGTGCTTGCCGGCGACGACCATGCGGCCAAGTCGTCCACGCTCGCGCACCAGTCGGAGCACGTCTTCAAGGCCTGCGGCCTGCCCGTGCTGTTCCCCTCGAACGTGCAGGAATATCTCGACTTCGGCCTGCACGGCTGGGCGATGAGCCGCTACTCGGGCCTCTGGGTCGCGATGAAATGCGTGACCGATGTGGTGGAATCGTCGGCATCGGTCGAACTCGACCCGCATCGCACGAACATCATCCTCCCCGAAGACTTCGCGATGCCCGAGGGCGGCCTGAACATTCGCTGGCCCGATCCGCCGCTCGTGCAGGAAGCGCGTCTGCTCGACTACAAGTGGTACGCGGGGCTCGCCTACGTGCGCGCCAACAAGCTCGACCGCATCGAGATCGATTCGCCGCATGCGCGCTTTGGCATCATCACGGGCGGCAAGGCGTATCTGGACGTGCGCCAGGCGCTCACCGACCTCGGCCTCGACGACGAAACCTGCTCGCGCATCGGTGTCCGGCTCTACAAGGTCGGCTGCGTGTGGCCGCTCGAAGCGCAGGGCGCGCACGCGTTTGCACGCGGCCTCGAAGAGATTCTCGTGGTCGAGGAAAAGCGCCAGATTCTCGAATACGCGATCAAGGAAGAGCTGTACAACTGGCCCGACGCACAGCGTCCGCGCGTGTACGGCAAGTTCGACGAAAAGGACGGTGCGGGCGGCGAGTGGTCGGTGCCGATGGGCAACTGGCTCCTGCCCGCGCACTACGAGCTGTCGCCCGCGATCATCGCCCGGGCCATCTCCACGCGGCTCGACAAGTTCGAATTGCCCTCGGACGTGCGCGCGCGTATCGCCGCGCGCATGAGCGTGATCGAGGCCAAGGAAAAGGCGCTCGCGAAGCCGCGCGTGCAGGCGGAGCGCAAGCCGTGGTTCTGCTCAGGCTGCCCGCACAACACGTCGACGAACGTGCCCGAGGGCTCGCGCGCGATGGCCGGCATCGGCTGCCACTACATGACCGTCTGGATGGACCGCAGCACGAGCACCTTCAGCCAGATGGGCGGCGAAGGCGTGGCGTGGGTCGGCCAGGCGCCGTTCACGAACGACAAGCACGTGTTCGCCAACCTCGGCGACGGCACCTATTTCCACTCGGGCCTGCTCGCCATCCGCGCGGCGATCGCCTCGAAGGCGAACATCACCTACAAGATTCTCTATAACGATGCGGTCGCGATGACGGGCGGCCAGCCGGTCGACGGCACGCTCACCGTGCCGCAGATCACGCATCAGGTCGCCGCCGAAGGCGCGGCGAAGATCGTGATCGTCACCGACGAACCCGAAAAGTACGAAGGTGAACCCGCCACTAAGCTCGCGCCGGGCGTGACGATCCACCACCGCGACCAGCTCGATGCGATCCAGCGCGAACTGCGCGAGGTTCCCGGCACGACGATCCTGATCTACGACCAGACCTGCGCCACCGAAAAGCGCCGCCGCCGCAAGCGCGGCACCTATCCCGACCCGGCGAAGCGCGTGGTCATCAACGAGGCCGTGTGCGAAGGCTGCGGCGATTGCTCGGTGCAGTCGAACTGCCTGAGCGTCGAGCCGCTCGATACGGAGTACGGCACGAAGCGCCAGATCAACCAGTCCACCTGCAACAAGGACTTCTCGTGCCTGAAGGGCTTCTGCCCGAGTTTCGTGACGGTGGAAGGCGGCCAGCTACGCAAGCCGAAGACGAGCAGCGTCGCGAACGAAGCGATGCCGACCGTCCCGACGCCCGACGTGCCCGCCATCGACCGCCCCTACGGCGTGCTCGTGACGGGCGTGGGCGGCACCGGCGTGGTGACGATCGGCGCGTTGCTCGGCATGGCCGCGCATCTCGAATCCAAGGGCGTGACCGTGCTCGACGTGACCGGCCTCGCGCAAAAGGGCGGCGCGGTGATGAGCCACGTACAGATCGCCAACCGCCCCGGCGACATCCATGCCACGCGCATCGCCATGGGCGAGGCGAACCTCGTGATCGGCTGCGACGCCATCGTGACGGCCGGCGACGACTGCGTCTCGCGCATGCAGGAGGGCATGACGCACGTGGTGCTCAACAGCGCGCCCACGCCGACTGCCGAGTTCATCAAGAATCCGCAGTGGCAGTTCCCGGGCTCCAACACCGAAGCCGATGTGCGCGCCGCAGCGGGCACGGACCACGTCGCGACCGTCGATGCGAACCGCTACGCGCTCGCGCTGCTCGGCGACGCGATCTACACGAACCCGTTCGTGCTCGGCTACGCGTGGCAAAAGGGCTGGTTGCCGCTCACGCACGAGTCGCTCGCGCGCGCGATCGAGTTGAACGCGGTGCAGGTCGAGAAGAATCTTGCGGCATTCGAATGGGGCCGCCGCGTGGCGCACGATCGCGCCGCCGTGGATCAGCTCGTGAAGAAGCCGATGGCCGAGCAGAACGCCGACGCGGCCGGCGCGAAGATCGTCTCGCTGCACACGCCCAGGGCGCTCGACACGCTGATCGAAAAGCGCGCGCAGTATCTCGCCGCGTATCAGAGCGCGGCATACGCGCGGCGTTATCGCGCGTTCGTCGAAAGCGTGCGCCAGGCCGAAGCGAAGTTCGAGCATGTGGACGGCCAGTCTCCGCTCACCGAAGCGGTGGCCAAGAATCTGCACAAGCTGATGGCGTACAAGGACGAGTACGAGGTCGCGCGCCTCTACGCGGACCCGGCGTTCATCGAGAAGATCAAGGCGAGCTTCGAAGGCGACTGGACGGTGAACTTCCATCTCGCGCCGCCCTCGTTCGCGAAGCATGACGACAAAGGCCAGCTCGTGAAGAAGCAGTATGGCCCGCGCATGCTCACGGCCATGCGCATGCTCGCGAAGTTCAGGTTCCTGCGCGGCACGGCGCTCGACCCGTTCGGCCGCACCGAGGAACGCCGTCACGAACGCGCATTGATCGGCGAGTATGAAACGCTGATGCGCGAGGTGATCGGCGGTTTGAGCGAAGCGAATCTGCCGCTCGCGCTGGAACTCGCGAACCTGCCCGACGCGATTCGCGGTTACGGCCATATCAAGGAGAACAACCTCAAGGCCGCGCGCGCGAAGTGGGCCACGTTGCTCGCGAAGTGGCGCTCGCCGGAAAACGGCGCGGCGCGGCACGCGGCTTGACGCTCGCCTGATTCGAGGCGGTAAAAACAAAGGGCGCTCCGTGCAATACGGAGCGCCCTTTTCACATCAGGCGATTCACGCCGACGCGATTTACTTCGCCGCCGCCTTCGCCACGTTCGCGTTGGCCGAAGCCACCGCCGTCATGTTGATGATGCGTCGCACCGTGGCCGCCGGCGTGAGGATGTGCACCGGCTTCGACGCGCCCAGCAGGAACGGGCCGACCGTCACGCCTTCGCCGCCGATCACCTTCAGCAGGTTGTAGGCGATGTTGGCCGCTTCCACGTTCGGCATGATCAGCAGGTTCGCTTCGCCCGTGAGCGTCGTGCCCGGGAACGACTGCTTGCGGATCAGCTCGGAGAGCGCCGCGTCGCCGTGCATTTCGCCGTCCACTTCGAGCTGCGGATCGCGCGCGGCGATCAGCTCGCGTGCGGCCTGCATGCGCTGCGACGTCGACGAACGCACGCTGCCGAAGTTCGACGACGACAGCAGCGCGACCTTCGGCGTGATGCCGAACTTCTCGATTTCGCGCGCGGCGAGGATCGTCATGTCGGCGAGCTGCTCGGCGCTCGGCACTTCGTTCACGTAGGTGTCGCTGATGAAGATGTTGCGGCCCGGCAGCATCAGCAGGTTCATCGCCGCGTAGTTCTCGGCTTCCTTCGCCTTGCCGAACACCTGGTCGATGAACTTGAGGTGGTAGTCGAAGCTGTTGAGCAGGCCGCAGACCATGCCGTCGGCGTCGCCGAGATGCACGAGGATCGCGCCGATCAGCGTGTTGAACTTGCGCACCGAAGCCTTCGCCACGTCAGGCGTGATGCC
Source organism: Paraburkholderia sp. EG286B (assembly GCF_040965655.1). NCBI lineage: Bacteria > Pseudomonadati > Pseudomonadota > Betaproteobacteria > Burkholderiales > Burkholderiaceae > Paraburkholderia > Paraburkholderia sp. EG286B. The sequence goes on along the minus strand of NZ_JBFRCF010000008.1, from coordinate 379,465 downwards.
CTGACGCGCGCCCAGTTCGTGGTACGCCTGCCAGCTCTTCTGGAAGCGCGGATCGTCTTCGGGATCGACGATCTCGAAGTCGGTGCCCGGACGCAGCTTCGAGCCCATCTTCTTCAGGCGCATTTCCACGACCGACGGACGGCCCACGATGATCGGCCTGGCGATCTTCTCGTTGAGCACGAACTGCGCGGCGCGCAGCACGCGCTCGTCTTCGCCTTCGGCGAACACGATGCGCGCGCAGTTGGCCTTCGCCGCCGCGAACACCGGACGCATCACCATGCCCGAGCGGTAGACCGTCGCGCCGAGCTGCTCGCGGTAGGCATCCATGTCCTGGATCGGACGCGTGGCCACGCCCGAGTCCATCGCGGCCTGCGCCACGGCCGGCGCGATCTTGATGATGAGGCGCGGGTCGAAAGGCTTCGGAATCAGGTACTCCGGGCCGAATTCGAGCGTGTGGCCTTCATAGGCCTTCGCCACTTCGTCGCCCTGATCGGTTTCCTCGGCCAGCTCCGCGATCGCGCGCACGCACGCGAGCTTCATCTCTTCCGTGATGGTCGTCGCGCCCACGTCCAGCGCGCCGCGGAAGATGAACGGGAAGCACAGCACGTTGTTGACCTGGTTCGGATAGTCCGAACGGCCCGTGGCGATGATCGCGTCCGGGCGCACCTTCTTCGCTTCTTCCGGGAGGATTTCCGGCTCCGGGTTCGCGAGTGCGAGGATCAGCGGCTTGTCGCCCATCTCCTTGACCATCTCGGCCTTGAGCACGCCGGCGCTCGAGCAGCCGAGGAATACGTCGGCGGCCTTGATCGCGTCGCCGAGCGTGCGCGCTTCGGTGTTGGCGGCGTAACGCGCCTTCGACGGATCGAGATTGCCGCGGCCTTCGTAGATCACACCCTTCGAGTCGGTGACGAGGACGTTCTCTTTCTTCAAACCGAGATTCACGAGCAGGTCCAGACAGGCGATCGCCGCTGCGCCCGCGCCCGAGCACACGAGCTTCACGTCATCGAGTTTTTTCTCGACCACTTTCAGGCCGTTGAGAATCGCCGCTGAAGCGATGATGGCCGTGCCGTGCTGATCGTCGTGGAAGACCGGAATCTTCATGCGCTCGCGCAGCTTCTTCTCAATGTAGAAGCACTCGGGCGCCTTGATGTCTTCGAGGTTGATGCCGCCGAGCGTGGGCTCGAGCATTGCGATGGCTTCGACGAGCTTGTCCGGGTCGGTTTCGTCGAGTTCGATGTCGAACACGTCGATGCCGGCGAACTTCTTGAAGAGGCAGCCCTTGCCTTCCATCACCGGCTTGGCCGCGAGCGGGCCGATATTGCCGAGGCCGAGCACGGCCGTGCCGTTCGTCACGACGCCGACGAGGTTGGCGCGCGAAGTGTACTTCTGTGCATCGAGCGGTTCTTCGTGAATCGCCATGCATGCAGCCGCAACGCCGGGCGAATAAGCGAGCGAAAGATCGAGCTGGTTCGAGAGCGGTTTGGTCGGTGTGACCGAGATCTTGCCGGGCCTCGGATTCTGGTGATACGCGAGCGCGCTTTGCTTCAGTTGTTCATCCATTTTCAGGCCTGCCTGGACGTGAGAGACGTGAGAGAGAGAATCTTTTATGGTCGTAGGCCCGCCGGTTCGCACGGCACGAGCGTTCCAGCAGGGCCGATTAGTGTACACCTGGCGCCGTTCGCGTCCACGTGGGTCAAAGACTGATACCGGGAATTCGCGCAGCCGATAGTGTGGGTTCGTGCGGCGGCGCTTTCGTCTGACCGATGCGCGTTGCTTATTCGAGCGCCGCGCCGCGGCGTTCGGGAATCAGGAAGAGGGTCGCGAGGATGTCGAGCACGTAGATGGCGGCGAGCATGCCGAGCGCCGCCGTGAAGGAATAGCGCGCGGCCAGCGCCCCCACGGCGAGTGGCCCGAAGCCGCCCACGGCGCGGCCGATGTTGAACAGCACGTTCTGCGCGGTGGCGCGTGCCGCGGTGGGATACAGCTCGGAGATGAGCGCGCCGTAGCCGCCGATCATGCCGTTGACGAACACGCCCATTGCCGCGCCGCCGATCAACAGCGCGAACGGCGAGGAAAGCTGCGCATAGACGAACACCATGACTACGGCGGCCGCCTGATAGAACAGAAACGCGGGCCGGCGGCCGAACCGGTCGGCCGCGATGCCGAACAGCCAGATGCCGAGCGCCATGCCGGCAACCGTCGCGGCAGTCCACACCCCCGACTTCGTGAGCGAATAGCCGAAGGACTTCGAAAGATACGCGGGCAACCAGATCATCAGCCCGTAATAGCCGAAGTTCTGCACCGAGCAGAGCACGGCCACGCCGAGGCTCGCGCGCGCGGTACGCGCATCGGCCACGAGCATGCGCAGCGCGCGGGGGCGCTCGGCCCTGGCGGCAGCGGCCATGCGCCGCGCATGCGCGACGAAAAGCTCGGGCTCCTCCACGCGCCGCCGCACCACGAACGAGACGACCGCCGGCAGCAGCCCGATGGCGAACATGCCGCGCCAGCCGATCAGCGGGAGCAGCAGCGGCGTGAGCAGCGCCGCGGCCAGCACGCCGAGCTGCCAGCCGAGCCCGACATACGACGACGCCCGCGCGCGCAGCTGCGCGGGCCACGCCTCGGCAACGAGCGCCATGCCGATGCCGAACTCGCCGCCCAGCCCGATGCCCGCGATCGTGCGATAGACGAGCAGGTCGCCGTAGCCGCGCGCCAGCGCGCACATGCCGGTGAAGACGGCGAACAGCAGAATGGTCCACGTGAGCACGCGCACGCGGCCGTAGCGATCGCTCAACAGCCCGAACCCGATACCGCCCGCCACCGCGCCGACGAGCGTCCAGGTGACGAGCGCGCCCGCCTGCGCACCGGACAGATGCAGATCGGCGCTGATCGCGGGCAGCATGAAGCCGAGCATCAGCAGATCGAAGCCGTCCATGGCGTAGCCGAGCACCGAGGCGACTAGCGCACGCATGGCGTGGCCGCGCGTGGCGGCGGCCGGGTTGGTAGAAACGGCGGTCATAGGGGCAATCCTGGGAAACGTGCGCGCATGGGGAGCGCAAACCGGCGTGAGTGTAAAGGCGGGGCCGGGCCGTCACAACCGCGACGCCGACCGCGCGTAGCGCAGCGCCGCCGGCGTTCGCGCCCCACATCGCTGCCGGCGCTTGCCCGTGCGACTCGTCGGCGATCGTCAAGTCGGGTAAAATACCGGCCTACGCGCGCAAGAGAAGCCGTCCGGACCGGGCGAGTCGCCTTGACCCATGCAGTGAGCAAGGTCAGACGATCCACGCCTTTCGGGCCGCGCACCGCAGGCGCCGAAGCCACGCTTCGCGCCCGCCGTGCCAGCGCCACCGGGCCACGCGCCCACCCTCCTCCCGCACTCATATATCCAAGGATTCGCCCATGACAGGCTACGATCGCCAGACGATCTCGGACGCAACCGCGAAAATGCTGCTCGAAGTGAAGGCCGTGCACTTCAACGCCGAAAAGCCCTTCATCTTCACTTCCGGCTGGGCGAGCCCGGTCTACATCGACTGCCGCAAGCTGATCTCGTATCCGCGCGTGCGCCGCGGCCTGATGGAAATGGCCGAAGCCACGATCCTGCGCGACGTCGGCTACGAGCAGATCGACGCCGTGGCCGGCGGCGAAACCGCGGGCATCCCGTTCGCGGCATGGCTCTCCGACCGCCTGATGGTGCCCATGCAGTACGTGCGCAAGAAGCCGAAGGGTTTCGGCCGCAACGCGCAGATCGAGGGTCTGCTCACCGAAGGCCAGCGCGTGCTGCTCGTCGAAGACCTGACCACCGACAGCCGCAGCAAGATCAACTTCATCAACGCGCTGCGCACGGCCGGCGCGCAGGTGGACCACTGCTTCGTGCTGTTCCACTACAACATCTTCAAGGAAAGCGTCTCGGTCCTGAAGGACATCGACGTCGACCTGCACGCGCTCGCCACGTGGTGGGACGTGCTGCGCGTCGCCAAGGAATCGGGCTACTTCGAAACGAAGACGCTCGACGAAGTCGAGAAATTCCTGCACGCACCGGCCGAGTGGTCGGCTGCGCACGGCGGCGCAACGTCGGCACCGCAGTAAGCGCACGAGCCGCACGCGCGCGAGCGCGAGCGCATGTCAAAAAGGCCATCTGCCTCCTGGGCAGATGGCCTTTTTTTCTGGCTGGCGTAGCGGTGTAAAGCGGGTGCGGCTCGTGTGCAGCGCGGCAGGATCAACGCGCCGTTTCTGCCTCGCCGCCCGCTTCGGGCACATCGGGCGTATACGAGGAAAGATTGAGCAAGCCATTGCTCTGCGCGTACTGGAACAGTTCGGAGTCTCGATCGAGTCCGAGCTTGCGCATCGCCGTGTTCTTCTGAGTACTAATTGTCTTAATACTGCGGTTCAGCTTCTCGGATATTTCTTTAATCGTCATGCCCGAAACAAAGAGCCGCACGACTTCGAGTTCTCGCTTTGAGAGAATGACTTCATCGGTTTTCCCGCCGCTATTGATGCGCAATTGATCGAGCGCAGTCTTCACCTGTGGGCTCATATATTCGAGATTGCGGCTCACATGCTGCACCGCGAGGCCGATGTGGGTCAGGTCGTCGGATTTGTGCACCACCGCGAACACGCCGAGTTCGCCGAGGCGTTTGAGCAGCGCGGGATTTTCGAGCATCGTGAGGACGACGATGGGAACGTTCGGGAAGTTGCGCCGCAGGTAGCCGATGAGCGGCAATCCGTCGCCGTACTGGCCGCCCGGCATGGCAAGGTCGGTCACCAGCACGTCGCAGGGACCGGTTTGCAACGCCTTGACGAGTTCGGTGGACTGGCGGGCGCGGCCAACGACCTGGATGCCGGGAAAGTTGAGCAGTGCATGTTCCGCACCAAACAAGATCACCGGATGATCGTCGGCGACTACGACCCTGATTGGTTGCTGCATTAGCCCTCCGTGTAGGCAAACCTGCTTATTTCTCCCGCGCTGCCAGTTCACATATTGCTTCTTGTTTCCGGCCTCCGACGCGCCAGTTGCCCGAGCAGGAGAATCTACAACTATAGCGGAATCCTCCTGCACGGCTTGCTACGCGCGCAGGCGAAAGCTCGCTCGCTTATACCGCTATATTGGATCAAATTCGGACCAGGGAACAATTCCAAACTTTCCTTCAGGACAACGTGTCCCGAATTTCACAAACATGCAGGAGAACTCGCTGATGCGTACTCCCTATGACTTTGAGCCAGCTTGCATGCGCCGTGCATCCCGCCGTGCATCCCTATGCGCGGCCTTGGCGATGGCCAGTGTTGTGGCGACAACCAGCCTGGCCTGCGCAGGCGAAAAATTCGCGGTATCGAGCGCCGATTTCAGTGACGGCGGAAAAATCGGCCCGCGCCAGGTCTTCAACGATGCGGGCTGCAATGGACCGAACCAGTCACCCAGTTTGACCTGGCGCAATGCTCCTGCCGCTACGCGCAGTTTTGCCATTACGATCTTCGATCGCGACGCGCCGGGACGTGGCTGGTGGCACTGGGCCGTCGCGAATATTCCAGCACGCGTGACGAGCCTGCCGGAGAACGCCAGCGCAACGGGCGCGCTGCGCAAGCTCGGCGCGATCGAGGCGCGCAACGACTTCAACATCGACGGCTATGGAGGCCCGTGCCCGCCGCCGGGCAATCCCCATCGCTACGTCGTCACCGTGTACGCGCTGAACGTCGAGACGCTCCCGCTCGCACAAGGCCGCCCGGCAGCGCTGTTCGATCGCGAGATCAGCGGCTCGACGCTCGGAAGCGCACAGATCACCGTCACGTACGGCCGCTGAGCGGGAGCGGTTGCGCACGGCGAGTGTCTGAGCGCTTACGGGTAAGCCCCGATTTTTTTCCGGACGCGTTCACACGCGCGTCCGCATGACGTCTTAAAATACCGTTCCAGCACCGCCTTGGGTGATGGCGCCCCCCAATCCCCTGCGTTCAGAGAGACTGAGATGAGCACGAAAGTTTTTGTCGACGGACAGGAAGGCACGACCGGCCTGAAGATTTTTGAATACCTGTCGCCGCGCACCGACGTCGAGATCCTGCGTATCGACGATGCGAAGCGCAAGGACGTCGAAGAACGCCGCCGTCTCATCAACACTTCGGACGTGACGTTCCTGTGCCTGCCCGACGTGGCCTCGCGCGAGTCGGCCTCGCTCGTCGAAAACGATCGCACCGTGCTGATCGACGCGAGCACGGCCTTCCGCACCCAGGCCGACTGGGCCTACGGCCTGCCCGAGCTGACCAAAGCCCAACGCGACAAGGTGCGCCAGTCGAAGCGCATCGCCGTGCCCGGCTGTCACGCATCGGCGTTCATTCTTGCCATGCGTCCGCTCGTCGAAGCGGGCCTCGTTGCGCCGGATTTCGCCGCGCACAGCTACTCGCTCACGGGCTACAGCGGCGGCGGCAAGAAGATGATTGCGGAGTACGAAGCGGGCGGCAACGCGAAGCTCGCGAGCCCGCGCCCGTACGCGCTCGGCCTCACGCACAAGCATTTGCCGGAAATGGCGGTGCACGGCGGCCTGAAGTCGGCGCCGGTGTTCACGCCGATCGTCGGGCCGTTCTACAAGGGCCTCGCGGTCACGACCTATTTTTCGCCGAAGCAGCTCACGCGCGGCGCCAAGCCGCAGGACCTGCAGGCGCTCTTCGCCGAGTACTACGCGGGCGAGGCGTTCGTGCGCGTGGCGCCGTTCAACGCCGATGAGAACCTCGACGCCGGCATGTTCGACGTTCAGGCGAACAATGACACGAACCGTGTCGACCTGTTCGTGTTCGGCAACGACGAGCAGTTCGTCACCGTCGCGCGCCTCGACAACCTGGGCAAGGGCGCCTCGGGCGCGGCGATCCAGTGCATGAATCTCGCGATTGGCGCGGCTGAGAATACCGGCCTGCATGCCTGAGGCAGCGAGACTCGCCGCGCAAACAAAAAACCGGCTCGCTGAGCCGGTTTTTTTTACGCCCTTCGTCCTCGCCTTGCGCCAATGCAAAACCTGCAGACGAAAAAAAGCCCGCCAATGTTTGGCGGGCTGAATCCATATCAGAGGAGACATGGAGGAGACAAGGAGCAGTATATCGACTAGCGTGATGCAATGCAACATGTAAAGTAGTGCGCACCCTGAATGTTGCGCAGCAACAACACGTTCGTCATTACCCTGTCATCGACAGGATGAACACCAGCTGATCGAGCCCCACAGGCCGCACGAGATGCACGTCGAAGCCCGCCGCAAGCGCCTCGTCGCGGTGGCGCGATTCCCCCCAGCCTGCGAGCGCGATCAGGAGCGGCACGCGCTCGCCGCCGACCGCGCGCAATTCCCGCACGATCGCTCCGGGCTCGTCCTGCGCGAGCGAAAGCGCCACGATCGCCACGTCGGGCGCCCCGCGCGCGGCAAGATCGCGTGCCTCGTCGAGCGTGCGGGCCACAGATACGCCGTAGCCGAGATCGGTCAGCAAGGTGCTGAGCCCGTCCAGCGACTTCTCGTCGTTATCGGCGATCAGGATGCGCGTCTCCATCCGCCGTTCTCCTACCCTGAAAATGGCCTCACAGCCGGATCTCCCGTTGGATCCGGTGCGTGCCCTGTCGTCGTCATCGGTTCCCCGTCCCCACATCGCGGGCGGCGCCGCCAACCCGGCCGCCATCCATCGAGATGCGTCACATTGTGCTCAGCCGCACGCCGGGTCTTTGTGCGTCACCGCGCGGTCGTCTGAAGATTTTGATCGCAAAACGCCCCCGAACGTTCGCCGCGCCTCATTGCGCCCCTTCATTTCACGCAGACTCGTCAGGCGCGGCCCGCGCGCCGCGCGGCCACCTTGCCAAGCACGGCGAAATCGGAGTCGCCGTCGCCGTGGGCGACGGCTTCGAGCAGGCTGTCGCGCAGCACGCTCGCGAGCGGCATCGGCGTCGCGGCGGCGTCGGCCGCGGCCAGCGCGAGCCGCACGTCCTTCAGGCCGAGGCGCGCCTTGAAGAGCGCGGGTTCGTAGCGCCGCTGCGCGATCATGCCGCCGTAGCCCGCATACACCGGGCCCGGAAACGGGCCGCCCGTCACGACGTCGAGGAAGTCGCGCATCGCGACGCCGTAGCCGTCGAGCAGCGCCGCGGCCTCGCCGAGCGACTCGACGGCCGCAGCCAGCATGAAGTTCGCGGCGAGTTTCATCACGTTCGCCTGCTGCGGCACGGCGCCGACGCGCCACGTTTTCTGGCCGATCACGTCGAACAGCGGCTGCACGCGGTCGATCGCCTCGGCCGCCCCTGCCGCCATGATCGTGAGCTTCGCCGCCTGCGCGGCGTCCGGGCGCCCGAGCACCGGCGCCGCCACGTAGTGCAGGCCACGCCCGGCATGGGCCTGCGCAAGCGCTTCGGCCAGCGCGACGGAAATGGTCGCCATGTTCACGTGCACGAGGCCCTGTGGCGCGTGGTCGAGCAGCGTCGCGTCGATGACCTCGCGCAGCGCGGCGTCGTCGGCGAGCATCGAGAGCACGGCGTCGCCGGCGAAGGCCTCGCCCGGCGTGCCGACGATGCGCGCGCCCGCGTCGGCCAGCGCCTGCGCCTTCGCGGCCGTACGGTTCCACACGCGCACCGAGTGGCCCGCCTTCAGCAGATTGCCGACCATCGCGCCGCCCATTTCGCCAAGACCGATAAATCCGATGTCCATCGCTGCTCCTTCCATGAAAAACGAGGGGAAACCCGCGGCAAAGGTGCAGTACAGCACAAGGCGGGCCACGCTGCAGGCGGGCTCTCACGCCGCGCGAACGCGCGCGCGCCCAGGCAGCCGGTGCGATACTGCTTTGCATGGTCACCGCCACCTTCCGCTTTTACGAGGAGCTGAACGACTTTCTTGCGCGGCCGCTGCGCCGGCGTGCGTTCAGTTGCGCCTGCGCGCGCAACGCCACGGCGAAACACATGATCGAAGCGCTCGGCGTGCCGCATACGGAGGTCGAGCTGATCCTCGTGAATGGCGAATCGGTGGGTTTCGACCATCCGCTCGCAGACGGTGACCGCGTGGCCGTCTACCCGAAGTTCGAGGCGCTCGACATCCGGCCGCTGCTGCGCGTGCGCGACGCACCGCTGCGCGAACTGCGCTTCGTCGCCGACGCGCATCTGGGCGGCCTCGCACAACTGCTGCGGCTGGCCGGTTTCGATACGCTCTACGACAACCACTTCCCCGACGACGAGATCGAGGCGCTCGCCTCCGCCGAACACCGCATCGTCCTCACGCGCGACCGCGAGCTGCTCAAGCGGCGCAGCATCACGCACGGCTGCTACGTGCGCGCGCTCAAGCCGCGCGCCCAGGTCCACGAGATTTTCGAGCGGCTCGACCTCGCGTCGAGCGCGCGGCCGTTCCGGCTCTGCCTCATGTGCAACGCGCCGCTGCGGCCGATCGAGCGCGCCGCGGTGCGCGAGCGCGTGCCCGCCGGCGTCTACGACCGGCAGACGCGCTTCGTGACCTGCGACGTCTGCCAGCGGGTGTTCTGGGAAGGCTCGCACTGGCAGCGCATGCGCACGCTGATCGACGGCCTCACGCGCCCCACGGACGAAGCGCACGCGGCACATAACGGACACGAGCGCCACAACGGCCATGAGGGGCCGGACCGCGGCGACGGCGCGTAGTGGTATTCACGGGTACTCGATGCGGCTGAAAGACGTCCAGGAGGCCAGTCGCCGCGATGGACGCACGCGGGGGTTTGCGTACAATGCGCGCCACCGCCCAACACCGGAGCACGACATATGGCCATGAAGAAAACCGACCTTGAGAAGAACAAGGCGCTGAAACTGATGCAAGCGACGCACAAGAACGGGCCCGACCGTTTCGGCAAAGGTTCGGCGCAACCGGCGCTGGACCGTCGCGAACAGCGCAAGCTGGACCAGGCGCAAGGGCTCGTGCCCTTCGCGTGCAAGCTCAACGCCGATCTCGTCGAGAAGCTGAAGGCGCGCGCCGAGGGTCACCCGGGCGGCGTGAGCGGTCTGCTCACGGAATTGCTGGAAGCCGGCCTCGCACGCGACGCTTCCTGAGCGCTCATCCGCAGCGAACGCGCAAAAAAAGCCAGAGCAGATGCTCTGGCTTTTTTACGACTGAAGGGCGCTTTAGTTTGCCTGGCCCTTGTCTGCCGTACCGGCGGCCGATGCGCCTTCCGACACAGCGGCACGCTTGCCGTGGTGCTTGAGTTGCTTGTGCTGCTTCTTGGCCTTTGCGGGCGCGCTGGCTGCCGGTGCGGTTGCTGCGGGAGCCGAAGCGTCTTGTGCGAATGCCGAAGCCGTGACCAGTGCGAACGATGCTGCGATGAGCGAGGCGAGAATCTTTTTCATCTGTTGTTCCCCAAACCTGACAAATAATGACCGGCACGTTGTGAATTAGAACAGCGTGAAACCGCGAAACGATCCGCTTGCCGATCTGGGCGGGCGTTTCGCGCGAAGCAGTATTACGCAGCGTAGGGCGTTTGTCATCCGCTAATGGCCGGGTGTATTTTCCGGGAGACAATTCCCTTTCAATTCGGATACGATCGGCATTTACGCGTCCGTTTTCCGGAAGTTCGTTGTTTTTTCACGTAATACGCTGAATCGGCCTGCCCCGAACGAATTCGGGCCAGATTACCTCCCGAGTCAGATGCAATCGCGAAAAACGGGGCACCGCGCCCCTTGCGCAACAGGACACCAGGCGGGACACCGCGCGCCGCGCGCGCCAACCGTCGAAAACGCTGTCGCGCCCGTTCCCCGCGAAAAGAGATCTCCGCTTGCAATCCGCCTCCCGCCGCCACCTGCGCGCCAATCTGCTGATGCTGACCGCCGCCCTCATCTGGGGCTCGGCGTTCGTCGCCCAGCGCCTGAGCCTCGACGCCATCGGCCCGTTCCTGTTCACCGGCCTGCGCTTCCTGCTCGGCGCCGGCGTCGTTTCGGTCTTTCTGCTCGCACGCCGCCACACCGGCCGGCGCGGCGCCGCAGACAGCGGCAAGGCGGCGGCCCCGGCGCTGTTCAACGGCGCGCTGCTGCGCTCGGGCACCGTGCTCGGCCTCGTGCTGGCCGTTGCCATCTCGCTTCAGCAGATCGGGCTCGGCTACACAAAGATCGCCAATGCCGGCTTCATCAGTTCGCTCTATGTCGTGATCGTGCCGATGCTCGGCGTGCTGCTGCGCCATCGCACGGGCATCGGCACATGGCTCGGCGCCGCGCTCGCTGCGGTTGGGCTCTACTTCCTCAGCATCAACGAGCACTTCTCGGTGATGTACGGCGACTGGTATCAGCTCGGCTGCGCGCTCGTGATCTCGATCCAGGTCATGCTCGTGGGCCACTACGCGCCGCGCCACGATCCGCTCGCGCTTTCGATCGCGCAGTTCGTCGCCTGCGGCGTGGTGTGCCTCGCGATCGGGCTCGCGTGCGAACCGCTGCGCGCGGCCGACATCGTGCGCGCCGCGCCCACCATCCTGTATGGCGGCGCGCTCTCGGTGGGCATCGGTTATACGCTGCAGGTCGTCGCGCAGCGCGACGCCGCGCCCGCGCACGCCGCCGTGATCTTCAGCATGGAAGGCGTGTTCGCCGCGCTCGCGGGCTGGGCCGCACTCGGCGAAACGCTCACGCCGCGCGCACTCGTGGGCTGCGCGCTCATGCTCGCCGGCCTGCTCGCCTGCCAACTGCTGCCGGCCTGGCAAGCGCGCATGCTCGCGAAGCAGCGCGCCGCTGCGCAACCTGCCGAAACGGCGTAAAAACGCGCCATGATTTCCCGGCGTTGATATCGCGCTCCGCACCGTTTCGACAAATGGCGTCGCTTTCGAGCGACGCCATTTTTTTTCGTGTGGATAACGCTGGATTGCGCCGCGCCGAACCAGGTTATCCACGCCCACCTCTGGACAACCTGGGGACGACCTGGCGAACGACCTGTGGACCACTTCTTGATAACCACGCACCTGGTGTTGCGGCCTGAAAAGTTATCCCAGCCGCTCCGCCACGCGTACAAGCTTTGTCCGCATGGCTATCCGTTTTGCATCGGTATGAGCCGACAGGCAATTTTCGTGTTGTCCACAGTTAATGCCAGGACTTGTTAACTGCTACTACTTATAAATATAAATACTGAAAAGACTATGGGGATATACGCGACGCTCGCTGCGCTCGCGTGCTGCGCATTCGGGCAAAGTCATTCCACTCCGGTTTTAATCGCGCGTAAGAACACCATCGACGAATCGCGGCAAGCCGAGCAACGCGCGTCGCGCGATCGATCTGCGGATCTCGCTTCTCCTGCCGGAGAAGCACACCGTCTCGCCCCCGCTATGCACGCGGCCGCGTTCGATGCATGCCCACGCCAGGCAATGCGTCACGATTGCACCTGGCTCGTCGTCTTCGTCGGCGAACCAGCCGATGCTCGCCAGCGCCACGCTCGCGCGTCCCGCGCTGCGCGCAAGCGCGCCTTCGGCGGCTTCACGCGCCAAGGCTTCGCTAACGAGGCCGTTGTGCTCGATCGTCTGCGCACTCACGCCAGGCAGCGCCGCAAGCGCCGCTTGCGATGCGCCACCCAACCGAGATCGAGACAACCCGACGCTCCGCGCTGGTCGGCCAGCATCGCGCCGATCGCACCGGCCGTGCCGGTTTCGACGCTCACGAGCACGAGCGAGCGCGGCTTCAGATAACCGACGATCTGCTTCGCAATATTCATGACGGCAACGAATGGATCAGGAAAAAGCCAGTGTCGCACGCAGGCGCAATAAAAAAGGGCGTGCCTCCCGAGGAGGCACGCCCTTGCTCAATGCATCGCGTGAGGAACAGCGTGGGGGCTAGTCGCCCGTCATCATCCGCTCGATCGTCGGCTCGAGATCGAGCAAACCGATGGTCGCGGGCTTGGCCTCGACGACGCCGAAGCATTCCGTGCGCCGTGGCGCCGGATCGACGAGGAAATTGCGCGCGTAGTGCCCGCAACGCGCAGGCGGCAGAAGCCGCTCGGGCGGGATCACCTCGAACGCGGTGCCCACAGCGATGAAGAGATCGTCCGGCGTCATGTCGCCCTGAATGCGCCAGAGCGTCTCGTACTCGGGCGCGGCCTCGTTGAAGAACACTACGCCGGGCTTCACGCCCTCCACCTGCCCACACGACGGACAGGCCGCCTGCGGATCGAGCGCGCGGCCGGACACGGGAAACCGATAGTCGCAGTCGGTGCACAGCAGCGAAATCATGTCGCCGTGCAGATGCGTCACCTGGCGCGCGCCGGCCTGCTCCAGCATGTCGTCGATGTTCTGCGTGACGAGATGCACGCGCTCCGTGCCCCATGCGTCCTGCCATTTCGCGAGCCGTTCGTGGGCGGCGTTCGGGCGCGCGTCGCCGCATTCGGCGATGCGCTGATTGTAGAAACGGAACACCGCGGGCCGGTTGCGGCGCCACGTGAGGTAATTGCAGACCTCGTCAATGCTCGCGTGGGACCAGATGCCGTCGCCGGTGCGGAACGTCGAAATGCCGCTTTCCGCAGACAGCCCCGCACCGGAAAACACGAACAGGCGGGGGAGTCTGCCGGACTGCCCCGGTTGCCGGGATTGCGCCACGTTTGCCACTTTCGTCTCCTTGATCGAACGGCGACATTATGACCGTCCAGCGGCGTTTCGGCAGAGGTTCGCCATGGCGCACAGGCGCAAGGTCCAGACGAGCGCGTTACGCGCCCCCAGAGGCGCCGCAGCGCGTCTGGTCACCCCAGCCCACGCACTGACCCGCGGCAGCCGCCTGAGCGGCCTCTGAGCACCTCCTGCTGCGATCGACCCAATAGATTGGCCCAATAAAAAGGGGATGCCGCGATGGCATCCCCTTTTTCGACCGGCGCGTTCAGCGTACGAACACCCTCACTCCACCGTCACCGACTTCGCGAGGTTACGCGGCTTGTCCACATCGGTGCCGCGCACGCACGCCGTGTGATACGCGAGCAGTTGCAGCGGCACGACGTGCAGGATCGGCGACAGCAGCCCGTAGTGTTCCGGCATGCGGATCACGTGGATGCCGTCTTCGCTCGTGATGTGCGTATCGGCATCGGCGAACACGTACAGCTGGCCGCCGCGCGCGCGCACTTCCTGCATGTTCGACTTGAGCTTCTCGAGCAGCGCGTCGTTGGGCGCGACCGTCACCACGGGCATCGCCTCGGTCACGAGCGCGAGCGGCCCGTGCTTGAGCTCGCCGGCCGGATACGCCTCGGCGTGGATGTACGAGATTTCCTTGAGCTTGAGCGCGCCTTCGAGCGCGATCGGATAATGCAGCCCGCGCCCGAGGAACAACGCATTTTCCTTGCGCGCGAACTCTTCGGACCACGCGATGATCTGCGGCTCCAGCGCGAGCACGCCGTTGAGCGCGGCCGGCAGGTGGCGCAGCAGTTTCAGGTAGGCGGTTTCCTGTTCGGCGTTCACATGGCCGCGCAGCTTGCCGAGGGTGACGGCGAGAATGAAGAGGCCGACGAGCTGCGTCGTGAACGCCTTCGTCGACGCCACGCCGATCTCGCGCCCTGCATGCGTGAGGAACTTGAGTGCGGTGAGCCGCACCATCGCGCTCGTCGCCACGTTGCACACCGCGAGCGTGTGCGCCATGCCGAGCGACTGCGCGTGCTTGAGCGCGGCGAGCGTGTCGGCGGTTTCGCCAGACTGCGAGATCGTCACGACGAGCGCGCGCGGATTCGGCACCGACTCGCGATAGCGGTATTCGCTCGCGATCTCGACATCGGTGCGGATCTTCGCCACCGACTCGAGCCAGTACTTCGCCGTGAGGCCCGCGTAGTAGCTCGTGCCGCACGCGAGAATCAGGATGCTGTCGATGCCCTTGAACACCTCGCCCGCGTTCTCGCCGAAGAGTTCGGGCGTGAAGGCGTCGGTGGCCGGAATCGTGTCGGAGATCGCGCGCGGCTGCTCGAAGATTTCCTTCTGCATGTAGTGGCGATACGGGCCGAGATCGACCGCGCCGCCATAGGCGCCATAGGCCTGCACGTCGCGCACTTCGCGCGTCACGATGTTGCCCGCGCGATCGGCGATGCGCACGCCTTCCAGCGTGATCTCGCACACATCGCCTTCTTCCAGATAGCTGATGTGCTCGGCGCTGCCCGCAATGGCGAGCCCGTCCGACGCGATGAAATTCTCACCCTTGCCATAGCCCACCACGAGCGGCGAACCGGCGCGCGCGCCGACCACCGTATGCGGCTGGCTCTTGTGCACCACGCCGATCGCGTACGCGCCCGCGAGCTGCTGCACGGCCGCGCGCACGGCGGCGAACAGGTCGCCCTGATACAGGCTGTGAATCAGATGGGCGATGACTTCGGTGTCGGTCTGCGAAACGAACTCGTAGCCCTTCGTGCGCAGCATTTCGCGCAGCGACTCGTAGTTCTCGATGATGCCGTTGTGCACGATCGCGAGCGTGTCGCGCGAGAAGATCGGGTGCGCATTGTTCACCGTGGGCGCGCCGTGCGTGGCCCAGCGCGTATGCGCGATCCCGGTCACGCCTTCGAAGTGCGCCTCGCGCACCTGCTCGTCGAGCTCGGCCACGCGCGCGACGCTGCGCACGCGCTGCGGGCCGTCGGCCGTCACGACGGCCACGCCGCACGAGTCGTAGCCGCGATATTCGAGCCGCCGCAGTCCTTCGATCAGGACGGGAACGATGTTACGTTGCGCAACCGCGCCGACGATGCCGCACATGGATTCGATCCTTTGCAATGAGAGGCGTGGGCGCCGCGCGCTTGTCGCGCAATAGGCGGCGCCCGCAATTCAACCGTTCAGTTCTTTTTCTTCACCGGGCGAACGTAGCCGGTTTTCGCGATCTGCGTTTTTTCGTTGAGCACGAGCGTGGCTTCCGGCACGTCCTTCCACACCGTCGTGCCCGCCGCGATCGTTACGCCGCGGCCCACGCGCACGGGCGCGACGAGCTGCGTATCCGAACCCACGAACACGTTGTCCTCGATGATCGTGCGGTGCTTGTTCGCGCCATCGTAATTGCAGGTGATGGTGCCCGCACCGATGTTCACGCCCGCGCCGATGTCTGCGTCGCCCACGTAGCTCAGGTGATTCGCCTTCGAGCCCACGCCGATGTTCGCGTTCTTAACCTCGACGAAGTTGCCCACGTGAACTTCATCGGCGAGCTTCGCGCCGGGACGCAGACGCGCATACGGCCCGAGCACCGCGTTCGCGCCGACCGCCGCGTTTTCGATATGCGTGTAGGCGTCCACACGCGTACCCGCGCCGATCGACGCGCTGCGAATCACGCAGTTCGGGCCCACGCTCACGTTGTCCGCCAGCGTCACCTCGCCTTCGAACACGCAGTTCACGTCGATGAACACGTCGCGCCCGCACTTAAGCGAGCCGCGCACGTCGATGCGCGCCGGGTCCGCGAGCGTCACGCCCGCGACGAGCAGCGCTTCGGCCACCGTGCGCTGATGCACGCGCTCGAGTTCGGCGAGCTGCTGCTTGCTGTTCACGCCGAGCGTTTCCCATTCGTCGTCGGGCTGCGCGGTCACGGCCGGATGACCGGCGGCGATCGCAGCTTCCACCACGTCGGTGAGGTAGTACTCGCCCTGCGCGTTGTCGTTCTTCAGCGCGGCGAGCCAGCCCGCGAGCGGCGCGGTCGGCGTCACGACGATGCCCGTGTTGATCTCGGCGATCGTGCGCTGCGCTTCGTTCGCGTCCTTCTGCTCGACGATGCGCTCGACCTTGCCCGCCGCGTCGCGCACGATGCGGCCGTACCCGGTCGGGTCGTCGAGCGTGACGGTGAGGATGCCGTAGCCGTTCTCGCCAGCGGTGTCGACGAGACGCTTGAGCGTCGACGCGCGCGTGAGCGGCACGTCGCCGTAGAGCACGAGCGTGGGCACGTTCGCATCGAGCAGCGGTAGCGCCTGCGCGAGCGCGTGGCCCGTGCCGAGCTGCTGCGCCTGCAGCGCGAACTGGACGTCGGGCGCGCCGACGGTTTCGCGCACGGCCTCGCCGCCATGGCCGACCACGACGACGAGGCGCGTGGGCGAGAGCGTGCGGGCAGTATCGATGACGTGCGAGAGGAGCGGCTTGCCGGCGAGCGGATGGAGCACTTTCGGCAGCGCGGAGTGCATGCGTTTGCCCATGCCTGCCGCGAGGATCACGATGTTCATTGCATCAGTGACTGAATGAGGATGAAGCGGCCGATTTTAGCATGCGGGATATCCCCGACACGCCGGCCGGCCGGGCTCTCGTGCCCCGAAAAACATTGTTTTACAACTGCTTTTCTTCGGATCGACAGGCAGAAGTAAAAAACGCTCCGATGCGGGGTCGGAGCGTTTGAGTCGAACCGCGGGGACGACTTAAAGGACGGTTCAAAGATCGTCGAACGGCGTGAACTTGATGGCCGTGCCTTCCGCAGGCGTGGGGTCGGTGGAACACGGCTCTTCGTCGAACGCGATGTCGCCCGCCGGATCGGCCACGCCCGTCGCGCGCAGGTCCGCGAAGTTGAACAGGTTCGCGTCCATGAGGTGCGAAGGCACGACGTTGCCGAGCGCGTTGAACATGTTCTCCACGCGGCCCGGGAAGCGCTTGTCCCACTCGCGGATCAGCGCCTTCATCTCCGCGCGCTTCAGGTTCGGCTGGCTGCCGCACAGGTTGCACGGAATGATCGGGAATTCGCGCAGCACCGCGTACTTCTCGAGATCGGTTTCCTTCACGTAGGCAAGCGGCCGGATCACGACATTCTTGCCGTCGTCGGACTGCAGCTTGGGCGGCATGCCCTTGAGCTTGCCGCCGTAGAACAGGTTCAGCAGCAGCGTCTGCAGAATGTCGTCGCGATGATGGCCGAGCGCGATCTTGGTCGCCCCCAGTTCGCCCGCCACGCGGTACAGAATGCCGCGGCGCAGGCGCGAACACAGCGAGCAGGTCGTCTTGCCTTCAGGCACGAGACGCTTGACGATGCTGTACGTGTCCTGGTTCTCGATGTGGTACGGCACGCCTACCTTGTCGAGATATTCCGGCAGCACGTGCTCCGGAAAGCCTGGCTGCTTCTGGTCGAGGTTCACGGCCACGATCTCGAAGTCGATCGGCGCGCGCTCGCGCAGGCGCAACAGCACGTCGAGCATCGCGTAGCTGTCCTTGCCGCCCGACAGGCAGACCATGACCTTGTCGCCGTTCTCGATCATGTTGTAGTCGCCGATCGCCTGGCCGACCTGACGCACGATGCGCTTGAACAGCTTGTTGTTCTCGTAGGCTTCCTTCTGCTCGCGGCGCGTGAGCGCCTGGCGGCCCGTTTCTTCGGTCGCGGCGTCCTCGCCAACGGGTAGCGTTTCGGGGGCGTTCATGAATCAGTCCTCTTTGATGCGAAAGACCTCGACGCCCACCGCGTCGCAGTCCGGATAAACGTCGGGCTTTTCGGTCGAGACGCGCACCGCCCGCACGAGTTCGTGCGAAAGCAGCGCGGCGGCGAGATCGTCGCAGAGCGTCTCCTGCAGATGGATATGGCCCTTGCCCACGCGTTCGGCAACGGTCGAGCGCATGAAGTCGTAGTCCACGACTTCGCGCAGCTTGTCCTCTTGCGGCGTGGTCGAAGCAAGCGGCACGAACAGGTCGACATTGATGACGACGCGCTGCTCGCCGCGCTTCTCGAAGTCATGCACGCCGATGTTGATGTGCACTTCGTAGTCGCGCAGGAAAAGCCGGCGGCAGTCGGCGAGCCGGGGGTGAAGCAATACGGTGGACATACGGGTTCCAGTCGATAAAAGCGTGCGTTCTCTCGCACGTATGCCGGCGCGGCGCGCCCGGCGGGTCGTTCAGCCGGTCTGCAAAACCGCTCGTGCGCGGCGGCTCGCGTTCCTTTGTCTTCGTCAGCACCGCTCGCTCGCAGTTCTGCGCGCAGCGGACTATGCATTTAGTTGCAAATCTTGTTGCAACCCACGTTCGGGCGTCAGCCGCCCGTCAAAAACATCACGTCGCGCGGTAGCGGGACGAGGTGCTGGCCGCCGTCCACGACGAGCGTCGTGCCGGTCACGCCGGTTGCCCGCGCCAGATACAGCGCGGCTTCCACGAGATCGGCGGGCCGCGACGCGCGCTTGAGCGGCGTGACCTGGTGCGCGGCGGCGAAGCTCGCCGGCGTCTGGTCGCCCGACTGCAGCGTGAGGCCGGGCGCGAGCCCCACCACGCGCACCTTCGGCGCGAGCGCCTGGGCGAGCGCGACGGTGGCGTTCTGCAGCGCGGCCTTCGTCAGCGTGTACGACAGATAGTCGGGATTCATGTTGTACAGCTTCTGGTCGAGCACGTTGATCACACACGTGCGCAGCGTCTCGTCGTCCGCCGCCGCCTCGGGCGTTGCCTCGTACAGCGTGCGCGCGAGTACGAGCGGCGCGCCCACGTTGATCGCCATGAGTTGCAGCAGCTTCGCGTAGCCCACATCCTGCGCGGTGTCCTCGTCGAAGCGCGAGGCATTGTTGAGCACGCACGCCGGACGACCGAGCGCCGCGACACAATCCGGCACGAGCCGCGCCACCTGGGCTTCGTCGCCGAGGTCGGCGTGCAGCGCCACAGCCCGGCGGCCCAGCGCCGCGATCTGCGCGACGACTTCGTCGGCGGCCTCGCGCGACTCGCCGTAATGAACCGCGACGTCCCAGCCGCGCTGCGCAAAGCCGAGCGAGAACTCGCGGCCAATACGGCGTGCTCCGCCCGTGACCAGCACGACGGGCGCCGCTACGCCAAAATCGGGGCGCGATCCGTTGTCGGATGCACTCATGTCGGCGTCAGCCGGGCGGATGCCGGGAGTTGCGCTCATTTACAATGCCGGGATGAATCCGAAAGCTCACGAACCCGATAGTTTACCTGTTCCCGAGCCGATCGCGCTCGCGCAGTCCGAGGCGCTCGCGGCCACGTTGCGCGCCGAGATCGCCGCGGCGGGCGGGTGGCTCCCGTTCGACCGCTACATGGAGCGCGCACTCTATGCGCCGGGACTCGGCTACTACGGCGGCGGCGCACGCAAATTCGGCCTCTTTGCCGACGACGGCAGCGACTTCGTGACCGCGCCCGAGCTTTCGCCGCTCTTTGCCGCGACGCTCGCGCGCGCCGTGGGCGAAGCGCTCGCCGCCAGCGGCACGCACCGTCTGATGGAATTCGGTGCGGGCACGGGCCGCCTCGCGGCGGGTCTGATGCTCGCACTCGACGCAGCAGGCGTGGCGTTCGACTCCTACGCCATCGTCGATCTGTCGGGCGAGTTGCGCGAGCGCCAGCGCAAGACCATCGTGCAGCTCGCGCCGGCACTGCTGAGTCGCGTAACGTGGCTCGATGCGCTGCCCGCGCAGTTCGAAGGCGTGGTGATCGGCAACGAGGTGCTCGACGCCATGCCGGTGCGCCTCTTCTCGCGCAAGGACGCCGTCTGGCACGAGCGCGGCGTGAGCGCAAACGCAGAAGGCGCCTTCGTCTTTTCCGATCAGCCGGCGAACTCCGGGCGCGATGCCAACTGGCCCGAGAGCGCGCTCGCAGGCGTGGAAGGCAGCGAAGACTACGTGACCGAAACGCACGAAGCCGCACTCGCCTTCACGCGCACGGTTTGCGCGATGCTCCAGCGCGGCGCGGCTTTCTTCATCGACTATGGCTTTCCGCGCCACGAGTACTACCATGCGCAGCGCGCGCAAGGCACACTGATGTGCCACTACCGGCACCGCGCGCATGGCGACCCGTTCCTCTATCCCGGTTTGCAGGACATCACCGCGCACGTGGAATTCACGGGCATTGCCGAAGCGGGCGTCGAAGCGGGCGCGGACCTGCTCGGCTATACGACACAGGCGCGCTTTCTGATGAACGCGGGCATTACCGACGTGCTGAGCGAGATCGATCCGCACGACGCGCAGCGCTTTCTGCCGGCCGCGAACGCGGTGCAGAAACTCGTATCGGAAAGCGAGATGGGCGAGCTGTTCAAGGTGATCGCGTTTTCGCGCGGCATCGACGAGACCATCGCGGCGTTTGCGCGCGGCGACCGCAGCCATACACTCTGAGGCTCACGCCACGCGACCATGATCCGCTGGTTTCTCACCACCTTCATCGCCGTGGCGATTCTCTCGAGCGCCCAGCCCTGGCTCAGAAAGCTCGGCATCGGGCGGCTGCCGGGCGACATCACGCTGCGCATTTTCGGCCGCGAATATCCGCTGCCGTTCATGTCGACGCTCGTGCTTTCGATGGCGCTTTCGTTTCTCGTGCGCGTGCTCTGAGCGAGCGCGCTCGACCGGTCAAGCCGTAGCGAGCGCGGCTTCCACCGCCGCCACGCGCGCCTCGTGCACCGCTTCCTTGATCTTCTCGGCGCCGCCGCGTTCGATCGAGCGCGCAATCGCCCCCGCATCCACGCCGCGCGCAGCCACGAGCGCGATCCGCAGGCGCTCCGCCTGCGGATAAGGCGCGTTCTCCCAGTTCAGCCGCCCGCGCAAATCGGCCTCGCAGGCCTGCAACGCCTCGGCGAAACGCGCGGGTTTGCGCAGCGCGTCGCAACGTTCGAGCATGCGCACGAGCGCCGCCGCGCCCATCTCCATCACGCGATGCACGTTGCCGTGCTCGCGCGCGACCAGCACCGCCAGCTCACGGCAGTCGTTGGGCACGCGCAGACGGTCGCACAGCGGTTTGAGCAGATCGACGCTGCGCCCTTCGTGGCCGATGTGACGCGGCAGCACGTCCTCGGGCGTCGTGCCCTTGCCGAGATCGTGCGTGAGCGCCGCGAAGCGCACCGGCAGCGTGTAGCCCTGCGCGGCCGCTTGGTCGATCACCATCATCACGTGCACGCCGGTGTCGATCTCCGGGTGATAGTCGGCGCGCTGCGGTACGCCCCACAGCGCGTCGACCTCGGGCAGCACGCGCGCGAGCGCGCCGCAATCGCGCAGCACCTCGAACATGCGCGACGGCTTCGCTTCCATGAGACCGCGGGCGATTTCCTGCCACACGCGCTCGGGCACGAGTGAATCGACTTCGCCCGAAGCGACCATCTCGCGCATGAGTTCGAGCGTTTCGGGCGCGACGGTGAAATCGGCGAATCGCGCGGCGAAGCGCGCGATACGAAGAATGCGCACGGGGTCTTCGAGAAACGCGTCGCTCACGTGGCGGAACACGCGCGCCTCGAGATCGCGCGCGCCGCCGAACGGATCGACGACCTCCCCCGTGAGCACGCCGCCCGGCTGCACTTCGCGCGCCATCGCGTTGATGGTGAGATCGCGCCGCGCGAGATCTTCCTCGAGTGTCACGTCAGGCGCGTAGAAAAACTGGAAGCCGTGATAGCCGGCCGCCGTCTTGCGCTCGGTGCGCGCAAGCGCGTACTCCGCGTGCGTTTCGGGATGCAGAAAGACCGGGAAGTCCTTGCCCACCGGACGATAGCCCTGCGCGGCCATCTGCTCGGGCGTCGCGCCCACCACGACATAGTCGCGGTCGCGCACGGGCAGCCCGAGCATCTCGTCGCGGATCGCGCCGCCTACGACATAGATCTTCATTCGTCGTCGCGTTCGTCGTCCTGGACGATGTGCGTTTCGCGGCGCGCCGCCTCGACCCACTCGGCCACCGCGGGCAGTGCGCTCACGCGCTGCGCGTACGCCGCCGCTTCGGGCGAGAGCTTCGGCTGGTAGCTGTTGAAGCGCATGACGACCGGCGCGTACATCGCGTCGGCGATGCTGAATTCGCCGAACAGGAACGGCCCGCCGCTCGCGGCGAGACACTCGCGCCAGAGCGCGTCGATGCGCGCGACGTCGGCGAGCGCGCCAGGCGTCGCGCCGGCGCCCGGCTTCACCTTGCGGATGTTCATCGGCATGTGGTTGCGCACTTCGCCGAAGCCCGCATGCATCTCCGCGCTCACGCTGCGCGCGCGGGCGCGCGCGTTCGCGTCGCGCGGCCACAGCGCGTGCTGCGGGAAGCGCTCGGCGAGCGTCTCGGCAATCGCGAGTGAATCCCACACGGCGAAGCCGTCGTCGCCAACGAGGCACGGCACCTTGCCCGAGGCCGAGAACGCCAGGATCGAGGACTTGGTGGCCGGCTCGTCGAGCTCGATCAGCACCTCCTCGAACGCGATGCCGAAGTGCTTGAGCAGCACCCACGGACGCATCGACCACGACGAATAGTTCTTGTCTCCGATTACGAGCTTCATTGTTCCAATGACCGTTGTGAGTTGAAAGAGCGCCGGTTGATCGTCCGCTGTGGACTATCGGCCGGCACTGGCGCGAAAGATGTTCAGCCGCGAACGCAGCGAGGCGTCGGAGAGATAGAGCGGCGCGATCGTCTCGATGCTCGCGGGCTCGACATCGAGCTCGGGGGCGAGCGGCCCGGTCAGCACGCTGTCCACCTTCATCGAATCGAGATTATCGCGCGTGAGCACCGGCACGCCCGGCGCCATTTCGAACGAGAGCGCCTGCAGGCGCCCGAACGCGTCGGGCAGCCGCACGATGCGCGCGTGCCGGCCCACCACTTCGCCGCAATACTGCAGCAGCTGTTCGAGCGTATAGACCGTCGGGCCGCCGAGTTCGTAAGTGTGCCCGCTCGCGGCGTCGAGATCGAGCACGTTGACGATCGCCTTCGACACGTCGCCCACGAACACCGGCTGGAACTTCGCGTCGGGCATGGCGAGCGGGATCATCGGAAAGAGCCGCTGCAGGAGCGCGAAACGGTTGAGGAAGGTGTCCTCGGGACCGAACACGACGGAAGGCCGGAAGATGGTCGTGGCGAGCGCCGTGGCCGCGTGCACGGCTTTCTCGCCGTCGCCCTTCGAGCGCAGGTACATGCTCGGCCCGCGCGGGTCGGCGCCGAGGGCGCTGATGTGGATCAGGCGATGCACGCCCTTGCCCTCGCAGGCAGCGACGATCTTCGTGGGCAAGTCGACGTGCAGCTTCGCGAAGCCCGGGCCGTAGGGATCGCCGCGCCCGCCGTTGAGCGTGCCGACGAGATTGATGACCGCGTCCGCATTTTCGACGAACGCCGCGAGCGCGACCGGATCGGACACATCGGCCTCGATCACGTCGACGGGCAGCAGGGTGAGATGGCGGGCGTTGTAGCGGCGGCGGGTGGCGACGCGCACGTCCTTGCCCGCCTCGACGAGCGCGTTGATGAGATGGCTGCCGATGAATCCCGAACCGCCGATGACCGCAATGGCTTGATGTCGCATCTTCGACCTCCTCGGGCAGACGGCGCCGCCGCGTACGAGGTCCGGTTCGTCCCGCAGCGCGCCAGTCAGAAGACGGAGCACGCAGCGTGCCGTCATGCCGCGCGCGATTCCGTATGAAGGGAAGCGGCGCGGCCAAACGGCCCGGCGCTTACGGCGAGATATAGCCGAGACGCGCCTTCAGCGATTGCGGACGGCCCTCGAACAGCGCCGCATAGTAGACCGTGTTCGACAACACGTTTTTCACGTAATCGCGGGTTTCCTGGAACGGAATGGTTTCCGCGAAGATGGCGCCCTCGACGCCGCCCTGCAACGTCTGGCGCCATGCGCGCGGGCGGCCCGGCCCGGCGTTGTAGCCCGCGGTCGCGAGCACGGCGGAGCCGTCGAACTGATTGTAGATCATCGACAAATAGTTCGTCCCGAGCAGGATGTTGGTGTCGAGATCGTTGAGCTGGTCGCGCGAGAGGGGCCCGAGGCCGATCTTCTTCGCCACCATCTGCGCCGTGGCCGGCATGATCTGCATGAGGCCGCTCGCGCCCACGCCCGACTTGGCATTGAGAATGAAACGCGATTCCTGGCGAATCAGGCCGTAGGCCCATTCGACGTCGAGGCCGTTGGTTTGCGCGTCGCGCTCCACGACGTCGCGGAACGGCGCGAGATAGCGCAGCGAGAAGTCGTGCTCCGTTTGCGTGCGGTCGGCCGTGTTGACAGTGCGGTCGAGCAGCTGGATGCGCTTCGCGTATTCGGCGACGGCGAGCAGCTGCCGGTCGCTCATGCCGCGCAGCGGCCAGTTCCATTCGCGATTGCCTTCGAGCCGCAGGTTCAGCGCGTAGAAGCGCTGTGCGAGCGCGAAGCCCGGCGTTTGCGCAACCTGGGCGATGTCGGCGTCGCTGACCGTGGTCTTCGGCGGGATGGTGATCTTCTGGCCGAGTTCTTCGGTGGCGAGCTGGCCGTAGAAGTTATAGCCCTGCGAGATCGTCGCGAACTCCTCGTTCGCCTGCCCCGTTTCGCCGGCCTGCTTGAGCGCGCGTGCGTGCCAGTAGACCCACGACGGCTGCGCGCGCAGCGCGGCCGGCATCTGTTCTATCGACCAGCGCACCATGGTCCAGTCGCCGCCCAGCAGCGCGGCGCGCGTACGCCATTCGTAAGCCGGGCTCGAGAGCGGCGCGTTGGCCGAGAGCCGGTACCAGCCGAGCGAAGCGGGCAGGCGCTTCAACGCCCCTTGATAGCCGATCGTGCCCCAGCCTGTCGCGCGCTCCGGCGACGTGAGCTGCGGTGCGACGGTGGCGAAGGTGGCTGCTGCCATGGCCGGATCGTTGGCCGCCATCACGGTGACGGCGAGCAGCGCGAGCTGGTGCGATTGCGGGTCGGCGGTGACGCCTTGCGCGAGCGTAAGCGGCGGCGTGCTCACGGCCTGGCTGAACGCGGTCGGGTCGGGGCGCTGCGAAAGGCCGTCGAGCAGCTTCGCGCCGGTCGAGGTCTGGTTCTGCTCGTAGGCAAGGCGGATCTGTTGCCACACGTCGTCGCTCGAGAACTGGCCTTTGATGGCAAGCGCGGTGATGAGGTCGACGCAGCCGTCGCCGTAATAGCGCGGCTCGGTGAGCAGCGCACGCGCGTCGTTCGCGACGTTCTCGCCGCGCGCCGCGCGCGACTCCAGCGCGTAGCACTTCACCTGCGTGTCGTCGTTGAGCACGAAGCGCGAATATTGCTGGTCGAAGTTCGCCCAGTCGTGGCGCGCGCCGAGCACGGTCAGATAGTCGTTGCGCATGCGGTCGGCGATCGCCTGGCCGTCGTAGCGCTGCAGGAACGACAGCACCGGCGCATCGGGCGCGTCGATGCGCGCGTGGCCTTGCGAATCGAACAGCTGCGGCTTGAGCTGGAAGTATTCGAGGTACGACGGCGCCGGGTAATCGGGAATCATCGCAGCGAGTTGTGCGGCGCGCGCCGGATCGTTGTTGCGCGCGGCTTCGCGAAGCTGGATGAAAGTCTGATCGTCGTTCGTAAGGACTGCGCCTGGGGGCAGTGCGACGGGGCGCACGGCGTCCGCCGTGCTGCATGCTACGAGTGCCGCGGCAGTCAGTGCGAGACCGACCACGCGATATACTCGGACAAGGCGTTTGGACATCGTTATTTCTGGAGCGCGAGGTGAACCCAAGCATAGCACGCAACCCTCACACGGAATCCAAAAAGGACTGGCGTGCAAGGCTGCTTTCTCGGCGAATTGAAGCGGCTTCCGACGTGGCAACCGGTGCGGCACTCGCGGCCCGTCTCGATGCGCTCGTCGCGCAATTTTCGCCGCGTTCGATCGGGTTCTACTGGCCCTTGCGCGGCGAGTTCGATGCGCGCGCCTGGATCACCGCCTGGCTCGCCGCCGACGCGTCACGCCGCGCCGCCCTGCCCGCCATTCCCGAACGCCACACGCCGCTCGTCTTTCACGCCTGGACGCCCGATGCTCCGATGCGCGAAGGCCATCACCGGATCCTCGAGCCGCAATCCCAGGAAGTGATCGTGCCCGATCTTCTCCTCGTACCCTGCGTGGGTTTCGATCGCGACGGCTATCGCCTCGGTTACGGCGGCGGCTACTACGACCGCACGCTGGCCGCCTGGCCGGGCGTTGCGTTGCCCGTCACGGTTGGCATTGCGTATGAAGCCTGTCGCATCGACGACGGCGTGCTCGCGCGCGAGGCGCACGACCTGCCGCTCGACGCCGTGGTGACCGAAGCCGCCACGCATCTTTGCCAACGTTCGCGTGAGCGCTGAACGCGCCTTGATCGCTCAGAGCGAGGCCGCCGCGCGCGCGGCCGTGTCATAGAGCCCCGACGCATTGCGCATGAGTTGCGCGGCGTCGCCGATCTGCTGGTTCGTGAGGCCGCTCTCCTTGAGCGTCGCAATGAGGCAGCTCTCGCGCACGTCGCGATAGCGCAGGCACAGCGCCTGGCCTTCCGGCGTGACCGAAAAGAAGACTTCCTTGCCGGTCTTTTCGCTTTTTACATACCCTCTGGAGACGAGCTTCTTCAACGCATACGTGGCCACGTGCGTGTCCTCGATGTTGAGCACGAAGCAGATATCCGCGAGCTTCTTGCGCCGCTCGCGATGGCCGACGTGATGGAGCAGCGACACCTCGATCGGCGTCATGTCCTTCACGCCCGCCGCCGACATGCAGCGCACCATCCAGCGGTTGAACGCGTTGCTCGCCATGATGAGCGCGTACTCGAACTCGGATAGCTCGGCGCTCGACTCGGAGACGAGATGTTCGGACGAAACGATCTTGGTCGGCTGGCGCGACATGGCAGATAACCCGGTAGTCGGTGTTCGAAAAGGCAAAGCGGCGTGGCGTGAGTGTAATTGCAGCGCGTTTGCCGTGCGCCTGGCGAAAACGCTTATTGATAATTTGTAGATAATTTATCGACAATGTACGCTAGGAAGGAACGGCACGGCCCCGCCTGTGCATCCCCCTGCGTTGATTTTCGACCGGTCGAACCGTCCCCTGATCGATCCAACATGCCGAATTCTGACCCTCGCATTTTTCCTCTCGGTGACGAAGCGCTCGTCTGCGAAGCGTCGCCGCCCGCCACGCTCGAGGTCCAGCGCCGCGTCTGGGCCGTCGCGGCGCTTGCGCGCGGCTGGGCGCCGGTGCGCGAAGTGGTGCCCGGCATGAACAACCTGACGATCACTTTCGACCCGCTCTCGGCCGACGCCGCGGCGCTCGCGCTCGCGCTGCGCGACGCATGGCGCGAGGCCGAAGACGCGAGCGCGGCAGGCCGCGAAGTCGAGATACCCGTGGTCTACGGCGGTGAAGACGGCCCCGATCTCGAAGCGGTCGCGCAGCACTGCGCGCTCGCCGCCGCCGACGTCGCCGCGCGCCATGCCGCGGGCGTCTATACGGTGTTCTTCCTCGGCTTTCAGCCCGGCTTCGCCTATCTCGGCGGTCTCGAACCCGCGCTGCACACGCCGCGCCGCCGCGAGCCGCGCCTTGCCGTCCCGGCCGGGTCGGTGGGCATCGGCGGGGAGCAGACGGGCATCTATCCGGCCGCCTCGCCAGGCGGCTGGCAGCTGATCGGCCGCACCGCCGCGAAGCTGTTCGACCCTTCGCGCAATCCGCCTTCGCTGCTCATGCCGGGCGACCGCGTGCGTTTCACCATCGCGGAGCTCCACGCATGATCGAAGTATTACGCGCGGGCCTGCTCACCACGGTCCAGGATCTCGGCCGCCCCGGCTACCGGCATCTGGGCGTCGCCACCGGCGGCGCGCTCGATACGCTCGCGCTCGAAGTGGGCAACCGCCTCGTCGGCAACCGGCCCGACGCCGCCGGCGTGGAAATCACCTTCGGCCCCGTCGCGCTGCGCTTCGCGCGCGCCACGCGCGTCGCCATTACCGGCACCGACTTCGGCGCGACACTCGGCGGCCGCCCGGTCTGGTCGTGGTGGAGCCTGCCCGTGGCCGCCGGCGAGGAACTCGTGCTGAACGGCGCGAAGCGCGGCATGCGCGCCTATGTGTGCGTGGCCGGCGGCGTCGACGTGCTGCCCATGCTCGGCTCGCGCAGCACCGACCTCACGGCGGGCTTCGGCGGCCTCGCGGGCCGCGCGCTCAAGGACGGCGACCGGCTCGCCACGGGCGCCTCGTTCGCGCCGGGCCGCGAGCGCGCCGCGCTCGACCCGGGCGCGCCGGCGTTCGGCGTGAAGGCGCCCGTGTGGTGCAACTTCGCGCTCGCGGACGAGCAGCATCACCGCCGCGGACGCCATCCGGACGGCATGGCCTGGGCCGTGCCCGTGCGCGTGCTGCGCGGCCCCGAGTACGACAGCTTCACACCCGAGGCGCAGCGCGCGCTCTGGTCCGATGAATGGCAGATCACGCCCAACAGCAACCGCATGGGCTTTCGGCTCACGGGCACGCCGCTCGCGCGCGCGAACGGCGCGGATCTGCTCTCGCACGCGGTGCTGCCCGGCACGATCCAGGTGCCGCCGAGCGGCCAGCCCATCGTGCTGATGGCCGACGGGCAGACCACGGGCGGCTACCCGAAGATCGGCTCCGTGATTCGCGCCGACTGGTGGAAGCTCGCCCAGGTGCGACTCACCGGGGGCGTGCGTTTCGTGGAAGCGACGCCGGCCGCCGCGCGCGCGGCGCTGGAAGAGGAACGGGCGTATTTGCGGCAGATCGACACCGCGATCGCCATGCACGACGAACGCCTTGCGAGCCGCCGCGCGAACGCGAACGCGGCCGCGAGCGCGTGATTTTCAGGCACCACCAGGTAAGACGAGCAGCAAGAGGAACCCATCATGACCACCATCGATCTGAACGCCGATCTCGGCGAAGGCTGCGGCTCCGACGAGGCGCTGCTCGACCTCGTGAGCTCCGCCAACATCGCGTGCGGCTGGCACGCAGGCGGCGCCAACGCCATGCGCGAATGCGTGCGCTGGGCCGTGGAGAAAGGCGTGTCGATCGGCGCGCATCCGAGCTTCAACGACCCCGAGAACTTCGGCCGCAAGGAGATGAACCTGCCGCCCGAGGAAATCTACGCGGGCGTGCTGTATCAGCTCGGCGCGCTTTCTGCGATCGCCCAGGCCGAAGGCGGCCGCATCGCCCACGTGAAGCCGCACGGCGCGCTCTACAACCAGGCCGCGCGTGACCCGCAGATCGCCGAGGCCATCGTCTCCGCGGTGCACGACTTCGATCCGTCCGTGACGGTGTTCGCGCTCGCGGGCAGCGGCCTCGTGACGGCGGCGCGCGAGGCGGGGCTCGTCGCGATCGAGGAAGTGTTCGCCGACCGCGGCTATCGCGCGGACGGCTCGCTCGTGCCGCGCAGCGAGCCGGGCGCGTTGCTCGACGACGAAGACACCGTGCTCGCGCGCACGCTCGCGATGATCCGCGAGCAGCGCGTGCAGGCGGTGAACGGCGCCTGGGTGGCGCTCAACGCGCAGACCATTTGCCTGCACGGCGACGGCCCGCACGCGCTCGCGTTCGCGCGGCGCATCCGCACGGCGCTCGACGACGCCGGCATCGGCGTGCGCGCGGCGGGGGCCGGCGAAGCCTGACGCACGCGAATTTGAATGTAGCAAGGCGCGCGGCATGCGCCGCGCGCCGCTCGAGCCAAGGTAATCACAGGCAATCCCTCGGCAGCGCAAGCTTGCCAGGCCTAGTTGTACCCAGCAGGTTCGTAGTTGTACCCAGCAGGTTCGTAGTTGTGCGAATGGCCGACAGAGCCACGAAGTCAACGCCGCTATCCGCGGCATTCAATGACAAGCCAATACGTTTGGAGATCTATATGCAGAGCACCGTCAACTTATGGCCGCTGATCGGCGTGGCCGTCATCATCGCCGGCTTCTTGCTACGCTTCAATCCGATGCTGATTGTCGCCGCAGCGGCCGTCGTCACCGGTTTCGCCGGGGGCTTCCCGGTCGCGAAGATTCTCGCCGCCATCGGCACCGGCTTCATCAAGACCCGCAACATTCCGCTCATCATCCTGTTGCCGCTCGCCGTGATCGGGCTGCTCGAGCGCCACGGCCTGCGTGAGCGCGCGCAGATTTGGATCGGCAGCATCAAGGCGGCCACCGCCGGCCGTCTGCTGATCGTCTATCTGCTCGTGCGCGAGTTGACCGCCGCCGTCGGCTTGACGGGCCTCGGCGGCCATCCGCAGATGGTGCGTCCGCTGATCGCGCCGATGGCCGAAGGCGCCACCGAAAACCGCTTCGGCAAGCTCTCCGATGCCGTGCGCTACAAGCTGCGCGCCTATTCGGCCGCGACCGACAACGTGGGTCTCTTCTTCGGCGAGGACATCTTCGTCGCGTTCGGCGCGATCGTGCTGATGGTCACGCTGCTCAAGGAAGCGGGCGTTTCGGTCGAGCCGATCCACGTGGCGTTCTGGGGCATTCCCACGGCGATCTGCGCGTTCCTGATTCACGGCTTCCGGCTCTGGCTGCTCGACCGCAAGCTCGAACGCGAACTGGGCGCCATGCGCAACGCGAGCGACGCCAAGGCTGCAAGCCGTGCTCAAGGAGACGAAGCATGACGCTCACCCTCAACTGGCTCTTCTGGCTGCTCGGCATCGTGCTGCTCATCGTCGGCGGCATGATCGTGATGGACCGCGAGCATCCGCGCCGCTTCACGGCAGGCGGCTTCTGGCTGCTCTACGCGCTGATCTTTCTCGTCGGCGACCTGCTGCCCGCCGAAGTCGTGGGCGTGCTCGTGCTCGCCATGGCGCTGATCGCGGGGCTCGGCGGCGTGACGGCCGCGAAGCCCAGGGTGCTCGCGCTCGAAACGCGTCTCGCCAGCGCGAAGCGCCTCGGCAACAAGCTCTTCGTGCCCGCGCTCACCATTCCGGTCATCACGGTCGTGCTCACGCTCGCGGCCAGCCATCTCGTCTTCGGCGGCAAGGCGCTCATCGACCCGAAGAACGTCACGCTGATCGGCTTCGGCATCGGCTGCGTGATCGCGCTCGTGATTGCCTGCATCATCACGCGCGACAGCGTCGGCCAGTCGATGAAGGAAACGCGGCGCCTCGTCGACGCACTCTCGTGGGCCGCCGTCCTGCCGCAAATGCTCGGCATGCTCGGCCTCGTGTTCTCGGACGCGGGCGTGGGCAAGGCCGTGGCGCACGTCACGACGTCGTACATCAACATGGACGTGCGCTTCGTCGCCGTCGTCGTGTATTGCGTGGGCATGGCGCTCTTCACGATCATCATGGGCAACGGCTTCGCCGCGTTTCCGGTGATGACGGGCGGCGTGGGCGTTCCGGTGCTGGTGGGCGTGTTCCACGTCAATCCGGCGATGATGGCCGCCATCGGCATGTTCTCGGGCTACTGCGGCACGCTGATGACGCCGATGGCCGCGAACTTCAACATGGTGCCCGCGGCCCTGCTCGAGCTGCCCGACAAGAACGCGGTGATACGCGTGCAGGTGCCCACGGCGCTGGGCATCCTCGCGGCGAATATCGTGCTGCTGAACGTGTTCGGGTTTTGACGACACTTACGCATGCGGACGCAAAAAAAACCGGCGAAAGCCGGTTTTTTTGCATTCAGGCCGCGCGTCCGAGCGCGAAGGGCCCCGGCTTAACCCGGGTCGACATTGAAGCCACGCTGGCGCAGCAGCTGGAGCACGCCTTTGGGGCCGCCCAGGTGCAGCGCGCCGACGGCGACGAAGAGCGGCTTGTTGGGCGCCACATACTGCTGCATGCGCGAAACGAAGCGCCGGTTGCGCTCGTAGACGATGCGGTTGTCGACCGACGCCGCCACCCGCGCGTCGTGCGAGAGCTTTTCGGTGCGCGCCGATTCCCAGGCGGCGATCGCATCGGCGTCGCCCACGCGCCACAGGTGCAGCAGCGTCTGCACGTCGGAGACGTTTTGCGCCGGCGTCTGCGCCAGGTCCTGGGCGAGCATCTCGCGCTGCTGCGCGAGGCTCAGGTTCGTGAAGGCGCGCATCTGCTCGCCGAGCGTCTCCAGGCCGACGATGCGGCGGCCCTTCCAGCGCAGGAACACGTTCTGCAGCTGCGCCTCGGTGCCGTACTCGGTCTGCAGGCCTGCGCTCAGCGAGTCGTAGGTTTCCACCAGCAGCGAGGCGAGCCACGGCCGCATCTTGCGGATCTCGGCGAGCGCCTCGGGATTGCCGCGCATGCGCGCCTCGAGTTTCTGCCAGAGCGGATCGGGCAACAGGCCCGGCAGACAGGGCCGTCTGCACACCCCGTATTTCGAGACGTCGTCCTGGGACACCAGCAGATCGTCGGGAGACAGCTCGAGCGCAAGAATGGGCGACGCGGCGAGCGCCGCGAGAATCTGCGGGCGAAACGGCTGGCCGGGCGGATAGTCGGCGGGGTCGCCCACATGGAGCGTGCCGAGCAGATAGATCGTGAGATTGCCGCGCGTGGCGACGTAGAACGGCATGCGCGCAGGCTGGGTGCGCACTGGGCCGCCAGCCGTCGTGCCCGATGCGTAGCTCGGCACGGCGGGCGCGGCGTGAAAGCCGGGAATGCCGCCGTTCGCGCCGCGCGGCATGGGCACGGCCGGGTGCACGCCGGGCGTGTTGGCGACGGCGCCGCCAGCGACCGCCGGGCCCGCGGCGCCGGCGAGCACGCCGACCGCGAGCGCCAGCGTGAGCGCCGCGCGCGCCGCAGCGCGCGACGCTTTCTTCAAAGCCGCACGCAACGCCACCGCGAATGCCACACCAAAAGCCACACCGAATGTCACACGAACAGCCGTACCCCGCCCGGCGGCCACGGCAAGCGCGGCAGCCGGAATGATTGAAAGGACGGCGGAGAAAACGGTGGAAAAAACAGTGAAGAAGGCGGCACGACGGCCGCCCATCAACTGGCGGCGCGTAGCGATAAAACGACGCGCCGCCGTCGCTTCAGGCCGGCATGGGCCGCCCATCCTCTTCCCCCACCTCCTCTGCACGATGGCAGGATACCTGACGGCCGTCCACTTCGCGAAGAACAGGCACTTCCTTACGACACCGCTCGACCGCGTATGGACAACGTTGATGGAACGTGCAACCAGACGGCGGGTTCAGCGGCGAAGGCAATTCGCCCTCGAGCTTGATCTTCACGCGGCGGTCCGCCTCGAAGATCGCGGGCGTGGCCGAGAGCAGCGAGCGCGTGTACGGATGGCGCGGCCGCGAGATCACCGTGTCCTTGTCGCCCAGTTCCGCCACGCCGCCCAGATACATCACCATCACGTCGTCGGCAATGTGCTCGACCACGGCCAGGTTGTGCGAGATGAACACGTAGCTCGTGCGGAACTGCTCCTGCAAGTCCATGAACAGATTGAGAATCTGCGCCTGGATCGAGACGTCGAGCGCGGAAACCGGCTCGTCGGCCACGACGATCTGCGGGTCGAGAATCATGGCCCGCGCGATCGCCACGCGCTGGCGCTGGCCGCCCGAGAACATGTGCGGATAACGCTTGGCGTGCTCGGGGCGCAGGCCGACGATGCGCATCATGTGCGCGATGCGGTCCGCGCGCTCGCTCGCCGTGAGCCGCGTGTTGATGGCGAGCGGCTCGCCGAGCGTCTGCTCCACGGTCTTGCGCGGGTTGAGCGAGGCGAACGGGTTCTGGAACACCATCTGCACGCGGCGGCGCAGCGCGGCGATCTTCGCGGCGTTGGCGTGCGCAACGTCCTCGCCGTCGATGGTCAGCTTGCCCGCGGTGGGCGGCTCGATCATCGTGAGCTGGCGCGCGAGCGTCGATTTGCCGCAGCCGGACTCGCCCACCACGGCGAGCGTGCGCCCGCGCGTGAGCGAGAACGACACGCCGTTGAGCGCCTTCACGGTGCCCGTGCCGAACATGCCGCGCTTGACGGTGTAGTGCTTCTTGAGATCGTCGGCGATGAGAACCTTGTCGTCCTGATGGTCCTGATGAGCCGCGTGTTGCTGGACTGCGTTCATCGCGCGCCTCCACTGGATTGAGTCACCGCCGCATTCAGCGGCTTGATGCAGCGCACTTGCGCGTAGCCGCTTTCATCGGTTACCGCGTCGAGCGCGGGCCGCGCCTTCATGCAGTCATCCACCACATACTTGCAGCGCGGCGCGAACAGACAGCCGCTCGGCCGGTCGTCGCGGCCGGGCACCATGCCGGGCAGCGCGGCAAGCCGCATCGCCCCCTTGTTGTGCTCGGGAATCGCGGCGAGCAGCGCTTCCGTGTACGGATGATGCGGACGCGAAAAGATGTCCGGCACGCGGTTCGTTTCGATGATCTCGCCCGCGTACATCACCGCCACGCGTTGCGCGACTTCGGACACCACGGCGAGATCGTGCGAGATCAGCACGAGCGCCATGCCGCGTTCCTTCTGCAGACGCACGAGCAGCTCCATGATCTGCGCCTGGATCGTCACGTCGAGCGCCGTGGTGGGCTCGTCGGCGATCAGCAGCTTCGGGTTGCAGGCCACGGCCATCGCGATCATCACGCGCTGGTTCATGCCGCCCGACATCTGGTGCGGGAAGTTGTCGATGCGGTTCTTCGCGTCGGGAATGCCGACCTGGTCGAGCAGTTCGATGGCGCGCGCGTGCAGCGCCGAGCCGCGCAGGCCCTCGTGCAGCTTGAGCACTTCCTTTATCTGATAACCGACGGTGTAGCTCGGGTTCAGGCTCGTGAGCGCGTCCTGGAACACCATGGCGATGTCCTTGCCGACGATGCGGCGGCGCTCCTTGCCCGTGGCGCCCAGCAGATCGCGGCCATCGAAGGTGATCGAATCCGCCGTCACCTTGCCGGGGGCGTCGATGAGGCCCATCAGCGCCATCATCGTCACGCTCTTGCCCGAGCCCGATTCGCCGACGATGCCGAGCACTTCGCCAGGCGCGACCGACAGGTTCACGCGGTCAACGGCGGGCAGGCCGTTGAAGTTCACGGCCAGATTACGGATGGTCAAAAGTTCGTTGTTCATGTCAGTCCTCGCCGGGCCGCCCCAAGAGGACTGACGCCCCCTCGGGGGGCAACGACCGAAGGGAGTGTGGGGGTCGTCTTCATGTCAGTCCTCGCCGGGCCGCCCCAAGAGGACTGACGCCCCCGCGGGGGGCAACGACCGAAGGGAGTGTGGGGGTCGTCTTCATGTCAGGCCATCCGCTTGAGCTTGGGATCGAGCGCGTCGCGCAGCCCGTCGCCGAGCAGGTTGATCGCGAGCACCGAAATGAGGATGGACAGACCCGGCATCGTGACGATCCACCATGCGCTGTCGATGTAGTCGCGCGCCGAGGCGAGCATCGCGCCCCACTCCGCACGCGGCGGCTGCACGCCGAGGCCGAGGAAGCCGAGCGCGGCGGCGTCGAGAATCGCCGAGCTAAAGCCGAGCGTCGCCTGCACGATGAGCGGCGCCGTACAGTTGGGCAGCACCTGCGAGAACATCAGGCGCAGCGTGCCGGCGCCGGCCACACGCGAAGCGGTCACGTACTCCTTGTGCAGTTCGCCCAGGGCCGAACCGCGCGTGAGACGCACGTAGCCGGGCAGCGCCACGATCGCGATGGCGAGCATGGTGTTCGTGAGACCCGGACCGATGATCGCGACCACGGCCACCGCGAGCAGCAGCGAAGGCAGCGCGAGCAGCACGTCCATGAGACGCATGATCGGCGTATCGGCCCACTT
Source organism: Paraburkholderia sp. EG286B (assembly GCF_040965655.1). Classification (NCBI taxonomy): domain Bacteria; kingdom Pseudomonadati; phylum Pseudomonadota; class Betaproteobacteria; order Burkholderiales; family Burkholderiaceae; genus Paraburkholderia; species Paraburkholderia sp. EG286B. Next base: position 343,355 of record NZ_JBFRCF010000008.1, on the reverse strand, counting down.
CTCGAAGAACGCGGCCACGAGCCCGAGCACGATGCCCGGAATCAGCGCGAGCACCACCGAGACGCAGCCGATCCACAGCGAGAGCCGCGCGCCGTACATCAGACGCGAGAGGATGTCGCGGCCCGCTTCGTCGGTGCCGAGAATGAACTTCCAGTTGCCGCCGTCGAGCCACGCGGGCGGAATCTTCACGTAGTCGCGGTATTGCTCGATCGGGCTGTGCGGCGCGATCAGCGGCGCGAAGATCGCGATGACGATCAGCGCGAGCACGATCACGCCGGCGCCCACGGCGCCCTTGTTGCGCGAGAAGTTCGCCCAGAATTCGCGCAGCACGAGCGCGCGGCCCGAAGGCGGCGTGACGGCGCGAGGCACGGTGTTCTGAATGTCAGCCATCATGCCTCCTGGTGTTGAATGTGGTGTTGCGGGGTTCGCATTTTCATGGCTCGCTTACCTCGTATGTCGAATGCGCGGGTTGAGCACGCCGTACAGCAGATCGACGAACAGGTTCACGACGATCACGAGTGTCGCGATCATGAGAATGCCGCCTTGCACCACCGGGTAGTCGCGCCGGCTGATCGCGTCGATCAGCCATTTGCCGATGCCGGGCCAGGAGAACAGCGTTTCGGTGAGCACCGCGCCCGCGAGCAGCGTGCCGACCTGCAGGCCGATCACGGTCACCACGGGAATGAGCGCGTTGCGCAGCGCATGCACGACGATCACGCGCACGGGCGAAAGCCCCTTGGCGCGCGCGGTGCGGATGTAGTCCTCGCGCAGCACTTCGAGCATGGACGAGCGCGTCATGCGCGCGACCACGGCGAGCGGAATCGTGCCGAGCACGATGGCCGGCAGGATCAGGTGGCTCAGCACCGACCTGAACGCGCCTTCGTCGGTGCCGGGCAGGAGCGAGTCGATCAGCATGAAGCCGGTCACGTGCGGAATGTCGAATTCCACCGCGATGCGGCCCGACACGGGCGTCCAGCCGAGCTTCGACGAGAACACCATGATGAGGATGAGCCCCCACCAGAAGATCGGCATGGAGTAGCCGGTGAGCGCGGTGCCCATGACGCCGTGATCGACGACGGTGCCGCGCCGCAGTGCCGCGAACACGCCGGCGGGCAAGCCGATCACGAGCGCGAAAATGAGCGCGCAGATCGACAGCTCGACGGTGGCGGGAAAGCGCGCGAGAAACTCGCCCATCACGCTCGTGTTGGTGATGATCGAGGTGCCGAGATTGCCGTGCACGGCGTGCCAGACGTAGTGCACATACTGCATCGGCAGAGGCTCGTCGAGCCCCAGGCGGTGCATCGCCTCGGCGTGCATTTGCGGATCGACGCCGCGCTCGCCCATCATCACTTCGATAGGGTCGCCCGGAATCAGGTGGATGAGTGCGAACGCAAGGATGGTGATCCCGATGAACGTGGGTATGACCATGCCGATGCGGCGCAATACGAAGCGGAACATGTGGTGTTCCCCCAAAAGCTTGAAATGAAACGCAACCGGCGACAGGGGCTCGTGACCCCGGTCGCCGGACCATTTTCCGCCGGTCCTGGCTGATAGGCGGACCGAGCGGAAAGTCTTACCCGATTATCCTTACTGCATGCCCACGCCGTCGAAGCGCGCGTAGCCAAGCGGTTCGATGCGCATGTCGGTCACCTTCTTGCTGACCGGCTGATAGACGGTCGAGTGAGCGATCGGCGAGAACGGCAGTTGCTTCGCGAAGATCTGCTGCGCTTCCTGGTAGTGCTTCGTGCGCTGCGCCACATCCGAGGTCTGGCGGCCCTTCTGGACCAGGTCGTCGAACGGCTTGTAGCACCACTTGCCGAAGTTGTTGCCGTTCACCGCTTCGCAGCCGAGCAGCGTGCCGAGCCAGTTGTCCGGATCGCCGTTGTCGCCCGTCCAGCCGATCAGCATCGAGTCGTCCTCGCCCGCGTGCGCGCGCTTGATGTACTCGCCCCACTCATACGTGACGATCTTCGCCTTCACGCCGATCTTGGCCCAGTCGGCCTGGATCATTTCGGCCATCAGGCGTGCGTTCGGGTTGTAGGCGCGCTGCACGGGCATGGCCCACAGCGTGATCTCGAAGCCGTTGCCCTGACCCGCCTTCGCGAGCAGCGCCTTGGCCTTTTCCGGATCGTACGCATTGGCCGGCAGGTTCTTGACGTAGGACCACTGCGTCGGCGGCATCGGGTTGGTTGCGAGCTGGCCCGCACCCTGGTACACCGAGTCGATGATCGCCTTCTTGTTGATCGCCATGTCGAGCGCGTGGCGCACATCGACGTTGTCGAGCGGCTTGTGCGTGACGTTGTACGACAGGTAGCCCAGGTTGAAGCCCGGCTGCGACGGCATCGCGATGTTCGGCTCGGCCTTCAGCGGCGCGATGTCGGCGGGACGCGGATAGCTCATCACCTGGCATTCGTCGCGCTTGATCTTCTGCACGCGCACGCTGGCGTCCGGCGTGATCGAGAAGATCAGCTTCGAGAGCTTCACGGCGCCCGGCTTCCAGTAGTCGGGATTGCCGTCGTAGCGGATCGTCGCGTCCTTCGTGTAGCTCTTGAAGATGAACGGACCCGTGCCGACCGGGAACTGGTTGATGTCGGCGGCCTTGCCGGCCTTCATCAGTTGATCCGCGTATTCAGCCGACAGGATCGAGGCGAATTCCATCGCCATGTTCTGGATGAACGGCGCGTTCGGCTCGTTCAGCGTGAACTTGACCGTGTACGGGTCGACCTTCTCGACCTTGGCGATCAGCTTGTCGAGGCCCATGTCGGTGAAGTACGGGAACGACACCGGGTACGCCTTGCGGAACGCATTGTTCGGGTTGAGCATGCGATCGAACGAGAACACGACGTCGTCCGCATTGAATTCGCGCGTGGGCTTGAAGAACGAGGTGGTCTGGAACTTCACGCCATGACGCAGATGGAACGTGTAGGTCTTGCCGTCCGCCGAAACGTCCCACGATTCTGCGAGACCCGGTTCGACCTTGGTGCCGCCGCGCTCGAATTCGACGAGGCGGTTGTAGACGGTGAACGTGTTCGCGGTGAAGTCGGTGCCGGTCGTGTATTGGGCCGGATCGAAGCCAGCGGGGCTGCCTTCCGAGCAGTAGACGAGCGTCTTGTTCGGAATGCTTTGCGCGGCGTGCGCGAGCGGGGCTCCAGCAATCGATGCCGCTGCGAGCGCCACGAGAGACGTCAATCGTGCAGCACGCAACAGTTTGTTTTCTTTCATGTTTCCTCCAGTTCAGTGCCAGCTTGCGCCAGCGTAGCGCGATCTTACACAGCAGGTGCCGCAGTCACAAGCAAGCCAAAAGTCCCGTCGCCTGTGGAAAACGCCGGGTTGACAGGATCGCTGGTTGCCGCATGGTGCGCTGCAACGTAGCTTTGCCCCTTTTTGTTGCGCCGGAAACTGACAATAGCGCGCCGAATTGACGCGCGCTCGCGGGCGGGCGTGTGCGCCTGACCAGGGTCACCCAGCGTGATCCGGATCGCGCTATCCAAAAGAAAACCGCGCGGCCGGGGAGTCCGGGAACCGCGCGGTTTGTCGCCGCCTGGCGGGGCTAGAGTGAGCGCCCTAGAAGCCGAGCCGCTCGCAAATGGCCTTGGTGGCCGGCGCCGCGTTGAGCGTGTAGAAGTGGATACCCGGCACGCCCGCCTCGACGAGACGGCGGCACAGGTCGGTCACCACGTCGAGGCCGAACGCGCGGATCGACTCGCGGTCGTCGCCGAAGCTTTCCAGCCGCTTGGCGACCCAGCGCGGCACTTCGGCGCCGCACATCTCCGAAAAGCGCATGAGCTGCGAGTAGTTCGTGATCGGCATGATGCCGGGCACGATGGGAATATCCACGCCCAGCTTCTTCGCGTCGTCGACGAAGCGGAAATACGCATCCGCGTTGAAGAAGTACTGCGTGATCGCCGAATTGGCGCCCGCTTTCACCTTTTGCGCGAACGCTTCGAGGTCGTGGCGCGGCGAACGCGCCTGCGGGTGGTACTCGGGATACGCGGCCACTTCGATGTGGAACGCGTCGCCGGTTTCCTCGCGGATGAAGGCGACGAGTTCCGACGCGTAGCGCAGTTCGCCCACCGCGCCCATGCCCGAGGGCAGGTCGCCGCGCAGCGCCACGATGTGGCGGATGCCGTGCGAGCGGTACTCGCCGAGAATCGCGCGCAGGCTCTCTTTCGAGGAGCCGATGCACGAGAGGTGCGGCGCCGCCTCGATGCCAGCCTTCGCGATATCGACGACGGTGTCGAGCGTGCCCTGTTGCGTCGAGCCGCCCGCGCCGAACGTCACCGAGAAAAACTTCGGCTTGAGCGTGGCAAGTTCCGCCCGCGTAGCGCGCAGCTTTTCCAGGCCGTCCGGCGTCTTCGGCGGGAAGAATTCGAATGAGAGTTCGATCGGTTTCATGTTGATGGGGCCAGTGAGGCCGGGCCGCGCACGTGGGCGGCCCGGGCCCGCGTCAGCCGAGGCTGCGGTTGCCGAAAATCAGCGCCGACAGCAGCCACGACACGATGCTGTACAGGATCGAGCCGAAAAATGCCGACCAGAAGCCCGACACCTCGAAGCCCTTGAGGAGCGACGCCGCCAGCCAGAAGCACAGCGCGTTCACCACGAGGATGAAGAGGCCGAGCGTGAGGATGGTCACGGGCAGCGTGAGCACGATCAGCAGCGGGCGCAGCACGGCGTTGATGAGGCCGAGCACGATCGCGACGATGAGCGCGGTGCCGAAACTGCGAATATGGATCGACGGAACGAGCCAGGTGATGATCAGGAGCGCGAGCGCGTTGATCAGCCAGGTCAGCAGCACGGTCATAAGGACTCCTTTTGCGTCGTTGCTTTTGTATCGCCAGGTGCCGGCGGCGGATGCCGCCCGCTATCCCCGCACGTTGCGCGCGCAGGGATTGGGGTCAGCATCCGCTTGACCGCTTAAAGCGGGCTTAAAACGGCAGCCCGCTTTGTATCGCGTTGTATCGGCTTAGTAGCGATAGTGGTTCGGCTTGAACGGACCGTTCTTGTCGACGCCAATGTACGAAGCCTGGTCGTCCGACAGCACGGTCAGGTTCGCGCCGATGCGCGCGAGGTGCAGACGTGCAACCTTCTCGTCCAGGTGCTTCGGCAGCACGTACACCTTGTTCTCGTACTTCTTGCCCTGCGTGAACAGTTCGATCTGCGCGAGCGTCTGGTTCGTGAACGAGTTCGACATCACGAACGACGGGTGGCCCGTGGCGCAGCCCAGGTTCACGAGGCGGCCTTCGGCCAGCAGGATCACGCGCTTGCCGTCCGGGAAGATGATGTGGTCGACCTGCGGCTTGATGTTTTCCCACTGGTACTGGCGCGTGGAAGCGACGTCGATTTCCGAGTCGAAGTGGCCGATGTTGCAGACGATCGCGTTGTGGCGCATCGCCTTCAGGTGATCGTGGTTCAGCACGTGGTAGTTGCCGGTGGCCGTCACGAAGATGTCGGCCTTGTCGGCGGCGTATTCCATCGTCACGACGCGGTAGCCTTCCATCGCGGCCTGCAGCGCGCAGATCGGATCGATTTCCGTGACCCACACCGTGGCGCCCAGACCGCGCAGCGACTGCGCGCAGCCCTTGCCCACGTCGCCGTAACCGGCCACGACCGCGATCTTGCCCGCGATCATCACGTCGGTCGCGCGCTTGATGCCGTCCACGAGCGACTCGCGGCAGCCGTACAGGTTGTCGAACTTCGACTTCGTGACCGAGTCGTTGACGTTGATGGCCGGGAACGGCAGACGGCCTTCCTTCTCCATCTGGTAAAGGCGGTGCACGCCCGTCGTGGTTTCTTCGGTCACGCCCTGGATGTGCGAAAGGCGCTTCGAGTACCACTGCGGATCGACGTCGAGGTGCGCGGCGATCGACTTGTACAGCGCGACTTCTTCTTCGTTCGTCGGCTTGGCGATGACCGAGCGGTCCTTTTCAGCCTTCGAGCCGAGGATCAGCAGGAGCGTGGCGTCGCCGCCGTCGTCGAGGATCATGTTGGCGAACTCGCCGTTCGGCCATTCGAAGATGCGGTGCGAGAACTCCCAGTATTCGTCGAGCGATTCGCCCTTGAACGCGAACACCGGCACGCCGCCCTGCGCGATCGCGGCGGCGGCATGGTCCTGCGTCGAGAAGATGTTGCACGAGGCCCAGCGGACGTCGGCGCCGAGCGCGGTGAGCGTCTCGATCAGCACGCCCGTCTGGATCGTCATGTGCAGCGAACCGGCGATGCGCGCGCCCTTGAGCGGCTGCTGCGCCTTGTACTCTTCGCGGGTTTGCACGAGGCCCGGCATTTCGGTTTCGGCGATATTGAGTTCCTTGCGGCCCCAGGCGGCAAGCGACATATCGGCGACGATGAAATCTTTGGCTTGATCTTGCGGAACTGCGGCGTTCATCACGCCCTCCTTTCTAAAAGTGACTAGAAATTAAAGACGTGAGCGCCGTTTCAGTGCGATTGAGTCAGTGGAGTCAACCGGATTGAAGCACTTTCGAGCCTGGCGGGTCACAGAAAACCCGTCGCAACGCTCCTCGAAAGCGAGCCGAGATTGTAGCAAATCGGGATGGCGTCCGCGCGTGCGCGCATAGGCCAAAAAAGCGGGCGCGAACGCGCCCGCGGGACTTCAAACCGGCAGGAATCCGAGCGCCGGCGCGAGCAGCACCATCACCACGCCCGCGATCATCATCGTGAGGCTCGCCACCACGCCTTCTTCGCTGCCCAGCTCGCGCGCCTTCGCCGTGCCCACGCCGTGCGCCGCCGCACCGAACAGCGCGCCGCGCGCCAGCCGCGTGCGCAGCGGCACGAGGCCGAGCACGAGTTCGCCGAACAGCATGCCGCACACGCCCGTGGCGATTACGAACAGCGCGGTGAGGTCGCGCGGCGCGTGGATCTTGTCCGACACCGCGAGCGCGAACGGCGTGGAAATCGAGCGCGTCATCAGGCTGCGTTGCAGATCGGGCGAAAGGTGCAGGAGTTTGGCCAGCGCGAGCGAGCCGCCCACCGCCACGACGATGCCGACCGTCACGCCCACGGTGAGCGAGATCCAGTGGCGCTTGAGCAGATCGCGGTACTCGTAGATCGGCACTGCGAAGGCCACGGTGGCCGGGCCGAGCAGCCACATGAGCCAGCGCGTGTCCTGGAAATACACGGGGTACGGAATATGGAGCGCCAGCACGAACACGCCGAGCACCGCCGGCACCGCGACGAGCGGCGTGAGCCACGGCGAGCGAAAGCGCGCATAGAGCGCTTTCGAGGCGAAATAGAGCGCGACGGTGAGGATGAAACAGCCGGCGGCGATGAGCCGTGCCGCGTCGTCGGCGAACAGGGACGAATAAAACGTGTTCATGACGGATTCCCCCTCACGCTATTCAGGACGTTGCAGCCTCAAGCCCGCGCCAGATGGCGCGAGTGCCGCGAATCGCGCACGCGTCGCAGCGCGAGGCGCCGCTCGAGCTTGGCGGCCTGTTCGACCGCGAACGCCACGGCCACCATCACCATCAGCGTGCCGCCGACCACGACGAGCGCCAGACGCCAGCCGTCGGCGCGAAACAGGCCGCCGTATTTCACGGCTGCGACGGCGGCCGGAATGAAGAACAACAGCATGTCGGAGAGCAGCCAGTCGGCGCCCGCCTTCACCCAGCGCGGCGTGACGCCGCCGCAAAAGAGCAGCGCGAGCAGCAGCACGAGGCCGACCACGCCGCCCGGCACCGGCAGGTGCGTGAAGCGCGTGAGCGCGTCGGCGGCGTACCAGAGGCCCGCGAGCAGCGCCGATTGCACGGTAATGCGGCCGATACGGCGCCCGAAGCTCGCCATGCCGCCCGCTTTGCGCTCGGCGTTTTCGGAGACTTTCGCGGTCGCGGTGGAGGTAGTCATGGCAAACCCTAAGTGACACTGGAATGGAAGTCAGTATAGGGTGCAGCGCAGCATAAACATAATGACTTAAGATCATCTGCTACATTCCATATTGGAATGCACCGACTCGGCACCCCGCTGAGCGTGTTTTCTGCACATTTGTGGAGTCCCGATCGTGGAACTGCGCGCGCTTCGTTATTTCATCGAGGTGGTGCGGCAACAGAGCTTCACCGCCGCGGCCGAAAAACTGCACGTCACCCAGCCGACCATCAGCAAGATGGTGAAGGCGCTCGAAGACGAGACCGGCACCCAGCTCCTGCTGCGCGACGCGCGCCAGATGGTGCTCACCGACGCCGGGCGCATCGTCTACCAGCGCGGCCAGGACGTGCTCGCCGCGCAGGCGCAGCTGCAGGCCGAACTCGCCGATCTCGGCACGCTCGGGCGCGGCGAGCTCACCATCGGCATCCCGCCGATGGGCGGCTCGCTCTTCACGCCCGCCATCGCCACCTTCCGCCAGCGCTATCCGAAGATCGAGTTGAAGCTTTTCGAGCACGGCTCGCGCGCCATCGAAGCCGCGCTGATCTCGGGCGAGCTGGAGCTGGGCGGCGTGCTGCTGCCCGTCGATCCCGCGCTGATCGACGTCCTGCCGATCTCGCACGAGCTGTTGTGGCTCGTCGCGCGGCGCGGCTCGCGCTGGGACAACAAGCTCGCCGTGCCGCTCGGGGAACTGGCCGGCGAGCCGTTCGTGTTCTACGGCGAAAGCCTCGCGCTCAACGATGTGGTGCTGAACGCGTGCCGCACGGCCGGCTTCGTGCCGCAGGTGGTGGGGCGCAGCGGCCACTGGGACCTGATGGCGGCACTCGTGCTCGCGGGCGTGGGCATTGCGCTGCTGCCCGCGCCGTACGTGCGCCGGCTCGACGCCGAGCGCTTCACCTGCCTGCCCGTGAGCGAGCCGCAGATCACCTGGGACATGGCGATCGGCTGGAAACGCAGCGGCTATCTCTCGCACGCGGCGCGCGCGTGGCTCGACGTCGCGCGCTCGGAGTACGGCAAGCCCTTCACGTTTCTCGACGACTTCGTGCATCCGCCGGGGATGGAGAAGCAGCCAGGCAAGCCTGGCTGAGGCCTGCGACGCGCCAGGGCAACAGGCCAGGTAAAAGCGAGGAAACGCGCAACTTCAGGCGTCGACGCGCTGAGCCGCCGTATCGGGCGCGTACTGCGCCTGTGCGATGAAGTCGGCCGCACGCTCGCCGATCATCACGCTCGGCGCGTTCGTGTTGCCGCCGATGAGTGTCGGCATGACCGAGGCGTCCGCAATGCGCAGCCCCGTCACGCCGCGCACGCGCAACTGCGGATCGACGACGGAACGCGCGTCGCCGCCCATGCGGCAGGTCGCGACGGGGTGATAGATCGTGTCGGCGTGGCGGGCGATCGTCTCGCGCAATTGCGCGTCGCTCTGCTCGCCATGTGTGTAGAGTTCGCGGCCGCCCAGCTGCGCCAGCGCGGGCGCGTCGAGTATGCGCCGGGCGAGGCGCGCGCCCTGCGCGAGGGCGTCGAGATCGCGCGGATCGGAAAGAAAGCGTGGGTCGATCGTGGGCGCCACGCGCGCGTCGGCGCTCGCGAGCGTGACCGTGCCGCGGCTCGCCGGACGCAGCACGCACACGTGCAGCGAATAGCCGTGGCCCCAATGCAGGCGGCGGCTGTGATCGTCGACGAGCGCCGTGCAGAAGTGCAGCTGCAGGTCGGGCCGGTCGAGTTCGGAGCGGCTCTTCAGAAAGCCGCCCGCCTCCGCCACGTTGGTCGTGAGCATGCCGCGCCGCCCCCGCAGATACCGCACGAACCCCGCAGTCATGCGCGCCGCGCCGCGCAGGGAGTAGCCCACGGAGTCGCTCGAACGCACGCGCTTGTTGAAGGTGAAATCGATATGGTCGATCAGGTTGCGGCCGACTTCGGGCGCGTCGTGGCGCACCGCAATGCCGAGCGCGCGCAGTGCGTCGGCGGGGCCGATGCCCGAACACATCAGCAGCTGCGGCGAGTTGAACGCGCCCGCCGCGAGGATCACCTCGGCGCGCGCCTGCAGAGTCTCGATCGCGCCGCCGCGCGCAAGCTCCACGCCGCTCGCGCGCGCGCCCTCGAAGCGCACGCGCAGGACCGTCGCGTCGGCGATCAGATGCAGGTTCGGCCGCTCGCGCCCATACAGATACGCGCGCGCCACGGTGCAGCGTTCGCCGCCGCGCTGCGTCACCTGATAGAAGCCGACGCCCTCCTGTTCCTCGCCGTTGAAGTCGTCGTTCAGGCGAAAGCCCGCCTCGCGCGCGGCCTCGACGAAGCGCGCGGCGACCGGATTGCGCTCGCGCAGGTCGGCTACGGCCAGCGGGCCGCCCGCGCCATGCCAGGCACTCGCGCCGCGCTCGTTGTCCTCGGCGCGCAGGAAGTACGGCAGCACGTCGCGCCACGCCCAGCCCGTGCAGCCGAGTTGCGCCCATTCGTCGTAATCGAGCGGATGGCCGCGCGTGTAGATCATCGCGTTGATGGTGCTCGAGCCGCCGAAGCCGCGGCCGCGTGGCTGGTAACCGCGCCGGCCGGCGAGTCCCGGCTGCGGCACGGTTTCATAGGCGTAGTTGTTTTTCGTGCGAAACGGGACGAGCGCGGCGACGCCGAGCGGCATGTTGACGAACGGATTGCGCGCCGTGTGCGGCCCGGCTTCGACGAGCGCGATGCTCGCCTGCGGGCAACGGTCGGCCAGCCGGCCCGCCAGCGACGCGCCGCCCGAGCCGCCGCCTACGATGATGTAGTCGTATTGCATCGTCTCCGTCCTGTCGGCTCGCCTCTTGCGAGGCCCCGGCGCACTATTTGCACGCTCGTTCGTTTTCGGCTTCAATGGCGCATTGTAGGAAGCGTCTGATTCCGAGGTCAGCTTTTATGTCAGAGCATCCCCTCTAAACCTGACGGCGGATCGACGCCTATGATGGAAGGCGGTTCGGCCGCCAGAGCCGAAGCCCGCAAGATTCCAGCGAGCGGCACAGGGAGCGCTGGAGCGCACAAGAATCATTCACCTCAGGGACGCTTCCCATGGAGCGGCCGCTGCGCACGCCTCCCCGTCACGACAGCGAACACAACACGAACGGCCGCGCGTGAAGCACGACGCACGCAGCAGCCTTGCATCGGAGACAGGCAGATGAACCCGACGGAAGTCACGCATCGCCCCGGCACAAGCCACGAAGTGACGAACCAGGCGCCGCCGCTCGCCGACTACAACCTCTTCACCACCGACGCTGCGCTCGGCGAGGCCCTCGCGCGCGCAGGCGCTCACTGGCATCGCGACACGCTCGCGCGCCACGGCGAGACGCTCGGCAAGGCGCAAACGCTCGCGCTCGCCGACCTCGCCAACCGCCACGAGCCCGAACTGCACACGCACAGCCCGCGCGGCGAGCGTATCGACGCGATCGAATTCCACCCCGCCTGGCACGAACTGCTCACGCTGTTGCGCGAGCAGGGGTTGCATGCGCTGCCGTATTCGGACCCGCAGCCCGGCGCGATGGCCGCGCGCTGCGCCGGCTACTTCCTGCACGCGCAGCTCGAATCCGGGTCGTTGTGCCCGCTGACCATGACGTTCGCGAGCATCGCCGTGCTGCAGCGCGAGCCGGCCCTGTTCGAAACGCTGCGCGCGCCGCTCTACACGCGCGAGCACGATGCGCGCGACCTGCCGCTTGCGCAGAAGCGCTCGATGATGATCGGCATGGGCATGACGGAGAAGCAAGGCGGTTCGGACGTGCGCAGCAACCGCACCGAGGCGCGCCCCGCGGGCGTCGAAACCGGCCGCGGCGCGGCGTACCTGCTCACGGGCCACAAGTGGTTTTTCTCGGCGCCGCAGTGCGACGCGCACCTCGTGCTCGCGCGCACCACGGAGCACGACGGACTCTCCTGCTTCTTCGTGCCGCGCTACCGGCCGGACGGCACCAAAAACGCGGTCAACGTGCAGCGCCTGAAGAACAAGCTCGGCAACCGCTCGAACGCGAGCAGTGAAGTCGAATTCTTCGATGCGTACGGCGTGATGATCGGCGACGAAGGCCGCGGCGTGCCGACCATCATCGAGATGGCGAACTACACGCGGCTCGACTGCGTGATCGGCAGCGCGGCGCTCATGCGCGCGGCCCTCGTGCAGGCGATCCACCACGCGCGCCACCGCAGCGCGTTCGGCCGTGTGCTCGCCGAGCAGCCGCTCATGCAAAACGTGCTCGCCGATCTCGCGCTCGAATCGGAAGCGGCGACGGCGCTCTTCATGCGTCTCGCGCGCGCCTTCGAAGACAGCGCCGAAGCGAAACCCGGCGATACGGACGACACGTCGCTCGAAGCGCGCGCCTGGCGGCGCATCGTCACGCCGGCGGCGAAATTCTGGGTCTGCAAGCGCACGCTCGCGTTCACGGGCGAGGCGATGGAAGTCTGGGGCGGCAACGGCTACGTCGAGGAAGGGCCGATGGCGCGCTTCTACCGCGAAGCGCCCGTCAACTCGATCTGGGAAGGCTCGGGCAACGTGATGTGCCTCGACGTGCTGCGCGCACTCGAGCGCGAGGCCGACGCCGCCCAGGCGCTGTTTCTCGCGTGGCGGCGCGACGCGCAGACTCACCCGGTTCTGAACGCCGCGCTCGACCGCCTCTCGGTGCTGCTCAACGGCGCGCCGGGCACGCGCGAGCCGAGCGCGCGGCGCATCGCGCAGCAGATCGTGCTGATCGCGCAGGCGATGCTGCTGCGCGACGGCCCGCCGCAGATCGCCGAAGCGTTCATCGCCACGCGCCTCGACGAGCACGACGCCGACTGCGACCGCGTCTTCGGTACGCTGCCTGCGCGCTTCGATCACGCCGCGATCATCGAGCGGGCGTTTCCGTCGCGCCCGGTGTGACCCTCGGCGTCACCCGATACGACGAGCCGATTTTTCCGTTCGCCCACGCGCCACAGCGAGTGGGAACCCCACGAGGAACGACCATGAAGCAGGACCTGCCCGAAGACTTCGCCCGCAGCGCCCCCGACGAGCCGCGCGCCGCGCTCGACACGCTGCTCGCCGCGCAGCGCGAAGCCTTCCTGCGCGACCCGTTCCCGTCCTGGGACGCGCGTGCGCGCCATCTCAAGGCGCTGCGCGACGTGCTGTTCTCGAATCGCGACGCGCTCGCCGAGGCGATGAACGCCGACTTCGGCCAGCGCGCGAAGGCGGAGGTCGCGCTCGCGGAATTCGTCGTCCTCAAGCAGGAGATCGATGCGGCGCTCAGGCACGGCGCGCGCTGGATGAAGCCGCGCCGCAGACCGGTCGGCAAATGGCTGCTGCCCGGGCGCGCGAAGCTGGTGCCGCAGCCGCTCGGCGTGGCGGGCATCGTCGTGCCGTGGAACTATCCGCTGCAGCTGGCCGCGAGCCCGCTCGTGTGCGCGCTCGCGGCGGGCAACCGCGCCATGATCAAGATGTCGGAGCTGACGCCGCGCACGTCCGCGCTGTTCGCGGAGCTGATCGGCAAGACCTTCGCGCGCGATCACGTGGCGGTCGTGAACGGCGACGCGTCGGTGGGCGCCGCCTTCAGCGCGCTGCCGTTCGATCATTTGCTGTTCACCGGCTCGACGCGCGTGGGGCACGAGGTCATGCGCGCGGCGGCCGCGAACCTCACGCCGGTCACGCTCGAACTGGGCGGCAAGTCGCCCGTGATCATCGGCGCCGCGGCGCGCCTGAACTACGCCGTCGACAGCCTGCTGCTCGGCAAGACGCTGAACGCGGGGCAAACCTGCATCGCGCCCGACTACGTGCTGCTGCCGCGCGGCCAGGAAGAGGCGTTCATCGCCCGCGCGCGCACGCGCTTCGCGCAGCTCTATCCGGACTTCGCGAGCAACCGCGACTACACGTCGATCATCTCGGCGCGCCACTTCGAGCGCCTGCAACGCCTCGCTGATGAAGCCCAGGCAAGCGGCGCGCAGCTGCACGCGCTCGGCACGCACGACGCCGCCACGCGGCGCTTCGCGCCCGTCATCGTGACGAACGCCGGCGCGCAGACGGCGCTCATGCAGGAGGAAATCTTCGGGCCGCTCTTGCCGCTCGTGCCCTACGACACGCTCGACGAAGCGTTGCGCTACGTGAATGCGCGCCCTCGCCCGCTCTCGCTCTACCTCTATGCCGACGACCCGCGCACGGTCGAGCGCGTGACGCACGAAACGGTGGCGGGCGGGATGTCGGTGAACGAGACGCTCATGCATATCGCCGCCGAGGGACTGCCGTTCGGCGGCGTCGGTCCGAGCGGCATGGGCGCGTATCACGGCTACGAGGGCTTCGTCACGTTCTCGAAGATGAAGCCCGTCTTCACCCAGGCGCGGCTGAATGCGCGCGGGCTCATCGCGCCGCCCTACGGCAAGCGCGTCGCCTGGCTGATCAGGTTGATGTTGAGGGGTTGAAGGGCAGCGCGGGACGGGTGCCGCCGATCCTGCGAATGTCGCTGATCTCGCGCGGGGCGCCGCCGGCCGCGGTTCCGGCCGGTGTGGCGGCTTGCGCTTGCGCGGTAGCCTTGGCCTTCGCGTCGTTGTCCGCTTCGAGGCGGTGCAGCCAGGCAAGCAGTTCGGCCACCGCCTGATAGAGCTGCGGCGGAATCTTCGCGTCGAGGTCCACGCGCATGAGCAGCGAGACCATCTCCGGCGCTTCGTGCACGTAGAGGCCCGCTTCCTTCGCGCGTTGCACGATCATCTCCGCGACGAGGCCGTAGCCCTTCGCGACCACGCGCGGCGCGCCGTCGCCTTCGGGGGCGTCGTAGGCGAGCGCGGCGGCGCTCTTGCGGTGCGTGCGGCTCATCACAACTCCCAGTCGTGGTCGAGGCGGTGGTTGCGCGGCTCGGTCGCGTCGGCGCCCGGTCGCGCGGCGGACGCATCCGCCGCGGCGCCGGCCTGCGCCGTCTGCGTGGCGGATGCGGCGGAGGTGGTTTGTGCCGCGTAGGCGCTTGCAGCGCTCGCGGCTCTCGCGGCCTCGGCGGGGCTCGCCGCGGCGCCGCTGCCGATCTCGCGGATCGAGAGCCCAGCGAGCGTGAGCCCGAGCGCTTCGAGCCGCCCGCGCAGCGACTCGCTTTCTGCCGTGAGGCGCGCGGCGCCACCCGCGTTCGCCTGCACGCGCACGGCGAGCGTCGAGCCCGTCAGCGTGAGTTCCGCGTCGACGGTGCCGAGCTTCGGCAGCGCAAGCGTGAGCCGCGTGCGCCATGGGATGTCGTCGGCGTCCACACCGCCTGCGCCCGGGTGCGGGTCGCGGGCATCGTAGTCGTCCTGCTGGATGCTCCAGTCCACCCGCACGCCCGGCCAGGCCTCGCCGTTCCAGCGAAACTCACCGGTCGCGAGCAGATCGAGCTGCTGGCGCACGAGCGGGATCACGGCCGGATGGACCGTCGGCCCGGTGGCCTGCGCGGCGGCCTCGTGCATGGCGGGCATCAGGGTATCGGCCAGCGTCGCGCGCGCCTGGGCCTGGCTTGCGGCCGTTTCGCCGTGCGGATCGGCCAGCCCGGGGAAGGCGCGCGCCAGTGCGGCATTGAGCGCGTTGGCCGCGTTCTGGGCATTGCCCGCTTCGCCGCGCGCGGCGCCCGGCGCGTCGGAGAAGGTCTCGGTCCATTGCACGTCGTCGATGTCGTCGCCGGCCGGGCTCCAGTCGAGCGGCAGTTGCGAGTGCGCGCCGAGCAGACGGTTCTGCGGCTCGTCGGCCAGTTCGGCGGGCGAGAGCTGGCCGCGCAACCATTGCGCGAGGTGGGCTTCGTAGAAGAGTCCGCTCGAACTCACCGTCTGCGCTAGCGACGCCGCGAGTGCGGCGACCGGACCGGCTTGCGCGGCGGCGGCGGTTTGCGCTGTTTGCGCCGTTTGGGTGGTTTGTCCGGCCTGCGGGTTTTGCGAGGACGCCGTCTGCGCGGAAGCGTCGGTTCCGGCGTCGGCCGCTCCGGCCAGCGCCGCTCCGGCCAGACCCTGGGCCGCGAGCGCCACGTCCGCGAGCAACGCCGCTTCCGCCGCCTGCGCTTCGCCGGCGAGACCCGGCAGCGGCAAGGTGGCCGCGCCGCCGGGCGCCGCGTCGGCGCCGGGGCTGCCCCAGAGCGGCGCGCGGCCCACCACGGCGGGCGTCGCTTCGCCGCCCGAGCGGATGATGGCGTCGAGCGCCAGTGCAACCGCCGAAAGCACGGTCTCGGTCGAGTCCTGCGTACTGCTGGTGCTGCTTGCGGCGTCGGCGAGCGCGGCGGTGCCCGTGGCGAGCGCGGAGACGCCCGTCTGCGCCGCGCCGGAGGCGCTCTGCGGCCCGACCGGCGTGAGCGCCGCGATGCGGCTCGCGAGGAGCGCGGCGGCTCCGGTGTCGATTCCGTTCATGGTGTTCCGGATCTGCGCACGGCGCTGAGCTGCCGGTTCATGGGGCGTTGCGCGCCGTTGCGTCGCGAGGCGCCACGCGCCGCGCTAGCGGGCTCCGTAGATTTCCTGCAAGACCCGCGCGGGCTGCACGGTGCCGTAAAAGAGCGCCGAAAGCCGTGCCATGCAAGGGCTTGCGAGATCGCGAATGGCGGCGTCGTCGGCGAGAATCTGGCGGATCAGCTCGTACTTGCGCGCTCGTTCGGAAACCGTGAGCCGCACCACGGCTTCGGCGTCCTTCAAGGCATCGACGAGGATCCGGTACTCCTCCTGCAAGCCGATCAGATCGTTCCAGTGCGCATCGCGCGCCGCATGGAGCATCTGCTCCGACACGGCCGCTATCGCTTCGTAGCGGGCGAAGTAGTCTGCTTTTGAACTCATCTCATCAATGAGCCGGACGCTGACGCGGATGCCTGTTCGGCCATCCTCGCCACTTCCGGCGCTATCCCCAACCAGGCTTCTTCGAGCGTAGCCAGCAGTCTGTCGACCTCGACCAGCATGGTCTCGCTCTGTTTAATATTGGCTTCCAGCAGGCGCTTCGTCATGTAGCTGTACAGCGCATTCAGGCGTTGAGCGATCTCGCCGCCCGCCTCGACGTTCAACGCGAGCTGAAGTCCGCTCTCGACAATCCGGATCGCCTTGGCGATCGCCTCGCAACGCGGGCCGACGTTGCCGGCCTGCAAGTGCATACGTGCCTGCGCGATGGCCTGACGCGCGCCCTGGTACAGGAGCACGATCAGCTTGTGCGGGCTCGCACCCATGACCCCCGTTTCGACGCCCACGCGTGCATAGGCGTTAGCTCCAGATTGGGCAGGGGAAAACATCGGCGCTTCTCCTTGATACGTTTGGCTTGAATGCGGTCGTCCGGCGCGCTGTGCAAGCACGAGCGACGGACTCTTCTAGCCGGGTTATCGGATCGTAGGGGAAGAAGCTTTAGCGCGTTGAGCGGGCGAAGGCTTCGGGCACCGTCACACCTGGATCTGCATGATGTCGGTGTAGGCGGCCACGAGCTTGTTGCGCACCTGCAGGCCGAACTGGAAGCCGATGTTGGCTTTCTGCATGTCGACCATGACGTCGTTGAGCGACACGTTGTTCGCGCCCAGTTCGAACGCCTGCGACTCGCCAACGGCCTTCTGCTGGGCGTCGCTGATCTGGTCGAGCGACGACTTGAGCGCCGCCGCGAACCCGCCGGCCGTGGCCGCGCCCGACTTTTCGTCGGCTGCGGTGGGGCCGCCGGCCGCCTGGGTCGCCATCGACTGCATTTGCGCCAAGGCGGACGTGAGCGGGGATACTGGCACGGTCATGTTTGCTCCACGAAAAGGGGACCTGCGGGGTATTCCGGGGACGAGCCCCAATGCCGGAGTTTCAGCGATTGCACAGCAATCCTGCGGGCCCGGCCGAGACGGCGCACTGACAGGATGCCGAATCTGGAGGAGAGCATAGCAGCGGGTCTGTTTCGGCAGCCCTGAAACTAGGGGGAAAACCCGGCTCTATTCGCGCAATCGGCTTGTCAGTGGCCCCGGATAATGCGTCTCGTGAAAGTCTCCGCCATGCAAGGCGAGACCTGGAAGCCTCCGGAGATACCCGTCGCATGGATTCGACTGCCAATTCTTTGATCAACCCCGACGCCCGCATGGGCCTCGCCACCTCTGGCGCGGGCGCCGCGCCCGGTGCTGGCGCGGGCGCAGGCCTGGGCGGCGCGGATGACCTCGGCGGCGGCTTTGCGCAACGCCTCGGCTCGCTCTCGTCGCTGCGCAACGTGCGCGGCAACCCGCGCGCGCCGCTCATTTTTGCCGTGGCGGTGCTCGTGGCCGTGGTCGCGGGTCTCGTGCTGTGGTCGCGCGCGCCCGACTACAAGGTGCTGTACAGCAACCTGTCGGACCGTGACGGCGGCGCCATCATTACTGCGCTCCAGGCCGCAAACGTTCCCTACAAGTTCTCGGACGCCGGCGGCGCCATTCTCGTGCCCGCCGAGCAGGTCAACGAAATGCGCCTGCGCCTCGCCTCCCAGGGCCTGCCGAAGAACGGTTCGGTCGGCTTCGAGCTGATGGACAACCAGAAGTTCGGCATCAGCCAGTTCGCCGAGCAGGTCAACTACCAGCGCGCGCTCGAAGGCGAGCTCGAGCAAACGATCCAGTCGATCGCGAGCGTGAAGTCGGCGCGCGTGCATCTGGCCATTCCGAAGCCGTCGGTGTTCGTGCGCGAGCGCGAAGCGCCGTCCGCCTCGGTGCTCGTGAACCTGTATCCGGGCCGCATCCTCGACGACGGCCAGGTCGCCGCGATCACGCACATGGTGGCTTCGGCCGTGCCGGACCTGCCGGTGCGCAACGTGACGGTGGTCGACCAGGACGGCAACCTGCTCACCCAGAGCGCCGCGGGCGTGGGCCTCGACGCCTCGCAGCTCAAGTACGTGCGCCAGGTCGAGCACGACACCCAGGCGCGCATCGACGCGATCCTCGCGCCCCTGTTCGGCGCCGGCAATGCGCGCTCGCAGGTGAGCGCCGACCTCGACTTCTCGAAGCTCGAGCAGACCTCCGAAGCCTACGGTCCGAACGCCAACCCGCAGGCCGCCGCGATCCGCAGCCAGCAGCAGAACATTTCCACGGAAATGCAGCAAAGCGGCGCGGGCGGCGTGCCCGGCGCGCTCACGAACCAGCCGCCGCAGCCGGCCTCCGCGCCCATCAGCGCACCGGCGGGTGCGAACGGCGCGTCGGCTCCGGTGCCGGTCTCCGATCATCGCGACACCACGACGAACTACGAGCTCGACAAGACCGTGCGCCACTATCAACAGGCGCCGGGCGACGTGAAGCGCCTGTCGGTCGCCGTGATCGTGAACTATCAGCCGAAGCTGGACGCCAAGGGCCACGCCACCATGCAGCCGCTCGACGCGCAGAAGCTCGCGCAGGTCGAGCAGCTCGTGAAGGACGCCATGGGCTACGACGCCAAGCGCGGCGACTCGGTGAACGTGGTGAACGCCGCGTTCCAGACCGAAGTCGACCCGAACGCGAACCTGCCGTGGTGGCGTCAACCGGACATCCTCGCCCTTGCGAAGCAGATTGCGACGTGGCTCGGCATTGGCGCGGTGGCTCTCTTCCTCTACTTCGTGATGGTGAAGCCGGCGCTGCGCCGCGCGTTCCCGCCGCCCGAGCCGGTTGCGCCCGCGCTGCCCGGCATGGCCGACGGCGAGCCGCTGCTGCTCGACGGTCTCCCCGAAGCGGTGCGCATTGGCGGCACCGGCGCGGAAGGCGAAGACAGTGCGGAAAGTGAAGCCGCCCTGCTCGCCTTCGAAAACGAGAAGAACAAGTTCGAACGCAACCTGGAATACGCGCGCAACATCGCGCGCCAGGATCCGAAGATCGTCGCAACCGTCGTGAAAAGCTGGGTGAACGATGAACGCTGAAGGCGCAACCAAGAGCGCGCTGCTGCTCATGTCGATCGGCGAGCAAGAGGCCTCCGAGGTCTTCAAGTTCCTCGGTCCGCGCGAAGTGCAGAAAATCGGCGCCGCCATGGCGGCGCTCAAGAACGTCAAGCGCGAAGAGATCGAAGTCGTGCTGCAGGAATTCGTCAAGGAAGCCGAGCAGCACACCGCCTTCTCGCTCGACTCGAACGACTACATCCGCAACGTGCTCAACAAGGCGCTGGGCGAGGACAAGGCCGGCGCGATCATCGACCGCATTCTGCAAGGCGGCGACACGAGCGGCATCGAAGGCCTCAAGTGGATGGATTCGGGGTCGGTGGCCGAGCTCATCAAGAACGAGCACCCGCAGATCATCGCGACGATCCTCGTGCACCTCGACCGCGACCAGGCCTCGGAGATCGCTTCGTGCTTCACCGAGCGCCTGCGCAACGACGTGCTGCTGCGCATCGCGACGCTCGACGGCATCCAGCCGCAGGCGCTGCGCGAACTCGACGACGTGCTCACGAACCTCCTCTCGGGCAGCGACAACCTCAAGCGCAGCCCGATGGGCGGCATCCGCACGGCGGCCGAAATCCTCAACTTCATGACGAGCCAGCACGAAGAAGGGGTGATCGAGAACGTCCGCCAGTACGACGCGGAACTCGCGCAGAAGATCATCGATCAGATGTTCGTGTTCGAGAACCTGCTCGACCTCGAAGATCGCGCGATCCAGCTGCTGCTCAAGGAAGTCGAGTCGGAGTCGCTCATCATTTCGCTCAAGGGTGCGCCGCCCGCGCTGCGCACCAAGTTCCTCTCGAACATGTCGCAGCGTGCGGCCGAACTGCTCGCCGAAGACCTCGACGCGCGCGGTCCGGTGCGCGTGTCGGAAGTCGAGGCACAGCAGCGCCGCATCCTGCAGATCGTGCGCAACCTCGCCGAGAGCGGACAGATCGTTCTAGGCGGCAAGGCAGAAGACGCTTATGTCTGACACCAGCTCCGCGAACAGCCATCGCTCGGCGTACCAGCGCTGGGAGATGGCCTCGTTCGACCCGCCGCCTCCCCCGCCGCCGCCGCCCACGCACGACGAAACCGCGGCGTTCGAGGCCCAGCTCCATGCGCTGCGCGACGCGGCCCACCAGGAGGGGCTGCGCTCCGGCCACGTGGCGGGCCAGGCGCTCGGCTATCAGGCCGGGCACGAACAGGGCCGCCAGCAGGGCTTCGAGCAGGGCCAGGCCGAGGCGCGCGCGCAGGCGGCGCAACTCGCCGCGCTCGCCAGCCGTTTTAGCGACGCGCTCGAAACGGCGCAGGCCGGCGTAGCCGAGACGCTCGTGGAACTGGCGCTCGACATCGCGCAGCAGGTCGTGCGCCAGCACGTCCAGCACGACCCGACGGCGCTCGTCGCGGTCGCGCGCGAAGTGCTCGTGGCCGAGCCGCAGCTGGCCGGTTCCCCGCAGCTCGTGGTGAGCCCCGCCGATCTGCCGATCGTCGAGGCTTATCTGCTGGACGACCTTCAGGCGCGCGGCTGGAGCGTGCGCACCGACCCGACGATCGAGCGCGGCGGCTGCCGCGCGCAGGCCGCGACGGGAGAAACCGACGCCAGCATCCGCACGCGCTGGGAGCGCGTGACGGCCGCGCTCGGCAAGGCACGGCCATGGTGAACCACCCACAACCGCCGAGCCATCAGACCATCCACACGGGCGGTCTCACGCCGCTCGAGCAGGAACTCGCGCTCGCCTCGTTCGGCCCGCTCGCGAGCGACCCGGCACAGCTCGGCGCGCTACTCGTGGGCGACCTCGACATCCCGGGCATTCCTGCCAAACGCGAGGCACGCGAGCTGGGTGCCGCCGACGCGATCGACGCAATCGATGCCGCGCTCGCCGCGGACGCGGCCGGTGCGCCGCCAGGCCTGACGAATGACGGCGTGCCGGTCGTGGCCGACGCCCCGAGCGCACCCTACGTGCCGCCGGCGAACTACGACCCGGCCAACCCGTTCCTGACCTCGTGGAACGCGCAACTGCGCAGCGTGCGCGAGCGCAATGCGCTCGCCCTGCCGCTGCGCGGCTGCGGGCGTCTCACGCGCGCGGCGGGCCTCGTGCTCGAAGCCGTGGGGCTGCGCCTCGCCGTGGGCGCCGAGGTGATGATCGAACTGCCGCCGGGCAGCTCGTTGCCGATGGCCGAAGCGGAAGTGGTCGGCTTCGGCGGCGACAAGCTCTTTTTGATGCCGACGACCGAAGTCGCGGGCCTGTTGCCCGGCGCGCGCGTCTGGCCGCTGGAAACCGCGCCGATCGCCGATCCGAAAGCGGGCGCGAAGCGCCTGCCGGTGGGATGGGGCATGCTCGGCCGCGTGGTCGACGCCTCGGGCCGCCCGCTCGACGGCCTGGGCCCCCTGAATACCGAAGCCGACGCGCCGCTCACCGCGCCCGTCATCAATCCGCTGAACCGCGAGCCGATTCACAAGGTGCTCGACGTGGGCGTGCGCGCGATCAACTCGCTGCTCACGGTCGGGCGCGGCCAGCGCATGGGCCTGTTCGCGGGCTCGGGCGTCGGTAAATCGGTGCTGCTCGGCACGATGGCGCGCGCGACCAGCGCGGAAGTCATCGTGATCGGCCTGATCGGCGAGCGGGGCCGCGAAGTGAAGGAATTCATCGAGCAGATCCTGGGCGTTGACGGCCTGGCACGCTCGGTGGTCGTGGCCGCGCCGGCCGACGTGTCGCCGCTGCTGCGCATGCAGGCCGCCGCGTACACCACGTCGCTGGCCGAATATTTCCGCGACCAGGGCAAGCACGTGCTGCTGCTCATGGACTCGCTCACGCGCTATGCGATGGCCCAGCGCGAGATCGCGCTCGCCATCGGCGAGCCGCCCGCGACCAAGGGCTATCCGCCTTCGGTATTCGCCAAGCTGCCGGCGCTCGTCGAGCGCACCGGCAACGGCCCCGAAGGCGGCGGTTCGATCACGGCGTTCTACACCGTGCTCACCGAAGGCGACGATCAGCAGGACCCGATCGCCGACTCGGCGCGCGCGATTCTCGACGGCCATATCGTGCTTTCCCGCGCGCTCGCCGAGGCGGGGCATTATCCGGCCATCGACATCGAGGCCTCGATCAGCCGCGCGATGACCGCGCTGATCGACGACCAGCATCTGAACCAGACGCGCGCGCTCAAGCAGATGCTTTCGCGCTACCAGCGCAACCGCGACCTCATCAACGTGGGTGCGTACGTGAGCGGGCGCGACGCCGTGCTCGACCGCGCGATCGCGCTGTATCCGCGCATCGAGGCCTTTCTTCAGCAGGGTTTTCGCGAAACCGCGAACTATGATCAGAGCGTCGAGATGCTCGGCCAGCTGATCGGAGCCAGGACATGACGAAACAGACCGCGCTGCAAACCTTGATCGGCCTCGCGCAAGACGACGTCGACGCCGCCACGCAAAAGCTCGGCCGCGTGCAGCGCGAGCGCGTCGAGGTCGAAAAGCAGCTCGAGGCGCTCATCACCTACCGTGACGAGTACCACACGCGTTTCACCGAATCGGCGCGCAGCGGCATGGCCGCGGGCAACGTGCGCAACTTCCAGGCGTTCATCGACACGCTCGACGCGGCGATCGAACAGCAGCGTCGCCTGCTCGAGCAGGCCACCGCGCGCGTGGAGGCCGCCAAGCCCGAATGGCAGCGCAGCAAGCAGAAGCTCGGCTCGTACGAGGTCCTGCAAACCCGCCACGACGATGTGCAGGCCCGCAAGGACGCCCGCCGCGAACAGCGCGACGCCGACGAGCACGCCGCCCGCGTGCTGCGCATGCGAACGTCGCAACATCCGTAACACGTAATCCGTTTTCGAGGCCGCCAGTATGTCGCTCCTCTCTTCTCTTTCTTCGCTGTTCGGCGCCGCCACGGACGCGGTGTCGGGCAATTCCGCATCGAACGCCGTGTCGAACACGGCATCGAACTCCATCAGCCAGGCCGATGCCGCCAGCCAGGATTTCGCGCAGACGCTGCAACAGCAGATGAACGCGCAAAGCGCGCAGGCGAACCAGAACGCCCAGGCGGCGCAAAGCGCGCAGTCGAATGCGTCGGCGCAGTCCAATTCGAACACGTCGAGCGGCAGCGCCTCGCAAAGCAGCAGCACCAGCAGCGCTTCGCAGACGTCCAGCTCGAGCTCGAACTCGAGCCAGGCCACGCAGGGCACGTCGAGCGCCGATCGCCGCGCCGCCGCCGCGCGCGCCCAGCAAAAGCAGGCCGCCGACGCAGGCGCGCAAGCCGCCGCGGCTCAGGCCCAGCAGGCGCAGCAAGCGCAGCAGGGCCAGCAGACCCAGGACAGCACGAGCACCGACGCGAACGCCGACGGCAGCCAGACGAGCAGCGACAGCACGCTCGCCGGCGTCGCCTCCGCGGCGGCCGCCACGGCAGCCACAGCAGTTGCCGGCGCTGCAGGCGACGGCACGGCCACGGGCAGCGCCGCGACCAGCACCTCGAAGTCGGTGCACGACGCCCTGCAAGCGGCGCTCGCGCAACTGCGCGGCGGCGCGGGTACGCTCGCCACGCATGCGGTGAGCACGGCCGGGTCGGCGGCGAATAGCGCAAGCACGGCCAGCACGGGCTCGGGCTCGAACATCGTCAGCAGCTTCGCCTCGCATTTGAGCGCGACCGCCCAGAGCAAGGCGTTCAGCACGGCCGCGAACAGCGGCGCGAGCGCCGACGCGGCCAAGGGCGCCACGACGGCTGTCACCGACGCCGCGAAGGTCGCCACCGACGCGCTCACGGCAGCGGCGCAGCAGCAGGCCGGCGCCGCCACGCAGACCGACGCCACGGCGAGCACCGCCACGACCGACGCGCTCGCCGCGACCCAGGCCGCAGCGGTCGCCGCCGCGACGGCCGCGCAGGCCCAGGCCGCCCAGGCGGCCAGCGCAAGCACGAATCCGGCGGCGGCGGCCGCCTCCGCGTCGATCGCGCCGCAGGTCGGCACGAACGACTGGGAAGACGCGCTCAGCCAGAAGGTCGTGTTCCTCTCGAACGCGCACCAGCAGTCGGCGGAACTCACGCTCAATCCGAAGGATCTCGGACCGCTCCAGGTCGTACTGCAGGTCTCGGACACCCACGCGCACGCCCTCTTCGTCTCGCAGCACCAGCAGGTGCGCGAGGCCGTCGAGGCGGCCCTGCCGAAGCTGCGCGAAGCGATGGAGCAAAACGGCATCGGCCTCGGCAGCGCGAGCGTGAGCGACGGTTTCTCGCGGCAGATGAACCAGCAGGCGCAGCAGGACGGCAGCGGTTCGGGCCGCTCCGGCCGTTCCGGTTCCAGCTCGGGCAGCACGCTCGCCGCAACGGACGCCGCGGACGATACGAGCAGCGTCGCGAGCGTCACGACGCGCTCCGTCGGTCTGATCGACACATTCGCCTGACCCTTTCTCCCTACCCTGCCCCGCCCGGCGCGTTCGACACGTCATGGGCCATGCAGCCGCGCCCAGCGGCTGCGTGCGCTGACATCGCGCCCTTGCGCGAGCGGCTTGCCGCGGCGCGCAACAAAACCACGAGATAGCCGGAATTCCCCCGTCTATTCCTCCCATCGCTGAAAGGCAAAAGCCGGAACAATGCAGCATGCCCGGACTGACCACCAGGTCGGTGCCCCGGACCTTTGCAAGCATCCAGGCTGACTTTTCGACATGGCGACCACCACCGCATCCCAGCAAGCCGCGCCCCAGGGCGCGAAACCCGGACCGATGAAGCGCATTATCGTCATCGCGCTCATTGCGATCCTCGCCGCCGCCGCGGCGGGCGGCGCGACGTGGTTCTTCATGTCGCGCCACGCCCCGAGCGCGCCGGCCGCGCCGGCCGCCGCGCCCCCGGCCTTGCCCGTGTACTACGCGCTCGAGCCGATGACCGTCAATCTGCAGTCCGACGACGGCGAGTCGCACTACCTGCGCATCGGCCTCACGCTCAAGCTCGACAGCCAGGCCACCCAGGACGCGCTCGTTGCGCGCATGCCCGAGATCCGCAGCCGCCTGCTGCTCGCGCTCTCGAACAAGCATCCGTCCGACCTCGCGCCGCTCGACGGCAAGCGTGCGCTCGCCACGGAACTCGCCGTGCTGATCTCGCAGCCTGCCGGCGCGAATGAGAAGCCGATGCACGTCGACGACGTGCTGTTCACCGAATTCGTCGTCCAGTGAGCGTGGCTGACATGATTCCCGCGATGGAGGGCCAGTCATCATGACGATGGGTCACGACGAGTTCATGTCCCAGGAGGAGGTCGATGCCCTCCTCAAAGGCGTCACCGGCGAAGTCGATTCCGACTCGGGCGGCTCCGACAACAAGGGCGTTCGGCCCTACAACATCGCGACGCAGGAACGGATCGTTCGCGGCCGGATGCCCGGCCTCGAAATCATCAACGAGCGCTTTGCGCGCCTGTTGCGCGTCGGCATCTTCAATTTCATGCGCCGCACCGCCGAAATCTCGGTCGGTCCGGTGCGCGTGCAGAAGTACAGCGAGTTCACCCGCAACCTGCCGATCCCGACGAACCTGAACCTCGTCCACGTGAAGCCGCTGCGCGGCACGTCGCTGTTCGTGTTCGACCCGAACCTCGTGTTCTTCGTCGTGGACAACCTGTTCGGCGGCGACGGGCGCTTCCACACGCGAGTGGAAGGCCGCGACTTCACGCAGACCGAGCAGCGCATCATCGGCAAGCTGCTCAACCTCGTGTTCGAGCACTACACGAACGCATGGAAAAGCGTGCGGCCGCTGCAGTTCGAATACGTGCGCTCTGAAATGCATACGCAGTTCGCAAACGTTGCCACGCCGAACGAGATCGTGATCGTCACGCAGTTCTCGATCGAATTCGGGCCGACGGGCGGCACGCTGCACATCTGCATGCCCTACTCGATGATCGAGCCGATCCGCGACGTGCTCGCCTCGCCGCTGCAAGGCGAAGTGCTCGACGTGGACCGCCGCTGGGTGCGCGTGCTCTCGCAGCAGGTGCAGGCCGCCGAAGTCGAGCTCACGGCCGACCTCGCGCAGGTGCCCGTCACGTTCGAGCAGATCCTGAACATGAAGAAGGGCGACGTGCTGCCCATGAACATCGCGGAGCACATCACCGCCAAGGTGGACGGCGTGCCCGTGATGGAGTGCGGCTACGGAATTTTCAATGGTCAATACGCGTTGCGGGTCCAGAAGATGATCAGCGCAGCCGACACGATGAAGGAAGGTGGATATGAGTGACATCAACGGCACGAGCGCAGACGAGCCGGTGCTCGACCCGGGTTTCGAGGCCGCGGCGCAGGAAGCGGGCAGCGACTCGATGGACGACTGGGCGAGCGCGCTCGCCGAGCAGAACAGCAACGACGTGCCGGCCGCGCAACCGACGGCCGTGTTCCAGCCGCTCTCGAAGGTCGATTCGACCAAGACGGCCAACGACATCGACATGATTCTGGACATTCCCGTCCAGATGACCGTGGAGCTGGGCCGCACCAAGATCGCCATCCGCAACCTGCTGCAACTGGCGCAGGGCTCGGTCGTGGAACTCGACGGCATGGCCGGCGAGCCGATGGACGTGCTCGTGAACGGCTGCCTCATCGCCCAGGGCGAAGTGGTGGTCGTGAACGACAAGTTCGGCATTCGTCTCACCGACATCATCACGCCGTCCGAGCGGATCCGGAAGCTGAACCGATGAAACCCCAGGCTGTTCCCGGCGCGGCTTCTGGCAACCCGGCTGGCAACCCTGCTGGCGCCGTTTCTGGCACCGGCATGCAGCGCACGCGGAAGTCCCGCGGCGCACGCATGCTGCGATTCTCGTGGCGCCTCGCCGTCCACCTCTCGCTCGCCGGCGCCGCCGTTTTCGCGGTCATGAGCGCGCGGGCCGCCGACCTTCAGGCAGTCAACGAAGCCACCCGCGCGGCATCGGGTGCTTCGGCCGCCTCCGCCGTGATCGCCGGCAGCGCGGTCCCCGCGCTCGGCTTCGGCGCGCTCGTGCAGACGGTGCTGGGTCTCGCGCTCGTGATCGCCGTGGTGTTCGGCTGCGCCTGGCTCGCGCGGCGTCTCGGCCTGCAAGGCGGGCCGAAGAACGCGCTCGTGAAGACCGTGGGCGGCGCATCGCTCGGCGGCAAGGAGCGCGTGGCCGTGGTCGAGATCGGCGACACCTGGCTCGTGCTGGGCGCCGCGCCCGGCAATGTGCGCCTGCTCCACACGCTGCCCGCGGGTGAACTGCCCGCAGGCGTCGCGGCAGCCGCTCCCAACGCCCCCGCCCTCTCGGGCACCTTCGCACAGCGCTTTCGTGACGCGCTGAAAAGCGAGGCGAACAAACGCATCAACGCGCGTTTCATGCGTCACGACGGCGGAGCGCAGTAAATGCACGGCAGTTCCCTTCATGCGCCGGGCGCAGGCGGCGATGTCCGCGCGCGCGCGGCTACCCTCGCGAAGATCGCCAGAACGGCGCTCCCGTTCGCGCTGATGCTCGGCGCGGGCGCCTTCGCCCTCGCGCTGCCGCACCTCGCGCACGCGCAGAGCGCGGGCGGCCCGCAAGGCCTCCCCGCCTTCAACACGAGCCCCGGCCCGAACGGCGGCACGACCTACTCGCTGAGCGTGCAGACGATGCTGCTGCTCACGATGCTGTCGTTCCTGCCGGCGATGGTGCTGATGATGACGAGCTTCACGCGCATCATCATCGTGCTCTCGCTGTTGCGCCAGGCGCTCGGCACGACGACCACGCCGCCCAACCAGGTGCTCGTGGGCCTCGCGCTCTTTCTCACGCTGTTCGTGATGTCGCCGGTGCTCGACAAGGCCTACAACGACGGCTACAAGCCGTTTTCGGCCGGCACGATTTCGATGGACGACGCCGTGGCGCGCGGCGTCGCGCCCTTCAAGACCTTCATGCTGCGCCAGACCCGCGAGTCCGACCTCGCCCTCTTCGCGCGCATCTCGCACGCGGCGCCCATGCAGGGACCCGAGGACGTGCCGCTCACGCTGCTCGTGCCCTCGTTCGTCACGAGCGAGCTGAAGACGGGCTTCCAGATCGGCTTCACGATCTTCATCCCATTTCTCATCATCGACCTGGTGGTTGCCAGCGTGCTGATGTCGATGGGTATGATGATGGTCTCGCCCGCGACCATTTCGCTGCCGTTCAAACTCATGCTGTTCGTGCTGGTGGACGGCTGGCAACTGCTGATCGGCTCGCTCGCGCAGAGCTTTACCTGAGGACACAGACATGACGCCCGAAATGGTCATGACGCTCTCCCACGAGGCGATGTACGTGGCGCTCCTGCTTGCGGCGCCGCTGCTGCTCGTCGCGCTCGTGGTGGGCCTGGTGGTGAGCCTGTTCCAGGCGGCAACGCAGATCAACGAATCCACGCTCGCGTTCATCCCCAAGCTGGCCGCCATCGCGGTCACGCTCGTGATCGCCGGCCCGTGGATGCTCACGACGATGCTCGACTACATGCACCGCATCTTCACGAGCATTCCGCAGCTCGCGGGCTAGACGCAGCTCCGGCCGCCCCTCTGCGCTTTCGGCGCACGTCTTTCGGCACACGATGTTTACGGTCACCTACGCGCAGCTCAACGCCTGGCTCACGGCCTTCCTCTGGCCGTTCACGCGCATACTGGCGCTCGTGGCGGTCGCGCCCGTGCTGGGCAACCGCTCCGTACCGACGCGCGTGAAGATCGGCCTCGCGGGCTTCATCACGCTGATCGTCGCGCCCACGCTCGGCGCCATGCCGCAGGTCACGGTGTTTTCCGCCGAGGGCGTGTGGATTCTCGTCAACCAGTTCCTGATCGGCGTGGCGCTCGGCTTCACGATGCAGCTCGTGTTCGCGGTCGTGACCGCGGCGGGCGACATGATGAGCCTCGGCATGGGCCTCGGCTTCGCGAGCTTCTTCGACCCGCAGGCCAACACCAGCTCGCCCGCGCTCTCCTCGTGGCTGAACATGATGGCGATGCTCGCCTTCCTCGTGTTCGACGGCCATCTGCAGATGCTCGCGGCGCTCGTCGCCACGTTCCAGACCCTGCCGGTCACGGCGAGCGTGCTCGGCGCCTCGGGCTGGCAGCTGATCGCCAACTATGGCACGACGATCCTCACTTCGGGCCTGCTGCTCTCGCTGCCGGTGGTGGTTGCGCTGCTCATCACCAATCTGTCGCTCGGCATTCTGAACCGTGCGGCCCCGCAAATCGGTATCTTCCAGATCGGCTTCGCGCTCACGATGCTCGTGGGCCTGCTGCTCATTCAGCTGATGATGCCGAACCTGATTCCCTACTTCGCGCGCCTGTTCGACAGCGGTCTCGATCAGATGGGCCGCGTGGCCGGCGCGCTGCGGCCGCACGGTTAAAACGCGCTTCGCACGATGTGCGCGCAGCGCAAAAAAAAACGGACCGGAGTCCGCTTTTTTTGCCCGCTCAACGCCTCGTGATCAAGGATTGATGTACTGGAACAGCGAGAGATTCTGCGTGGCGGCGAAACTCTTCTGCGAAGCCGTGAGCGCGTTCGACAGCTGCTCGAACTGGCTGATCGCGGCCACCGTGTCGGTGCTCATGAGGTCGGAGAGGTTCGACGTGACCTGCAGCGAGTTGGTCGACGTGACCGTTTGCAGCGCCTTCACTTCCTGCTCGCGGCCGCCCACGGAAGCCTGCACCGTGATCACGTTCGACAGCGAGTTGCCGATCTGCGTAAGGCCCGTGTTCAGCGCGTTGTTGAGGTTCGCGACCGCGGCGGTGGAGCCGCTCGCGGGCGTATTCAGCGCGGCGATGATGCTGTCGATGCTCGCGAACACGTCCGTGTTCTGCGACGCCGTGGCGGGCGTGACCGAGAACGAGTCGCCCGCGCTGGGCGTACCCGACATCGTCACGCTCATGCCCGAGCCGAGCGAGATCGCGTTGCCTTCGGTGTAATTGGCCGGCGTCGTGGTCGTCGCCGGGCTGACGCTGTGGTCGGTCACCGTGTAGGTGAGCGCGCCCGTGGTCGCGTCGGTGGCGAACGCGATCGAGTAGTTGTCGTTGTTGGTCGCCTGGGTCGGGTCCGTCACCGTCACGCCGCTGATCACGCCCGTGCCCTTGTTCGACGAACTGCCCGAGGCCACGTTGGCCGAACCCACGGCCTGCACGCTCTGGAACACCGTCGTGCCCGTGTCGCCGACCGCGATGTTGCGCGTGCCGGCCACCTGCATCACGCGCTGGCCCGCGTCGCCGTTGTAGGTCACGCCGCCGCCCGACTTGTTCGAGAACACCTGCGAGGTGCTCTGGAAGCCCGAGAAGATGTAGTTGCCCGCGCCGTCCGTGGTATTGGCGAGCGTGAGCAGCTGGTTGCGGTCGCCTTGCATCTGCTGGGCGATCGCCTGGCGCGCCTGGTCCGTGAGCGAGCCGTTCTGCGCTTCGATGATGAGCGAGTGGATACTCTGCATCGTGCTCGTCACGCTCGAGAGCGTCGTGTCCTCGAGCTGCAGCGCAGTGAGCGCCGTGGTCTGGTTCGACGTGTACTGCGTGAGCGTCGCGCTCGTGGCGGAAAGCGTCACCGCCTGCGCGGCGCCGAGCGGATTGTCGCCCGGGTTCGAAATCGCCACGCCGGTCGAGATCTGCTGCTGGACCTGAAGGAGCTGAGACTGCTGGTTCTCCATCGTCGACAGACTGGAGGAAAAAATCTGGGAAGTCGCGATACGCATGGGTCAGCGCCTCACTGGAAAATGCCGATCAGGGTCTGGAACAGCGATGCCGCCGTCTGGATCACCTTGCTGTTGGCCTGATAGAGCTGTTGATACTGCAGCAGGTTCGCGGCTTCCTCGTCGAGGTTCACGCCCTGCACCGACTGCTGCTGCGAGGTGAGCTGCGTCACGAGCGACTGCTGCGACGTGTTCGACGCCTTGAGCTGGCTTGCCGTGTCGCCGATCGAGTTCACGTAGTTCGCATACGCCGTGGTGAGCGTGGTCGATCCCGTGTACGCCGTGCTCGACGTGAGGTTCGCGAGCGCGAGCGCGTTGCGGCCGTCCTGCGTGCCGCTCTTGTTGCCCGCCACCGTAAACGTGTCGTTGTTCGAGGGCGTGCCCGTCATCGTGAAGCTCACGTTGGTCGCCGTGGCGTTCGCGCCCGCTGAATCCGTGAGGTTCGTGATCGTGTAGGTCGCACCCGTGGTCGGATCGTAGGGCACGCCGGTCACCGGCGGCGTCGCGGTGCTGCTGATCGTCACGGTGCTGGTGGTGGTCGACCCCGGCGTCGTGATCGTGACGGTCGTGCCGTTGGGCAGGCCGGTCAGCGTGCCCGACGTCGAGTTGTAGGTCAGCGTGACGGGCAGGTTCGTCGTCGAATAGCCCGTGCCCACCGCGCCTTGCGTCACGGTGGCCGTGCCTGCGTTCGTCGTGGACGCCGACACGACGACCGGCGTGGCCGCCGCGATGGCCGCGGGGTCGCTGGTCGCGACCGAGAAGCTCGCGAGCGCGCCGGCCGTCGGCTGGATCATGAACGAGTCGCCCGCGCTCACCGTGCCCGAAGGCGTAATCGAGAAGCCGCCGATCTTGATCGGCGCGGTGCCGTTCGGCTGGGTCGCGACCAGCGAGTTCGTGGTCGTGTCGGTGAGGTTCCAGTTCGTGCCGTCGTAGCTCAGCTTGTAGTTGTCGGTGAGCGGCTGCGTGCTGTTCGTGAGCGTCGCGCTGACCGTGGTCTGCGTGTCGGGGTTCGTCGAGCTGGCCGTGACGAGCGGGTTGCCCACCGTGAACAGATTGCCGCCCGCGCCGCCCGAGAGCGTGAGGCCGAGTGCGTTCTGCGCGTTCACCTGCGCGGCGAAGCTCGTCACGATCGCGCCCAGTTGCGACTCCGCCGGATCGAGCGTGGTCTGGACGAACGAGACCAGGCCGCCCACCGTGCCGCCTTGCAGCGCGGCCGACGACAGCACCTGCGGCGCGCCTTGCGCCGCGGCGCTCGCGCCGTTCAGGCCCTGCCACGTCACGTCCAGTTCCTGCGGGTTGGTGCTCGACGGCTGCGTGCCGAGGTTGTAGCTCTGGCTGCTCACCACGAGCGGCTGGCCGTTGCCGAGGAACACGCTGTAGCCGGTGCTGCCCTGCACGACCTGGACGCCCACGAGCTGCGAGAGGTTCGCGACCGCTTGATCGCGTTGATCGAGCAGCTGGTTCGGCTGTTGGCCGCTCGAGCTCGCGGACGTGATCTGCGCGTTGAGGTTCGCGATCTGCTGCGTGTAGGTGTTGATTTGCGAGACCGCGCTCGTGAGCTGCGTGTTCACGCTCTGGCGCATCGCGTCGTACTGCTGGCTCGCGGCGTTGATCTGCGTGGCGAGCGTCTGCGCGTCGGAGAGCACGGTTTGCCGCGCTGCGGTATCCGAAGGCGAATTCGAGACGTTCTGCAGGCCCGTGAAGAAGTTCGTGATCGCGGTGGCGATGCCCGAGGTCGGGCTGCCCACGAGATTCGAGAGCTGCGTGGCGAGGTTGTACGAAGCCGTGTACGAGCTGCTGGCCGTCTGCGCATTGTTGACGGCCGTCGTGAGGTACTGGCTGTACGCGCGCTGCACGGTGGCGGTAGTGACGCCGCTGCCGAGATAGCCGTTCGACGTGTACTGGCCTGCCGATTCCTGGTACACCGGCTTCTCGACCGTGTAGCCCGCGGTCGTCGAGTTGCTGATGTTCTCGCCGGTGGTCGAGATACCAATCTGCGCCGCCTGCAGGCCGCTCAGACCGATCGAGAAAATGTTGGACATGCGTAATCCTCGAAAGCGGCCTGCCCCCCTGGCAAACCGCGTGGTGTACTCACGGTATAACGGCAACGCACTGCAAAAATTGAGCGCCCGATGGGGACGAAAACGTTAGCGAGTAGGCGCGTGCGCGGCTGCCGCGCGGCGGGCGAACCGGCGCAGCATGCGCTGCGCCGTCCGGGGTGTGGCGGATCGTGCGTGTGAGGCGCGTGCCGCTCAGGCACGCGCGAGCGCGCGGCGCTTCATCTCGAGCTGCGTGATATAGCGCTGCAGCGTGTTCTCGGAGGCGCCGGGCAGCGCGTCGAAGCGAAAGCCCATGTGATAGCGGCGGTCGCCGTTGGGCAGATCGATGAAACGCAGCACGACGAGCGCGAGATCCACGCGCAGCTTGCCGTGCGCGCGCAGGTCGAGCTCGACGTCGGGCAGCACGAGCCCCATGGCGAGATCCGCGACGCGCTCTTCGGTCGTACGCAGCCCAAGGCCGCCGAGCGAGAGGTCATGCACCTCGTACGCGAAGCGCGGGCCGCCGCTCGGCAGCTCGCCGCGGCAGATGCACGGCTCGAGCACGGGCGTGTCGACGCGGAAGTACTCGCGCCGCTGCACGTAGAACAGCACTTCGGGGAAATCGGCTTCGAACGCGGGGTGCCCTTCGAACTCGGTGCGCCGCGGCGTCGCGGTCGTGAACTCCACGCGCACGCCGTCGGGCGAGGCGTGGAAGAGGCACTCGGGCGCGGCGAGCACGCCCGTGTTCTGCTCGGGCATCGCGCCCCAGTCGAACACGAACGTGCGCTCGCGTCCGTTGACGGCCAGAATGCGCGTGACGAGCTGTCCGCCGCGATACTGGAGGGTCAGGAAGTCGCCGCGATTGACGAGATTGCGTAGCTGGACGCCGATCTCGAGCGGATTGCGGCGCCCAAAATCGTGGGAGCCGTCGGCACCCTCGGCGCCCTCGCCTGCTTCCTGTGGATTCGACTGAACGGTATTCATCGGCCTGCCGGAAATTCGTGAACGTGCCGGCGCGAGAGCGGACCCTTTCCGCACGCGCCGTTCGGGCGGTCCGACCGCCCGGATTGCTTTTCCATCTCGCCTGCATTAGCGGCAGACATTACGAAAAATTTAGGGATTGGGCGTAAAAAAAATGTGCCTTTTCCCTGCATGAAACACGCGTGTGCAGCTTCTTCCGGCAACGGCGCCGAGGCAACGTTTGCGGCTGCCTAATTGACGTCAACCGCGGCGCCGGCCGTCGAATCGATCGTCAGGCCATCCGCTGCATGATGGTCAGCAGCTTTTTCGCATAGTGCGGGTCGGTGGCGTAGCCCGCGCGCTGCATGCCGTGCGCGAAGCCTTCGGCGCTCTTCGAGCCGTTGATGACCGACGCGTAGCGCGGGTTGTTCTTGAGCAGCGTGGCGTAGTCGGTCATCGCGTCTTCGTACGAGTCGTAGGCGCGAAACTTCTCCACCACGCGATGCGGCTGGCCGTTCACGTACTCGGTCGTGACCGTCGAGACGGTCTTGCCGGTCCAGTCCTTGCTGGCCTTGATGCCGAACACGTTGTGGCTCGCCGAACCGTCGGCGTTCTTGATCTCGCGCTTGCCCCAGCCCGATTCGAGCGCGGCCTGGCCGAGAATGAAGCGCGCCGGAATGCCCGTGGTCGAGCTGGCCTGCTGCGCGGCATTGGCGAGCTTGTCGACGAAGGCGTCCACCGAGGCGTCGCCGTTGCCCTTGATCGGCGGCGTGAGCGCGCTGTTGCCGCTGTAGCCCGAGCCGTTGGCGAGCGCGCCATTGGCGGCAGCGTTGCCGTAGGCGCGGCCTAGCGCATTGAGCATGGCGAGGTTGCCCTCGCTCGCGTCCTTGCCCGAAAGCCCCGAGATCGCGCCCGCCACGCCGCCGCCCGCACCGCCGGCGCCATCGGCACCGGCCGCGCCGCCCATGCTGCGCATGAGCTGCTTGAGCATCGCGTTCGCCACGCCGATGCCCTTGTTCGACATCTGCTGGGCGAGCTGCTGGTCCATCATCGAGGTGAACTGCGCGCCGTCGTGCGAGTCGAGCGGGCCGTCGTCGGGCGTCGCGTCGCGCATGCTCTTGAGCATCATCTGCGTGAAGACCGCGTCGAACTGCTTCGCGGCCATCTTCACGCCCTGCTGGGGCGAGGCGTTCGCCGCGGCGCGCATCGAGTCGAAGCCCTGCACGTCGAGCGCGAAGCGGTTGGTGAGGTCGAGGCTGCCGCCGCCGATGTTCTTCGTATTATCCAAGTTACACCCCTTAGATGATCTCGAGGTCGGCGCGCAGTGCACCCGCCGCCTTCATCGCCTGCAGGATCGACATCAGATCCGCCGGCGTGGCGCCCAGCGCGTTGAGCGCTTTCACGACTTCGGCGAGATTGGCGCCCGCCGTGACGAGCTTGAGCGATCCGTTGTCCTGCTTCAGCTGGATCTGCGACTGCCGCGTCGCCACCGTCTGGCCATTGGAGAACGCACCGGGCTGGCTCACCGCCGTCTGCGTGTTCACGACGACCGAGAGATTGCCGTGCGCGACCGCGCAGCTCTCCAGCGTCACCATCTGGTTCATGACGATCGAGCCGGTGCGCGCGTTCAGGATCACCTTCGCGGCCGGCGTGGCCGGATTCACGTTGAGGTCCTGGATCTGCGCGATGAAGCCCACCTGCGACCCCGGATCGGCCGGCCCGTGCACCTGGATCGTGCGGCCGTCGAGCGGCGAGGCCGTGCCCGGGCCGAACATGTTGTTGACGGCCGAGACGATGCGCTGCGTCGTGTCGTAGTCCATGTCGTTGACGGTCAGCGTGAGCAGACCGCCTTGCTGCGAAACCGGCGAAATCACCGCGCGCTCGACGATCGCACCTCCGGCAATGCGCCCCGCGGCGAGCTGGTTCACCTGCACCTTGCTGCCGTTGGCCGATGCGCCCGCGCCGCCCACGGCCACGTTGCCCTGCGCGAGCGCGTAGACCTGGCCGTCGGCGCCCTTGAGCGGCGTGAGCAGCAGCGTACCGCCGCGAATGCTCTTCGCGTTGGCGAGCGACGACACCGTGATGTCGATTTGCTCGCCCGGCCGCGCGAACGGCGGCAGCACGGCCGTCACCATCACGGCGGCGACGTTCTTCAGCTGCATGTTGTTGAGCGTCGACGACGAACCCGACGAGCTCGACGTGTTGTTGATCGAGATGCCGAGGTTCGCGAGCATGTTCGCGAGCGTCTGCGTGGTGAACGGCGCCTGGGTCGTCTGGTCGCCGGTGCCGTCGAGACCCACCACGAGGCCGTAGCCGATCAGCGGGTTGTCGCGCACGCCCTGGAAGGTCGCGAGGTCTTTCACGCGCTCGGCGCGCGCCGGCGTCGCGTAGGCGACGAGTGCGCCGCAGGCCAGCACGAAGCCCAACGCCACGCCCAGGGCGGCGAGCACGTCCTTCACGCGCGAGCGGCGCGAATGATGGAAGCGGATCTTCACCATGGCGCGATGTTCAGGAAAAAGCGTTGCAGCCAGCCCATCGTCTCGGCCTCGTCGATCACGCCTTTCGCGGAGTATTCGATCTTCGCGTCGGCGACGTCGGTCGAGAGCACGGAGTTGTCTCCGGCAACAGTGTTCGGATTGACGACGCCGGAGAAGCGCACGTATTCATTGCCCTGGTTGATGAGCATCTGCTTCTCGCCGGACACGACGAGATTGCCGTTGGGCAGCACGTTCGTCACGGTCACGGTGATGACGCCCGTGAACGTGTTCGAGGCGTTCGCGCCGCCCGTGGCGTCGAACTGGTTCGCGCCCGTCGTATTCAGGTTCGCGCGGTTGAAGAAGCCCGGCAGGAAGTTCGCCGTGCCCGAGAAGCTCGCGCTGGTGCCGCGCTTGGTGGCCGCGCCCGACGACTTGGTCGCGTTGATGTTTTCGGAGATGACGATCGTGAGGATGTCGCCGGTATTGCGCGGACGCTGGTCCTCGAACAGCGGCCGTCCCGCGTAGCCGGGGTTGTAGATCGCGCCCGGCGAGGTGTTCGCGGGCGGCGGGGGCGGCACGGCCGTCATGGGCTGCTGCGTGATCGGCTGCCGGTTGGGTAGGTAGGCGCAGCCCGCCAGCATCGCGAGCGCCACAGCCGCCACGAGCGCCCGGGCGGTGCCCGGATGCCGCGCGCGGATGCGAGGATGGTTTCGAACGGACTGCGACATATTCTTCACCGACTTGATTAACCAGGGAGACCTCAGACCTGCATCTGGCTGAGGGTTTGCAGCATCTGGTCAGAAGTGGTGACCGCCTTGCTGTTGATTTCGTAGGCGCGCTGCGTCTCGATCATGTTCACGAGTTCCTGCACGACGTTCACGTTCGACGATTCCACGTAGCCCTGGTTGAGCGTGCCCGAACCGTTCTGGCCCGGCGTGGAAACGGTGGGCGCGCCCGACGATGCCGTTTCCGACAACAGGTTCTGCCCGTTCGACTGCAGCCCGGCCGGGTTGATGAACATGGCGAGCTGCAGCGTGCCGATGGTCGTGTTGTTGCTCGAGCCCGGCGTCGTGACCGTCACTACACCGTCGCTGCCGATGGTGAGCGAGGTGGCGTTGGCGGGCACCGTGATCGCCGGCATCACCTGGTAGCCGCTCGCCGTCACGAGCTGGCCTTGCGCGTTGGTCTGGAACGAGCCGTCGCGCGTGTAGGCCGTCGTGCCGTCGGGCATCTGCACCTGGAGGAAGCCGGCGCCGTTGATCGCCACGTCCTTCGAGTTGCCGGTCTGCTGCAGGTTGCCCTGCGTATAGAGACGCTCGGTCGCCACCTGCTGCACGCCCGTGCCCACCTGGCTGCCCGAAGGCAGTTCGGTTTGCTGGGTCGAGTTCGCACCCGGCTGGCGCAGCGTCTGGTACATGAGGTCCTCGAACACGGCGCGCGAGCCCTTGAAGCCATTGGTGCTCACGTTCGCGAGGTTGTTCGAGATCACGTCCATCTGCGCCTGCTGGGCGTTCATGCCGGTGGCGGCGATGTAGAGCGATCGGTTCACGGTGTCTTTCTCCCGGTCCGGCCTCGCGCGCGTCGTGCGGCGCGAAGCGGCCTTCATTAACTTGAAATGGCTTAGCTGAAGTTGAGCAGCTGGTTCGCGCTCTGCTCGTTCTGGTCCGCGTTCTGCAGCAGCTTGGTCTGCATCTGGAACTGGCGCGCGTTGGTGATCATCGAGACCATCGCCGCCACCGGGTTCACGTTGCTGCCCTCGAGCGACTCGGTCGCGACCTGCACGGTCTGGTCCGCGTCGGCGGGGTTGCCGTCCGACGTGTGGAACAGGCCGTCGTCGCCGCGCGTGAGCGCACCGGCCGGCGGGTTGACGAACTTGATCTGGTCGATCATGGCGATCGCGTTGGCGGGGCTGCCCGGCGCGATGGCCGAAACCGTGCCGTCCTTGCCGATCGTGACCGCCGAGCCCGGCGGCACCGCGATCGGGCCGCCGCCGCCGATCACCTGCAGGTTGTTGGCCGTGACGAGCTGGCCGTTTTCATCGACGTGCAGGTTGCCCGCACGCGTATAGGCCTCGTTGCCGTCGGCCGTCTGCACGGCCATGAAACCCTGGCCCTGGATCGCGATATCGAGCGGGTTGCCGGTATGCGAGATCGCACCGGGCGTCATGTCCGAGCCAGGCGTCGCCGAGAGCACGTAGGTGCGCGTCGTCTGGTCGTTCACCGTCGAGCCGTCGCCGAACGACATCGGCACGGCGCGAAAGTTGGCGAGCTGCGCGCGAAAGCCCGTGGTCGAGACGTTCGCGAGGTTGTTCGCGACGACGGCCTGCTGCTCGAGCGCCTGGCTCGCGCCCGTCATCGCGGTATAGATCAGTCGGTCCATGATGTGCCCGGTACGTGGTTAGACGCGTTACATCTGCAGCAGCGTCTGGTCGACGGTCTGCTGCGTCTTGATGGTCTGCGCGTTCGCCTGGTAGTTGCGCTGGGCCGTGATCAGGTCGACGAGCTGGTTCGTCAGGTCGACGTTCGACGCTTCGAGCGCGCCGCCCGTGAGCGTGCCGTGGTTCGTGCTGCCCGGCGTGGAGACCTGCGCGACGCCCGATGCCGCCGTTTGCTGGAACTGGTTGCCGCCCAGGTTCAGGAGGCCATTCGGGTTGTTGAAGTTGGCGAGCACGATCTGGCCGAGCGACATGGTCTGGCCGTTCGAGTAGTTGCCGGTGATGGTGCCGTCCGCGCCGATCGAGAAGTTCGACAGCGTGCCGCTCGCGTAGCCGTCCTGGGCGAGGTTGTTCACGCCGTTGGCCGAGCCGTACTGGGTCGTACCCGCGAGGTCGAGCGTCAGCGACTGGGGCTTCGTCGAGCCGTCCGTCGGGTTGATGCTGAACGTAAGCGACGTGGTGCCGTTGCTCGTCACGCCGTTGGCCGTATCCGGGGTAATGCTCTGCAGCGCGCCGGACGAGCTGAACTGCGCCGTGCCGAGCTTCGACACCGAGCCGGCCTGACCGGCATACACGTCCCACTGGCCGCTCGTCGCGTCCTTCACGAAATACATGTTGACCGTCTGGGTACCGCCGAGCGTGTCGTAGGCCGTGACCGACGTCGAATACGTGTAGCTCGTCGAGTCGGTTTCGCTGAAGGTCGTGGTGGTCGGCGTCGTGGCCTGTGCGTTCAGGTTCAGCTGCGCCGTGATGTTCTTGGTCGCAACGGGTGCGATGTTGGTGGTCGGCACCTGGAGCGGCACGGTCTGCGCGGTGTTGATCACACCGGTCGAACTGGCGGCGTAGCCCATCAGATCGTTGCCCGAGGCATCGGTGATGTAGCCGTTCTTGTCGAGCTGGAACACGCCGTTACGCGAGTACGTGATCGTGCCGTTGTTCGACATCTGGTAGAAGCCGTTGCCGTTGATGGCGACGTTCAGCGCCTGGCCCGTCGTGCTGATCGTGCCTTGCGCGAAGTCCTGCTGCACGGTCTGCAGCGAGGCGCCGAGGCCGATCTGGTTGCCCACCGACGTCGCGATGGTGTTCGCGTAGACGTCGGCGAACTGCGCCGTGCTCTGCTTGAAGCCAACGGTGTTCGCGTTGGCGATGTTGTTGCCGATCACGTCGAGATCGTTCGACGACGCGGCGAGGCCGCTCAATCCTTGCTGGTAGCCCATGGTTGTCTACTCCGCGTTTATCGTGTTCAGAGAATGGCGCCGACGCTCGTAAGCGCGACGGTCTTGCCGTTGGCGAGCGACAGGCTCGGGGTGCCGTCCGACTTCTGGACCACGCCCTGCACCTGGCTCGCGACGAGCGCGGTTGCCGTGGCGGACTGGCCGTTGGTCGTCGCGCTCGCGGTGATCGTGTAGGTGCCGTCGGCGACCGTGTTGCCCGAGCTGTCCTTGCCGTTCCAGGTGACCGGCACGGTGCCGGCCGACTGCGCGCCGAGGTCGAGCGTGTTGACGACCTGGCCCGACGAGTTGGTGATCGTGAGCTTCACGTCCGAGACCGCCGAAGGCAGCGTCACGCCGAGCTGCGGCGCGCTGCCGCTCGACACGGCGGCGCTGCTGCCCGGGGCGAGCACGGTCGAGCCGATCAGCAGCGCGGCCTGCGCGTTCTGGCCTGCCGAAAGCTGGGTGGAGAGCGACGACAGCGACGTGTTGAGCTGCTGGATGCCCGACACCGTGTTGATCTGGGCGAGCTGCGAGGTCATCTGCGAGCTGTCCATCGGATTGGTCGGGTCCTGGTTCTGCAGCTGGGCGACGAGCATCTTCAGGAAGGTGGACTGCAGGTCGCTCGCGCTCGTGCCGCTCGACGACGCCGACGACGAACTCGAGCTCGTGCCGTTCATGGTGTCGAGCAGTTGCTGCGACACGGTGGCGGTGCTGCCGCCGATGGTTGTGTTGCTGGAACTCAACGCGTTCTCCCTCGATTGCGCTTCGTGCTTTGGCGTGTGGTGGTGGCAGGCGCTGCTTCATTTCGCGCCCGCTGGTCTCTGTATGTACTGCAGTGTCCGTACTGACTGCGGCTTGCCGTGCTTCAGGTTTCCCGCTTTACGTTCCGATCGTGAGCGTCTTGAGCATCAGCGTCTTGGCCGTGTTCAGCGTCTCGACGTTGGCCTGGTACGAGCGCGACGCCGAGATCATGTTCACCATCTCCTGCACCGGATCGACGTTCGGCATCGTCACGTAGCCGTCCGCGTTGGCGGAGGGATTGTCGGGGTCGTAGGTCTCTTTCATCGGCGTGGGGTCGTCCACCACGCCGGTCACCCTGACGCCGCCCACCTGCTGGCCCGAGGCCGTGCGCGCGCCGCCGAGCGGGTTCACCGCGAACACGACCTGCTTCGCCTTGTACGGCTGGCCGTCGGGGCCGGTCGTGCTGTCGGCGTTGGCGAGATTGGACGCCGTCACGTTCAGACGCTGCGATTCCGCCGTCATGGCGGAGCCCGCAACGCTGAAGATGTTCATCAGGGATGGCATGGTTTCGTTGACCTCACATCAGGTGCGCGTCACGCGCGCGTTGGTCGTTCATGGCTTCGTTAATGCGTTTTCCGGCTGCGCTGCCTGCGGCGATCAGCTCGAACCCGAGGTGATCGCGGAGAGCATCGTCTTGATCTGCTGCGAGACCACCGTCATGCCCGACTCGAAGTGCAGCGCGTTGTCGGCGAACTGCACGCGTTCGGTGTCGAGATCGACCGTGTTGCCGTCGAGCGCGGGCTGCACCGGCGTGCGGTACATGAGCTGGCTCTTGTAGGTGTCGGCCGGGCCGCCCGTCGGGATCAGCTTTGCGTCGCCGGCCATGTGGCCCGACTCCGTGGATGCCATCTGCATGCCACTCGTCACGCCCGCGGGCTGCGCCATGGCAAGCGGCTGGACGTTGCCGCCCGAGGTGGCCGTCATGCCCACCTTGCCGCCGGCGCCCTGCTGGCGCAGCGCGCCAGCCAGCGACGCCGCGAAGTCCACGTCGCGCGCCTGGTAGCCCGGCGTGTCGGCGTTCGCGATGTTCGAAGAGATCAATGCCTGCCGCGTGGCGCGCACATCGAGCGCTTCGCGCCCGAAGGCGAATTCGGCATCGAGTTTGTCCAGCATCGGGCGTTCTCCGTGAAACGAAAAAGGATTCGGCTTGAGCGCGGCGGGCTCGCCATCGGCGAGAAAACCGGCGCAAACGTTAGGCGCGTGGTCCGAAGGCCTTTGCGCATGGAGTGGAATATTAGGCGGGGGTGGCAAGAACCAATCGGACGAATAGCCGGTAAAGCGCCCCTCTATTCGACGCTAGCGCGCGGGGGCCGCCGCCTAGAATGCGAGGCGTGTCAATGCATTCGATGGAGAACGACAATGCCGCAGACTGCCACCTTGCGTAGGCCGCACGCCGGCCTGGAGCGGCGTGTGCGCGCGCTGTCGTGGCGCGCGTCCTGGACGTGTGCGCTTGCCTGCGCCTTTGGCGGAGGGCTCTTTGGCGGCACGCTCGCGCATGCACAAACGCCGGCGCAACCGGACGCCGCCGGCGGCCAGATCTTCATTGCGGGCCCCGGCGACCGCGCGGGCGCCGACGCCGCGCAGATGAACGCGCTGCTCACCAGCACGGCGAAGAAGCCCGCCGCGGCTGCGGCCAGCAGTGCTCCCGCCACCGAGGCCGCGCCGCTGCGCGCGGCCAGCTATGCCGATCTGAATTCGCACGGCGTGCCCGAGGATGCGCGCGCGGGTGTCGAGTCGAACGGCATGATCACGATTCCGGGTCCCGGCGAGCGCGCGCCCCAGGGCGACGCGCCGCGCATCGTCACGGTTCCCGCGCCGGGTGCGAGCGCCCAGCCCATGCGCGTGCCGGCGGCCAATGCGAACAACGCGGGCGCGCTGCAGCGCGTGAACCTGTCTACCGCCGCGAACCGCGTCGCCCCGGTGGTCGTGGACGCGGGCGCAGCGGCGCTCGCGGGCGCGAAGCCGGTTGCCAGCGCAAGCACCAGCGCGCCGCCGAACCCCAATACCAGCGCCGTCGCCACGAACGTGCAGGCCACGCCGCCCGGCCAGCAGGACGGAGAATCAATCCGCGCCGCCGCGCTCGCCTTCCTGCAGCAGCAGTCGGCAGGCTTGCCGGGCCACGTGGGCATCACGGTCGCGCCGGTGTTTCCGCGCGGCCTCGCGGCCTGCACGTCACTCGAGCCGTTCATGCCGCCGGGCGCGCGCACCTACGGACACACGACCGTGGGCGTGCGCTGCATCGGCGCGAAGCCGTGGACGCTCTATGTGAGCGCGCGCATTGCCGTGGACGTGACCTACTACGTGGCCTCGCGCCAGATCGGCGCGGGCGAGGCGCTTTCGGCCGCCGATTTCATGCCGCGCGCGGGCGACCTCGCGAACCTGCCGCAGACCATCATCACCGATCCGAACCAGGCGACGGGCGCCGTCGCGCTCGCGCGCATTTCCGCGGGACTGCCGCTGCGCACCGACATGCTGCGCAGCGCCGCCTCGGTCGTCATCGGCCAGACGGTCAAGGTGATCGCCGTGGGCAGCAACTTCACGATCTCCGCCGAGGGCAGCGCGCTCAACAACGCCGAGCCCGGCCAGCAGGTGCGCGTGCGCACGAGCGGCGGCCAGATCATCTCGGGCGTGGTCAAGGACGCGGGTACCGTGCAGGTGCAGATCTAGGGCCGGTAAGCGCTGGTAAGGGCCGGATCAGGGTGTGCAGAGCCTCGTCCAACGGCCCGATCCGGCCGTTTCCGGCTTGGTGCGCCAGCACACGTAACAGCATGTAACGGTGGGATTTTCGGCTAAAGTTCGGCCCGACCTGTGCCGTTATCAAGGTCAAATCGATCAGGAATGCCCATCGTGAAAGTTGACTCCTCCACCCGCAATGATCCGCGCACGCTGCAGGATGGCCTCGCGCGCTCGCAAGCCGATTCGACCGGCGTAAGCACCGACACCGCGGCCACCTCCGGCGCGGCAGGCAGCACGACCGCCGCCGCCCAAGGCGGCGCGAACGTGAGCCTCTCGTCGCTCTCGTCGACGATGCGCTCGCTCGCGGCGAGCGGTTCCGCCGACATCGACACGGCGCACGTGCAGTCGATCAAGGACGCGATCCGCAACGGCACGTTGCAGATCGACTCCGGCAAGATCGCCGACGGCGTGATCCAGACCGCGCGCGACCTCATGAAGCCGACG
Source organism: Paraburkholderia sp. EG286B (assembly GCF_040965655.1). Lineage (NCBI taxonomy): Bacteria > Pseudomonadati > Pseudomonadota > Betaproteobacteria > Burkholderiales > Burkholderiaceae > Paraburkholderia > Paraburkholderia sp. EG286B. The sequence goes on along the minus strand of NZ_JBFRCF010000008.1, from coordinate 299,012 downwards.
TCGGGCAACTGACGCCCGATGCGCGAGCGCCGCGCAAACCTCGCTTTTTTGGTGCCTTGCAATGAAAGATGCCCTGTTGGCCACACTGATCGACGAACACGCCACGGTCGAGGCGTTCGCGTCGCTGCTCGCCTATGAAGAAAAGGCGCTCGTGTCGGCCGACGGCATGGAGGCGCTGCCGCAGATCGTCGAGCAGAAGACGACGCTCACGCAGCGTCTCGCGGGCCTCGAAAAAGCGCGCGACGCGCAACTGGCCGGCCTCGGCCTGCCGGGCGGCCGCAAGGGCATCGAAATGGCCTGCGACGGCGACGCGCGTCTGGCAAGCCAGTGGGCGCTGCTCAAGGGCTCGACCGAGCGCGCCCGCCGCAAGAATCTCACCATCGGCATGATGATCCGCACGCGCATGGAACATAACCGCCGCGCGCTGTCGATCCTGCGCGGCGAAACGGGCAACGGCTCGATGCTGTACGGTCCCGATGGGCGGCTGCCGGCGTTCGGGCTGTAAGCGCGCACGCACGTCGTTCGCCCAAAGACAAAAGCCGAAGCAGTGATGCTTCGGCTTTTTTGTTTTGCGCGAGTCCCGTCCATCAACAAAAAAGCCGGAGCGCTCTCGCACTCCGGCTCTTTCACCGCACCCGGTCCGCGCTGGCAGCCGCGCGGAGCGTCTACCGCCTCAATTCTCCTGGCCGGCCCACGACATCTCGCGCAGCCGCGTGCGCAGGCGCGCCACCGCCTGGCTGTGCAGCTGGCACACGCGCGACTCGCTCACCTCCATCACCGCGCCGATTTCGCGCAGGTTCATGCCGCGCTCGTAATAGAGCGACATGAGCAGCTTCTCGCGCTCGGGCAGCCGGTCGATCGCCTCGACGAGCGCGCCGCGCAGGCTGTCGTCGAGCAGCGCCGAGAGCGGGTCCGAATGATCGACGCAGTAGCGGTCGAGGAACGGTTCGTCCTCGGCGGAACGGTCGAAGTCTTCGTAGTAGATGAGCTGGCTGCCGTGCAGTTCCTGCAGCATGCTCTGATACTCGTCGAGCGGCATGCTCAGATGCTCGGCGATCTCCGTCTCGCTGGCCGAGCGCCCGAGCCGCTGCTCCACCTTGTGCACCGCGCTTTCCACTTCACGCGAGGTGCGGCGCAGGCTGCGCGGCAGCCAGTCGTTGCTGCGCAGCTCGTCGAGCATCGCGCCGCGAATGCGCTGGCTCGCATAGGTCTCGAACTGCGCGCCCTGATCTTCCTTGTAGCGGTTGGCCGCGTCGAGCAGGCCGATCATGCCGGCCTGGATCAGGTCGTCGAGGTCCACGCTCGCCGGCATCTTGGCGACGAGCTGCAAGCCGAGCCGCCTCACGAGCGGCGCGTACTTCGCGAGCACGTCGGCCTGCGAAATCTTTCCTTGAGCGTTATACATCGTGCTCTCCACTTCTCATCTCCCTGATTGGCGTCGTCGTGCGCACGTCAGACGTGCTGCGGCGACGTCCGCTGCGCGGGCGTCTCGGTCCGCCAGCCCGCATGGGACGACGCGGACGCGGATGTTGCGTTGGGTGCGGGATGCACACCCGTCACGGCCGCAACGAACAAATCGGCGTTCGCGGCGAGCGTGCTGTGTGCGGCGTCTGTTGCATGGGTAGCGTGTGGCTGGACGCCGGCTTGCGGCGCGCCATCCAGATCGTCGGCGGGTGCGTCGCCCGCCGCTTCATGTTCTTCGTGCGCCGCGCCGAACAACGCGTTGGCGCGCGCCGTGGCCGGCGAGCACGCCGAGACCGCGGGTCGCATCGGCCAGTGCGGCAGTTCGGCGGCCACGTGGCGGAAATCGCGCGCGGCGGCCGTCGACGGAAACGCATCGACGATGCAGCGCGCGAGCCTGAGCGCCTGCGCCATGTGCTGATCGGCGGCGACACTGCCGGCGCTGTCGAGCGACACGCTCAGGTAGCGGCTCGCCACCCCCGCGAGGTTCTCGATCGCGGCCTGCGCGTCGCTGGCGTTCGCCACATGATTCGCGAGCACGCGAAACTGCGCGATCGCATGCGCGAAGTGCAGCCGTTTCATGCACGCGTAGGCGTCCGTGATCGACTGCGCACCGATGCGCATCACGATCAGCACGTCGTGCGCGTGCATGGCGAGCGGCGAAAGCGCGCCGTCGGCGTCGAGCTGCGCGTCGATCAGGACGATGTCCGCGGGACCCGAAATGACCTTCTGCAGCTGGGCGGCCGTGTACTGCGCACGGTTGTCGCGCGAGGCGGCCAGCACGCCGAAGCCGAGCGCATGACGGCCCACAGCTTCGTCGAGCGTACGCTCGCCGCGCATGACGGCGGCGAAGTTGCCTGCGCCCCGCACACCGCCCACCAGCGCACAGACCGAGCGGGGTCCCAGACACTCGTCGATCACGAGCACGTCCTTGCCCTGCGCGGTGAGCGCCGCCGCGAGATTGACCACCGTGGTCGTGCGCCCGGGCGAACCTGCACCGCCCGTCACCGCGACCACGCGCGAGCCTTCGCGCGCGAGCAGCCGCCGCAGCCCTTCTGCCTGATCGATTACGAACTTATCCAAACCTGACCTCGGGAGCCTGCGAATTCGAACGCGTCGAGAGTGCCGACAGCAGCGCCGGGATATCGTCTTCGTGCGGCACGAACGGCGAACTCTCTCGCGGAATGCAGAAGGCACTGCGGATCAGGAAGCGACGCGTCGCCACATAAAGGTTCTCGGGGACCTTCTGGCCCGTCGAGACGTAATGCACCGGCAGCTTGTAGCGCAGCACGGTGTCGAGTGCGCTGCCGAGGTTGGTCGCCTCGTCGAGCTTGGTGAGGATGCAGCCCGTGAGCGGTGCGTCTTCGCTCTGGTAGGCCTGCACGACTTCGTTGAGCGTGTCGCCGTGGTTGGTCGCCGAGAGCAGCAGCAGGCGCTGCACCGGGCGGCCCGCGCCGCACAGCATGGCGATCTGGTCGGCCACGGCGCGGTCGCGCTGACTCATGCCGATCGTGTCGATCAGCACGATGTGCTTGTTCTTGAGTTCGGTGAGCGCGAGCTGGAGGTCCGCGCCGTCGCGCACCGCGTGCACCGAAACGCCAAGGATCTTGCCGAAGATGCGCAGTTGCTCGTGGCCGCCGATCCGGTAGCTGTCGGTGGTGAGCAGCGCCACCTTGCTCGCGCCGAAGCGCATCACGCAGCGCGCGGCGAGCTTCGCCGTGGTCGTGGTCTTGCCCACGCCCGTCGGGCCCATCAGCGCGAACACGCCGCCGCGCTCCATCAGCGCTTCTTCGTCTTCGAGCACGGGCAGGTTCGATTCGAGCACCGACTGGAGCCACTCCATGCCGGCCTCTTCGGTCTGCACGTCGGGCAGGCGATCGATCATCATCTTCACGAGCTGGGCCGAGAAGCCCGCGGCGAACAGCTGCTTGGTGAGCGCGCCCTGCACCGGGCTGCGGCGCTGGCGCTCGCCCCACAGGAGGCCCGCGAACTGCTCTTCCATCATGCCGCGCATGGAGGCGAGCTCGTTCATCACGGTTTCGTTGACGACCTGCTCGATGCGCGCGCGGATCGCTTCGCTCACGGTTTGCGCCGCATCGGCGCCCTGCGCATTGCGAGTGCCGGGCGCGGGGCCGGCGGCCTCCGGACCGTGGCCGAGGCGCTGCGCGGCGCGGCGCGCGGCGACATGAGCGGCCTCGAGCGCCCAGTCGGGCGTGCTGGCGTCGACGTCGGGCGGCAACACCGGGTCGGCGACGCTGCCGAGGCCGCGCGCGGCGGCGGCGGCGGGCGTCATGCCCGGCACGCGCGGCGCGTTCTGCTGGTTCGCGATGCGGCGGGCGTGGTCGATCAGCCAGGGGTTCGATTCGGCCATCGTGCGCGGCGTGTCGCCCGCCGACGCGGCGGCGGCCTGTTCGAGCCGCGCTGCGGCTTCGCGTGCGGCGGCCTGAGCGTTGGCGTTGGCGGCCGGCGCCGTGGACGCAAACGATGGCGCAAAGGCCGGCGAGGCGAGCGACTCGGTCGCAGCCTGCAGCGCCATTTGCAGCGGCGAATGCGCATGAGGAACGGCTTGTTGCGATTGTGCCGCCTGCTTCGCGGCTTGCAGCGTCGGCGGCATCGCCGATTGCGCGGCCTGCTGTCCCGCCGCGGCACGCGACGATGGCGACGAAGCCGAAAGCGGCGCGATCGCGGCCGACGCTTCCTTGCCTAGCGAGACGGCGGTGTCGGCGGCGTGGTCGCCATCGGCATCGGCATCGGCGCTTGCGCCGCCGTTTTCGACGCCCACTTCCGGGCTCGCGCCGAACACCGAGGAGAACACGTCCGGCATGCCGCTCGCGTAGGGGTTGGCACTGCCGACCGGGGCGGCGAGCGCCGCGGGAGCGGCGCCAGGCGCGCTGCGCGGCGCGCGCGACATCGGCGTCATGGCGGCCGAGGGCTGCGCGAACGGGGCGCCTTGACCACCCTGCGCCACGAGGCCACCCAGGCCTTGCGCGGCGGCTGCATCGGCCGGCGCGATCGCCGCGAGATCGCGGTCCGCGAGCGCGACGATTTCGACGCTGCCGTCGTCGAGCGTACGGTTCGACAGAACGACGGCGTCCGCACCCAGCGCTTCGCGTACGAGCCGTAACGCGTCGCGGCTGGTGCCACCGATGAATTTGCGAATGTTCAAGCTAAGCCCCTGATGAGGTGAGCGGCCAATGCCGCCGCCGGTCGTCTGTTGCTGGAATGGCGCTGGATTGCTGCCGGCCTGGCGTCTTACGCAAGGCCTTTTCCGATGTTGGAATTATTTCGAAGGTGAGCCCCCCATGATCGGTGGATCAGGGCGGAGAAATGCGGGCAATTCGCGGAATCGGTGACGGAGGTGCGCGCAGGCAAAAATTACGCGCAGAAAGGCTCGCCCACGGCTCGGCTAACGAAAAAGCCCACAAGAAGCGGGCTTTTTCTCATCCAGATGCGGCAGCGCGATCAATGCGCCCCGATCACGTTCACCACCTTCACGTTGCGCGTATCCGGCACCTCGGCGTACGACAGCACCTTGAGCTGCGGCAGGCTGCGGCGCAGGAAGCGCGACAGCATGGGCCGCAGCGCATGCTGCACGAGCATCACCGGCGCGAGGCCGAGCGCCTGCTGGCGCCCCATCGCCTGCTCGGTCTGCGCGAGCAGCGTATGCGCGAGACCCGGTTCGAGGCCGGGGTTCGGGCCGGAGGTGAGCGTCTGCGACAGCACGCGCTCGAGGTTCGCGTCGAGGCCCATCACCTGCATGTCGGCGTTGCCGGGGAACCATTGCTGCGTGATCGCGCGGCCGAGCGCGATGCGCACCGCCGCCGTCAGATCGTGGGCGTCGGTGATGCGCGGCGTGTGCTCCGCGAGCGATTCCATGATCGTGCGCATGTCGCGGATCGGCACGCCTTCTTCCAGCAGGTTCTGCAGCACCTTCTGCAGCGTCGTGACCGGCAGCACCTTCGGCACGAGGTCGTCCACGAGCGAAGGCGTGTCCTTCTGCACGCGCTCGAGCAGCGCCTGCACTTCGCGGCGCCCGAGCAGCTCGGCCGCGTGCATGACGACGAGGTGATTCAGGTGCGTCGCCACCACCGTGCTCGAATCGACCACCGTATAGCCGAACACCTGCGCCTGCTCGCGCACGTTCGAATCGATCCACACGGCGGGCAGGCCAAATGCCGGGTCCGTGGTCGGCGTGCCGGGCAGCACCGCGCTCACCTGGCCCGGGTTGATCGCGAGCCATTGGCCCGGGTAGGCCTCGCCGTTGCCCACCTCCACGCCCTTCAGCGCAATCCGGTAGGCGTTCGGGCGCAGCTCCAGGTTGTCGCGAATATGGATGACGGGCGGCAGGAAGCCGATTTCCTGCGCGAACTTCTTGCGGATGCTCTTGATGCGCTTGAGCAGCTCGCCGTCGGTGTTCTTGTCGACGAGCGGAATGATGCGGTAGCCCACTTCGAGGCCGAGCGTGTCGATGAGCGCCACGTCGTCCCAGGTCGCTTCGGCGTTTTCGACGGGCGCAAGCGCGGCGGGCGCGGCGTCGGCGATCACGGCGCTCGCCTTCCTCGCCTCGGCGTTCTTCTTGAGCGTGCGGCCGAGCTGGATCGCGCCGCCGCCGAGCAGCAGAAACGCGAAGTGCGGCATGCCCGGAATCAGGCCCATCATGACGATGATCGTGCCCGTGATCATCAGCACGCGCGGGTTCGTGAAGAGCTGGCCGGTGAGCTGCGTGCCGATGTCTTCGTTGGTCGCCACGCGCGAGACGATCACGCCGGCCGCCGTCGAGATGACGAGCGACGGAATCTGTGCGACGAGGCCGTCACCGATGGTCAGCAGCGTGTAGGTCTCGCCCGCCGAGGCGAGCGGCATGCCGTGCTGCACGACGCCCACGATCAGACCGCCCACGATGTTGATCACCATGATCAGCAGGCCGGCGATGGCGTCGCCGCGCACGAACTTGCTCGCGCCGTCCATCGAGCCGTAGAACTCGGCTTCCTGGGCAATCTCGCTGCGGCGCTTGCGGGCCGCCTCTTCGTTGATGAGGCCCGCGTTCAGGTCGGCGTCGATCGCCATCTGCTTGCCGGGCATCGCGTCGAGCGTGAAGCGCGCGGACACTTCGGCGATACGGCCCGCGCCCTTCGTGATCACCATGAAGTTGATGACCATGAGGATCACGAACACCACGATACCCACGGCGAAGTTGCCGCCCACGAGGAAGTGGCCGAACGACTCGATCACCTGGCCCGCTGCCCCCGGGCCGGTGTGGCCTTCGAGCAGCACGATACGCGTGGAGGCCACGTTCAGCGAGAGCCGCAGCAGCGTGGAGAACAGCAGCACGCTCGGGAACGCCGCGAAGTCGAGCGGCTTCATGGTGTACATGCTGACGAGCAGCACCATCACCGAAAGCGCGATGTTGAAGGTGAACAGCAGATCCAGCAGGAACGGCGGCAACGGCAGGATCATCATGCCGAGGATCATGCAGATCAGGATCGGTCCCGCCAGCGCGCGCAGATTCGTGCCTTGCAGCATCTCCGGGCGCCGCGCGAGGAAACCGGTGCGGGCGTTCATTCTGTTGCTCCTTCAGTGCCGTCGCGCGCCGGGTTGTTTTCGGCGCGACCAGCGGTGTTCGATGCGTTGTTTGCGTTCGTGGAATTTGCCGCGTTGGCGCGACTGGCGGCCTCGGCGGCCGCGCGCTCCTCGGGGGTGAGGGCTTCGTCGGCTTCGCTGGCTTCGTCTTCGTCGCTCATCGCGCCCTTGTCCATTTCGGGTGGCACGTCGAGGTCGGTCGGCTCCATCGGCACGTCGCCGCCATGCTCGCGGAAACGCTTGAGCTGATAGACCCACGCGAGCACCTGGGCGACCGCGCCGTAGAGCGGTCCCGGAATTTCGCGGTTGATGTCGACGTTGTAATAGAGCGCACGGGCGAGCGGCGGCGCTTCGAGCAGCGGCACGTTGTTCTCGACCGCGATCTCGCGGATGCGTGCGGCCACGAGGTTCACGCCCTTGGCGACGACCTTCGGCGCGCGCATCTCGCCATCGGCGTACTTGAGCGCGACGGCGAAGTGCGTCGGGTTGGTCACGACCACGTCGGCCTTGGGCACCTGGGTCATCATGCGGCGGCGCGCGGCGGCGCGCTGCTGCTGGCGAATGCGCCCCTTCACGTGCGGGTCGCCTTCGTTTTCCTTGTGCTCGCGCTTCACTTCTTCCTTGGTCATGCGCAGCTTGCGGTAGTACGACCAGAGCTGGTACGGCACGTCGAGCGCGGCGACCACGAACATGCCGGCGACCGTCATGCCGCAGCACACGCCGATCAGATGCATCGCGTCGGCGAACGCGCGCGGCGCGGGCTGCATGGCGAGCCCGAGAATCTCGTCGCGCCGGCTCCACAGCGCCCAGCCGCCGATCACGCCCACCACGAGCGTCTTGGCGAGCGACATGCCGAGCTGGATCGGCCCGTTCACGGAGAAGATCCGCCCGAGCCCCGACACCGGATTGAGGCGGCCGAAGTTCGGCTGCAGCGCCTTCGTGGAGATGAGCCAGCCGCCGAGCGCCATCGGCGCGAGCAGCGCGGCGAGCCCCGTGAGCGCGAGCACCGGCATCAGCGCCATGAGCCCCTCGCGCGCGGCGACGCCGGCGCCGATCAGCATGCGGCTGGTTTCGAACGCGCCCGCGTGATTGAACGTGAACGCGCCGCGCATCATGGCCTGCAGATGCTCGCCGATCGTGCCGGAGAGCAACCACGTGCCATAGAAGCCCGCCGAGAGCAGCGCGAACGTCGCCAGCTCCCGGGAACGCGGAACCTGCCCCTCCTCCCGCGCCTTTTCCAGGCGCTTGGGAGTGGCGGATTCGGTTTTCTCGAGGTCGCTGTCCTCAGCCACGCATGCTCCGGTCGCGGGCACGCGCCGCTCGTCGCGGCTGCGCGGCTGGCGCGCGCCCTTTTTCAGTGACAGCGATTATTGCCGCGCAAGCCAAGCGGCGATTGACGGAGTAGGACGGGGAAATCAGGGTATTTCGGCCGATGGAACCGGGGCGGCATCATCGGCGAACGCCGGCACACGATGCGCGCGCGCTCGCGGGCCGCCAACTTCACGGCCTACGCACCCTCAGCGCCCGCGATTTCAGAACGCGACGAACGGCGCCTTGCCGCCGGACGCGCTCATGTCCATGCCGTAGTACACGTAGCGGCCATAGAAGAACGACAACCCCAAGTCGAGCGCCGCCGCCGACCCGAACTGCCCTGCCAGGTTGTTGGCCGCATAGTTCGCGCCGCTGCCGAGCAATGCGTTCGCGTTCGCGACATTGAAGGTCGCGGTGCCTGTCGTTGCGCCGTTATTGGACACGAGTGCCGCGCTGAAGGACTGGGTGGACGTAGGGCAATAGAACGTGCCGAGATTGCCGCCGCACTGCGGCAGGGCGCTGTCGACGAAGAAGATCGCGTTCGAACCCGAGTCGAGGAAGGCCTGGAGCGTGCGCCCGTTGAACGTGGCGCTGAGCCTGCCCCACGAGTCCGTGTTGTAGCTTTGCGAGGCGGTCATCGCGTTGTTCGACTGCGTGCCGATGCCGAACACGAGCGTGCCCGTCGCGCTGGGCGCGCCGCTATCGGACACGGGGGCCATCTCGAGGATCACGCCGTTGCCGTCGGCGCCGAATTTGGGCACGGGGTTGGCCACCAGCTGGTTTTGCGTGACCGTCGCTGCGGCGCAGTTCGTATTGCCCGGGCAGGAGTAGTACAGGCCGAGGTTGTCATAAGGTGCCACGCCGATACCGAGAATGCCGTTCGCGCCGAGGTCCTGCACCGTGTTCTGCGCGTTGCCATAGCCCGCGCACGCCGACGGCACCGTGTTCGAGGGCAGGTCGCCGATCACCTGGATCGGGATACTGGATGCCGTCTCGCGGCCGATCGTGACGTCGGCGGAACGCACGGTGCCCCACGTGTAACCATCGGCGAAGGCCGTGCATTCGGCGAGGGTGCCGCCGTTGGCCGTGGCGGTCGGCAGCGAACCCAGCAGGTTCGGCAGCGCCGACGCGAGCAGGCGCAGGCCGAACGACGCCGTATCGACCTGAATGTTGTCGACGGTCTCGCAGGTGCTCGTGCCGGCCACGCAGATCTTCACGCTGACGGTGGGAATGTTGGGCAGCGTGCCGGTCAGTCCGCGGTTCACGACGACGCCCACGGTATTCGCGGCGGTGGCCGCGGTGGGCTGCTGGGTGGGACTGGGAACCGCGGAGCCGCTGCTGCCGCCACTGCTGCCGCTCGAGCTGCTGCTACTGCTGTTGCCGCTGCCGCCCCCGCCTCCGCAGGCGGCGACGAGCGAAACCAGGGCAACGAGCGCGGCGCCCGAAAGGAACCGGAAAGGTCGCAGCCACACGCTGCGCGAATGGCGTGAAGTCAGCACGTTCGGCCTCCGCTCGTCACTGGATATCGGAGGCGCTGACGCCCGCAGGCAGCGCCTGCGGCAGCCATGCCTGCCCGGAGAAGGCGCCCATGTGGCCGCCCGAATGCACCACGACGTTCGAGTTTTCGACCACGCCCGGCCCGCGCACGCGACCGGCGGCGTGGCTCGCCTTCACGCCGGCCGTGTACTGGGGAAAGTAGCTGCCCAGCAGCGTGGCGAGATTGGGCATCTGCGGGCCGTCCCAGGCGACGCCGAATACGGTGCCGGCCTGCGAGAGGTACTCGCGCACGACGGTGCCGTTGGCGAGCGTGGTCTGCTGGACGGTGTAGGCAGGGGTCGTGGAAGCGCCAGAGGCCGCGCCTTGCACCGCTGCGCGCGCAACGGCCGAGGCGTTGCCGGCCGCGGCTGCCGCCGAAGCGGCGCTCAGGGTGCTGACGTTCGCGCCCGCCGGCGTGGGCATAGGCGCACCGCCCAACGCGGCGTGAGCCGCCGGCGCCGCGAGCAGCGCGCAAAGCAGGCAACCGAGAAGCGCCGCGCCGGGCGCGCGGCAGGGTGCGGCGCGGCGCGCAAACGAGCGCACCGCCTTGCCACAGAACGATGTGTATGGATACAAGGCGTCCCCTCCCTCTTGCGATGGCGCGTTGCACCATACGCTGTCGGGGCCGCGCAGGAACGTCGCGGCGGGACGCAGCAGGACGGGCAACGGCTGGCTATGCTTCGCCGCCCCACCGCGACGCTTTTCGCGGCAGGGTACGAAGGCATGAGCAGTAGTATGCCCGCCTTGGACTACATGCGGCAGCTAACCGAGCGGTTAGCTGCACGTTAGGGGTCAGAACCCGAGACTTGCGAGCAGATCGTCGACCTGCGCCTGGTCCTGCACGACGTCGGTCTTGCCTTCCGGATTGATCTGCGGGCCGTTGAGCAGGCCTTCGGGGCTGCCCGTGCTGCTCTGGGTCTCCGCGAGCGCCGCCGCCGTTGCCGCGAACTGCTCGCGCCGCTCCGGCGCGATGTTCTCGACCAGCACGGTGAGCAACTGTTGCTCGATCAGATAGACCACGTCCATGATCTTCTTGATCACCTGGCCCGTCAGGTCCTGGAAGTCCTGCGCGAGCATGATCTCGAGGAGCTGCTGGTTGGTCGCCGCGGTGGCTTGCGGCACGCCATCCACGAAGGCCCGCGTGTCGTCCATCAGCTGGCGCACTTCCGCGCGGCCGATCGGCGCATCGTACCAGGTCGCCCAGCGGCTCGTCAGTTCCTTCGCGTCGCGTTCGAGCGTTTCCTGCAGCGGCTTGGCGATGTCGATCGCGGTCAGCACGCGTTCGGCGGCCTGCTCGGTCATGTTCGCGACATAGCGCAGCCGGTCGCGCGCGTCGGGCACCGCCTCGGCGGCGCGCTCCACGTGCTTGTCGAGGCCGAGTTCGCGCATCGAGTCGCGCAGGCTGCGCGTCAGGTGTCCGATGCGCGCGAGGATGCGGTCCGTCGCGAGCTCGCTGGCCTCGCCCGCGGCGGGCGGCGCGAAGTCGAACTCGGGCGGCTGCGGAAGCGGCTCGATGCCATCGGCTTCCGGCCACTCACCGGAATGAGCGCCGGACGGCTCACTGATGGGCTCGTTCACGTCAGCTCCCCGTCTTGGCCATCTTCTCGAGAATCTTGTTGAGCTTCTCGTCGAGCGTGGCGGCCGTGAACGGCTTCACCACATAGCCGCTCGCGCCAGCCTGCGCCGCCGCGATGATGTTCTCCTTCTTCGACTCGGCCGTCACCATCAGCACCGGCAGGTGCGTCAGGTTGGCGTCGGCGCGGATCTCCTTGAGCATGGCGAGACCGTCGAGGTTCGGCATGTTCCAGTCGGAGATCACGAACTCGTAGTTGCCGCCGCGCAGACGGGCCAGGCCCGCTGCACCATCTTCGGCTTCGTCGACGTTCGAGTAGCCCAGTTCCTTGAGCAGGTTGCGGACAATCCGGCGCATCGTCGGAAAATCGTCCACCACCAGAATCTTCATTCCCTTATCCATCACGTTCCATTCCTCCAGGCGAAAACCCGGGCAATTATCCAGAGAAGCGCACTGCCTATCCAGATAAATTAATCGCGAGCGATCGAGCAAGCGTTTGCGGCCTGCATGATCTCTCTATATCGGCAATTTCCTAGACGCGCTGAACCCGGTCGCCCATCGAGGCGAGTCGGGTCATCACGCGCCGGCTCATGTCGGAGAGCGAGGCGATCTCGTCGGCACCGCCCATGGCAATGGCTTCGCGCGGCATGCCGAACACGATGCAGCTCGCTTCGTCCTGCGCGAGCGTGTACGCACCGGCCTGGCGCATTTCGAGCAGCCCGGCTGCGCCGTCGCGGCCCATGCCCGTGAGAATCACGCCGATGGCGTTCTTGCCCGCGTGCAGCGCCGCAGAACGAAACAGCACGTCGACCGACGGACGGTGCCGGTTGACCGGCGGGTCGTCGGACAGATGTGCGATGTAGTTCGCGCCACTGCGTGCGAGCAAGAGGTGTGCGTGGCCCGGCGCGATGTAGGCGTGGCCGGGCAGCACACGTTCGCCGTGCTCCGCTTCCTTGACGGTGATACGGCACAGCCCGTTCAGGCGCTGTGCGAACGACTTCGTGAAACCAGGCGGCATGTGCTGCGCGATCAGCACCGCGGGCGCGTCGGGCGGCAGCGGCTGCAGCACTTCGCGGATCGCCTCGGTGCCGCCCGTCGACGCGCCGACGATCACGAGCTTCTCGGTCGAGACGAGCGGGTTGTTGATCATCGGCGCCGGGCCCGCGGGGTGCGCAGCAGCGTGGCCGTGCGCGTGCGCTGCCGCGCCCGCCGGTGCGGCAGCGGGTGCGTGGTGCGCACGCACGCGGGCGCGCGCGGCGGCGCGCACCTTGTCGGCGAGCTTTTCCGAGTATTCGAGCATGCCGTCGCGAATGCCGACCTTCGGCTTCGTCACGAAGTCGACGGCGCCCAGTTCGAGCGCGCGCAGCGTGATTTCGTTGCCGCGCTCGGTGAGCGACGACACCATCACGACCGGCATCGGCCGCAGGCGCATCAACTTCTCGAGGAAGTCGAGGCCGTCCATGCGCGGCATTTCCACGTCGAGCGTGAGCACGTCGGGGTTGTGCTGCTTGATCAGCTCGCGCGCGACGAGCGGATCCGGCGCGGTGGCGACGACCGTCATATCGGGCTGACTGTTGATGATTTCCGTCATCAAACTGCGGATCAGCGCCGAATCGTCGACGCAGAGAACCTTGATTTTTTGCACAGCGTTCACGCCTCCTCTACTGTCCTGGCGTTGTCTTGACCGGATGCGCGCAGGGCGGACGACACGCTCGAGCCGAACAGCTCGATGCGAGGGCGCGCGCCCTGCGGCTGGGATTGGGAAATCTGGGGCGCATGAGCTGCCGCGTTTGCTGCCGGCGACGTGGCGCCCGGGCCCGCGCGCCCGGCTCCGCCGACGCCGAACAGCTCGACGCGCGCCCGGGCCCGCGCGAGCCTCTCGGCGCGCGCTTCGGCGGTTTGCGCGGCGAGCTGCTGTTCGCGCTCGGCCACGCTCGTGTCCTGCGAGAGACGCAGCTTCTTGACCATCACCTGGCCCGTGCGCGGCAGGAACGCCACCTTGCGCGGATGCGAGCCTTGCAGGTCCTCGGCCACGATGCGGATGTTCTCGGTCGCGAGATAGCGGCGCACGAACACGGCGTTGCGGTCGCCGATGTTCATCGTCGTCATGCCCGCGAGCACCGCCGCGCCGCCGAACACCTTGGCCTCGAAACGCTCGCGCCGGCCGCCCGCCTTGATCAGCTCGTTGATGAGCACTTCCATCGCGTAGGCGCCGTAGCGCATCGCGTCGGAGGCGCCGGTGAGCGCGTGGGCGGAGTCCGCGCCGTCGTCGGGGAGCATGAAGTGGTTCATGCCGCCGATGCCCGCGGTGCGGTCCTGAATGCAGGCCGCCACGCACGAGCCGAGCACGGTGACGAGCACCATGTCCTCGCCCGTCGTGTAGAACTCGTTGGGGAGCAGCTTGACGCCGGGGCGCTGGAAATGCGCGTCGAAATAGCGGTTCGTCGCGATCGGAAGGCGGGCGCTCATGCGGGCACTCCGAGCGCGTCGTTCGCGCGGCGCGGCGCGGCACTGGCAGCGGCGCCGCGCGTGAGTTCGTACACCGTCTGGCCGCGCAGACGGAACGCCTGCGTGACGTAGGTGAAGTTCTCCGAGTGGCCCGCGAACAGCAGGCCGTCGGGCTTCATGAGCGGCTCGAAGCGCGTGAGGACCTGTGCCTGGGTCGGCTTGTCGAAATAGATCATCACGTTGCGGCAGAAGATCGCGTCGAACGTCGAGCGCAAGCCGTAGTCCGCGTCGGTGAGATTGAGCTGCTCGAACTTGATCATCGCGCGCAGCTCCGGGCGCACCTTCACGAGTCCCGAATGCGAGCCGGTGCCCTTGAAGAAGAAGCGCTTCAGACGCTCCGGTGACAGATGCTTCACCTGGTCGAACGAGTAGACGCCCGCGTCGGCCTTGGCGAGCACCTGGGTATCGAGGTCGGTCGCGAGAACGCGCGCCTCGCGCGCGGCGCGGTCGCCGAGCGCTTCGACGAGCGTCATCGCGATCGAGTACGGCTCTTCGCCCGTGGAGGCCGCCGAACACCACACCGAGACCGGCTGCGCACCTGCGCCCCCCGCCCGCCGCTTCACGAAATCCGCGAGGATCGGGAAGTGATGCGCCTCGCGGAAAAACGCGGTGAGGTTCGTGGTGAGCGCGTTCGTGAACGCTTCCCACTCGGTCGCGTCGTTGCGCGCTTCGAGCTGGTCGAGGTACTCGCGAAAACTGTCGAGGCCGAGCGTGCGCAGACGCCGCGCGAGGCGGCTGTACGCCATGTCGCGCTTGTGGTCCGAGAGCGAGATGCCCGCGCGGCGGTGAATCAGCGCGCGAATGCGCTCGAAGTCCGCCGAGGTGAAATCGAAATCGCGGTTGCTCTCCACGCCCGAACCGCCCGGCTCTCCGGCGTCCTGGCGCGTATTTCGCAGCGCTTTCATGCTGATGCTCCTTCGCATTGCGCGCCGCCCACTGCATGGGATACCGCGGCGCAGGACTGCTGCGCGCCGCGCCTGCCCGGTTGCAATGCGTGCGGCGCATGGGCGGCCTGCGCAGCGCGCGCGGGCTTGCGGGCCCGGCGCGGCAGGTCTTGCCGTTGTGTAGCGCTCATGTGCATTGCAGTTGCTCGTCGTGTTCAGTACTTCACTACTCTTCTATGCCGCGTTCGATCAGAACGTTTCCCAGTCCGAATCGTCCGAAGCGGATGCCGCCGTGCTCACGTACGTCTCGGCGCGCGCAGGCGCGGCCGGTTTCGCTGCGGGCTTTGCCGACACCTTTGCTGCCGGTTGTGCCGCGGGCTTTGCCGCAGCCTTCGCAGTGTCCGCAGGTGCCACTGACGCCGCCGACGTTGCCGCCACCGCGGCCTTCGTTCCCGCCGCAGCCGAAGACGGCGTCGTGCGTTTCGCGGCAACCGGCGCTGCCGGCGTGACGCGTGCAGGACTTGCACCCACGCTGCGCGCCGCAGCACTGCCCGTCGTCCACGTGCCGAGCACGTTCTGCAGCTGGCGCGTCTGCTCTTCGAGCGACGCCGCCGCGGCGGCCGCCTGCTCCACCAGCGCCGCGTTCTGCTGCGTGACGGTGTCCATCTGCGTGACGGCGCGATTGACCTGCTCGATGCCGCCCGACTGCTCCTCGGACGCCGCGCTGATCTCACCCATGATGTCGGTCACGCGACGCACGGCCTGAAGGATTTCTTCCATCGTCGTGCCTGCGCGGCCCACGAGCTGCGAGCCGCTTTGCACTTTCTCGGCCGAGTCGTTGATGAGTTCCTTGATTTCCTTCGCCGCGCTGGCGCTGCGCTGCGCGAGGCTGCGCACTTCGCCGGCCACCACCGCGAAGCCGCGGCCCTGCTCGCCCGCGCGCGCCGCTTCCACGGCCGCATTGAGCGCGAGAATGTTGGTCTGGAACGCGATGCCTTCGATCACGCTGATGATGTCGACGACCTTCGCGGAACTCACCGCGATGCCCTGCATCGTGTTCACGACTTCGCCGACCACCTCGCCGCCGCGCGTCGCGATATCGGACGCGTTGACGGCCAGCTGGCTCGCCTGGCGCGCGTTCTCGGCGTTCTGGCGCACCGTGCCGGTGAGCTGCTCCATGCTCGACGCCGTTTCCTGCAGAGAGGCGGCCTGCTGCTCGGTACGCTGCGAGAGATCGGTGTTGCCCATCGCGATCTCGCGCGCGCCCACGTCGATCGAGCTTGCGCCCGTATGCACCGCGCTCACCAGCGTGACGAGGCTTTCCTGCATGCGCTTGATGCCGCCGAACAGACGCCCGATCTCGTTGTCGCTGTAGACCGTGACCGGCTGCGAGAGATCGCCGTGGGCGATGCGCTCGAAGCACGACACCGCATCCTCGAGCGGCTGCACGATGAGGCCGCGCATGGCGAAGCGGATCGCCACCACGAGCACGAGCGCCACGGCGATCACCACGCCGATCGCGATGCGCATCACGGCGATCTTGTCGTGGGCGCCGACCTCGCGCGCCTGTGCGCTGTCTTCCAGCGCCTGCGCGAGCGGCCCGGCGACGTTGTCGTAGTCGACGAACATCGGGCTGATCTTCGTGTCGGCGATGGCGTGATAGGCCGGTTGATCGTTTGCGCGCAGGGCCGCGAATTCGGGCTGCACGCCGTCTTGCATGAGCGTGGCACGCTTGGCCGCGAGCGCGTCGAGCGTGGCGGCGTCGAGGCCGCTCTTCGGCGCGTTCTGGAAGGCCTGCCAGGCTTCGTTGGATTTGCCGAGCAATTCCTGGGCGCGATCGATCACCTTCTTCGCATCGTCGGCCTGGCCTGCTGCCGTGAGCGCGCTGGCGCGGTCGATCGCGACGCGCGTGCGCAGCAGATACGACGACGCGTCGTTCAGCGCATGCATCGCCACGAGATCGCCTCGCACGATTTCGGTGAACGCATCGCTCGCACGCCCGAGCGCGACGAGCCCGAGTGCGCCGACCAGCACGGTCAGCGCAACCAGAATGACCCCGACGCCCGTGAGCGTCGTGCGGATCGACCATCTTTGCATCTCGTTTGCTCCTGTCCTGTGCGAATCGGGGCGGGCTATGTGGGCGGGCGCAGGCGGCCAGCAAGACGCGGCGACGCCCGGGACCCTGCACGAAGCGCGCGCGAAAACGAAGGCGGCTTGCCGCTCTTTGGCGGCGGCTTTTCCGCTCTCTCTCACGCTGGCCTCGCGGCCCCCCGGTTTAACTTTCGGCGCGTTAAACCAGCGCCTCGATCAGAGCCATTTCGCGGCTCGTCATCAGTTTTTCGATGTCCATCAGGATCAGCATGCGGCCTTCCACGGTGCCGAGGCCCGTGAGGTACTCGGTCGTGAGCGTCGCGCCGAATTCGGGCGCCGGCATGATCTGCTCCATCTGCAGCGTGAGCACGTCGGAGACGCCGTCCACCACCATGCCGACCACGCGATGCGCGACGTTCAGGATGATGACGACCGTCTGGTGGTCGTACTCGACACGGCCCAGATGGAACTTGATGCGCATGTCGACGATCGGCACGATGATGCCGCGCAGGTTGATCACACCCTTGATGAAATCGGGTGCGTTCGCGATGCGCGTCACGCTGTCGTAGCCGCGGATTTCCTGCACCTTCAGGATGTCGATGCCGTACTCTTCCGCGCCGAGGGTGAAGACGAGGAATTCCTGGCCGCCTGCGTCGGCCTGCAGCGCGTCGCGGCGTTGCGCGCCGGCAATCGCGCCGTGCGCGCCGTTGCCTTGAATCGATTGGACTTCTGCCACGTTAGCCCCTGAACGGTTGGGAGATGATTGGTTGAGTGCGTCCGGACTTCATAACGATTACGCGAATTCGGCGAACGCACCCGAATTTGCGCTGGCGCTTACGCCATGTGTGGCGCGCGTCTCGCGATTGAGCGCGGCCACGTCGACGATCAGCGCGACGCTGCCGTCGCCGAGAATAGTCGCCGCCGAAATGCCGTGCACCTTGCGGTAGTTCGTTTCGAGGTTCTTCACCACGACCTGCTGCTGGCCGACCAGCTCGTCGATCAGCATGGCGAAGCGACGGCCCTCGGTTTCCATGATCGTGACGATGCCCTGGGTCGGGTCCGTGCGCGCGCCTTCGACGTTGAACGCCTGATGCAGCGCCACGAGCGGGAGATACTCGCCGCGCACGCGCACCACGCGGTCGCCGTTGGTGACCGTGTAGATGTCTTCGTGGCGCGGCTGCAGCGACTCCATCACGAAGTTCAGCGGCAGGATGAAGATCTCGCTGCCCACCTTCACCGACATGCCGTCGAGAATCGCCAGCGTGAGCGGCAGCACGATGCGCGTGGTGCTGCCCTTGCCCGCGTGCGAGGTGATCTCCACGTGGCCACCCATCGCCTGGATGTTGCGCTTGACCACGTCCATGCCCACGCCGCGGCCCGACACGTCCGTCACCTGCTCGGCGGTCGAGAACCCCGGCAGGAAGATGAGGTTCCAGACCTCGTCGTCGGACATGCTGTCGCTCACCTGCATGCCCTGCTTGATCGCCTTGGCGAGAATCTTGTCGCGGCGCAGGCCCGCGCCGTCGTCGCTCACCTCGATCACGATGTTGCCGCCGTGGTGCGCGGCGGACAGCACGAGCTGGCCCGTGGCGTCCTTGCCCGCGGCGCGGCGCGCTTCCACGGTTTCGATGCCGTGGTCGAGCGAGTTGCGCACGAGGTGGGTGAGCGGGTCGATGATGCGCTCGATGAGGCTCTTGTCGAGTTCGGTCGCCTGACCGAAGGTGACAAGCTCGACTTCCTTCCCGAGCTTCGCCGCGAGATCGCGCACGAGGCGCGGGAAGCGGCTGAAGACGTAGTCCATCGGCATCATGCGGATCGACATCACCGCTTCCTGCAGGTCGCGCGCGTTGCGCTCGAGCTGCGCCATGCCGTTGTAGAGGCGGTCGTGCAGCGCCGGGTCGAACGTGCTGGTGGTTTCCGCCAGCATGGCCTGCGTGATGACGAGTTCGCCCACGAGGTTGATCAGCTGGTCGACCTTTTCGACGCCCACGCGAATCGAGCTGCCTTCCGCCGATGCAGCGGCGGCGGCCGGACGCGCCTTGCGCTCGCCCTCGGCTTGCGCGGGCGCCGGGGCGCTCGCGGGCGGGCGCGGCATGTCGTGGTCGGCTTGCGCAGCGGGCGGCGCGGCCGGAATCACGGCGCTCGCCGCCGGGGCCGCCACCGGAGCAGCGGGAGGCGCGGCCGGTGCAGCCGCAGGTGCTGCGGCCGGTGCGGCGGCAGCCGGTTGCGCGTCGCCCTGCGGCGCGGCGCCACGGCCGATCGAAATCTGTTTCTCGTCGATCACGAAGCAGCACACCGCGATGATGTCGTCGGAGGTCACATCGGTTTCGAGCCACAGCGTGAGGTCGTCGCCGGTCTTCACCTGGCCGAGAATGCGGCCGAGGTTGCCGAGCTCTTCGACGAGCAGGTCCTGGTCCTTCGCGTCGACGGCGCGCAGCGTGACGCGCAGGTGCGGACCTTCGGCTGCGGCCTCAGCGCCACCGGCGGGCGCCGCGGCTGCCGCTTCGATCGCTTCGCTCACGACGTGCTCGGGCGCACCCGCGCCTGCCGCCGCCAGCGTGCTGTGCATTTCGAAAGCGGCTTCGAGATCTTCTTCCGAATCGCCGGCGCTCGCCTGCGGAGCCGGTGCGGGCGCGGGGGCCGGCGCCGGTGCGGGTTCGGGCGCGGGTACGCCGCGGCTTTCCGCGTAGAGGCGCTCGAGCTTCGTGCGCACGGCGGCAGCCGCCTGCGCGTCGGGCTCGGCGCTCGCGCGGTAGGCGCCGAGCTGGTCGGAAAGCACGTCCTTCGTTTCGAGGAACGTGTCGATCATGTCCTTGCGCAGCACCAGCTCGTTGTTGCGAGCGCGGTCGAGCAGCGATTCGAGAATGTGGGTCGTCTCGGTCAAGGCCGTGAAGCCGAACGTCGCCGCGCCGCCCTTGATCGAGTGCGCCGCGCGGAAGATCGCCGCCAGATCCTCGGGATCCGGGCGACCGACGTTCAGGTTCAGGAGAAGCTGCTCCATCTGCGCGAGCAGCTCGTCCGCCTCGTCGAAAAACGTCTGATAGAACTGAGTGATGTCGAGAGTCATTGCTCTTTCACCGCGTTAATTGCCTGGGGGGTGCCTGGTCGTTCGCCGCACGGCACCTCAAGGGTGGGCCTCGCCGAGTGCGCTCGCCAGATCGACGAGCAGCTCGGGGTCCACCGGTTTTTCGATCCAGCCAGTCGCGCCTGCGTCGCGTACGGCTGCCTTGAAGCCTTCGTCCGATTCCGTGGTCAGCACGAGGATGGGCGTTTCGAAGTACGAAGGATTCGCCCTCAACTGCTTGATCAGGTCGAGTCCGCCCATGCGCGGCATGTAAAGGTCAGTGAGCACGAGATCGAAGCGCTGGGCGAGCGCATGCTCGAGCCCTTCTTCGCCGTCGCTCGCCACCGTCACCTCGTAGCCTGCCGAGCCGAGCGCCGCCTGCAGGATCTCCCGCATGGACACCGAATCGTCGATCGCCAGAATGTTCCTGATCATCCGTTCCTCGTTGTCATTGCGCTGCCGGCGCGACGGCTGGGGCGACGGCCGGCCCCGCCGGCGCCACCGTGTTTGCCACCTTCGGCGCGATCGCCACCGGCGCCGGCGCCGCCCGGCCCATGCCAGCGTCCGGCGTGAGCGCGGGCAGGCTCTTGCCCGAACCCGCCGCGTCGTCGGAGAGCGTGGTGGTGGTCGAGTCGTCGTGCATGAGCGCGTCTTCGGACTTCTTGTTCAATACGATGATGCTGATGCGGCGGTTCTCCGGGTCGAGCGGATCGGCCTTGTTCAGGTTCTGCGTGGAAGCGAGGCCGAGCACGCGCAACACCTTCGATTCGTCCATGCCGCCCGCGATCAGCTCGCGCCGCGAGGCATTCGCGCGATCGGCGGAAAGCTCCCAGTTGCTGTAGCCCTTCTCGCCGCCGGCGTACGGCACGGCGTCGGTGTGGCCTTGCACGACGATGCGGTTGGGCACGTCGTTGAGTGTCTTGCCGATCGCCTGCAGGATGTCGCGCATGTACGGCTCGACCACGTCGCGCGCGGTGGCGAACATCGGGCGCTTCTGCGAGTCGACGATCTCGATGCGCAGGCCCTGCAGCGTGGAGTCGATGCGGATCTGCTGCTTGAACTGGCGCAGCACCGGGTTCGCCTCGATCGCCGCCATCAGCTTCACCTGCAGGTCGTGCAGGCGCACCTGCTCCTTGCGTTCGAGCGAGCCTTCGAGCTGCTTCGTGGCGTCGTCGTCGTTGTGCTTCGACTGGTTGCGCTCCGAGCGCTCGGTCGCGCCGTCGCTGCGGCGCGTGACGCCCTGGTCTTGCGACGAGATGTCACGGCCGCCGCCCTTCAGGATGCTCGAGTCTTCCGCACTGCGATCGCCGCCCCAGAGCGTGATCTTCATCGGCTGGTTGAAGTAGTCGGCGATGCCCTTCAACTGCACCGTCGAAGCCGACGACAGCAGCCACATCAGCAGGAAGAACGCCATCATCGCGGTCATGAAGTCCGCGTACGCGAGCTTCCATGCGCCGCCATGGTGGCCGGCCTTCTTCGGCGCGGCGCGCTTGACAACGATTGCGCGGTCCTTGTTGTTGCTCATGGGCCGTCCCTTACTTCGCCTTCACGCGGCGCACGTGCTCTTCGAGTTCCGTGAACGACGGACGCTCGGTCGAGAACAGCACCTTGCGGCCGAACTCCACGGCAATCGCCGGCGCGTAGCCGTTCAGGCTCGCGAGGATCGTCACCTTGATGCACTGGAACATCTTGGTCGACTCGGTCACGCGCTGCTCCGCGAGGCTCGATAGCGGTCCGATCAGGCCGTACGAAAGCAGAATGCCGAGGAAGGTGCCGACCAGCGCCTGGGCGATCATCTCGCCGAGCACCGCGGGCGGCTTGTCGGCGGACGCCATGGTGTGAACCACGCCCATCACCGCCGCGACGATACCGAACGCCGGCATCGCGTCGCCCACCTTCGCGAGCGCATGAGCGGGCGCCTCGCCTTCGGCGTGGTGGGTTTCGATTTCCTCGTCCATGAGGCTTTCGATCTCGAAGGCGTTCATGTTGCCGCCCACCATGAGGCGCAGGTAGTCGGTGAGGAATTCGACGATGTGGTGGTCGGCCAGGATCTTCGGATACTGCGTGAAGATCGGGCTCTTCTGCGGATCGTCGATATCCGCTTCGAGCGTGAGCGTGCCTTCCTTTCGCGCCTTCGCGAGCAGGACATAGAGCAGCGCGAGCAGCTCCATGTACACGTCCTTGTTGTATTTGGCGCCCTTGAACAGCGTGGGAAGCACGCGCAAGGTGGCCTTGATGGTCTTGATGCCGTTGCCGAGGATGAACGCGCCGACGCCAGCACCACCGATCATGAGCAGTTCCATCGGCTGCATGAGCGCGCCCAGATGGCCGCCCTCGAGTGCATAGCCGCCGAAGACGCAAAGGATCGTCAAGAGGGTTCCAACGATAATCAGCACTGCCGGGTCCTCACTAGAAATGCGCCGCGAACCGCCGTCGGCCCGCGCCCTTAGCTGGGTTTACGGCAACGGCGCGAAAAACTTTGGGTTTGAATGGGCGCGGATCGCAAGCCGGCCGGGCATCTGCCGTCTGCCTGGCATCGGCATGACGGAGGAATCTGGGGCCGGTTCGCAAAGCCGCGCGGGAAGGGGTTGCAGTTCGTGCCTGCGGCTGCGTGTGACGATGCGGCCCCGCTGCGGCAGGCGCCATCCGGCGCAGCCGCGCGGCCTCTGCGCCGGGACGAGCCGGGTTTATCCGGAGTCCCGGCCTGCATGAACGGCAGCAAGCCGCATCGATCGAGGTGAAGCCGGGTTGATCTGCCTCAAGCGGCGATCTGCGAGGCAAGCGCGCTGCGTCGCGTGCGCCCCGCCCGCGACGGCGGCTGGCACAGCCCGCAGACGAAGCCGCGCTGCGGGTCGTGCGCATGCGCCACGTAGCGGCCGCCGCAACGGCTGCACGGCGTCATCTGCAGCAGGCCCGAGGTGAAATAGCGCACGAGCGTCCAGGCGCGCGTGAGGCTCAACGCGGGCGTTTCGTCGTGCAGCCGCAAGTGCTCGAGATAGAGTCGGTAGCTCTTCACGATCGCGTGGATCGGCTCGCAGCGCGCGTGGCGGCTCATGAACATGAACGTGTTGTAGAACAGCGAGGAATGGACGTTCGGCTGCCAGGTCATGAACCAGTCGGTCGAAAACGGCAGCATGCCCTTGGGCGGGGACTCGCCCTTCACTTCCTTGTAAAGCCGGATGAGCCGGTCGCGCGAGAGCGAGGTCTCCGCCTCGAGCAGTTGCAGACGCGCGCCCAGTTCGATCAGCTCGATCGCGAGCGCGATCTCTTTTACCTCCTGCACCACACTCTTTGTCGCCATAGACACCCGTTGAAAGCCGCAATGGAATGCGCGTGGCGCCTGCCGCCGTTCGCGGGCAGCAGGCGTGCAATGCGCGGCCGCGCGCTGCGGCGCGGGGCGAAGCGGTTCAGCCGATCTGCTCGACGTCCTGGCCCGCCATGATGATCGCCGAGTGCGTCAGCGCGGTTTTGCCCTTGTCGGCAAGCGCGCTCAGGATGGCGTGGTCGTCGAACCGGAAGCGGCAAAGCAGCTGGTTCGATGCGGCAAGGCGTACGGTCTGCGCGAAAGTGAGATTGGCGAGCACCTCGGCAGACTGCTCGGAGATGCCCATGCGGAACATACCCGTCGGCTTGTCTTCGCGCAAAAGACGTTGCGCGAGCAACAGGTATGACAGGTTCACTTCCTTGATCTCATTGAGCATGTCGCTGTGCGTCGTCGCGCTCATGGATTCCCCCGAATCAAATCGCGGCGGCTGGTCAGACCGCCCGCGGAAAACGTTTGCTCGCCCAGATGCAACCCGAGTGCATCCGAACGGCCTGTTTATGGTCGTGGGTCCATTGTGGCTGGGGCGGGAACAAATGGAAATCGGACGGATGCCGCGACGCGTTGCGAGAAAAAGTTTCGCAAACGTGTAGGAATTTTTCTGACACAGAGGCAGGAGCAGCGGCGGGAGGCGGGGCGCGTCATGTCATGCGCATAAGCCGCGAAATTATCTGTCGATTATAGGCTTTTTCATGGATGCGTCACGCGTGCGTGCTAACTAGCGCGCGCTCGACCGACTCACCCGGGCCTTTGACCCTTGTTCTGGCGTCCGGGCACGCGGCTTGCGCAGTGCGCGCGCAAGCCGCGTCACGCTTTGCAATGGCCTCTTACACCTGCTGTATCCCGCTGTAACAACTTTAAGCGTTTGCAAAACCGCGTGTATCGGGCCGCGAAATGGCCATAATCGGTCTCAGGGATAACCCGATACCGTTGTACCGCCGCAGTGCCGCATCACCGAGTTCGTTGCACACGCGGCCTTTTTGGGCTTTTTGCCCAGGAGATCGAACAATGCGAATCGCACAAATTGCGCCACTTTATGAAGCCGTTCCGCCCAAGCTTTATGGCGGCACCGAGCGCGTCGTGTCCTACCTGACCGAAGCGCTGGTCGACCTCGGCCACGACGTGACGCTGTTCGCCAGCGGCGATTCGGTCACCTCGGCAAACCTCGAAGCCGCCTGGCCGCGCGCACTGCGTCTGGACCCGACGATCCGCGACGCGCTGGCCCCGCACATGGTGCTGCTCGAGCGCGTGCGCCGCGTCGCGCACGAATTCGACGTGCTGCACTTCCACCTCGACTATCTGCCGTTTCCGCTTTTCACGACCATGGACACGCCGTTCGTCACGACGCTCCACGGCCGTCTCGACCTGCCGGAGCTGCAACCGGTGTTCGAGCAGTTCCCGAACGCACCGGTGATCTCGATTTCGGACTCGCAGCGCCAGCCGTTGTCCCAGGCCGCATGGCAGAACACGATCTATCACGGACTGCCAAAGAACCTGCTCACGCCGCAAGCCGACCGCAAGCCCGAGTACCTCGCGTTCCTCGGCCGGATCTGCCCGGAAAAGCGCGTAGATACGGCGATCAAGATCGCCGCGCTCTCCGGCCTGCCGCTGAAGATCGCCGCCAAGGTCGACAAGGTCGACCAGGACTACTTCAAGACCGAGATCGAGCCGCTGCTTTCGCAGGCCCACGTGGAGTTCGTCGGCGAGATCAACGAAGAGCAGAAGCCCGCGTTCCTTTCGGGGGCGAAGGCGCTGCTGTTCCCGATCGACTGGTCCGAGCCGTTCGGCCTCGTGATGATCGAGGCGATGGCATGCGGCACGCCGGTGATCGCCTTCAATCGCGGTTCGGTGCCGGAGGTGATCGACCCGGGCGTCACGGGCTATGTCGTCGAGGACGTGCAAGGCGCCGTGGCCGCGCTGCAGAATATCGATTCGCTTTCGCGCGTGGCGATTCGCAACCAGTTCGAACACCGCTTCACGTCGCACATCATGGCGGGGAATTATGTCGACACTTATACGGCGCTGATCGAAGCCGCACAGCGTCCGGTACTGCGTCGCGTCGCCGCCGGCTGAGTGCGAAGCATTCCGGTTTTCGCGATAAATCCAGACGAATGCACGACGTGAATCGTTTGCGAGTCGTCGAATAGCGCCATTACGCGCTGATTACAGAAGACGCACAAAAAAGAGCCGCATGAAACATGCGGCTCTTTTATTGCATTGCAGTTACGCCGGTATGGCGGCCGGGCTGTTCTCCGGCGGCATGCGTCAGGCGATCAGGTAGCGTTCGCGATTCTTGCCCGCGATCCACTTGGGCGGCTTGCCGCGCCCGCTCCAGGTCGCGCCCGACTTGGGGTCCTGATAGCGCGCGGGCAGCGGCGCCTTTTTCGGCGGGCGTCCGCGGCGCGCGGCCTCGGCAAAGCCCAGGTCCTGGGCGGAAAGGCCATACTCGGCGATCTTTTCCCGGATCGCGGCGATGACGTCCGCGATCTCGGTGCGCCGCGCCTCTTCGGCCTGAGCCTGGAGTTTTGCGATCTGCGCCTTGATTTCTGTATATTGCGACATTTCTATTCCCCCTTCATTGCTCTTGAAACCGGCTCGATCGGAGATTAGACGCAAATAACGGAATTCGCAATCGCTATTAATACTGTTTTTTCACGCTATTCTTCGATTTAACGATCGACCGGCTCCAGCGCAATTGCGTACACATCGATCGCAATAATTCGATCAATTACGTCCAAATTGACAATCCTTGACAGCATCGAAAAGGGCGACTGCCTAGAATCTGGCATTTCCCGGTGCCGGTGCTTTACGCGGCCCCTTCAAAAATCGACTTTTCGAGGTGTCACGCAATGCACTTATCCAGGCGGCTCATCGCCGAACTGATCGGCACTTTCTGGCTCGTTCTGGGCGGCTGCGGCAGCGCGGTGCTCGCGGCCAACTTCGCCGGGCCGGTTCACGGACTCGGGATCGGGTTCGTGGGCGTGTCGCTCGCCTTTGGTCTGACCGTGCTCACCATGGCCTACGCCATCGGCCACATTTCGGGCTGCCATCTGAATCCCGCCGTGAGCGTGGGCCTGACCGTGGCGGGCCGCTTCCCGGCGCGCGACCTCGTGCCCTATATCGCAGCACAGGTGGTGGGCGCGGTGATCGGCGCTTTCGTACTTGCGCTCATCGCGACGGGCAAGCCCGGCTTCGACCTCGTCGCGAGCGGCTTCGCGACCAACGGTTACGGCGGGCAGTCGCCGGGCCACTACGCCATGGGCGCCGCGTTCGTGTGCGAAGCCGTCATGACCGCGTTCTTCCTGTTCGTCATTCTCGGCGCAACCGACAAGCGCGCACCCGCAGGCTTCGCGCCGATCGCCATCGGCCTGTGCCTCACGCTGATTCATCTGATCTCGATTCCCGTCACCAATACCTCGGTGAATCCGGCTCGCTCGACCGGCCCCGCGCTGTTCGTGGGCGGCGAGGCGATCTCGCAGCTGTGGCTGTTCTGGGTCGCGCCGATCGCCGGCGCAGTGATCGCAGGCATCGTGTACCCGGCGGTGGCGGGGCGGCGCGAAGCGGTGGCGGCGGTCGCCGTGCGCGAGACGGCTTGACGGCCTCTGACGCGCGCTGACACGTCCGCGCGGCCCGAGCCGCGCCGCATTGCGACACGTTCTCCGTGCAGTTGCAAACGGGCGCTTCGGCGCCCGTTTGTCTTGCTGGCCGCGGCGCGCTCCGGGTGCGCTGCTGGCCGGGCCCGTGATGGCTGCGCTGCTAGAATCGGGCGACCTTCCCATTGTCTTGCGACCTGGAGCAGCACGCCCAGCATGAAGCGCTTACGCCCCCGGCCAGGCCGGATCGCCTCGACGCTCGCCGCCGCGCTGAGCGCACTGCTATGCGCCTGTGCGCCGCTGCCGCACGCCAACGGACCCGCAAACGCCGGCGAGACAGCGCAAACGAATGCGAGCAGCGCGCCAGCCGCGCGCAACGTCGAAACACTCATCTTCGTGAGGCATGGCGAAAAGCCGCCAGAGGGATTCGGCCAGCTCAACTGCAAGGGGCTGAACCGCGCGCTTGCGCTGCCAGCCGTGATCGCGGCCAAGTACGGCAAGCCCGACGCCATCTATGCGCCCGACCCCGGCGAGCAAAAGGAAGACAACGGGCATTCCTACTACTACGTGCGCCCGCTCGCGACGATCGAGCCGACTGCGATCCAGTTCGGCATGCCGATCCAGACGCCGTATGGCTACTCGAAGATCGACGCGCTGCAAACCACGCTCGTCGATCCGCAGTGGCGCGGCCGCACCGTGCTCGTTGCGTGGGAACACCGGGAAATCGAGACGCTCGTGCGCCGCATCGTCGCCGCGCACGGCGGCAGCGCGAGCGATGTGCCGCGCTGGGAGAGCGCGGACTTCGACAGCATCTATGTGGTGCGCATCGACTGGAGCGGCGGCGCCGCGCGTGCGCGTTTCTCCCACGAGCGCGAAGGGCTCGACGCACGTGCGGACGACTGCCCGTGCGCGCAATTGCCCGCGGCGCAGTAACCGTCCCGCGGTAACCGTTCGCATGGAATCGCGACAGCGGTGGCGGTGCTAACGACCGCGCCCGCGTGAATTACGACGCGAGTTCGTCGTCGAGCGCGAACAGCTTGCGCAGATGATGCGCGACACCGGCTTCGAAGTTGTTGCCGATGCGCGGCACCCGAGGCAGCCGCTTGATGAGATCGGGATTGGCGTTGTTCATCATGAACGGATGGCCCGCCGTTTCGAGCAGATCGATGTCGTTCATGTTGTCGCCGAACGCGACGCAACCCGCCGCGTCCACGCCGAGCCGGTCGAGCACGACGCGCAGCGCGCGGCCCTTCGAAACGCCGGCCACCATGACTTCGAGACAATCGGGCAGGGAGTAGGTGACGTAGAGCGCGTTGCCGAACTCGCGCGCGAGATTTTGCGCGACGTGTGCGAGATCTGCCGGATCGCCGATATAGAGCGCCTTGGCAATGCCTGCGCCCGCGTAGTCGCGCAGATCCGCCACGCGGTACTCGAAGCCCGAGTCCTGGTGATATGCGAGCAGTTCGGGGGCATCGCGGTCGATGAGCCAGGCGTCGTCGGTGTAGATGCTCACGATCACGCGGCCGTGCTCGCCCACGGTGTCGGCAGCCACGAGACGCTCGACCATGGGCGCGCCCAGATTGCTCGCGTGGATCAGCGTGTCGTCGGGTGCGTGCACGCGCGCGCCGTTCGCGGTGATGAGATACGGTCGGATGCCGAGCACGTCGCGAATGCCGGCCACGTCGCAATAGTGGCGGCCGGTCGCGATCACGAACGGCAGCCCTTGCGCATCGAGCGCGCCCAGCGTGGCAACCGTGAACGGATCGACCTGATGGTCGCTATTGAGCAGCGTTCCGTCGAGATCGGTTGCAATGACCTTGTACATGGTGATCACACAGCTAGCGGGAAACGTTGAATCGTAGCATCTGCGGCATGGCTATGCCGTTGACCTACGTTCGTGCCCCTTCTCACAGCCACTCAGCTGTCCGCGGCGGCGCTTGCCAGCCGCTGGGCCTCCATCTGCGCGAGCCGCAGCGCACCGGTGGTGGAATCGGCGAGCGGCGCGCGCAGGCGATCGCGCACCGCTTGCGGCACCCATTCGCGCAGCGGCTGCCCAAGGCCGCCCGAGAGCGCGGCCGGCAGCTTGCCCGAAGGATCGAGCGCGGTGATGAGTTTCGCAATTTCCACGCCGGCTTCGGCGAGCAGCCTGGCGACGAACGGATGTTCGCGATGCGCGAGGACGACCGGCGCGAGGCTGGCATACGCCGTCTGGTTGGCCGCGCACTGCCACACAATGAGACTGTCTCGATCGGTGGCGCACGCGTGTGCGAGCAGGGCCCGTGCGAAGTCGTCCATGGGCACGCGGGCATCGAGCGCCTGCTGCGCCCAGACGATCGCACGCAGGCCGAACCAGGCGCCACTCGCTTCGTCGCCCGAGGGAAAGCCGAAACCGCCCGCAATGCGGCACTGACCGTCCTCACCGAGAACCGCCGCGATGCTGCCCGTGCCGAGGGCGACCACCACGCCCGGCGCGCCGCCGTGCGCGCCCAGCAGTGTCGTGTAGGCGTCGCTTTCCACCGCGAGCCCGGCCGCCGGGGGCGCGGCAGCGAGAAACGGCGCCAGCCAGTCGGGGTTGTTCACGCCTGCGAGCCCGCAGCCAAGCACGCATTGCGACCAGTCGAACGCGAGCCCCGCCTGGGCAAACGCCGCGCGGCAGCCTTCCTCGATCGATTGCCAGGCCCGTTCGATACCTAGCCCGAGCCCCGACGGCCCCGCAGCCGCGCGCGCGAGTTCGACGCCGTTCGTGTCGCCAAGCGCGATGCGCGTGCCGGTGCCGCCGCCGTCCACGCCAATCAACCAGGTGTATTTCTGCATGATGTCCGCCGCGCTGCGCGCGCCTGAGAGTCCGGTTCGAAAGCCAAAATTTTTGTCGTGCCGCAGAGACTAACGGCTTCCCAGGCTTCGCACAATCGGCCATCCGGCCAGGGTGGCGGCGCGGCACCGATCCGCTATGCTTGCGTGGCTCGAACGACGTCTCGCAAGGGGAACTTACCGTGACACACCGCTGCAACTGGGTATCGGCCGGCGCGTCGCCGCAGTATGTGCAATACCACGACGAGGAGTGGGGTGTGCCGTCGCGGGACGACCAGCATCTGTTCGAAATGATCGTGCTCGAAGGCGCGCAGGCAGGACTCTCGTGGTCCACGATACTCAACAAGCGCGAAGGCTATCGCCGCGCCTTCGCCAACTTCGACATCGCCAAGGTTGCGCGCTTTACGCCCAACCAAGTCGAAACGCTCATGCAGGACGCCTCGATCGTGCGCAACCGGGCCAAGATCGAGGCCGCCATCGCCAACGCGCGCGCCGTGCAGCAGATCCAGGCCGATCACGGCACGCTCGCGAAATTTGTCTGGTCGTTCGTGGACGACACGCCCATCCAGAACGACCTCGCCTCGTATCGCGACGCACCGGCCTCTACCGAAGTCTCGGACGCGCTTAGCAAGGCGCTCAAAAAGTACGGCTGCAAATTCGTTGGCACGACGATCTGTTACGCGTTCATGCAGGCAGTCGGCATGGTCAACGACCATGAGCGCGACTGCATGTGCCGCAAGGCTTGCGCAGCGCTTGGCAAAAAGAAGCGCCGCGCCTGAGCGCAGCGAAGCTCGTGCGACTCGGGTAACTCCCGAGCGGAGCGGGACGCCGTGCAAACTCTTGTCCCGCATGGCTTTGTGACACGCCAGAGCGAC
Organism: Paraburkholderia sp. EG286B; assembly: GCF_040965655.1. NCBI lineage: Bacteria > Pseudomonadati > Pseudomonadota > Betaproteobacteria > Burkholderiales > Burkholderiaceae > Paraburkholderia > Paraburkholderia sp. EG286B. The sequence continues at coordinate 268,403 of NZ_JBFRCF010000008.1, read as the reverse complement.
TGCGCCGGCCAACCTGATTTTTGATCGCTACCGTGCGCCGCCCCACGGTTTTCCGCTGGCGTGCCGTTATAACGGGAGTGAATGCAGGCGCGTCAGGGGAACGGGTAGTGATGCCGGCTGGGAGGCCGGCGGCGCCGCATTAGAAGGGAATTAACCTGTGCCTGGCACCTGGGCAACAGGGGGTTGAAATGAAAAACGTCCACTTCCTGAGTCATCAGGAGATCTTCGACCGCGCAGTGGCCCATCTGTTTGGCCAGGGGCGCGCGGCACTTCTTCCACGCGGCGGCGGCGCCTACCGGGGCGGTGGCTGCGGCGGCGGCTCCGGCAGCGCGCACTGCTACGGCGGATGTCCGGTCGGCAGCTTCATCCGGCCACGCGACTACATGAGCGCCATGGAAGGCATACCCGTGCGCTTCATCGGCCGTGAAACGAACGACGTGCCGCTCTATATGGACGTGGGCGTTGCCGCGCTGAAAAAGGCGCTGCTGCGCGCCCATATCAACGTATACGACCCCGCTACGATCAATCTGCTGAGTTGCCTGCAGAACGTGCACGACGTGTTTGGCGTGTGGGAATGGCGCGAACGCCTTTGCTCGATCGCCGCGCAGTTCGGCTTATCGCCCGAGCAGCTGAAGGACGCCGCCTGAAATCGGCCGGCGCGCACAACGCGCGCCGCGCTTAGGCGCGTAGTGCTACGCACGAACACGCGCAAACGCAAACGGCGGCGCAGCTTCTTGCGAAGCATGCGCCGCCGTCTGGCGGAACACCGAAAAGCGAAAAAGCTTAGTGGAGCTTCTTCGGCAGCATCTGGCTGCGCAGGCGCTTGTGCAGGCGCTTCACAGCAGCTGCCTTCTTGCGCTTGCGAACTGCCGTCGGCTTTTCGTAAGCTTGACGCTCACGCAGCTCGGCGATCAGGCCGTTCTTTTCGATTGCACGGCGGAAGCGGCGAATCGCCACTTCGAACGGCTCGTTTTCCTTCAGAAGAATCGTCGTCATGTATTTCCTAACTCAAATCGCTTAATACGGTTCAAAGGCGCGAGCGTCAAAGCCGCTCACGCGCCGGCCCTCCGGTCGTTCGCCACGCTGGGGCTAAACGAGAGGCAAGGCGGCCACGGAGGCCGGAAAAGAGAAGTAGGGGGTTCACAGCGGAACGCGATCAGGTCGACCTTGCTGCAACACACCTGACCGCCGGTTTGCGGCCGCCAACAGTAACGAACACGGCAACAAAACAGGCAAAGATCTCAATTCACTCCCAATGATATCAGGAAAAGATCCGCCTGACCAGGGTTTCTTGATTCTAGTCAGGGACTTGCGCGGCTTGCCACGGCCGCCGCGCCCGCCCTGTCAATTAGGACACCTGGGTTAATGCCTTTGCCGTCAGGCGCTCGCGTCGTTGAGCGCCTGGATGTCGGCCGGATCGAGCTTCAGCCGTACCGCGGCAGCCAGGCTCTCCAGCTGATCCAGCGAGGTCGCGCTCGCGATCGGCGCGGTAATGCTCGGGCGCGTGATCAGCCACGCCAGCGCAACCGCCGCAAGCGTGCTGCCGTGGCGCTCGGCCACGTAATCGAGCGCCGCGAGGATCCGGATACCGCGGTGATCGAGGTACTTCTCGACGCGCGAGCCGCGCGTGCTCTTCGCGAGATCCTCGCGCGAGCGGTACTTGCCCGAGAGAAAGCCGCTCGCGAGGCTGTAATAGGGCACGACCGCGAGCTTCTGCGCCATCGCCACCGGTTCGAGATCGGCCTCGTAGCGGGCGCGGTCGTACAGGTTGTATTCGGGCTGGATGATCTGGTACTGGGGCAGGCCGGACCTCGTCGAAACCGCGAGCGCTTCCTCGACGCGCGCGCCCGTGTAGTTCGACGCGCCGATCACACGCACCTTGCCGGCCTCGATCAGCCGCTGGTAGGCACCGAGCGTTTCCTCGAGCGGGACCTTCTGGTCGTCCTCGTGCGAGAAGTACACATCGATGTAATCGGTCTGCAGACGACGCAGCGAATCTTCCACGGCAGCCGCGATGTTGGCGGCGGAAAGTCCCGGGCGGCGCGCATCTTTTGCGACCTTCGTTGCGATCACCACCTTGTCGCGCTTGCCGCTTTTCGCGATCCACTTGCCGATGATCGTCTCCGACTCGCCGCCCTGGTTGCTGGGCACCCACGCGGAATACACATCGGCGGTGTCGACGAAGTTGAGGCCGGCGTCGGTGAAGGCGTCGAGGATCGAGAACGAGGTGGCTTCGTCTGCGGTCCAGCCGAAGACGTTGCCGCCGAACATGAGCGGGGCGACCTGCAACGAGGAAGTGCCGATCCTGCGTAGTTCCATGGGGCCTCCAGAAAAAGGGCGGACGGGGAACCGCTGAGCATACGCCGCCTCGCGGCGCGCTGCAGCGGGCACGGGCGCGCGGCCGGCGTCACTGCACTAAACCACGCGCGATACCTGCCGTAAACACGCTTGCAAACTGCAAGACGCAGGAATGCGTGAGGGAAGCGGGAAGCACAGAGCGCGGCGCAACAGGACTTTTTATGCACCGCGCAAATGAGGTCTCGATTGTCGGTGCTTCCCCTCAAGTTTTTTTTACCCACGCCGACAACCTTCACTGAGGCGGCCAGCAATGAAAGATTGCACCCGCCGCGGCCATAGTGGCTTGTAACGGGCTTTCAGCCCGCTTAGGAGAATTTCCATGCTCGGAATTAACAGCAACATCAACTCGCTCGTCGCGCAACAGAACCTGACGGGCTCGGGCAGCGCGCTGTCGCAAGCGATCACGCGCCTGTCGTCGGGTAAGCGCATCAACAGCGCAGCTGACGATGCAGCAGGCCTCGCGATCTCGAACATCATGCAGACCCAGATCAACGGTCTGAATCAGGGCGTGTCGAACTCGAACGATGGCGTTTCGCTGGTTCAAACGGCATCGAGCGGTCTGTCGTCGCTGACGAGCAGCCTGCAGCGTATCCGCCAGCTGGCCACGCAAGCGGCCAACGGCTCGATGACCTCGGACGACCGCGCAGCACTGCAGCAGGAAGTGAACCAGCAAGTTTCGGAAATCAACCGTATCGCGTCGCAAACGACGTACAACGGCATGAACGTGCTGAACGGCTCGCTCGGTACCGTGTCGTTCCAGGTCGGTGCGAACGTCGGCCAGACGATCAGCCTGAACCTGAACCAAAACATGTCGGCCGCTTCGATCGGCAGCGGCGTGCCGCAAGCTGGCCAAACGCTTGGCACGTTCTCCGGCCTGAGCCTGAACTCGGCTGGCGCTACGGTCGCCGCCTCGGCTGCAACCGTCACCTCCGTCAATGTGGTTTCCGACGGCAGCGGCGGCTTCACCTTCACGGACCAGAACAACCAGGCACTGACCTCGACCGCGGTCGGCGCCCTGTTCACCGCCACGGGTGCCTCCGGCTCCAGCGGCAACGCCGTCCAGGGTTCAGGCACGGCTGTCACGCTTACCGCCACCAACCTCATCGCGGATGCGGGCTCGGCAGGCTCCGCTGCTGCCACCGCTGTGGCCGCTCAGATTGGCTCCTACAACGCACCGACGGATGTTGCAAACGTCAACATCGGCACGGCAAGCGGCGCAAGCATGGCCATGGAGTCGATCGACAACGCACTGAACACGCTGAACAACCTGCAGGCAACGCTCGGCGCAGCACAGAACCGCTTCACGGCAATCGGCACGACGCAGCAAGCTCAGTCGACCGACCTGTCGACCGCCCAGTCGTCGATCCAGGACGCTAACTTCGCGGAAGAAACGGCGAACCTCTCGAAGGCTCAAGTGCTGCAGCAAGCCGGTATCTCGGTGCTCGCACAAGCGAACTCGCAGCCGCAGCAGATCCTGAAGCTCCTCCAGTAATACGAGCTTCTGTAGCCCAAGCGTTGCGCCCGGCCGCCATACCCGTGAGCGCAACGCAAGCCAATCGGGAGGATCGCCTCCCGATTGGCGTTTTCCAGACTTGAACCGATTCAAACTGCAACGCCGACGCACGGAGCCCCTTCATGTCCACCGTAACCAGCTCGACAGCCAGCACGATCGCAAGTAGCGTCGCCGCTACGACCGCAGCGAGCAACGCCGCTCTGCAGCAAGCAGCCCAGTCGATCGTCAGCGGCTCGACCGGCAACTCGTCGATGGACGTGAATTCGCTCGTCACGGCGCTCGTCAACTCCAAGATCGCCGGCCAGGCCGCCACGATCAGCGCCGAGCAGACGCAGGACAACACCGAAATCTCCGCGTACGGCGCGCTTTCCGCCGCGCTCTCCGCGCTCCAGGCAGGTCTCTCGCCGCTCTCGGACGGCACGACCCTCAGTGCGTTCAGCACGACGCTCAGCGGCACCGGCATTACGGCCACCGCAGGCAGCGGCGCGGCAGCAGGGACGTATTCGCTCGACGTCAAGCAAGTGGCACAAGCTCAGGTGCTCACCTCGACCGGCTACGGCGCAACAACGGCGCTCGCCTCGGGCTCGTCCACGATGACGCTGACGGTCAACGGCGCCAGCACCACGATCTCGCTCGACAGCACCAACAGCACCGTCGCAGGCATTGCATCGGCGATCAACTCGGCCACCAACAATCCGGGCGTGACGGCAACGGTCGTCAACGGCGCCGATGGCGCGCACCTTGTGCTGCACGCCACCTCGACCGGCGCATCGAACGGCATCAGCATCGCGATCAGCGACTCGAATTCCAGCGATGCCTTGAACAACCTTGCCGTGACGACCACAGCAGGCACGGCGATCACGAGCGCGAGCGCGACTTCCGCCAACCTCACCGCCAACCAGTCGACGATCTCCAACACGACCAACTGGACACAGTCCACGGCCGCACAGGACGCCTATTTCACGATCGACGGCACGGGCGCGACCAGCACGACGAACACCGTAAAAACCGCGCTGTCTGGCGTCACGCTGACCCTCACCGCAGCGGCGGTCGACACGTCGAGCACGGGCAGCGGCGCACAAACGCTTACGGTTGCGCAGAACACCAGCGCGGAATCCAGCGCGATCAACAATTTCGTCACGCTGTACAACACGCTCGTGACGACGATGTCGACGCTCACGTCGTTCAGTTCGACGTCGACGTCGCAGGGCGTGCTGCTCGGCGACTCGACGCTGAACATGATTCAGAACCAGCTGGCGACGATCGTGGCAACCGGCGTGAAGAGCGGCAATACGACGACCAGCCTGGCGTCGATTGGCGTCACGCTGAATTCGGACGGCTCGCTCTCGGTCGACAGCGACACGCTGAATACGGCACTGCAAAACAATCAGTCGACCGTGGCAGCGCTGTTCAATTCGACCAACGGCGTCGCCGCCCAGTTGAATAACAACATCACGAGCTATTCGTCGAGCACGGGCGTCATCACGACGCGTACCAACTCGATCCAGACTGACCTGACGAACCTCTCGACGCAGCAGTCGAATCTCGCGGAATACCAGTCGCAGCTCACCAGCATGTACACCGCGCAATTCACCGCGCTCAACACGCTGATGGCGACGATGAACAACAACCAGCAATACCTCACGCAGCTCTTCGGCGGTACGAACAGCGCAGGCGCGCTGGCCACCAACAAGAGCTGAGCGCATCCAGCAGGAGAGACGACATGGAATTCGCAGCGCCCATCGATCGCATCTGGCAGATCACGAAAGACATCGAACAGGCGGCAGCCGTCGGCGAATGGGAAAAGGCGGCCGCGCTCGCGAACGAGCGCTCGCCGTTGCTCATGTCGCTCTCCGCGAAGCAAACGGACGCCGCGCTCGACGTGCTCAAGCAGGTTCACGCTATCGACGCGCGTATCGCCGCAACGGCAGGTTCGGCACAGTCGGCGCTGAGCGCCGAATACCGTTCCGCCATGCAGGCCACGCGCAACGTGAACCAGTATCAGCGCGTCGCGCAGTTCTGAAGTACGGACTTTGCAGCGCGTACAGGAATAACAAGCAACCATTGCGCCCTCGAGGGCGCATTCGCGTACCTCGGCCCGCCTCGTGCGGGCTTTTCTTTGTGCGCCCTCATTGCGCACGGCCATGGCCGCAACGGCCGACTACCCCGACCCCATCTCCGCCCTTCGTTCGCACCACCGAATTGGCGGGCGTTTTGACGTCAACTCGGCAATTCGTCCCGAGTGCGCGCCCTCGATAATTGCCTCACTTCTGCTAACTGCGGCGCAAGCACGCCTTCGTCATGACCGCTTTCCCAACTCCGACCGAAACCACCGCGCTCGCCCCCCAATCGCAAATGGGGAACGACATCCAGCTCGTCATGGAAGCCGGGATCGAACATCATCGCAAGCAGGAATACGACGAAGCCGAAGCGCTCTACGCCATCGTGCTGGAAGCGGATAGCGATCATGTCGACGCCAATTACCATATGGGCGTGCTGTACATGCAAACGGACCGGCCAGCCGAGGCCGTGCCGCACTTCGAAGCGGTGCTCGGCCATACGCCGAACTTCGCGCAACTCTGGGTCTACTACTTCAACGCCCTGACCGCGAGCAACCAGTTTGAAGCCGCGCGGATGGCGCTTGATGTGGCGCGGCAATGCGGCGTTCCCGGCGATGCCATCGAGACGTTGAAGGCTCGTCTGCCCCAGCCGGACGCCGCGGCGGCACCGGCGCCGTCGACTGAACCTTCGCGCGCGGCCGCGGCGGAGGCTCCCGAAGCTGCGCCGCAGCAGAAGACTTCGGACACGCCGGCAGCGATAGTCGACCCGCGCCGCGCAAGCATGACGGATCTGCGCGAGTTTGCCGATCTTTTCAACGGCGGAAAAACAGAGGCCGCGCTGAAGCTTGCCCGTCGCTTGACGGAGCAAAACCCTGCGCACGGCGAATGCTGGCTGACGCTCACGCACGCCCTGCAGCGCGCAGGCAAGTACGCGGAGTCCGTGATGTCGGCCGAGCGTGCCACCGGCCTGCTGCCCAACAGCCTCCCCGCCCAGACGATGCTGGCCGACGCGCTGCATATCACGCGCCAGCACCAGCGAGCCATCTTGCACTGCATCCAGGCTCTCGAGAAGCATCCCGAGAGTGCAGCACTGCATCGCACATTGGGTGCCGCCCTTCAGGCAACGGGTCGCGCCGGCGAGGGCATCGCCCAGATGCGCCGCGCCGTTGAACTGGAGCCGAACAATGCTCTCGAACTCGACGCGCTGGCTAACGCACTGAACGAGGATGGCCAGTACGATGAAGCGGAAAGCGCCTTTCGCAAGGCGCTCGCACTCGCGCCCATGCAGGCGGCCACACACAGCAACATGCTGTTCTGCCTGATGCACAAGACTGATCTCGATGCAGAAAGCGCCTTTGCAGAGTTCAGCGAGTACGGGAAGCGCCAGGAAGCTTCCCTGCGTGCAAACTGGCCGCAACACACCAACGATCGCAATCCGTCGCGACGCCTGCGGATCGGCTTCGTTTCCGGCGACCTGATCAATCACCCGGTCGCCTACTTCTTCCAGTCGATCGTGGAGCATCTGGCCCGCGACTCAAGCCTGTCACTGCACGTCTATTCGAACTACGTGGTCACCGATGCGTTCACGAAGACGATCCGGGAGCACGCGCAAGCGTGGCACGAAATCTTCGGCATGACCGACGCCGCGGTCGCGCAAAAAATGCGCGACGACGGCATCGATATCATGATCGATCTGTCCGGCCATACCGGTCGTAACCGTCTCGTGGCCCTCGCGCACAAGCCCGCGCCTATCCAGGTGAGCTGGATCGGCAATCCGGCCACGACCGGCCTGACGTCCATCGACTATTACATGTCGGACCGGTTCGTCACGCCGCTCGAACAGTTCGCCAGCCGCTTCTCGGAAAAGCTCGTGTTCCTGCCGGCTCTCGCGCCGTTCAAGCCATACGCGCAAGCGCCGGAGGTGAACGAGCTGCCCGCCTTGAAAAACGGCTACCTGACATTCGGCAGCTTCAGCCGTCTGGTCAAGATCGGGCCGGAAGTCGTGGCGCTTTGGGCGCGCGTGCTGCGCGAGATACCGACTTCGCGCATGCTCATTGGCGCGATCACGTCGATCGAACAGATGAACAAGCTGGCCAGACTGTTCGCGAACGAAGGCATCGACGTGAACCGCATCAGCTTCATGCAGCGCAAGGGCACCGATGTCTACCTGCAACAGCACCAGCAGGTCGACGTCTGTCTCGACGCGTTCCCATTCGCCGGTTCGACCACGACCATGCACGCCCTGTGGATGGGCGTTCCCACCATGACGCTGCCCGGCGTTTCGATGGCGAGCCGTGGCAGCACGGGATGGCTCTCGCACCTCGGGCTCGACGAAGCGTTCGTCGCGAACGACAAGGACGACTTTGTGAGCAAGTGCGTCGCGCTCGGCAACGACATCGAGGCGCTCGCAACGGTGCGCCGCGAGTTGCGCCAGCACTGCATGCAGTCGCCCATCATCAGCGCGAGCACGATCGCCAACGCCGTATCGCGTGCGCTGCGAACCATGTGGCAGCGCTGGTGCGACGGACTTGCGCCGGAGCATTTCGAGGTCCTGGCTCAGCCGCAAGACGCGTTGGCGGAACCGGCTGTGGAACCTGTGCGCGAGCAGCAACAACCGAATATTGCGCCAACAGCCGGCTCGATCACGTCGATCGACGCGGTGACCGGCATCCCCGCAGCGACGAAACCGATCCGTATCGTCTGCGGCACCCGCCGCACCCGTGAACAGTTCTCGAATGAAACGGCGCTTGGCCAGTCTCTAAAGCTCTACGCCCATCTGCCCAACATCGAACTCCAGCTGTTCGACAACAACACGCGCGGGCTGTCCAGCATCTACAACACGGCGATCGATGAGGCGAAGCAGCGTCCGGCCATCCTCGTCTTCGTTCACGACGACGTCTGGCTCAACGACTTCTTCTGGACCGAGCGCGTCCGCGAATCTCTCGCCCGTTTCGAGGTGGTGGGACTCGCCGGCAACCTGCGCCGCGTGCCGCGCCAGCCCGCATGGGCCTTCGCGACGCCCGATCTGCAGTGGGACGAGCGCAAGTATCTGAGCGGAACCGTCGGCCACGGCAAGGGGTTCCCGTGCAACATCGCGTCGACCTTCGGGCCTTCCGGACAGGAATGCAAACTTCTCGACGGTCTGCTGCTGATTGCGGATAGCGAAGTGCTCGCGAAAACTGGCCTGCATTTCGACGAGCAGTTCAAGTTCCACTTCTACGACATGGACTTCTGTCGCCAAGCGGAACTCAAGGGGCTGCGCATGGGTACCTGGCCGATTTCGGTCGTGCACGAAAGCGGCGGCGCGTTCGGCACGCCGAACTGGCGCGAAGGGTACGAAAACTATCTGCGCAAATACGGCGATTGAAGGCAGCGTGAAGGTCGAGTGTAGGCACTGCGCCCGCAGGATTTCCGGGCCGACGATTTAGGCGGGATTTTGAGCCTTGTTTGCCAAATTGTTCCGCTCGTCGTCCCATAGACTGCGAGACAAGTACTGCTCCAATTGCATCGACTCAACTCAATCCGCCACGCGACCAACGAATGACTACCGTAGCTGTTACCGGCGCCACTGGCTTTATCGGCCGGCATGTGCTTGCAGAACTTGCCGCCCACGACCTGGAAGTCGTAGCGACCACGCGTAGCGAACGCGACGACCTTCGATGCCAGGCGAACCTGAGATGGGTGGCGCTCGACGTGGCGAGTCCGCCCGGCGACGCATTCTGCCGACTCGGCCGCCCGGACGTTCTGATTCACATGGCCTGGGGCGGGCTGCCCAACTACCGGGCGCTACGACATTTCGAAGTCGAATTGCCGCTGCACTACGCGTTCCTCCGCCAGTTGATCGACGGAGGTCTGAATTCCCTGGTGGTCACGGGTACATGCCTCGAGTATGGGCTGCGCGAAGGCGCGCTCACGGAAACGCTGCTCACCGAGCCTGTCACGCCCTATGGATTCGCCAAGGACTCGCTGCGCAGACAACTCGAATACCTGCAGAGAAGTTGCAGCGCGGCGTTTGATCTCACCTGGGCCCGGCTCTTCTACACGTATGGCGACGGTCAGGCAGAGACTGCGTTGCTGCCACAACTCAGCAGAGCCGTTGAACAAGGCTTGCCCACTTTCACGATGTCCGGCGGCGAACAACTGCGCGACTATCTGCCGGTTACCGAGGTTGCGAAAGCCCTCGTCGCGCTCGCGCTCAGGGGCCAGGGCGCGGGCACAGTGAATGTTTGCGCCGGCACGCCGGTATCAGTGCGTCGCCTCGTCGAACAGTGGCTACTCGAGCACCGCAAGACTATCGAACTGGAACTCGGTCATTACCCTTACCCCGACTATGAACCGCTCGCGTTCTGGGGTGACCGGAGCAAGCTCGCCGGGTTGATGGAGAACACATGAGCTACGTGCGTGACCTATATTCTGCGAACCAGTTGCCCATTTTCCAGAACCGCATGTATGGAAGCGAGGTAGAAGCGCGCAACTGCCCGCTCGGCGACGTGCGCCTGGTCGAGGACCTGAACACGGGCCTCGTCTATAACGCAGCATTTCGCCCGGAACTGGTCGTGTATGACCAGCACTATCAGAACGAGCAAGCCGTAAGCGCGAAATTCCGGGCACACCTCGAAGAGGTTGCTGCGATTGTCGAACGCGGCCTCGGCCGGCACGCATTGATCGAAGTGGCTTGCGGCAAGGGCTACTTCCTCGAAATGCTGGCCAGCCGCGGCTGCGAGGTCACGGGATTCGATCCGGCCTACGAAGGATCGAATCCCGCCATCGAGAAGCGCTATTTCGCTCCCGGCACGGGCGTGACCGGCCGAGGCCTGATCTTGCGTCATGCGCTCGAGCATGTCGTCGCCCCCCTCGAGTTTCTCGCTCAACTTCGCGAAGCCAATCAGGGCGAAGGCACCATCTATATCGAAGTGCCGTGCTTCGAATGGATCTGCGAACAAGGTGCCTGGTTCGATGTCTTCTACGAGCACGTCAACTACTTCCGGCTGCTGGATTTCACCCGGATGTTCGGCACGGTGCACGAAAGTGGACATCTTTTCGGCGGTCAGTACATCTACGTTGTCGCAGACCTCAGTAGCCTCCGAACGCCGGCTTACGTTGAGGGTCAGCGTGTGCGGCTGCCCGCGACGTTCGGCGCAGGTGAAAGGCACATGCATGCCGAGACCAACCAGGCAGTCATCTGGGGCGGCGCTTCCAAGGGCGTAATCTTTGCGTTGCGCCGCATGCGCGGCGGCGCGCCCATCCGCACCGTCATCGACATTAATCCGGCCAAACAGGGCAAATATCTTCCCGCAACCGGCCTGCGGATCGAATCACCGAACGATGTGCTACCACGTCTGAGCGAAGGCACGACGATCTACGTGATGAACTCGAACTATCTGGACGAGATCCGCGAGCAGGCTGGCCCAACTTTTCAATATATCGGCATCGATCATGAGTGACTTCCAACAGGACCTGGTACGGCGCGTAGCCGGGTATGGCAATGATGCAGAATTGCTCGACGCCGGCCGCGAATTCTTCCTTGCCAGCGCAGCTCGACAGTATTCGTACAATTTTCACTGGCTTGGCCGCCCGATCATCCAGTACCCGCAGGATATGGTGGCCATGCAAGAACTAATCTGGCAAGTGCGCCCGGACCTCATTATCGAAACCGGTATCGCGCACGGGGGCTCGCTGATCCTCAGCGCCTCGATGCTGGCCATGCTCGACTATTGCGACGCCATCGAAAGCAACACGCTCCTCGATCCTGCCAAGCCCAAGCGTCGCGTGGTCGGCGTGGACATCGACATTCGCGCCCATAACCGGACGGCGATCGAAGCCCATCCGCTGGCGAATCGCATCGACATGATCGAGGGCTCTTCGATCGCCCCCGAAGTCATCGAGCAAGTGCGCCGCCACGCCGAGGGCAAACCGACCGTGCTCGTTTGCCTCGACTCCAACCATACACACGACCACGTACTGGCCGAACTCGAAGCCTATGCACCGCTCGTGACGCCCGACAGCTACTGCGTGGCGTTCGATACCGTCATCGAGGACATGCCGCAGGGCAGCTTCCCTGACCGGCCCTGGGACGTGGGCAACAACCCGAAGACCGCCGTCTGGTCCTTCGTCAAAGCCCACTCCGAGTTCGAGATCGACCACGAGATGGACCACCGGCTGCTGATCTCGGTGGCGCCGCATGGTTACCTGAAACGCACTCGTTAATCCCGGATACGCCCGGGGCAAGACGCCGGGCGTTACGTCCCCCCTGAACGAAGCACATCGATATGAAAGTCGTCATTCTGGCTGGCGGGCTCGGCTCGAGACTCGCAGAAGAGACCCACTTGCGCCCGAAGCCCATGGTGACCGTCGGCGACCGTCCGATCCTCTGGCACATCATGAAGATCTATTCGTCTCACGGGATGAATGACTTCATCATTTGCTGCGGCTACAAGGGCTACGTCATCAAGGAATATTTCGCCAACTACTTCCTGCACTCGTCCGACGTGACGTTCGATCTGGCGTCGAACTCCATGGAGGTGCATCAACGCTACGCGGAGCCGTGGCGCGTGACGCTGATCGACACGGGCGAACACTCGATGACCGGTGGGCGCCTGAAGCGCGCCGCCCATTTGCTGCGCGACGAAGAAGCGTTCTGCTTCACGTATGGCGACGGGGTCGGCGACGTGAACATCACCGAACTCGTGCGCTTTCACAAGGCTCACGGCCGCCTCGCCACGGTGACGGGCGTGCAGCCGCCCGGACGATACGGCGTGCTCCAGTTCGCCGAAGACGAAAACGCCGTGGTCGGCTTCATGGAGAAACCGCAGGACGGGGGCGCGTGGATTAACGGCGGTTACTTCGTCGCATCTCCGCGCGTCCTCGACCTGATCGACGACGACGCTACTCCGTGGGAGTCCGCGCCGATGGAGCGACTCGCCGCTTCCGGCGAGTTGCAGACCTACCGCCATAACGGCTTCTGGCAGCCAATGGACACGTTGCGCGACAAGCACCAGCTCGACGCGATCTGGGCGAGCGGCAAAGCGCCATGGAAGGTCTGGCAATGATGCAGTCTCAGTTCTGGGCTGGCCGGCGCGTGTTCGTGACCGGTCATACCGGTTTCAAGGGAAGCTGGCTCGTTCTCTGGCTGCAACGCATGGGCGCGCACGTATCGGGCTTCGCACTCGATGCGCCAACGCAGCCTTCCCTGTTTCACGAAGCCGTGGTTGCGGAAGATATCGACCATACCCTTGGCGACGTGCGCGACGCGCATGCTGTCCACGCGGCCATGCAACGGGCACGCCCGGAAATCGTCTTTCACCTCGCCGCACAGCCGCTCGTGCGTTTCTCGTATTCGGCGCCCGTCGAGACCTACGCAACCAACGTGATGGGCACCGTGCACGTGCTCGAGGCGGCGCGCCGGCTCGACAGCGTACGCGCGATCGTCAACGTCACGTCCGACAAGTGCTACGAGAATCGGGAGACCGAACATCGCTATCGCGAGACCGACGCTCTCGGCGGCCACGACCCCTACAGCAACAGCAAAGCCTGCTCGGAGCTGGTCACCGACGCGTATCGTCGATCGTTCTTCCATGCCACCTCAGCGCAGGCGCCGCAAACAGGCATCGCGACCGCTCGCGCCGGCAACGTGATCGGCGGTGGTGACTGGGCATCCGACCGGCTGGTGCCGGACATGCTGCGCGCCTTCGAGAATGGCGTACCGGCGATCGTGCGCAGGCCACATGCGGTGCGTCCGTGGCAGCACGTACTCGTTCCGCTAGCCGGTTATCTCCTTCTCGCCGAACAACTATTCCAGTCGCCGCAGCGCTATTCGGGCGCCTGGAACTTCGGTCCGCTGACCGACGACATGCGCCCCGTAGAGCAGATCGCGGCCGCGCTGACGGCGGCTCTCGGTGAACACGCCTCCTTCGAAGTCCAGGCGGAAGCCGGCGCGCCGCACGAAGCAGGCCTGCTGTTGCTCGATGCAGACAAGGCTCGCCGCGAACTCCGCTGGAACTCAGCGCTGGATCTGGACGAAGCCCTCGCGTGGGTCGCACAGTGGCATCGCGAGCGTGCTGCCGGGCGCGGTGTGCGAGAGATTACGCTCGATCAGATTGAGCGCTATGAAGAGCGATTCCGAAGCACCGCCGCTCTAGCGGCCGCCTCGGAATCACGATAAGGAGCAAGACCTTGAAGTGCCGTCATTGTGGTCATGCACTGACTATTCCGTTTCTGGATCTGGGCTTTGCGCCGCCATCGAACGCTTACCTAAAGCTCGCCGATCTGACACGGGCGGAACGCTACTACCCGCTCAAGCTGTTCGTCTGCGACGTCTGCTGGCTGGTCCAAACCGAAGACTACGCTGCACGCGAAGCGCTCTTCGATGCTGAGTATGCCTACTTTTCGTCGGTGTCAGAGAGCTGGCTCGCCCATGCCAAGCGGTACGCCGATTCGATCATCGACCGGCTGTCACTCAATCGCGATTCGTTCGTGATCGAGGTCGCATCCAACGATGGCTATCTGCTACGCAACTTCGTTGCGGCCCAAATCCCCTGCCTCGGCATCGAACCCACCGCAAGCACGGCAGCGCGCGCGGAGCAACTGCGCATTCCGGTGCGCCGGGAATTCTTTGGCAAGGCCATCGCCGACGAGCTTGCGGCGGACGGATCACGCGCCGACCTGATCATCGGCAACAACGTCTTCGCCCACGTGCCCGACGTGAACGACTTCACCGCCGGATTGAAGGCTGTCTTGAAGCCGGGCGGTTCGGTGACGCTCGAGTTTCCACATCTCGTCAAATTGCTGGCGGAAGTGCAGTTCGATACGGTCTACCACGAGCATTTTTCGTACTTCTCACTACATGCCGTCGAGCACATCTTCAATGCGGCCGGACTGCGCGTGTGGAACGTTGAGCAATTGACGACACACGGTGGCAGCCTGCGCGTGTATGGCTGCCATGACAATGACCCGCGCGCTGACGACGCTTCGGTCGACGCCATCCGCGCCCTCGAGCAGGCGAGCGGCATCACGAAGCCGCAAACGTATCAAGGCTTCCAGCACCGCGTCGACACGGCAAAGAACGGTCTCCTCCGCTTTTTGCTCGATTGCAATGACAAGGGCATCAGGGTCGGCGCCTACGGCGCCGCGGCGAAAGGGAATACGCTGCTCAACTACGCAGGCGTCAAGCCGGACCTGCTCCCTTACGTTTGCGATGCCGCGCCGTCCAAGCAAGGCAAGTTCATGCCTGGCAGCCATATCCCGATCGTCTCGCCCGCAGAGTTCGCGGCGGCGCAGCCGGAAATCGTGCTCATCCTGCCGTGGAATATTTCACACGAAGTCATCGCGCAACAAGGGCCGATTCTTGGTTCGCACGTGCGCTTTGCCGTAGCCACGCCAGAGGTCCACTACCTCTAGTGACCGCCTCCTCTCGCACAGCGGCCCCGGTATCGTGAAACCAGAGGCCGCCGCGATCGGGTGAGGCAGTGGGCGCAAGGCATACTGAAGCCGCGCGCTCCGCACTGGCTACACGCGATTTCGGCGCTACGTGACAGATCAGTCGCTGATCGAGTCGAGCCAGCCCTGAACGGTCGGCAGTGCGCGGTCCCTGTCTGACAGCAACACGACGTCGCGCGGCCAGTTGATGGCGAGTTGGGGGTCGTCGTGCGCCACCCCTCGCTCAGCCGCGGGCTCGTAAAAGGCTGTATGCAGATACAGCAGGCGACTGTCAGCCTCGAGGCTCTGGAAGCCGTGGGCGCAGCCTTCGGGAATGAATACGGCCTTGGCGTTAGCTGCCGACAGTTCCACGGCCTGCCATTGCAGGAACGTGTCCGACTCGGGACGAAGATCGACGATCACGTCCCAAACGGTGCCTTCGAGGCAACGGACCCATTTGGCATCGGCGTCGTCGCCGTGCTGAAAATGCATGCCCCGTACCGTGCCCGGACAAACCGTGTGGGACCAGTTGATCTGCACGATCTGCCGGGAGCCATGCGCATCGGCGAAATCTTCGGCGCAAAACAAACGCATGAAGCTCCCGCGGGCGTCGCCACGCGGCGTACTCTGCGCGACAAACGCGCCGGCTATGGCCAGAGGGTGAAGCGAACCCAGCGAACTCATTGCCCACCCACGTAGAGGGCTTGGGCTGCCTCGGTCAACAGGTTCATCTGGCCGACAACTTGCGCTTGCCAGGCATTCAAGCCGTAAGTCGCCGTGAGTTGGCGCAAGAGCAAAAAGCTACCCAGTCGCTCTGCACAGAATGCCCAAGAACGCGCCTGATAACCTTCGCGCCGAATTGGATAGCGCTCGCAACAGACACGTACGACCGACTCGATAGCGGTGATCGAACGAACCCAGAACTCCATCGGAAACACGCCCAATTCAATGCCACCAGGCAGAAAAATCATCTCTGCCATGAACGCGGTGGCTTCGTGGCGCGCCAACACGCCCAACTCCAGCGCGGTCGCGGCAAAGCGCAGGAAGTCTTCGGGAATATGGCATTCCTGATATTGATTCAGATGACCGCCCTGTAGCCTGGCCGGTTGTCCAACGAGGAAGTCACGCCTGCCTGGGACCATCGCTTCCGCCATCTGAACCATAGTGAGACTGTCGCGCTTGACGACGTCCATGACCGGGTAGTTTTCGGCCGGCGTGCCCCCTACCTTACGATTGGAAATGAACTTGCGGTACTGGCAGATCCCGATCTGACGGACCTGCAAATTGTTTTTGACAATATAGTTCTTCAGCGCGAAGGATCCGGCCAGGCCGCCGATCTGCGGGTGATACTGCTCCCATTCCGGCGCGAGATCGCGTAGATTCGCCTTGCCGGGCCCCTGCTCAGCGCCGAGACACAACATCGAAACGTCCGACGGAAACTCAAACGGCGGTGGGACGTGTGTGAGGCAGACATACAGCAGATCCGGCGAAGCGATGAGCTGGGTGCCGAGAAAGCCGTCCTTTGATCGCTCCAGCTCCGGCCCCTCGACTGCCTTCAATACAGCGCCGCGCAAGTTGTAGAAGAGATTCAGTGTCGAGCGGTCCCCGCTCGCAGCGTAACTGGCCTTCAATTCGTTGATCAGCTCGATTTGCCGGTCAAAAGGCCGATATGCGGTATCGGGCGTCGACATCGCGGACGCGCCGAACGCTGCGACCTCGATGTCCGGGCAGAGCGCCAGGACCAGCGAGGCCACGCGCTCGACCAGAAGAGTCCGCGCCGACTGCCGAGCGCCACCCAGTGCGATTGAAGCGATGCAGCGCTGAAACTCGGCGTGATCGTTCTCGAATAGCTCAAAGAGCTTCTCCGTCAAGGCGAACCACGTTTTCCAGAACGAAGGCCGCGCCACGATGAAGTGGCCGGCTACCGCCGAGCGCCCATCCATGGGCTGGGCGCGCAAATCGACGTCGAGGGGAATGGCGCGCACGAAGGCTTCGGCAATCTCAATCAGACCAGGATTGGTCCGGTTCCCTTGTTCGAAGACGTTCAAGTAGCACGCGCTCGCGCGCGTAGACGGCGAGAATGTGTAGACATCCTTCCCCGGATGCTCACGAATGAAGGCCGCAACGGACTCCGCGGAAAGGCCGGTGCGCTGAGTAAAGTCAGCGCCGAAAAATCCATAAAGTTCGCCTTCGTTGACGGACGTGCTTAGAAAGAACCGCCGGATAG
Organism: Paraburkholderia sp. EG286B; assembly: GCF_040965655.1. NCBI lineage: Bacteria > Pseudomonadati > Pseudomonadota > Betaproteobacteria > Burkholderiales > Burkholderiaceae > Paraburkholderia > Paraburkholderia sp. EG286B. Next base: position 250,831 of record NZ_JBFRCF010000008.1, on the reverse strand, counting down.
CCCAATATTCGTGCCACTCGGTGTGCGGACTATCGGACGTGTCGAGTGCGACGAACTCCGCATCGAGCTTCTGACGCGTCGCGTCGTCATGAAAAATCTGAAAAATGTGCGCGCTCATCGCTTCCTGTATGGGCAAGTTACGACCTGATCGAACCGTTAACGCTCGACTCGAGCCCTCTCGGGACGCTGGTCAAGACGGCAGTTGTCACACGGAGCCGCCCTTTGGCGCATTGATGCGACGCAATGTCTTGACGGGAGCACACCCGGACAGCCAGATCATTCGATCCTAGCGCTACGCCTTAAGTCGCAATGGTTCGATCAAGCGCGACTAATCCCCGCAATTCGGCTCTGATGGATTGCTTCGTTGCCTAGCCCTGTAGGGCGACCGGACGAAATGGTGCGGACCGGCGGATGTCCGCTGACGATCGGTCACGTCCGGCCTGTGTTGGGATCGGGAGCGGCACGCCACCTGTGGGGCGTAGATGAGCGAACAAGAACGGCTTCCGCGCCGATGCGCAGAAGTATTGTGTCTACTGGTGAGAATTTTTGGCGCGCCCGGCTGGGATCGAACCAGCAACCCCTGCCTTCGGAGGGCAGTACTCTATCCATTGAGCTACGGGCGCGTTGACTTGCTGGCGCCGCCGACTGACCGAAGAATACGGAAACGGCAGCGCCGAAGAGAGACCGAGAGGATAACCGGTTTCGGTTAAACCGTCCACCGCACAGGTTATTAAGGGTCGTATCTCCACGAGGCACAACCCAGGCGAAACAGCGCAGGCCGCCGCCGGTCCGCTCCGGGTAAACGCCCGCTGAACTACTCCCGCGCCCACCCACCAGCCGGAAAACCTTCCGTCTATAATCGTCGGTGTTTGATCTGCCGCATGGCCATTGCCGTCCTGCTGTACCGCTCACCATAAAACCAACGGGAGTCGAGACAAGCATGAGCGAAGCACCCCACGGAGCCCCGATCAAAACGCCCGGCCAGCTGATCGCCGCTGTCATCGCCGGGTTTGCCGTCCCCATCGTCATCATCGTTCTGCTCGCCTATTACGTCGACAACACGACGCGCACCGGCGCGGGCACCGACGAACTCTCCACCCAGCAGGTCGCCGCGCGCATCGCGCCGGTAGCGCAGGTCAACGTGCGCGACGCCAATGCGCCGCGCGTCTACAAGACCGGCGAGCAGGTCTTCCAGGCTGTCTGCTCGGCGTGTCACGCCTCGGGCGCCGCCGGCGCGCCGAAGTTCGGCAACTCGGGCGACTGGGCACCGCGCATCGCGCAGGGCTTCGACACGCTCTGGAAAACGGCGCTCTCGGGCAAGGGCGCGATGCCCCCGCGCGGCGGCACGAGCCCCGACGACTACAGCGACTACGAAATCGGCCTCGCCGTCGCCTATATGGCGAACCACGCCGGCGCGAACTTCCAGGATCCGCCCAAGCCCGCGCCAGGTGCCGCCAATGCTGCCAACGCGGCGTCGGGCGCGGCGGCCGCTGCACCGGCCTCGGGTGCAGCGGCCGCCGATACGAACGCCGCCCAGGCGCAAGCCGCCGCGGCGGCGATCGCGGCCATCCCGCAGGCGTCGTCCGCTCCCGCGGCCGGTGGCGGCTCGCAAAGCGCCGACGCTTCGCAGGCGGGCAAGGCGCTCTATCAGCAGGTTTGCCAGGCGTGTCACGCCGCGGGCGTGCTGGGCGCGCCGAAATTCGGCAACAAGGCCGACTGGGCGCCGCGCCTCACGGACTCGATGGACACCGTCTACAACTACGCGTTGCACGGCAAGGGCCAGATGCCGCCCAAGGGCGGTTCGACCGCGTCGGACGCCGACGTGAAGGCCGCCGTCGATTACATGGTCAGCGCGGCGAAGTAAGCGCCGAAGCCGCGCCAAAGCGCAAAACGATCCCCGCCCGTAGCGATACGGCGCGGGGATTTTTATTTGCGTCGATGAAAAAGCGCTAGCGCGTCAGCGCGCGGGATGCGCATATTCGCGGGCGAAGGTGAACGAACCCGAAGCGTCGTCGGCCAGCGCGCCGTAGCGTTCGGCCAGCTCGGCGGGAGCGAGCCACGGATAGCTCAAGCCCGCTTGCAGGCGCTCGAGCCGCGCACCGTCCGGGTCGTCGATCACGTCCATCCGGGCAATGTGAATGTGGAATGCCGACACGCGCGGCGCGCTGTCGTTCGCGTCGAACGTCCAGCGATACGTGCCGTGACCGATGCGCAGCGCGCCCGCCGCGTCCTCGCGCATCACGACGAGCCAGGGCAGCGCGTCGATCGTGCGCTCGCGCACAACGAGCGCAGCGGCTTCGCACAGGTAGTAAGTGCGACAGCGCGAATAGCGCTCACCGAAATCGCTCACCAGCGTCTTCGCGATCGCCTCGGCGCCGACGCTGCGCGCCGGAAACGCGATGTTCGGTGTGGCCAACGAGAACGTCAGTTCGGCATCCGGCGCGAACGCTTCGTGAATCCGTGCGGGCTTCGTGTTGTCCTTCGCGTCGATATACGTTTCGAGCGCGTGACGGTAATGCGGCAGTAATGGATCTTCCATCGGCGGCAGCGAGCGGGACAGGGGCGTTCACTCTACTGCCGCCCGCGTCCCAAACAAGCAAACACCCGCTGCACGCCAGGGTCATCACCCCTTCTGCAACAACGCCTTCAAGCTCGCCAACCGGTCCTTCGGCGTCATCGGCGCCTCCTCGGCGGTCGGCGGCGGCGCGTCGTCGAGGCCCATCTCCGGAATGAAGCGCGATGCCTCGCACACCACCGTCTCGCGCGCCCGCTTGCGTTTCTTGCACCAGTTCAGATGCAGGCTGCGCTGCGCGCGCGTGATCGCCACGTACATGAGGCGGCGCTCTTCCTCGATGCGCCCTTCGTCGATCACGTCGTCTTCCGAGCCGCCGCGGTGCGGCATGATCCCCTCTTCCACGCCCACCAGGAACACGTGCGGATACTCCAGCCCCTTCGACGCATGCACGGTCGAAAGCCGCACGGCGTCCGGGTCCTCTTCCTTGCCTTCGAGCATCGACATCAGCGCGACGGTTTGAATGAGGCCCATGAGGTTCTTGCCGGTGTCGGCGAGGCCGTCGGCGTTGTCATAACCGGTGGCTTCGCTGTCTTCGCCGATCTCCTGCTCGGGCTTGGTGCCCTTGCGCTTGAGCCACTCGAGGAATTCGAGCACGTTCTGCCACTTCGACTGCGCCTGGCGCTCGTCGAAGGCGTCGTAGAGATACGCCTCGTAGTGAATCGCGTCCATGAGGTCGTCGAGCACGACCGTCGCGGGGTCCTTCTGCGCGCGCTCGGCGAGGCGCTGCATGAAGTCGCAGAACACGCGCATCGGCTCGACCTGGCGCGCCGAAAGCCGCGCCTCGATACCGCCCATGTAGACGGCCTCGAACAGCGACACCTTCGCCTGCCCCGCGAACGAGCCGAGCGCTTCGAGCGTGGTGTTGCCCACGCCACGCCGCGGCGTGGTGATCGCGCGGATGAACGCGGGATCGTCGTCGTGATTGGCGATCAGGCGCAGATAAGCGCAGATGTCCTTGATCTCCGCCTTGTCGAAGAACGACTGGCCGCCCGAGAGCACATAGGGGATGCGCTCGCGGCGCAGCACCTGTTCGAAGATGCGCGCCTGGAAATTGCCGCGATACAGAATCGCGTAGTCGCGAAACTGCGCGCGGCGCTCGAACTTGTGCGCCGAAAGCCGGAACACGACCGACTCGGCCTCGTGCTCTTCGTCGTTGCAGGGCGTGACGGTGATGGTGTCGCCCATGCCGTGCTCGGACCACAGCTTCTTCTCGAACAGCTTCGGATTGTTCGCGATGACGTTATTCGCGGCCGTGAGAATGCGCACCGTCGAGCGGTAGTTCTGCTCGAGCTTGATGACGTGCAGCTTCGGAAAGTCCTTGCCGAGCTGCGCGAGGTTTTGGAGCGTGGCGCCGCGCCAGCCGTAGATGGCCTGGTCGTCGTCGCCCACGGCCGTAAACGCCGCGCGCGGGCCCGCCAGCAGTTTCAGCAGTTCGTACTGGCAGGCGTTGGTGTCCTGGTACTCGTCGACGAGGAGGTAGCGCAGCTTGTTCTGCCAGCGGTCGCGCACCTGCTCGTTTTTCGCGAACAACTCGGCGGGCAGGCGGATCAGGTCGTCGAAGTCCACCGCCTGATACGCGTGCAACGTCGCCATGTAGTTGCGGTAGACGATGGCCGCCTGGTGCTCGTCCTCGTTCGAGGCCGTGGCCAGCGCCTGCTCGGGCATCACGAGACCGTTCTTCCAGAGCGAGACGATCGACTGGATCTTGCGGATGAAGCCTTTGTCCGTCGAGCCCACCTGCTCCTGGATCATGGCGAAGCAGTCGTCGGCGTCCATGATCGAGAACTGGGGCTTGAGGCCCAGGTGCTCCGCCTCCTGGCGCAGGATCTGCACGCCGAGCGAGTGGAATGTGCAGACCGTCAGCTGGTTGGTCGGCACCTTGCGGCCTTCCTTGCCGGGCGTGGTGAGCGTCTTGCCTTCGAGCAGTTTGCCCACGCGCTCGCGCATTTCGGCGGCGGCCTTGTTCGTGAAGGTGACGGCGGCGATATGGCGCGGCTCGAAGCCTTTCGCTTCGATGAGGTGCGCGATCTTCTGCGTGATGACACGCGTCTTGCCGCTGCCCGCGCCGGCGAGCACGAGACAGGGACCGTCGAGATAGCGCACCGCTTCGTTCTGGGCGGAATTGAGGCCTGCGGACATCGTTGGCTGGATTGGAAAAACGGGTGGTACGGCTGGGAGGCGTGCGGACGAGGCGCCTGGCCTTTCGTGACGCCGCACGGCGCGAGGCGTGCGAACGTCGCAGCGGCCTCTCACGCGGGAGGTGCGATGTTAACACGGCACAGCGATACGCCGATGGCGCCCCCGATGTTCCTTTCCGCCGGTCATCCGTCCCTCGCCGCGTTCCGCTCGTTCTACGCGCCGTGCCACAATAACGGGCTCCCGCCACCCGCACTCGCTGGAAAGAGGACGCGCTAAATGACTGCACCGCAACCGCTGCAAATCGGCCTGATGGGCTACGGCTTCGCCGGCCAGACTTTCCACGCCCCCGTGATCGCGCATAGCGGCGCCGCGCAGCTCGCCGCCATCGCCACGAGCCAGGCCGGACGCGCCCAGGCTGACTACCCCGATGCCGCGATCGTGCCCGACCTCGACGCGCTGCTCTCGATCGACGCCATCGAATGCGTCGTGATCGCCACGCCCAACGACACGCACTACGACCTCGCGCGCCGCACGCTCGAGCGCGGCAAGCACGTGCTGGTCGACAAGCCCGTCACGCTCACGGCCGAGGAAGCGCGCACGCTCGCGGCCATCGCAAAGCAGCGCGGCCTCGTGTTCGCGCCGTTCCACAACCGCCGCTGGGACGGCGATTTCCTCACCGTGCGCGAGCTGATCGAGCGCGGCGAACTCGGGCGCATCACGCACTACGAATCGCATTTCGACCGCTTCCGCCCGCAAGTGAAGCAGCGCTGGCGCGAAGACGCCACGCGCGGCGGCGGCCTGCTCTACGATCTCGGCCCGCACCTGATCGACCAGACGCTCGCGCTGTTCGGCGCGCCCGAGTCGATCACCGCGTTCGTTCACACGCGCCGCGAAAACGCGAGCGCACCGGATTACGCGCACCTCGTGCTGCGCTACCCGCACCACGACGCCGTGCTGCACGCCAGCGCGCTCGCCGCCTACGCGCCGCGCTTCGCGATTCACGGCACGCGCGGCAGCTATCTGAAGAACGGGCTCGACACCCAGGAAGATCAGCTCAAGGACGGCCTGCGCCCGGGTCAGCCCGGTTTCGGCGCGGGCAACGAGACGGGCCGCCTGCACGTGCTGCGCGACGACGGCCAGGAAGCCGATCTCGACGTGCCCAACGCCGCGGGCAATTACGCCGATCTGTACCGCGCGCTGGCCGCAGCGATCCGCGAGGGCAAGCCGTTCCCCGTGAGCCCGCAGGACGCCATCGACGTCATGACGCTCATCGAACTCGCCATGCAAAGCGCGCAAGAAGGCCGCACGCTCGCGTTCGTGCGCCAGTCCTGAGCGCACCGGCGCGCGCTTTCGGCTGCGGTGTCGACCTTGCATTGCGCCGACGCCGCTGAAAGGTCCATACAAATGGTTACATCTGGTTGCCGCGGTAGGGTCATCACGCGGCAATCGCCAGACGTTTGTGGACATGCAAGACCAAAAAAGCAGCAACGACAAGACAACGGAGAGTCTGAATGACCCGCTACACCCGCGCTCTAAGCCTGATCGCCGCTGGCGCACTCGTCTCGACCCTTGCAGCGTGCGTGGTCAACCAGCAGCCGGCGCACCACCCTGCTGCGCCGCCCCCGCCCGGCCCGAATCCGCACGAGGTCGCCGTCGATCGCCTGCATCAGGTCGACAGCCGCATCGACAACCTGGGCCATCGCATCGACATGCGCGTGAGCCAGGGGTACTACCCGCCGCCCCAGGGCAGCGCGCTCCATCACCGCCTCGACACGATCCGCGGCGAAGCGCACGACATGGCCGCGCAGCACGGCGGCGGCATCTCGCCCGACGAGCAACGCGTGCTGAACGAGGAACTCGACACGGCCGCTCGCGCCATCGGCGAGTAAGCGCCACGCGCCTTGGCCTGTCGGCACGGACCGCGCGCTCGCGGTTCGTGCCGCGCCTTCCCACCGATCCGAACCGCCCCCGTTTTTCCCCCTGTGCGATGGTTGGCGCGCTGCCGATCCGCGCAAGCCAATACCAGCAAGCCTCACGCCCCTTTGCTGGCGCCGCGCGCAGAATTTTTCCGCATTGACATAGCCCCGAGGCGTCGCGCACAATCGCTGCGCGCGCCGGGAGAGCGCGCCGTTTGCTTTAGCTTGCTTTCGCTAGTGCAACCGGCGCCGCCGAAGGGGCAACCCACAAACTCTCAGGCAAAAGGACCGTGCGCGCCGGACCGCTGATTCGCTGCATTTGCGCTTTTTGCGCGAGATGACGCGAAGCGGCACACAGTCCGCAACTCTGGAGAGCGGCAGTAGAACGGGCGGCGGCGGATCGTAACCCCCACGCGTTCAGGCTGCCCACCGAAGGGGCGCGCGCCAACCGCAACAGGGCGCAATCTCTCAGGTACCGAGGACAGAGGGGCCATGCAAGAACCGACCACGGGCATCGTGCCTGCGGCGCTTCCTGCATGGCCTTTTTCGTTTTCGCGCGAATTTTCGCGATCGCCTGAGGCCCCATGACCGAACTCAAACGCACCCCGCTGAACGACACGCACCGCGCGCTGAACGCCCGCATGGTCGACTTCGGCGGCTGGGACATGCCCGTCAACTACGGCTCGCAGATCGACGAGCATCGCGCCGTGCGCACCGACGCCGGCATGTTCGACGTTTCGCACATGTGCGTCGTCGACTTTTCGGGCCCGAAGGCGCGCGAGTTCTTCTCCCGCGCGCTCGCCAACAACGTCGCCAAGCTCACCACGCCGGGCAAGGCACTCTACTCGTGCATGCTGAACCCCGAAGGCGGCGTGATCGACGATCTGATCGTCTACTTCTTCGCCGACGACCAGTTCCGCACCGTCGTCAACGCCGGCACGGCCGAGAAAGACATCGCCTGGTTCGAGAAGCTCAACGCCGAAGGCGGCTTCGGCCTCACCATCACGCCGCGCCGCGATCTCGCGATCGTCGCCGTGCAGGGCCCGAACGCGCGCGAAAAGGTCTGGCAGGTCGCGCCCTCGTCGCGCAGCGCCACCGAAGTTCTCAAACCCTTCAACGCCGCGAAGGTCGAGGCCACGCCGTTCGGCGAGCTGATGATCGCGCGCACGGGCTACACCGGCGAAGACGGCTTCGAAATCGTGGTGCCCGCCGCCGCCGTTTGCGAACTTTGGGACGCCCTGCAGCGCCAGGGCGTGAAGCCCTGCGGCCTCGGCGCGCGCGACACGCTGCGCCTCGAAGCGGGCATGAACCTCTACGGCCAGGACATGGACGACGGCGTCTCGCCGCTCGACGCCGGCCTCGCCTGGACTGTCGACATGAAGGAGCCGCGCGACTTCGTCGGCCGCCCGGCGCTCGAGGCGAACGGTTCGCGTTCGGCCTTCGTCGGCCTGATCCTGCAGAAGGAAAACGGCAAGGCCGGCGGCGTGCTGCGCGCCCACCAGAAAGTGCTCACGCCGCACGGCGAGGGCGAGATCACGAGCGGCACGTTCTCGCCGAGCATGCAGGAATCGATCGCCTTCGCGCGCGTGCCGCAGGGCGTGCAGCCGGGCGATGTCGTGCAGGTGCAGATCCGTGACAAAGCCCTTCCCGCAAGCGTGGTAAAACTGCCGTTCGTGCGCAACGGCCAGGTGCTCGCCGCCTGATCCGCGAGGGTCCTGCTAGCGCGTACGCCCTCCCCCTTTTAAGCAACAAAAACCGAACCACGCACTGGAGCAACCATGAGCATCCCGGCCGATCTGAAATACACCGAATCGCACGAGTGGATCCGCACCGAAGCCGACGGCACGCTGACCATCGGCATCACCGACCACGCGCAGGAAGCACTCGGTGACATCGTCTTCCTCGAACTGCCCGAAGCGGGCCGCGCGGTCACCGCCGGCGACGCCGTCGCCGTGATCGAGTCGGTCAAGGCCGCCTCGGACATCTACGCGCCGGTCGCAGGCGAAATCATCGAAGCGAACACGTCGCTCGTCGACACGCCCGACCAGGTCAACGGCGCGCCGTACGAGTCGTGGCTCTTCAAGATCAAGCCCGCCGCCGACGCCAAGCTCGACTCGCTGATCGACGCCGCCGCCTACGAAAAGGCGATCGGCGCTTAAATCGCAACCTTGCCTTAACCGCCACGGCGCGGCGGCGCGCCCAGAACGCCGCCCGCGCCCGCAGGAATCCCTATGAAGCTCGAACACCCGGATCGTCTGATGAACTCCCCGCTCTCGCTTGCTGCACTTGAAGCGCACGACGCCTTCGCCGCCCGCCACATCGGCCCCGACACGGCCGACCAGCAGGCGATGCTCGACGCGCTCGGCTTCGCCTCGCGCGCCGCGCTGATCGATGCGGTGATTCCGGCGAAGATCCGCCGCAACGAGACGCTGCCGCTCGGGCCGTTCTCGCAGCCGCGCTCGGAAGCCGAGGCGCTCGCCGCCCTGCGCGCGCTCGCGGACAAGAACCAGGTGTTCCGCTCGTATATCGGGCAGGGCTACTACGACACGCACACGCCGGCCGTCATCCTGCGCAACGTGCTCGAAAACCCGGCGTGGTACACCGCGTACACGCCGTACCAGCCGGAAATCTCGCAGGGCCGCCTCGAAGCCCTCTTGAACTTCCAGCAGATGATCACCGACCTGACCGGCCTCGCGATCTCGAACGCGTCGCTGCTCGACGAAGCCACCGCCGCCGCCGAAGCCATGACGCTCGTGCAGCGCGTGGGCAAGTCGAAGTCGAACGTGTTCTTCGTCGCCGACGACGTGCTGGCGCAGACCGTCGAAGTCGTGAAGACGCGCGCGAAGCCGATCGGCATCGAAGTGAAGGTCGGCCCAGCCGCTGAGGCAGCAAATGCAGGCGCCTTCGGCGTGTTGCTGCAATATCCGGGCGTCAACGGCGACGTGCGCGACTACCGCGCGCTCGCGCAAGCCGTGCACGCAGCCGGCGGCGCGGTGATCGCCGCCGCCGACCTGCTCGCGCTGACCATGCTCACGCCGCCGGGCGAATGGGGCGCGGACGTGGCCGTGGGCAACTCGCAGCGCTTCGGCGTGCCGATGGGCTTCGGCGGCCCGCACGCTGCCTACCTCGCGGTGAAGGACGAATTCAAGCGCCAGATGCCGGGCCGTCTCGTCGGCGTGACCGTCGACGCGCAAGGCAACCCGGCGCTGCGCCTCGCGCTGCAAACGCGCGAACAGCACATCCGCCGCGAAAAGGCGACCTCGAACGTCTGCACGGCGCAGGCGCTGCTCGCGATCATGGCGAGCATGTACGCCGTCTACCACGGCCCGCAAGGCTTGAAGCGCATTGCGCAGCGCGTGAACCGCGTCGCCGCGATCCTCGCCGCGGGCGCAAAGCAGCTCGGCTACACGCTCGTGACCGAAGCGTTCTTCGACACGCTCACGTTCGAAGCCGGCCCGCGCACCCAGGCGCTGCACGACGCAGCGCTCGCACGCGGCATGAACCTGCGCCACGTGAGCGAGACGCGTGTGGGCGTGTCCGTCGACGAAACCACCTCGCGCGCCGATCTGGCCGACCTGCTCGCCGTGTTCGCGCAAGCCGCGTTCGCCGGCGAAGCGCCCTCGGTCGACAAGCTCGACGCCGAACTCACGCAAGCCGCCGCGTTGACGTTCCCGGCCGCGCTGGCTCGCGAAAGCGCGTACCTCACGCATCCGGTGTTCAACCGTCACCATTCGGAAACGGAAATGCTGCGCTACCTGCGCAGCCTCTCCGACAAGGACCTCGCGCTCGACCGCTCGATGATCCCGCTCGGCTCGTGCACGATGAAGCTCAACGCGACCTCGGAAATGCTGCCGGTCACGTGGCCCGAGTTCGGCCGCATCCACCCGTTCGCGCCGGCCGAGCAGACGGTGGGCTATCGCGAGATGGTCGATCAGCTCGAACAGATGCTCGTGGCCGCAACGGGCTACGCCGCCGTCTCGCTGCAGCCGAACGCCGGCTCGCAGGGCGAGTACGCGGGTCTGCTCATCATTCAGGCATACCACGCCTCGCGCGGCGAAGCGCATCGCAACGTCTGTCTGATTCCCGCTTCGGCGCACGGCACGAACCCCGCATCGGCGCAGATGGCCGGCATGCAGGTGGTCGTGGTCGCGTGCGACGCGCAAGGCAACATCGATGTCGCCGACCTCAAGGCCAAGGCCGAACAGCACGCGGCGAAGCTCGCGGCGATCATGATCACGTATCCGTCCACGCACGGCGTGTTCGAAGAGAACGTGCGCGAAGTCTGCGAGATCGTGCACGCGGCGGGCGGCCAGGTGTACGTGGACGGCGCGAACATGAACGCCATGGTGGGTCTGGCGGCGCCGGGCCAGTTCGGCGGCGACGTCTCGCACCTGAACCTGCACAAGACCTTCTGCATTCCGCACGGCGGTGGCGGCCCGGGCGTCGGTCCGGTCGCAGTGGGTGCGCACCTCGCGCAGTTCCTGCCGAACCAGCTTTCGTCGGGCTATAAGCGCGACGATCACGGCATCGGCGCGGTGAGCGCGGCGCCTTACGGCTCGGCCTCGATCCTGCCGATCTCGTGGATGTACATCGCCATGATGGGCGCGGCCAACCTGACCGCTGCGACCGAAAACGCGATCCTCAACGCCAACTACGTCGCGAACAAGCTCGCGCCGCACTTCCCAGTGCTCTACAGCGGCCCGGGCGGGCTCGTCGCGCACGAGTGCATTCTCGACCTGCGCCCCATCAAGGATGCAAGCGGCATCACCGTGGACGACGTCGCCAAGCGCCTGATGGACTACGGCTTCCACGCCCCGACCATGAGCTTCCCGGTGCCGGGCACGCTAATGGTCGAGCCGACCGAGTCGGAGTCGAAGGAAGAACTCGACCGCTTCATCGACGCGATGGTTGCGATCCGCGAGGAAATCCGCGCCGTGGAAGACGGCCGCGCGGACAAGGAGGACAACCCGCTGCGCCACGCGCCGCACACGGCCGCCGTGGTGGTCGCCGACGACTGGCAGCACGCCTACTCGCGCGAGCAGGCCGCCTACCCGGTCGCGTCGCTCGTCGCGCGCAAGTACTGGCCTCCGGTCGGCCGCGCCGACAACGCTTACGGCGACCGCAACCTGTTCTGCTCGTGCGTGCCGCTTAGCGAATATGCGGGCGAACATGCCGACGCGACCGCCGGCGAATAAGCCGCTGCGAAGCCGCTGCGTTATCTTCGGTTAATGCAGCGGCGGTCATCCCCCTCACATTTGCCGCCGCAAACCGCTAACATCACACACCTGTCAGCCTTGAATCAGGGAGTCGCGCATGGCGCGGAAGGTGCGAATGGTTCCATTGCGGGACTCGGTGCGGGACTTACCGCATGCCGCAACGCGGAATTCGGTCCGGCAGACCCGGCACGCGCGCGGTGCGCTGCAACGCCGCCCGCAGCGCCTTGCCGCCGCGCTGGCGCTGGCCTGCGCCACCTTCACCGGCACCTTCGCCGGCACGGCCCATGCGGCCATGAACTTCTGCGCGGCCCCCGCGCTGCAATCGAGCGAGCGCACCAACTCCGACCCGGGCGTCAAGGCGCTCGTGGCCGAGGTGCTGACGCACGTGAACGACACGCCGCGTCCGCTGCCGCGCCTGCACACCGAGGGCACGCTGCCGCACGAGGGCATCTACGACCAGAGCGTCGAGGCCGCGAAGGAACTCGACCTCATGCGCAACGCCGCGCTCGCGTGGCGCGCGACGAGCGACGAGCGCTTCCTGAAGCTCGTGGACCGCTTTCTGCTCGCCTGGGTCACCACGTACAAGCCGAGCTTCAATCCCATCGACGAAACGCGTTTCGAGGGGCTGATACTCGCCTACGACATGACCGCGAGCGCGCTGCCCGTGAAAACGCGCAACGCGACCATGCAGTTCCTGAACAGCTTCGCGACCGGCTATATCGCGCAGATCGACGCGCAACCGCGCCCGCTCAAGGGAAATTTCGCGAACAACTGGCAGAGCCATCGGGTCAAACTGATAGCGATGATCGCGTTCACGCTCGACAACCGGAAGATGATCGCGACGGCGCAGCGGCTCTTCGTGGAGCATCTCGGCGACAACGTCGCGCCCGACGGCTCGACACTCGACTTCTCCGAGCGCGACGCACTGCACTACGTGACCTACGATCTGCAGCCGCTCGTGACCGCCGCGCTCGCCGCGCGCCGTCACAACCGCAACTGGCTGACCGAGCGCGCGGCCAACGGCGCGACGCTCGCGGGCGCGCTCGACTGGCTCACGCCGTATGCGCTCGGCCAGAAAACGCACGAGGAATTCGTGCATTCGAACGTACCGTTCGACGCGAAGCGGCGCGAAGCGGGCCTGCCGGGCTACACCGGCCAGTGGGACCCGAAAAACGCCGCCGAACTGTTTCATCTCGCGGCGCGACTCGACGGCCGCTTTGCGCCAGTCGCGCTGAAACTCGCGCCCACGCCGCCCGCGTGGCTCGCCGTCTGTCTGCCGTTGCCGGCGCGGTAAAACGCGCGCGGGTTGCGGCGGCACGGACGATGCCGCGAATCACGCCGCATCCCCACAAACCAAAGTCAGACAAGCAGGAGCAGTACCCATGGCAGTGAGCGTTTTCGATCTCTTCAAAGTCGGCATCGGGCCCTCCAGCTCGCACACGGTCGGGCCGATGCGCGCGGCGCTGATGTTCGCCGAAGGACTCGAGCGCGACGGTCTGCTTGCGAGCACCGCCGCCGTGAAGGTCGAGCTGTACGGCTCGCTCGGCGCCACCGGCAAGGGCCACGGCACCGACCGCGGCGTCATGCTGGGCCTCATGGGCGACGCGCCCGACACCGTCGATCCCGACACCATCGGCGAGCGTCTCGAAGCCGTGCGCACCTCGCGCCAGCTCGCGCTGCTCGGCCGCCATCCCATCGCGTTCGTTGCGAAGGAGCACGTGGCGTTCTACCGCCAGGCGCTGCCCGAGCACCCGAACGGCATGAAGCTGCGCGCGCTCGACGCGAACGGCGACACGCTGCGCGAAAGCACCTACCTCTCGGTGGGCGGCGGCTTCGTCGTCACGGCCGGCGCGCCGAACACGAAGGTGCTCGCCGCCGCCCAGCAGTTGCCGAATCCGTTCACCACGGGCGCGGAGATGCTCGCGCTGTGCGCCTCGACGGGCAAGAGCATCGCGCAGCTGATGCTCGAAAACGAGCGCGTCTGGCATAGCGACGAGCAGATCCGCTCAGGTCTCCTGCACATCTGGAACGTGATGCAGTCGTGTGTGTCGCGCGGTTGCGGCATCAACAATCCCGACGCCGACGGTACGCTGCCCGGCCCCTTCGCCGTGAAGCGCCGCGCGTCGCAGCTTTATCGCGCGCTGACCAGCAACCCCGAGCGCGCGCTGCAAGACCCGCTCTCGATGATCGACTGGATCAATCTGTACGCGATCGCCGTGAACGAGGAAAACGCCGCGGGCGGGCGCGTGGTGACCGCGCCGACCAACGGCGCAGCGGGCATCATCCCGGCCGTGCTGCACTACTACGTGCGCTTCACGCCGGGCGCGAACGAACAGGGCGTGATCGACTTCCTGCTCACCGCGGCCGCCATCGGCATTCTCTACAAGCTCAACGCGTCGATTTCGGGCGCCGAAGTGGGCTGCCAGGGCGAAGTGGGCGTGGCCTGCTCGATGGCCGCGGGCGCGCTCGCCGCCGTGCTGGGCGGCACGCCGCTGCAAGTGGAAAACGCCGCCGAAATCGGCATGGAGCACAACCTCGGCCTCACCTGCGACCCCGTGGGCGGCATGGTGCAGATTCCCTGCATCGAACGCAACGCCATGGCCTCCGTGAAAGCGGTGAACGCGGCGCGCATGGCGCTGCGCGGCGACGGCGCGCATTACGTCTCGCTCGACTCGGTGATCAAGACGATGCGCGAAACCGGCGCCGACATGAAGACGAAGTACAAGGAGACCTCGCGCGGCGGCCTCGCGGTGAACATCGTCGAGTGCTGATTCGCTGAAGCGCTGTCGCCTTGCCTGAAGCATCTGAACGTCATCACGTAACGATTGAAGGAGACTTGACCGCCATGCAGCAGCCGAACGCATCCGCTACCACCGAAGCCACTACCACCGGGGCTCGCCTCGTCGTCGATGCGCTCGTCGCCAATGGCGTCGAGCGCGTGTTCTGCGTGCCGGGCGAGAGCTATCTTGCGGTGCTCGATTCGTTGTCCGACGAAACCGCGCAGATCGAAACCGTGGTGTGCCGTCACGAGGCGGCGGCGGCGAACATGGCGGAAGCGATCGGCAAGCTCACGGGCAGGCCCGGCGTCGCGCTTGTCACGCGCGGGCCGGGCGCTACGCACGCCTCGATTGGCGTGCACACGGCGTTCCAGGACTCCACGCCGATGATCCTCCTGATCGGCCAGGTCGCGCGCGAGCAGATGGACCGCGAGGCGTTCCAGGAAATCGACTATCGACGCATGTTCGGCCAGATGGCAAAGTGGGTCGCGCAGATCGACGACGCGCGCCGCGTGCCCGAATACCTGAGCCACGCGTTCCATGTCGCGATGTCGGGACGGCCGGGTCCGGTCGTGCTCGCGCTGCCCGAAGACATGCTGAGCGGCGCGATTCCCGCATCCGAAGCGCAGCCCATCGCGCCGCCCGCGCAGCGCGTGCAGGCGTCGCCTTCCGCTGCGCAGATGGAGCGCGTGCGCGAGTTGCTCGCGGGCGCGAAGAAGCCGTTCGTGATCGCGGGCGGCCATGGCTGGAACCCGCAGGCTTGTGCGGACTTCCAGCGCTTCGTCGAGAACTGGCAACTGCCGGTCGGCCTCGCGTTCCGCTTTCAGGACACGCTCAACAACGATCACCCGAACTATGCGGGCGACGTGGGCCTCGGCGTGAATCCGGCGCTTGCCAAGCGCATCCGCGAAGCCGACGTGCTGCTCGCACTCGGTCCGCGCCTGGGCGAATCGACGACGGGCGGCTACACGCTCTTCGATATTCCCAAAACGAAGCAAACGCTCATTCATGTGCATCAGGGCGCGGAGGAACTCGGCCGCGTCTATGCAGCGGATCTGCCGATCGTTTCGGGCCTCGCGGAAATCGCCGCGCTGCTCGCAGACCTTCCGGCGCCCGCGCAACCCGCGTGGGCCGGCAGCGCCGCCGAAGCGCACGAGGCGTGGCACGCATGGCGCAAGCCGCTGCCGATGCCCGGCGACGTGCAGCTCGGCGAAGTCATGCAGCAGCTGCGCGCTCGCCTGCCCGACGACGCGATCGTCACGAACGGCGCGGGCAACTACGCAACGTGGCTGCATCGCCATTTCGCGTATCGCCATTTCCGCTCGCAGCTCGCGCCCACGAGCGGCGCGATGGGCTACGGCGTGCCCGCCGCAATCGCCGCGAAGTCGCAATACCCCTCGCGCACCGTGGTCGCCCTCGCGGGCGACGGCTGCTTCATGATGGCGTCGTCGGAACTCGCCACGGCGATGCAGTACGGCCTGAATGTCGTGTTCATCGTGGTGAACAACGCGCACTACGGCACGATCCGCATGCATCAGGAGCGCCACTATCCGAACCGCGTGCATGGCACGCAGCTCACGAACCCCGACTTCGCGGCGTTTGCGCAGTCGTTCGGCGCGCACGGCGAAGTCGTCACGAGCACGGCGCAATTCGCCCCCGCGCTGGAGCGTGCGCTCACGGCAGGCAAGCCCGCGCTGATCGAGATCCGCGTGACGAAGGAAGCGTGCACGCCTGCGGCGACGCTCGAACAGATTCGCGAAGCGGGCAGGAAAATGCGCGGAGAATGACTGAGAAGGAATCCTGAACAAGCTCACCTTTAAAGGTGAGCGCACAAACAAAAGCCCCGCAGGCTCAACACCTGCGGGGCTTTTTGACAACTACGGTGCGGCGTCAAACGCTTACTTGCCGCCCACGCTTTGCAGCGTCGTCCACTTGCCGTCGACAACCTTGTACAGCGTGATGCCGCCGTTCTTCAGGTCGCCGCGCGTGTCGTACGCGAGGTCCGCCGTCGTGACCGCCGGCATGCTGGTCTTCGCGAGGAACGGCAGGTACTTCGCCGGATCCGTCGAGTTGGCCTTCTTCATCGCGTCGAACATCGCCATCGCGCCGTCGTAGGCGTACGGCGAGTACGTCTGCACGTCTTCGCCGAAGCGCTTCTTGTACTTCGTGACGTAGTCCTTGCCACCCGGCATCTGGTCGAGCGGCAGGCCGGCGAGCGACGCCACCGTGCCGTTCGCCGCGTCACCCGCGATCTGCAGGAAGGTCGGCGTGTGAACCATTTCGCCGCCCATCAGCGGGGCCTTGATGCCCAGCGACTTCATCTGCTTGACCATCGGTGCCGCTTGCGAATCCGCGCCGCCGAAGTAGACCAGGTCGGGGGCCATCGCCTTCGCCTTCGTCAGGACCGACTTGAAGTCGACGGCCTTGTCGTTGGTGTATTCACGGTCGATGATGGTGCCGCCCGCCGCCTTCGCAGCCTTCGAGAATTCGTCGGCGAGACCCTGGCCGTAAGCCGTGCGGTCGTCGATCACGACGATCTTCTTCATGCCGAGGTTCTTCACTGCGAACGTGCCTGCGACCGAACCCTGCTGCGTGTCCGAGGTCATCATGCGGAACGTCGTCTTGAAGCCTTGCTGCGTGTACTCGGGCGCCGTCGCCATGGCGATCTGCGGGATGCCTGCGTTCGCGTAGATGCGCGAAGCCGGGATCGTCGTGCCCGAGTTGAAGTGACCGAGCATGCCCTTGATGCCGTCGTCGACGAGCTTCTGCGCGACCGTCGTGCCCGTGCGCGGGTCGGCCTGATCGTCGGCCGAGTCGAGCACGAAGTGAACCGGCTTGCCGCCGATCACGGGCTTCGTCGCGTTGATGTCTTCGACTGCGAGCGTGATGCCGTTCTGGAAGTCCTTGCCATAGTGCGCCTGCGCGCCCGTCATCGGACCGGCGAAACCGATCTTCACGTCTTCGGCTTGTTGTGCGTGCGCAGTCCCCGCCAGCGACAGGGCGGCAACAAGCGTTGCGCCTGCCAGCTGCTTCATCGTGTGTTGCATTGCTTCTCCTTGGTACCAGGTATCAAACGAGCGGCTTCGGATTTCAATGGGCCTTGCCGCTTCCTTGTCTTGAGACGACCGACAGTATGGCTTGTGCTTAACCGATCGTCATCAAATTCGCATTACCGCCTGCTGCTGCCGTATTTACGCTGACCGAACGTTCCGCGAGCAGTCGTTCGAGCGCGTAATCTTCGTCGCCGTTGGCGAGCGCGTGGGCTGCCACGCCCTGCACCGAGACGATCGGGCCAGGACGCTTGGCCACTTCCTTCACGAGTGCGAGCAGCTCGTCGCTGTCGCCTTCGAAGAGGACCGCATCGAAGTCGGCGTCGGCCGTCTTCTTGATCGCTACGTGCGCCTTCAGTGCCGCCGGCAACGCGCTCACCAGCGCTTCGCCCGCCGCGCCCTGGAACAGCGCGCGGTTGCCCGTTGCGAGCGCAACGGCGAGTTGCGCGCGGGCGCCCGTGGCCGTCGAGGGCACGCACAGCACCGTGCCGCGCGCCGAAAGCGTGTAGGTGTTGCGCTCGCCCGTCGGGCCCGGCAGAACCGCCGTGGCGCCCGCGAGCACGTATTCGAGGTAGCCGTCGCAGCGTGCCGCGAGCGCGGGCTCGCGCTCGGCGATGAGCCAGTCGCGCAGCGTCGTGAGCGCGGCCTGGGCCGATTGCGGCGCGCCGTTGTTGGCCTCGGCACCTTGCGGCGCATCGACGACGAGCACATCGGCGAGCGACTTCGGCAAACCGGCCGGACGCTTCGCGAGCAGACGCGAGAGATACAGCGCGCCGCCTGCCTTCGGACCCGTGCCCGAGAGGCCTTCACCGCCGAACGGCTGCACGCCCACCACCGCGCCGATCACGTTGCGGTTCACGTAGATGTTGCCCACATGCGCACGGCCGATCACGTGCGCGATCGTTTCGTCGATACGCGTGTGAATGCCGAGCGTGAGGCCGTAGCCCGTTGCGCGGATCTGCTCGAGCAGCTTGTCGAGCTGGCTGCGGCGATAGCGCACCACGTGCAGCACCGGGCCGAACACTTCGCGCTTGAGTTCGTCGAGGCTGTCGAGCTCGATGAGCGTGGGCGGCACGAAGGTGCCTTGCGCGCAGGTGTCGGGCGTCGGCATCTGCTGGACCTTGCGGCCCTTTTCGCGCATGCCGGCGACGTGCGTATCGATACCGCGCTTCGCGTCGATGTCGATCACGGGGCCGACGTCGGTCGAGAGGCGATCGGGATTGCCCACCGCGAGTTCCTTCATCGCGCCCGTGAGCATTTCGAGCGTGCGATCCGCCACGTCGTCCTGCAGGCACAGCACGCGCAGCGCGGAACAACGCTGGCCGGCCGAGTCGAATGCGCTTTGCAGCACGTCGGCCACGACCTGCTCCGCGAGCGCCGACGAATCGACGATCATCGCGTTCTGGCCGCCGGTTTCGGCGATCAGCGGAATCGGGCGGCCTTCGGAGTCGAGGCGCTCGGACAGCGTCTTGTTGATGAGGCGCGCGACTTCGGTCGAGCCCGTGAACATCACGGCACGCGTGCGGTGATCGGCGACGAGCGCCGCGCCCACGGTTTCGCCGTTGCCCGGCAGCAGTTGCACCGCGCCCGCCGGCACGCCGGCTTCGCGCAGGATGCGCACGGCTTGCGCGGCGATCAGCGGCGTTTGTTCAGCGGGCTTCGCGAGCACCGTGTTGCCGGCTGCGAGCGCGGCGGCCACCTGGCCCATGAAGATCGCGAGCGGGAAGTTCCACGGGCTGATACACACCACGGGGCCGAGCGGACGGTGCGTGTCATTCGAGAACTCTTCGCGGATCTGCGTCGAGTAGTAGCGCAGGAAGTCGATCGCTTCGCGGATTTCGGCCACGGCGTTCGGCAGCGACTTGCCCGCTTCGCGCACGATCAGGCCCATCAGCGTATGCATTTGCGCTTCGAGCAGATCGGCGGCGCGTGCGAGGCAATCGGCGCGCGCTTCGACAGGCGTGGCCTGCCAGATCGGCGCGGCGGCCACGGCGTGCGAGAGCGCGGCGCTCACGTGCTCGCTCGTCGCTTCCACCACGGTCCCGACGAGATCGCGATGATCGGCGGGGTTGCGCACGTCGCGTGCGGCGCCATCGGCGATATCGCTGTCGGCGAGCATCGGCGCGGCGCGCCACGGATGATGCGCGCTCGCCAGCAGCGCCGACGACAGCGACGCGAGACGATGCTCGTTCGACAGATCGAGGCCCATCGAATTGAAACGCTCGTTGCCATACAGCTCTCGCGGCAGCGGAATCTTCGCGTGCGGCGCGCCGAGCGGCACGACCTTGGCGGCGTCGTCGATCGGGTTCGTGACCAGCTCCGCGACCGGCACGGAGGCATCGGCGATGCGGTTCACGAACGAGGTGTTCGCGCCGTTTTCGAGCAGACGGCGCACGAGATACGCGAGCAGCGTTTCATGCGTGCCGACCGGCGCGTAGACGCGGCACGGACGGTTGAGCTTGCCCTGCGAGAGCGGGCCCGTGACTTCTTCGTACAGCGGCTCGCCCATGCCGTGCAGGCACTGGAATTCGTACTGGCCGGGATAGTAGTTCTGGCCCGCGAGGTGATAGATCGCCGAGAGCGTGTACGCGTTATGCGTGGCGAACTGCGGATACACGGCATCCGGCGCGCCGAGCAGCTTCTTCGCGCAGGCGAGGTACGAGACGTCCGTGTAGATCTTGCGCGTGTACACCGGGTAGCCTTCGAGGCCGTCCACCTGGGCGCGCTTGATTTCCGTATCCCAGTACGCGCCCTTCACGAGGCGCACCATGATGCGGTGACGGCTGCGGCGCGCGAGATCGACGATGTAGTCGATCACGAACGGGCAGCGCTTCTGGTACGCCTGCACCACGAAGCCGATGCCGTTCCAGCCCGCGAGTTCCGGGTCGAAGCACAGCGCTTCGAGCAGGTCGAGCGAGAGTTCGAGGCGGTCGGCTTCTTCGGCGTCGATATTGAGGCCGATGTCATAGCGGCGAGCGAGCACGGCGAGTGCGCGCACGCGCGGCAGCAGCTCGCCCATCGTGCGTTCCTGCTGCGCGCGCGAATAGCGCGGGTGCAGCGCGGAGAGCTTGATCGAGATGCCCGGGCCTTCGTAGATGCCGCGGCCGCCCGCGGCCTTGCCGATGGCGTGAATCGCCTGCTCGTACGAGGCGTAGTAGCGCTGGGCATCGGCTTCCGTCGTCGCGGCTTCGCCGAGCATGTCGTACGAGTAGCGGAAACCGCGCGCTTCGAACTTGCGGCTGTTGGCCAGCGCTTCGGAGATGTTCTCGCCCGTGACGAACTGCTCGCCCATCAGGCGCATGGCCATGTCCACGCCCTTGCGGATCAGCGGCTCGCCGCCCTTGCCGATCATGCGCGTGAGCGCCGACGACAGACCGGTTTCGCTGTTCGTCGTGACGAGCTTGCCGGTGATCATGAGGCCCCAGGTGGCGGCGTTCACGAACAGCGACGGCGCGTGGCCGACGTGCGATTTCCAGTCGCCCTTGCTGATCTTGTCGCGGATGAGCGCGTCGCGCGTGGCGCGGTCGGGAATGCGCAGCAGCGCTTCGGCGAGGCACATCAGCGCCACGCCTTCCTGGCTGGACAGCGAAAACTCGTGGATCAGGCCTTCCACGCCGCCGCCGGTGCCCTTCGCGCGCAGCGTTTCGACGAGCTTCGTGGCGAGCTTCGTCACCTCGCCCGTGAGGTTGGCCGGCAGGCGCGCTTCGCCGATCAGGAACGGCACGCACTCCGGCTCCGGACGGCGGTACGCGGCCGTGATGGCCGCGCGCAGCACCGACTGCGGTTGCACGTTCTGCGCGAATTCGAGGAACGGGTGCGACGCGGCTTCGTCGTCGTCAGCGGTAGCACCTTCCGCGAGATCGGTCGCACCGACATGACCGTTAAGTTCGGGAGGCAGCTGGCCGTGCTCGATTTTCTCGAGATAGGCAAAGATGGCTTGCTTGATGAGCCAGTGCGGCGTGCGCTCGAGCCGCGTGGCGGCGTCCTTGAGACGGGAGCGGAGGAGATCGTCGACTTTGACGCCAAGTGTGGTGCTAGCCATGTTTCCTTCGTATGCCGGCAGACCCGCACCGGCGGTGACCAAAAAGTTGGCGAATCGTAACCCTACCAATAAAAAGGTGCAACCACTCTCTCAAAATGGTTGCACCACGGTTGAGGCCTTGTGCAGCCTGGGTTTGCGGCCGATGGCCGTCCACCGGGCCGCGCGGGTTGCGCTCGGTATTTTCCCTGGCCCAGCAACACGCTGGACAACCCTAATCGATTCCGCGGCCGTGCCGTTATACAAACAGAGCGGGGGTTGTTGATCACAAGAAAGAGCGTAGGGACCGAAAAATGGAAAAGCTGCTGGTAATCGCAGGGATCTGGACGATGTGCGCCATGTGTGCCGTGCTGTTCATGCGCGGCGCGACGGCGCCGGATGAACGCCGCATGAGCTTGAAGCGCGCGGCGCGCAGGGAAGTGGCCGATACGGTCGGCCAGTAAGGAAGTAACGGGAAGTTGGTGCCGGTGGCCCCGCTGTTGCGGCAACGGGGCCATGCCGGCTGCTGTCCGCGGCTAGATGTCGAGCGGATCGACTTCGAGATTCCAGCGCAGCACGCCGCGCAAGGCGCGCAGCGCGGGTTGCCATGCGCGCAGCGTGGCCTGCAGCGCGGCACGCGACTGGCTTTCCACTAGCAGTTGCGCGCGATGCACGTTCATCACCTTCACGATGGTGAGCGGCACGGCGTCGTAAGCCATGACACGCTCGGCGCCTGGAATCGCCGTGAGCGCCTCTGCGGCCTGGGCGAGAAACGCCAGCGCCGCCTCGAGCGTGCGCCCTTCGGCGCGCAATATTGCCTGATAGACGAACGGCGGCAGGTGCGCGTCGCGCCGCTCCGCGACCTGCGTATTCGCAAACCCCACATAGTCCTGGCGCGCCAGCGCGTGATAGAGCGCATGGCGCGGATAGCGCGTCTGCACGAGCACCTCGCCGGCCAGCCCGGCGCGCCCCGCCCGCCCGCTCACCTGCATCAGCTGCGCGAACAGGCGCTCGCTCGCCCGGAAATCGTGTGAAAAGAGCGCATTGTCGGCGTTCAGCACGCCAACGAGCGACACGCGCTGGAAGTCGTGCCCCTTCGCGATCATCTGCGTGCCCACGAGGATGTCGACCTCGCCCGCGTGCACGTCGGAGAAAAGCGCCTGCGCGCTGCCCTTGCGGCGCGTGCTGTCGGCGTCGATGCGCAGCACCCGCGCGCCCGGCACCGCGCTCGCGAGCGCCTCCTCGATGCGCTGCGTGCCGCGCCCCATCGGCGCGATGTCGACGTTGCCGCACTCGGGGCACGAATGCGGAATGCGCGATTCCCAGCCGCAGTGATGGCAGCGCAGCGCGCGCTCGGGCTTGTGCAGCACGACGTACGCGCTGCAGCGCGGACAGCCCGCCACCCAGCCGCAGGCGTCGCACGCGAGCGTGGGCGCGTAACCGCGACGGTTGAGAAACACGAGGCTCTGCTCGCCGCGCTCGAGGCGCGTCTTCATCGCCGCGACCAAAGGCCCGGAGAGCCCTTCGAACGACGCGCGGCCCCGCCGGCGCTCCTCTTCTAGATCGATCAGCTTGACCGTGGGCAGCACCGCATCGGCAATCGCTCGGCGCGAGAGCGTGAGGCGTGTGTAGCGGCCCTGCTCGGCCTGCCACCAGCTTTCGAGCGACGGCGTGGCCGAGCCCAGCACGACCGGCACACCCAGCTGCTTCGCGCGCCATACCGCGAGGTCGCGCGCCGAGTAGCGCAGCCCTTCCTGCTGCTTGTAGGCGGGGTCGTGCTCCTCGTCGACCACGAGCATCGCGAGACGCGGCAGCGAGGCCAGCACCGCGAGCCGTGTGCCGAGCACGATGCGCGCGCGGCCCGTGTGCGCCGCGAGCCAGTTGCGGGCGCGCTCGCCTTCCGCGAGGCCGCTGTGAAGCGTGACGATGGCCTCATCGGGAAGCGTGGCCGCGAAGCGCGTCCGAAAAGCCGCCTCGAACTGCGGCGTGAGATTGATTTCAGGAACCAGCACGAGCGCCTGGGCGCCCGGGTCGCGCTCGAGCAGCGCCGCGAGCGCACGCAGATAGACCTCGGTCTTGCCGCTGCCCGTCACGCCGTGCAACAGGAAGGGCGCGAAGCCGCTCGCCGCACCGATGGCTTCCACGGCGTCGGCCTGCTCGTCGCTCAGGCGCGGGACTTCCGCCACGGCCGCCGTCGCCGCGGCGCTGTGGGCCACGCTTGCGGCCGCGCCGAATTCGATGGATTCATGCTCGACCCAGCCGGCTTCGCACCAGGCTTCGAGCGTCCCAATCGCCTTGGGATGCAGCGCGCGGGCCGCGGCGGCGTCGAGTTCGCCGGCGTCGGCCAGCGCCTGCGCGAGACGGCGCAGCGCCTGGGCGCGCGCCGGCAAGGCGTCGGGCAGCGCGGCGCGCCCTTGCGGCGACAGACGGTAGCGCTCCTCGGGGGCGAGCAGGCGCGTCCAGCGCGACGGATCGCGCAACGCCTGCGGCAGCGCCGGCAAGGCGACTTCGCCCAAGCCCCGCTGGTAGTAGTCGGCGGCAAAGCCAGCCAGCGCGAGCCATTGCGCCGAAAGCGGCGGACAGGACGCGCACACCGCGCTCACGTCACGGAGCTTGTTCGCGGGCACGTCGCTGTGAGCGTTCACTTCGCAGATCAGGCCGACCACGTCGCGACGCCCGAACGGCACGCGCACGAGCATGCCGGGCTCCGGCGCTCTGTCGAGGCCATAGCGATAGTCGTAGAGCGCATCCAGTGGATGATCCAGCGCCACGCGCACGTACTGCCCTGTCATGCCTGACTCCCAGGGAAGTTCCGTACGCGAGCGCACAGACACGCAAACCTAAAGTAATACTTTAGATTTCGCGCTAAGTTTTGGATTCCGCAGAACAATCGCGCCCCCGAATCTGCGCCTGTGGATAACTTTGTTGAGAACTTGCCGGGCGCCGCCGCGGCGCTCCCGCGTGTCGTCGTTATGTGGGATACCGCACACAGCGCCGTGGAGCGCCGAAAGCCTTGTCTGTCAAGGGTCTGATTGATTCTCCCCAGACCTGAACGGGCGCCTGCGACAACCTTTCCCTCTTGCGCGCCGCAACGAGCCAAGTGTGTATAAGTCAAGTCTTGACAGGACCGCGATGGCGTCTGGATGGCCTCTTGGGCCCGGTCATACCCTGACGCCCGGAGCCCAGCTTGCTGCGACGCACCAAAAACGTCACGCACCGTTCGCGCGAATCGCGCGGCTGTGACGATGCACTTCGTCCACGAGTTCGGCCACGCTTTCGGGCGGCGTGAACTGCGAAATGCCGTGGCCGAGGTTGAACACGTGGCCCGGGTGCGCGCCAAAGCTGTCCAGTACCGCGCGCGCCTGCTCGCGAATCGCGGCCGGCGAAGCGAACAGCACCGTGGGATCGAGATTGCCCTGCAGCGCCACCCGGTCACCCACGCGCTCGCGCGCGCGGCCGAGGTTGACGGTCCAGTCGAGGCCGACGGCGTCCACGCCCGTATTGGCGATTTCGTCGAGCCAGAGGCCGCCGCCCTTCGTGAACGTGATCACGGGCACACGCTCGCCGTCGTGCTCGCGCTTGAGCTGCGCCACCACCTGTGCGATGTACGCGAGCGAGAAGCGCTGGTATGCGCCGTCCGCGAGCGCGCCGCCCCAGGTGTCGAAGATCATCACGGCCTGCGCACCGGCTTCGATCTGCGCGTTCAGATAGGCCGCCACCGCCTGCGCGTTGACTTCGAGAATGCGCTGCATGAGGTCGGGGCGCGCGTACAGCATCGACTTCACGGTGCGGAAGTCGTCCGAGCCGCCACCTTCGACCATGTAGCAGGCGAGCGTCCACGGGCTGCCCGAAAAGCCGATCAGCGGCACGCGCTGGCGCCCCTCTGCATTGGTGAGCGCGCGGCGAATTTCGCGCACGGCGTCGGTCACGTAGCCGAGCGTCGCGCCGATATCGGGCACGGCGAGTCGCGCCACGTCTTCTTCGGTACGCACGGGGTGCGCGAACTTCGGCCCTTCACCTGCCTGGAACGAAAGGCCGAGGCCCATCGCGTCCGGAATCGTGAGGATGTCGGAGAACAGGATCGCGGCGTCGAGCGGATAGCGCTCGAGCGGTTGCAGCGTGACCTCGGTCGCGTAATCGGGATTCTTCGCGAGGCCGAGGAAGCTGCCCGCGCGGCTGCGCGTGGCGTTGTACTCAGGCAGATAGCGGCCTGCCTGGCGCATCAGCCAGATCGGCGTGTACTCGGTCGGCTGGCGCAGCAGCGCGCGCAGGAAGGTGTCGTTCAGGAGAGTGTGGGCCACGTGCTGGATGCGCGAAGTCGCGCCAAGGTTCGGAAGCAAGCGGCCATTTTACCGGAGCGGCCGCCGCGTCATGCCGCCGATGGGCGGGATCAGAAAGCGCAATGCCACTGAAGTATAGGCCTGCCTACCCAGGTAAGTCCGCGCTTAACGGCCGCGTACGCGAGGACTATCATCAGACGGCTTTCCAAAACATTACATCAATCAAAACCAGATCTGGAGACACGATGAAAAAAGCCGCCCTCGGCCTGACGATCGTTAGCGCCGCTTTGCTGAGCGCGTGCGCCACGAACCAGTCCGCCGGTACCCCCGCCAACGGTGCGCAGACCGCCACCGCCCCTTCGCGCCTCGACGAAATCATCGCGCGCGGCACGCTGCGCGCCTGCACGACCGGCGACTACAAGCCTTACTCGTTCTACAGGCAGGACGGCACGTTCGAAGGCATCGACATCGACATGACCCAGTCGCTGGCGAAATCGCTGGGCGTGAAGGCCGAGTTCGTGAAGACATCGTGGTCGAACCTGATGAACGACTTCCTCGCGAAGTGCGACGTTGCGGTGGGCGGCGTCTCCACGACGCTCGAACGACAGAAGCGCGCGTTCTTTACCGAGGCCTATCAGGTCGACGGCAAGACGCCGATCGTGCGCTGTGAAGACGTCAAGAAGTACCAGACCGTTGCGCAGATCAACCAGCCTTCGGTGCGCGTGATCATGAATCCGGGCGGCACCAACGAGCGCTTCGCGAAACAGTTCCTGCCGAATGCGAATCTCATCATGTATCCGGACAACGTGACGATCTTCAAACAGATCCTCGCTGGCAAGGCCGACGTGATGGTGACTGACGCCTCCGAGACCATGCTGCAGCAGAAGCTCAACCCGGGGCTGTGCTCGGTGCATCCCGACAAGCCGTTTCAATACGGCGAGAAAGCGTGGATGGTGCCGCGCGGCGACGTGGTGTTCCAGCAGTATGTCGATCAGTGGCTGCACCTTGCGCGCGCGAGCGGCGAATATCAGGCAATCTCCGACAAGTGGCTGAAGTGAGGTGTTGAATCGCGCCGCATTGTTATGGCCCTTCGAATTGCTACGATGAGTTGCAGAAGATGGGGTCACGCGGGGCGCGCAAAGTTTGCATTTCGCGCACGAGCGCAATGCCGACGCATTGCGCATGTGCGCAGCCGGTAATTCTGTACCGTGCGCGTCCTGCGTAAAAGGCCCATGCCGTGGGCCTTCTTTCATGCCATTCGAATCCTCGCGCGCGAATTGCCGCCAAGGCTGTCAAACAGCCTCGAAAAATAGCGGTAAAAATGACTTCCGCAAAACGCTCTGGATGGCAAAAAGAGCCGCAGAGCCTTATCTGACGGGCGTTACAACCTGAAACACTTTGTTACCGCGAACCTATCTTAATTCGCCCACAATGCCTTCAACGGTTTCAACACGGATGTGGCACGGTGCCAG
Organism: Paraburkholderia sp. EG286B; assembly: GCF_040965655.1. Classification (NCBI taxonomy): domain Bacteria; kingdom Pseudomonadati; phylum Pseudomonadota; class Betaproteobacteria; order Burkholderiales; family Burkholderiaceae; genus Paraburkholderia; species Paraburkholderia sp. EG286B. The sequence continues at coordinate 223,388 of NZ_JBFRCF010000008.1, read as the reverse complement.
TGTGAGCGGACACAAAACACCAGCCGGTCGGCCCTACGCCGAAGCCCTCTCGAGGGGCATCCTTGTTGGAGCCGTGACCGGCGTCGAAGACGTTTCATGACCCGGCTCCTCCTTTGGTCTCCTCGCGCTAACCCCGTAGCGTGTGGTTTTTAGCGGGCTCCAGGCCCGCTTTTTTTTCGCCTGTACGTTTCGTTATTCAACAGGCATCGCTCTGCACCCACTCCCTCCAGCGTCAGATAATCGTTCGGTTTCCCGACTATTTTTGTGCGTTCTGCAATGCCGCAGCGGCGTCGTGCATCGTCCGCCGCGGCATTGCATCGAACCTCGTATCAAGCCGTCTTCTGCTCGCTGATCTTGAGTTCATCGATCATGCGCGCGCGCATCACGAACTTCTGCACCTTGCCTGTCACGGTCATCGGCAGTTCGTCGACGAAGCGGATGTACTTCGGGATCTTGTAGTGCGCAATCTGCCCCTGGCAGAACGCCTGGATCTCCTCGGCGGTTGCCGATTCGCCCGGACGCAGCACGATCCACGCGCACACCTCCTCGCCGTACTTCGCGTCGGGCACGCCGAACACCTGCGCGGACTGCACCTTCGGGTGGCGGAACAGAAACTCTTCGATCTCTCGCGGATAGATGTTCTCGCCGCCGCGGATGAGCATGTCCTTGAGACGGCCGACGATGTTGCAGTAGCCTTCGGCGTCGATCGTCGCGAGATCGCCCGTATGCATCCAGCCATCGACGATCGACTCGGCCGTCTTCTCCGCGTCGCCCCAGTAGCCCTGCATCACCGAATAGCCCTTCGTGCACAGCTCGCCCGTTTCGCCCACCGGCACGGTGTTGCCGAGCGCGTCGACGATCTTCACTTCGAGATGCGGCTGAATGCGGCCCACCGTGGTCGTGCGCTTGTCGAGCGGGTCAGTGGTCGAACTCTGGAACGACACCGGGCTCGTCTCCGTCATGCCGTAGGCGATCGTGATTTCGGCGAGATGCATCTTCGAGACCACGCGCTTCATCGTCTCGATCGGGCACGGCGAGCCGGCCATGATGCCCGTGCGCAGCTTCGAAAGATCGAAGCGTGCGAACTCCGGATGATCGAGCTCCGCGATGAACATCGTGGGCACGCCGTGCAATGCCGTGCAGCCCTCCTCCGAGACCGCTTCGAGCGTCGCACGCGGATCGAACGCCTCGCCCGGGAACACCATGTTTGCGCCCACCGAGACGCACGCGAGCACCGCGAGCACCATGCCGAAGCAGTGATAGAGCGGCACCGGAATGCAGAGCGAGTCTTCTTCCGTGAGGCGCATCGCCTGGGCGATGAAACGCCCGTTGTTGAGCACGTTGCGGTGCGTGAGCGTGGCGCCCTTCGGATTGCCGGTCGTGCCGCTCGTGAACTGGATGTTGATGGCTTCGTCGGGCGATAGCGTCGCGGTGATGGCGTCGAGCCACGCCGTGCCGTCGCGCGCGATGCGCTCGCGGCCCATCTCCACGAGTTCGCTGAAGCAGAGCATGCCGGGCGTGGCTGTGTCGCACATGCGCACGACCGCGCGCAGTTCGGGCAGGCGCGCGGCCTGCAACTGGCCGGGCGTGGCGCTCGCAAGCTCGGGCGCGAGCGTCTGCAGCATCTCCAGATACTTCGAGGTCTTGAAGCTCTCGGCCGAGACGATCGCCTTGCAAGCGACCTTGTTCAGCGCGTATCCGAGTTCGGCGAGGCGGTAAGCGGGATTGATGTTGACGAGCACCGCGCCGATCCGCGCGGTCGCAAACTGGGTGAGCAGCCATTCGACGCGATTGGGCGACCAGATGCCGACGCGGTCGCCCTTGACGATGCCCAGCTCGGCGAAACCGGCGGCGAGCACGTCGACTTCGGCGGCGAACTCGCGCCAGTTCCAGCGGATGCCCTGCTCGCGGAACACCACGGCAGGCCGCTCGGGAAAGCGGGCCGCGGTCTCCTGCAGGAACGTGCCGAGGGTCGCGTCGCTGAGCGGCACGTCGGTCGTGCCTCGCACGTAGGAAAGGCCGTCTTTCGGCGCGATGAGCGGCTCATGTACACCGGGCGCGGCGCGCGCGCCTGCTGCGTCGATTGCCATGATGGCTGTCTCCTGGGGAGCGTCACTCCCGCGTTTGAAATGAATTTGAAAACTATTGTGCCACCGGCTTTCCCGGGGGCGGCATCAAGTCTTACCCGCAGGTCTGGGCCGACTGCGAACGCATGATTTGGCATTACCTTTCCGTAAACGTCAAGTATGCCAGAGCGTTTTTGTCGACCTCCGTGGCTCACGGCCTTTATGCCGCGTTTTTCATTGCGATGCCATTGGGCCGTGCCCGCTCACCGGCGCCAAAATGCAAAAAGGGCTCCCAGCTTGGGGAGCCCTTTTTGCTTCGAACGCGACGCCACGAGGGCGCGCGTACGAGAACCAATTAGTGCTGGTTCATCTTGCGCAGGCGCTGGATCGCCGCGAGCTGCGCGACCGCGTAGGCCAGCTCGGCCTGGGCGGTGGCGTACTCGAGGTTCGAGCCCGCGTTCTGCAGCGTCTCTTCAGCGCGCTTGCGCGCTTCCGTGGCCTTCGCCTCGTCGAGATCCTTGCCGCGGATCGCGGTGTCGGCGAGGACCGTGACGGCGCCCGGCTGCACTTCGAGAATGCCGCCTGCGACGAACACGAACTCTTCACCGCCGTCTTCCGCCACGATGCGCACTGCACCCGGACGAATACGCGTGATGAGCGGCGTGTGGCCCGGCAGAATGCCCAGCTCGCCCGCCTCGCCCGGAAGCGCGACGAACTTCGCCTGACCGTCGAAGATGCTCTCTTCGGCGCTGACGACGTCTACCTTGATGGTTGCTGCCATATGTGTCGACTCCTTGGGGTCAATGGGTTGCTTCGGCGGACAAATAACGCGTTACCTGCCCGCCCGTTGGCAACTCAACCCTTACTGGATCTTCTTGGCCTTTTCGAAGGCTTCGTCGATCGTGCCGACCATGTAGAACGCCTGCTCCGGCAGGTGATCGCATTCGCCGCCGACGATCATCTTGAAGCCGCGGATCGTTTCCTTCAGCGGCACGTACTTGCCCGGCGAGCCCGTGAAGACTTCCGCGACGTGGAACGGCTGCGACAGGAAACGCTGGATCTTGCGAGCGCGGGCGACGGTCAGCTTGTCTTCCGGCGACAGTTCGTCCATGCCCAGAATCGCGATGATGTCGCGCAGTTCCTTGTAGCGCTGCAGCGTCTGCTGCACGCCGCGCGTGATCGAGTAGTGCTCTTCGCCGATCACGTTCGGGTCGATCTGGCGCGAGGTCGAGTCGAGCGGGTCGACTGCCGGGTAGATACCCAGCGAGGCGATGTCACGCGACAGCACGACGGTTGCGTCCAGGTGGCCGAAGGTCGTAGCCGGCGACGGGTCGGTCAAGTCGTCCGCAGGGACGTACACGGCCTGAACCGACGTAATCGAGCCCTTCTTGGTCGACGTGATGCGCTCTTGCAGCTTGCCCATTTCTTCAGCCAGCGTCGGCTGATAGCCCACTGCCGACGGCATACGGCCGAGCAGTGCCGACACTTCCGTGCCAGCCAGCGTGAAACGGTAGATGTTGTCGACGAAGAACAGCACGTCGAGGCCTTCGTCACGGAAGTGCTCGGCCATCGTCAGACCGGTCAGCGCGACGCGCAGACGGTTGCCCGGCGGCTCGTTCATCTGGCCGTACACCAGCGCGACCTTGTCGAGAACGTTCGAGTCCTTCATTTCGTGGTAGAAGTCGTTGCCCTCACGGGTACGCTCGCCCACGCCCGCGAACACGGAGAAACCACCGTGTTCCTTGGCGATGTTGTTGATGAGCTCCATCATGTTGACGGTCTTGCCCACGCCGGCACCACCAAACAGACCGACCTTGCCGCCCTTTGCGAACGGGCAGATCAGGTCGATAACCTTGATGCCGGTTTCGAGCAGTTCCGCCGACGGCGACAGCTCGTCGAACGCCGGAGCCTTCTGGTGGATCGAGCGCGTCGTTTCGCTCACGATCGGGCCGGCTTCGTCGATCGGACGGCCGAGCACGTCCATGATGCGGCCGAGGGTCGGCTTGCCGACCGGCACGCGGATGGGGTTGCCCGTGTTCTTGACCACGGTGCCGCGGCGCAGGCCGTCAGCCGAACCCAGACAGATGGTGCGGACAACGCCGTCGCCCAGCTGCTGCTGCACTTCCAGGGTCAGTTCCGACCCTTCGAGAATCAGCGCGTCGTAGATCTTCGGCATGCTCTCGCGCGGGAATTCCACGTCGATCACCGCGCCGATGCACTGTACGATCTTGCCTTCTACCAAAGCAGTTGTACTCATCGATTTTCCTTTAGATACCTGAATTCTTCACTCGCTCACCGGCATACACCGGCGCGGTTTCGCAATCGGTTCGCGCTTGTCGCTTGATCAAACGGCTGCTGCGCCGCCGACGATTTCCGAAAGTTCCTTCGTAATCGCGGCCTGGCGGCTCTTGTTGTACGAGAGCTGCAGTTCGTTGATGACCGTCTTCGCGTTGTCCGACGCCGCCTTCATCGCCACCATACGGGCCGACTGCTCCGAAGCCATGTTTTCCGCCACGGCCTGATAGACCAGGGCTTCGACATAGCGCACCAGCAGCTCGTCCACGACGGTTTGCGCGTCCGGCTCGTAGATGTAGTCCCACGCCGACTTCGGCGTCGTGCCGTCGTCGTTCGCTTCGAGACGCTCGGCCGACAGCGGCAGCAGTTGCTCGATCACAGGCTCCTGCTTCATCGTGTTGACGAAGCGCGTGTACGCGAGGTACACGGCGGAAAGCTTGCCTTCCGAGTACTGGTCGAGCTGCACCTTGATCGCGCCGATCAGCTTTTCGAGGTGCGGCGTGTCGCCGAGTTGGACAACGTTCGAGACGACCTTCGCGCGCAGACGGTTCAGGAAACCGAGGCCCTTGCTGCCGATCGCAGTTGCTTCGATCGACGTGCCGGATGCTTCCAGATCCTTGAACTTCTGCAGCGTCGCGCGCAGCACGTTGGTGTTCATCCCGCCGCACAGACCCTTGTCGGTCGTGACGAGAATCACGCCTGCGACCTTCGCACCGGTGTTTTCCACCATGAACGGGTGGCGGTACTCGGGGTTCGCACGGCTCATGTGCGCAGCGATGTCGCGGACCTTGTCGGCATACGGGCGGGCGGCGCGCATGCGCTCCTGGGCACGGCGCATTTTCGACGCCGCGACCATTTCCATCGCCTTGGTGATCTTGCGCGTGTTTTGCACGCTCTTGATCTTGCCGCGAATTTCCTTCATTCCAGCCATTGCTTTGCTCCTTTGTCGACCCGGGTTAGCGCTTTCGCGCTGACTCGGGTCCCAGTCCGTTTATCGTGATTGATTCCCGGACGGATCAATATGCGCCGGACTTCTTGAAGTCCTTGAGAGCCGCGTGGAGCGCGTTCTCGTCGTCCTTCGACAGGTCCTTCTTGTCCTCGATGCGCGCGACGAGGTCAGCGTGCTTCGACTTCAGGTATTCGCGCAGGCCCTTTTCGAACGGCAGGACGTCCTTGACGTCGATGTCGTCGAGGTAGCCGTTGTTCGCCGAGAACAGCGCAACAGCCAGTTCCCACACTTGCAGCGGCTGATACTGCGGCTGCTTGAGCAGTTCCGTCACGCGGCGGCCGCGCTCGAGCTGCTTGCGGGTCGCTTCGTCGAGGTCCGATGCGAACTGGGCGAATGCCGCCAGTTCACGGTACTGCGCGAGGTCGGTACGGATACCGCCCGACAGCTTCTTCACGACCTTCGTTTGAGCCGCACCACCCACACGCGAGACCGAAACGCCGGCGTTGATTGCCGGGCGGATGCCTGCGTTGAAGAGGTCGGTTTCCAGGAAGATCTGGCCGTCGGTAATCGAGATCACGTTCGTCGGAACGAACGCGGTCACGTCGCCGGCTTGCGTTTCGATGATCGGCAGTGCGGTGAGCGAACCCGTCTTGCCCTTCACTTCGCCGTTCGTGAACTTCTCGACGTAGTCGGCCGACACGCGCGCGGCGCGCTCGAGCAGACGCGAGTGGAGATAGAACACGTCGCCGGGGTAAGCTTCACGGCCCGGCGGGCGGCGCAGCAGCAGCGAGATCTGACGGTATGCCCAGGCTTGCTTGGTCAAGTCGTCATAAATGATCAGGGCGTCTTGACCGCGGTCGCGGAAGTATTCGCCCATCGTGCAGCCGGCGTACGGCGCGAGGTACTGCAGCGCGGCCGATTCCGAAGCCGAAGCGGCGACGACGATCGTGTATTCGATCGCGCCCGTTTCTTCGAGCTTGCGCAGCACGTTCTGGATCGACGAAGCCTTCTGACCGATGGCGACGTAGATACAGATGAGGTCCTTGCCCTTCTGGTTGATGATCGTGTCGACGGCCACTGCGGTCTTGCCGCACTGACGGTCGCCGATGATCAGCTCACGCTGGCCACGGCCGATCGGCACCATCGAGTCGATCGACTTCAGACCCGTTTGCACCGGCTGCGACACGCCTTCACGCCAGATCACGCCCGGAGCGATCTTTTCGATCGCGTCGGTCATCTTGGCGTTGACCGGGCCCTTGCCGTCGATCGGGTTGCCGAGCGGGTCGACCACGCGGCCGATCAGTTCGGGGCCAACCGGCACTTCGAGAATGCGGCCCGTCGTCTTGACGATGTCGCCTTCCGAGATGTGCTCGTACTCGCCCAGAATCACCGCGCCGACCGAGTCGCGCTCGAGGTTCAGCGCGAGGCCGAAGGTGTTGCCCGGGAATTCGAGCATTTCGCCCTGCATCACGTCCGACAGGCCGTGGATACGCACGATACCGTCGGTCACGGAGATCACGGTACCCTGATTGCGAACGTCTGCGCTCGCTTCAAGGCCCTGGATCCGGCTCTTGATCAGCTCGCTGATCTCAGAGGGATTGAGTTGCATTATTCGCTCCTGATGTTCAATTCTGTTGCGTGCCAGCCGCCGCGCCCGATATTTGTAATCGGGGCGCTCAGGCGGCCAGAGCCACCTGCATGCTGGCGAGCCGCGCGCGGACCGAGGTATCGAGCACTTCGTCGCCGACCGTGACGCGCACGCCGCCGATCAGCGACTTGTCGACCTCGACCGTCGGCTTCAGCTTGCATTTGAACTTGCGTTCGAGACTGGCCACGAGTTCGTCCAGTTGCGTGCCTTCGAGCGGGAACGCGCTGACGATCACTGCGTCAGCAGCACCTGCCCTGGCGTTCTTGAGCGCTTCGAACTGCGTCTGGATTTCCGGCAGCAGCGCCAGGCGATGATTCTCGATCAGCATCTGCACGAGGTTCTTCACCTCGGCCGATTCCTTGACCGGCGACTTGACCGCCGCGAGCAGCAGCTCGGCGACCTGGGCATGGCTCACCTTCGGGCTCGTCGCGACCGACTGCACCTCGGGCAAGGCCGCAACCTGTGCCAGCTCCGAAACGAGCGTGGACCAGGCGGCGGTGTCACCAGCTTCGGCCACGCCAAACAATGCTTCTGCGTACGGGCGGGCGATGGTTGCAAGTTCGGCCATGATCAGAGCTCGGCTTTCAGTTGATTCAGCAGTTCGGCGTGGGCCGACTGATCGACTTCGCGCTTCAGGATCTGCTCGGCGCCTTGCACAGCGAGAGCTGCGACTTCGGAACGCAGTGCTTCGCGTGCCTTGACGACCTGCTGGTCGGCGTCGGCCTTCGCTTGAGCGATGATGCGTGCCGCTTCGGCGTGTGCCTGGGCCTTGATTTCTTCTGCGACGGCCAGCGCGCGCTTTTCAGCGTCGGCGATACGGCTTTGACCCTCGTTACGGGCCGTGGCGAGCTCTTCGCCGACGCGCTTGTGCGCCGCTTCGAGTTCCGCCTTACCCTTTTCCGCAGCGGCCAGGCCGTCTGCGATCTTCTTCGAGCGCTCGTCGAGGGCGTTGATCAACGGCGGCCACACGAACTTCATCGTGAACCACGCGAGGATCAGGAACACGACCATTTGCGCAAACAGGGTTGCGTTGAGATTCACGGTGTTTCCTTAATCGTTGCTATTCCGGGGAATTGAAACGGCAAGGCGCTCATCGGTTGTGAAACTCGATCAGCGCCTCGTCTCCCGTTCCGCCATGCGCCCACTACCCGTTATAGGTCAGGCGCAACCTTCCAGGGAACTTAGCCCGCGAGCTTCGAGAGCAGCGGGTTAGCGAACGCGAACAGCATTGCAACACCAACGCCAATCAGGAACGCCGCATCGATCAGACCAGCCAGCAGGAACATCTTCGTTTGCAGCGGGTTCATCAGCTCAGGCTGACGTGCGCACGCTTCGATGTACTTGCCACCCATCAGGCCGATACCGATACAGGCGCCGATTGCACCCAGGCCGATGATGATGCCGATACCGATGGCCGTGAAACCCTGGATGTTGGCGATGAAAGCTTGCATGATCACTCCTTATTGAGATTTTCTGGAACTGGGGATTTAAAACTGCAAATCTGGTTTGACGAGCACTTAGTGCTTGTCGTGTGCCTGGCCGATGTACACCAGCGTCAGCATCATGAAAATGAACGCCTGCAGCAGAACGATCAGGATGTGGAAGATCGCCCAGACGCTGCCCGCAATCACGTGGCCGATGAAGCCAAGCACCGTCGTGTCCGCGCCGAAGCTCCACAGACCGCCCAGCAGCGCGATCAGCAGGAACAGCAGCTCGCCTGCATACATGTTGCCGAACAACCGCAGGGCGAGCGAAACCGTCTTGGCGACGAACTCGATGATGTTCAGTGCAAGGTTCGGGATCCACAGCAGCGGATGCGCGCCGAACGGGGCCGAGAGCAGCTCGTGTGCGAAGCCGCCAGGACCCTTGATCTTGAGGTTGTAATAAATCATCAGCACGAACACGCCGAGCGCGATGCCGAACGTGCCGTTGAGGTCGGCAGTCGGGACGATGCGCTGGTGCGGCAGTGCTTCGGACAGGCCGAGCCAGCCGATCACGCGCGTGGGCAGGTCGACGGGAATGAAGTCGAGCGAGTTCATGAGCGCGACCCAGATGAAGACGGTCAGCGCGAGCGGTGCGATAAATGCGCGGTTGCCATGGACGATGGACTTGGACTGGTCCTCGACCATTTCGACCAGCATTTCGATGGCGCACTGGAAGCGGCCCGGTACGCCCGGGGTCGCCTTGCGCGCAGCGAGGCGCAGGATGAGGATCGTCACGACGCCGCACAGAATCGACCAGAACAGCGTGTCGATGTTCCAGACGCTGAAGTCGACGATCGACGTCTGGTGCGAGGTCGCAAAGTTCTGCAAGTGGTGAGCAATGTACTCGGACGGACCCGGTCCGCTCGTTCCTTCGCTAGCTGCCATATCGTTAGAGCCACCCAAATTGTCGAAAATCGTTTTCGGCCGTTCCCGCCGCAATACTGTATTGCGGGAACGCGCCGCCGTGGATCGTGTCTTATCTACTTCGCATCGGCCAGCTAACTTCCACCATCATCGCTTCGACGCCTTGACTTGAGGCGGCGCGATGTGGGTGGGTCAGCGCCACGCGAGCGCGATCCAGTATGTCTTTAGTGCGATCAGGTACGTGACGAGCAGCGGAATCCACAGCACGTCGTGATACCAGAACGCGATGGCGACGAACATCGCAATCGTCGCCCCCATCTTGAAGGCTTCACCGAGCATCCAGTTAAATACGGTGCCCGCCCTGCTCAACTGCTTCAGGCGCGCCGCGAACAGCGCACCGGGTAACCAGCAGATCGCTCCGCCCAGGAAGGCCGACAACGCAGCACTGCCCGGCGGCTTATAAAACAGCCACCACGCCAACGTTGCAACCAGGGACAAAACCACTTGCGCCGCGACGACACGAAACGGCGTGACGCGCGATGGGCGACTCACCTGTGCGCCGAAGATTTGCTCGGCTTCGGCCCGGGTGAGCGGAACGATGTCGTTGTTATCTTGCTGGCTGGCGTCCAGCTCATCCCAGCGCGCGTTGTGATCCGCTTTGGAAACAACGCGTCCGGAATTTTTTGCCGCTACACCCTGCCCCCGGCTGGATGCTCCGACTGCGCCCGGCGGTACATCGGGCCCTTCATGCGCTTGCGGCGCTTCATCTGGCCTCTGACCCACCATCGCTTTATTCCGGAAATTCGCCTTGCACGCGTTTTATTACAGCGCACTTACGGCATCGCCAACCAAATAAATCCGGGCGATTGTAAGCGATAGTTGCAGGCAATTCAAGACTTTAGGCCCTTCAATAACACCCGTGAAATGCGACTTCATGATGCGGAAAACTCAGCGCCGCGAGGGTGTGACCGGTAACTGTAAGGGGCGTAGCAGGCAAGGCGCAATCATCAGGATGACCAGGTAATTTTGAGGCCATCTGGCGCGCAACCCGGGCTATGCGCCAGGATGTGGGACGGGGTGCCGTCAGAACAGATGCAGCAGCAGCGCGCCGCCCAAAAAGGCCACGATCCAGAACGGCACGGCGATCAGGTGAAACAGCATCCACACGCCGCGCTGGCCGGACAGACGCACGGCGATGAGATTCGCCAGCGAGCCGATGGCGACCCCGAAGCCGCCCACGCTCACGCCAAACGCGAGCGCGCGCCAGTCGTGCGTGAAGCCCGCGAGCACAATGGCGGCCGGAACATTGCTAATAACTTGCGACAGCACCGCGCCTGCGGCAAAGGCGCGCATCGGCGTTTGCAGCGACAGCGACGTCAGCGCGTGATGGATAGCGGGCAGCGCGGCCACGCTGCGCAGGACGATGAACATCAGCACGAAGATCAGCAGCAGCAGCCAGTCGATCTTGAGCACGATGCGAATGCGCCAGATCACGAAGCCCGCGGCGACGGCGGCCAGCGCGACGCCTGCGTGATGTGCATCGGCGAGCAGCACGAACGCGACGAAGAGCAGGGCCGCCACGCTCGCCAATGCGCGATCGACGCGCTGCGGCGCGGCGTCTTTCGAGAGATCGAGCGGTGTGGCCTTGAAAAGAAACGCGGAGAGCAGGATGAGCATCGCCATGAGCAACGCGCAAAGCGGCGAGAGCCCCACGACGAAGTGTCCGAACGAGACCCCGCTCACCTGCCAGAGAAACAGGTTCTGCGGGTTGCCGAGCGGCGTGAGCACCGAACCCGCGTTCACGGCAAGCGCGATGACGATCACGAGCCGTTTGAGCGGCAGCGGCGTGAGCTTGTGCAGCGACAGCACGAGCGGCACCACGACGAAAAGCGCCACATCGTTGGTCACGATCATCGCCAGCACCGCGGCCAGCGCGACGAGCAGCAACGCGAGCCCGCGCTCCGAGTGAATGTGGTGGACGAGCTTGTGCGCGAGCCAGGTCAGCAGTCCTGAATATTCGATACCCTTCGTCAGAATGAGTAGGCCCGCGAGGGTCATCACCGTTTGCCAGTCGACGAGTGCGGGCAGCGAGGCGATGGGGCGAGGCGCGTAAATCTGCAACGCCACGAACGCCACGACGAGGATCGCGAGCACCGGTTCCGAAACGGCGAATGCGCCGATGCGGCGCAGCAGGCTCAAGGGCTCGCGCGCGCCCTGCTCCGATTCGCGCACCGGCTTTATGCGCCGGCGCGTGCGTTAGCCACGGCGGCGCGCATCGTGCCCATCGTGCCCATCACGCCGCCGTCTCGCCGCGCAGGCGCAGCAGGATGCCGTCGAGCGCGTCGAGGTCGCCGAAGTCGACCGTGAGCTGCCCTCGCCCGCGTCGGCCAAGCTTGATCTTCACCGATGCGGCGAGCAGGTCCGACAACTCCTCTTCGAGGCGGCGCGTGTCGCGCCCGCCGTCGTGCGCGGCCTTCGCCTTCACCGCCGGTGCGGCCTTCGTGGTGGCCGAAACGAGTTTTTCCGTTTCACGCACCGACATCCGCTTGTTGACTACCTGGTTGGCGAGCTGGATCTGCGTGGCGGCATCCACGGCGAGCAATGCGCGGGCGTGGCCCATGTCGAGATCGCCGGCCAGCAGCATGGTCTGCACGGGCGCCGCGAGGTTGAGCAGACGCAGCAGGTTCGACACCGCGCTGCGCGAGCGTCCCACCGACTCGGCCGCCTGCTCGTGCGTGAAGCTGAACTCGTCGAGCAGGCGCTGGATGCCCTGCGCCTCTTCCAGCGGATTCAGGTCCTCGCGCTGGATGTTCTCGATCAGCGCCATCGCGGCGGCGGCCTGGTCGGGCACGTCCTTCACGAGCACCGGCACTTCGGTCAGGCCGGCGATGTGCGCAGCACGGAAGCGTCGCTCGCCCGCGATGATTTCGTAGCGCCCCGTCGCAACCGGGCGCACGAGAATCGGTTGCATCAGACCCTGCGCTCGAATGCTCGCGGCCAGTTCCTGGAGCGCGCCCTCGTCCATGCGCGTGCGCGGCTGGTACTTGCCGGCCTGCATCTGCGTCAGCGGCAGCGTGTTGGGCGCGCCGTCGATCTTCACCGCCTCGGTGATGTCCGCGCTGCCGCCGAGCAATGCCTCCAGCCCCCGGCCCAGCCCCTTCTTCCGTGCTACTGCATTCATCGTGCTTCCCCAGTCTCGTCAGAGTGCGCGCACGCGCTCGATCATTTCCGCGCCGAACTGCACGTAGGCCTGTGCGCCGCGCGAGGCGCGATCGAACACCACACCCGGCAAGCCGTAGCTGGGTGCTTCGGCGAGGCGGACGTTGCGCGGGATCACGGCGTCAAAGACCTTGTCGCCGAAGTGCTCTTTCAACTGCTCGGAAACCTGCTGCTGCAGCGTGATGCGCGGGTCGAACATCACGCGCAGAAGGCCGATCACCTTCAGGTCGCGATTCATGTTCGCGTGGACCTGCTTGATCGTATTGATGAGATCCGAAAGGCCTTCGAGCGCGAAGTATTCGCACTGCATCGGGATCACCACGCCATGGGCGGCACACAAGCCGTTGAGCGTGAGCAGCGAAAGCGCCGGCGGGCAGTCGATGAGTACGAAGTCGTAGTCGGCGTCGACTTCGGCGAGCGCAGCCTTCAGGCGCCGCTCGCGCTGTTCGACCGTCACCAGTTCGACCTCGGCGCCGGCCAGCTCGCGATTGGCCGGCAGCACGTCGTAGCCGACCTGCTCCGGCCGCGTGCGCGCGGCGTTCACCGTGACGCCGTCGACAAGCACCTCGTACACCGTGTTCTCGCACGCGGCCTTGTCGATGCCGCTGCCCATCGTGGCGTTGCCCTGTGGGTCGAGGTCGATGAGAAGGACACGTTGTCCCTGCGATGCGAGGCTCGCGGCGAGATTGACCGTTGTCGTCGTCTTGCCGACACCGCCCTTCTGGTTCGCAACGCAGAAGATTTTTGCCATCTTTTGTGTGTCCCTTTTACTGCCTTAAGTAGTTTGCTGACGTTATGACGCAACTGCTTCGCGCACCATTCGGCTGATTGGCCATCGCAGGACCGGTTCAGGCCGCTGCGACCGACTCAACCGACACTTCGATCAAGTGGCGCTCCGCATCGAGCATCGGCACGCTCAGGCGGATTGTATTCAGCGCCCGGGTGCCCGCCGGCAGGCGCTCGATCTCGTCTTCGGGGTGCACACCCTTCATGGCCCAGATCGCGCCACCGTCGGCAACGAGATGACGGGCCAGTGTAACGAAATCGGCGAGATCCGCGAATGCCCGAGACACGATCAAATCGAATTTTTTCGGTACTTCGACGCCGGGACGCAGCGATTCGACCCGGCCGGTCACCACCGAGAGGTTCGCGAGTCCGAGTTCAGCCTTCGCCTGCGACTGGAACGCCGACTTCTTCTGCACGATATCGTTGAGCGTGACCTGCCAGTCCGGGCGCACAATTGCGAGCACGATGCCGGGCAGTCCACCGCCGGAGCCGACATCGAGCACCGTTGCTTCGGCGCGCGTCGGCAGATGCGGCACGATCGAGAGCGAATCGAGAATATGCTGGATCAGCATCTGACGCGGATCGCGGATCGCCGTGAGGTTATACACGGCGTTCCACTTCGCGAGCAGCGTAACGTAGTCGAGCAACTGCTCGTGCTGCCGTTCGCTGAGTTCGACACCCAGTGCCTCGGCGCCCTCTTTCAGCAGACGAGCCAGCGCGTCGCGGTCCGCAATACCGGGTTGCCTCGAGCGGCCCGTCATTGCGCCACCGGCGTCGAGTCGGTGCCGCTTTCGTCAGCAGCGCCTGGATTCTGGCGACGGCGGCCGAGGCCACGCTTGAGGTGCACCATCAGCAATGAAATAGCGGCGGGCGTAATGCCCGAAATGCGCGACGCCTGGCCGATCGTCTCAGGGCGGAACTGGCTCAGCTTCTGGCGCGCTTCGAACGAAAGACCGCGCACTTCCGCGTAGTCGATGCCTTCGGGCAGACGGGTATTTTCTTGTGCGCCATTGCGCTCGATCTCGTCGGCCTGGCGATCGATATAGCCCTGATATTTGATGCCGATTTCGATCTGCTCCTTGATTTGGGCGAGCAGAACCTCGTCGTCGGCGAGCGGAGTTTCCGGCGCGCAAGCGCCTTCGCGCAGACCGCACACGCCGTCGTAACTCACGCCCGGGCGGCGCAGCAGGTCCGCAAGGTTGTATTCGCGGTCGATCGACTTGCCAAGCAGTGCCGTCGCTTCTTCAGCCGAAAGCGTCTTGGGGTTCACCCACGTCGCCTTCAAACGCTCTGTTTCACGTGAAACAGCATCGCGCTTGCGGCAGAACGCGTCCCAACGAACGTCATCAATCACACCCAGCTCGCGACCGATCTCCGTCAGACGCATATCCGCGTTGTCTTCACGCAGGCTCAAGCGGTATTCGGCTCGGCTCGTGAACATGCGATACGGCTCGGAAACACCACGCGTCACCAGATCGTCGACCAGCACGCCGAGGTACGCCTGATCGCGGCGCGGGCACCATGCGTCCTTGCCCTGCACCTGCAGGCCTGCGTTCATGCCGGCGAGCAAGCCCTGTGCTGCCGCCTCTTCATAGCCTGTGGTGCCGTTGATCTGGCCCGCAAAAAACAAGCCGTTGATGACCTTGGTTTCGAGCGAAGCCTTGAGGCCGCGCGGGTCGAAGTAGTCGTATTCGATCGCGTAGCCCGGACGCAGGATGTGCGCGTGCTCGAGGCCGCGCATCGAGTGCACGAGCTCGAGCTGCACATCGAACGGCAGGCTCGTGGAGATGCCGTTCGGGTAGAACTCGTTCGTCGTCAGGCCTTCCGGTTCGAGGAAGATCTGATGCGACTCCTTCGACGCGAAGCGATGAATCTTGTCCTCGATCGACGGGCAATAGCGCGGTCCTACCCCTTCGATCACGCCCGTGTACATCGGCGAGCGGTCGAGACCGCCGCGGATAATATCGTGGGTGCGCTCGTTCGTGTGCGTGACCCAGCACGGAATCTGGCGCGGATGCTGCTCGGCGCGGCCGAGAAACGAGAACACCGGCACTGGATCGAGGTCGCCCGGCTGCTCTTCGAGCACCGAGAAGTCGATCGTGCGGCCGTCGATACGCGGCGGCGTGCCCGTCTTGAGGCGGCCCTGCGGCAGCTTCAGCTCTTTCAGGCGCGACGAGAGCGTCACGGCAGCAGGGTCGCCAGCGCGGCCGCCCGTGTAGTTGTTCAGGCCCACGTGGATCTTGCCGTCGAGGAACGTCCCCGCCGTCAGCACGACTGCCCGGCTGCGGAAGCGGATGCCCACCTGCGTGACGGCGCCCACGACGCGGTCGCCCTCGACCATCAAGTCTTCCACGGCCTGCTGGAACAGCCACAGATTCGGCTGATTCTCGAGGCGCCGGCGGATCGCCGCCTTATAAAGAATGCGGTCGGCCTGTGCGCGCGTCGCCCGAACTGCCGGGCCCTTGGACGAATTGAGGATGCGGAACTGGATCCCGCCCTCGTCCGTCGCCGCGGCCATGGCGCCGCCGAGCGCATCGACTTCCTTGACCAGGTGGCCCTTGCCAATGCCGCCAATCGACGGATTGCAGCTCATCTGGCCGAGCGTTTCGATGTTGTGCGTGAGCAGGAGCGTCTTGACGCCCATGCGGGCGGCGGCAAGCGCAGCCTCGGTTCCGGCGTGACCGCCGCCGACGACGATTACGTCAAACTCTGTGGGATAAAGCATGGCGGGACCTCACGCATGGACGGAAACGACCGCGTGAACCTTCTCAGAAAAAAATGGTATCCGCGAATTATAACGGTTTCGGGTTTTCGGCCGTTCACACCCGAATTTTGTTCCCGGACGCGGCCCGTGTTGAACAAAAAAAAGCGGCGTGTTTCACGTGAAACACACCGCTCATTTCTACAGCAATAGACGAAGTCAGACCGGCTTCTTGGCCAACCCGAGATACGTTTCGATCACGCGTGGGTTCTGCGCCAACTCCCCTGCTGGCCCTTCGAGCGCCAGGTCGCCGGTTTCCAGCACGTAGCCGTAATCGGAAATCTGCAGCGCGGCGCGCGCGTTCTGCTCGATGAGCAGCGTCGCGACGCCGGTTTGCCTCAGCGCACTGATGATGTGGAAGATTTCCTTCACGATCAGCGGCGCGAGACCCAGGCTCGGCTCGTCGAGCATCAGCAGATCGGGCTTGCCCATCAATGCGCGGCCGACTGCAAGCATCTGCCGCTCGCCGCCCGAGAGCGTACCGGCCGCCTGCGCCCGGCGCTCCTTCAAGCGCGGAAACAGCGCGAAAACGGGTTCGAGCTGGTCGAGGAAATTACGCTCACCGGCGCGCTTGCGGCGATACGCGCCGAGCACGAGGTTGTCCTCCACCGTCATCGAGGCGAACAACTCGCGCTTTTCCGGCACGAGACACATGCCGCGCGCCACGCGTCGCTCGATCGGCAGCGCGCCGATCTCCTCGCCCATATAAGCGATGCGGCCGCTCGCATGTCCCGTCACGGGCAGCGCGCCCATGATGGCGTTGAGCAGCGTGGACTTGCCCGCGCCGTTGGGACCGATCACGGAGACGATCTGCCCCGCGCCCACCCTGATCGCCGCCTTGTGCAGCGCCTCGATCTTGCCGTAGCGAACGGCGAGTCCGGAAACTTCCAGTACGGGAGTCGTCATCATTCCACCCCGCCCAGATACGCTTCCAGAACGGCCGGATCCTTCTGCACCTCTTGCGGCAAACCTTCCGCGATACGCGTGCCGAACTCCATCACCACGAGGCGGTCGGTGAGATTCATCACGAAATCCATGTCGTGTTCGACCAGCAGCACGCTCATCCCGTCTTCTCTCAGCTTGCGCAGCAATGCCGCCAACTGTTGCTTTTCCTTGTAACGCAGGCCAGCCGCAGGCTCGTCGAGCAGCAGCAAGGTCGGATCGCAGCACAGCGCGCGGGCGATCTCGAGGATGCGTTGCTGACCGAGCGCGAGGCTGCCCGCTTCGTCATACATATGCTGTTCGAGGCCCACTCGACGGATCTGCTTTGCGGCCTCGCTCATGAGCCTGCCCTCTTCCGTGGCATTGAGTTTGGCCACGCTGCGCAGCACGCCCGCGCGACCCCGCAGATGCGCACCGATGGCGACGTTCTCGAGCACCGTCATCGTCGGCAGCAACTTGACGTGCTGGAACGTGCGGCCAATGCCGCGCGCGACGATTTCACGTGAAGTGAGGCGATCGATGCGCTCGCCGCGGAACGTGATCTCGCCGCTGGTCGGTTGGAGCACGCCGGTCACGAGATTGAAGGTCGTCGACTTGCCCGCGCCGTTGGGACCGATCAGGCCGATGATCTGCCCCGCCTTCACTTCGAAGCTCACGTCGTTCACGGCCACGAGGCCGCCGAACTGCTTGCGCGCCTTGTTCACGGTAAGCAGCATTTCGCCGGTGGTCGGCTTGCTGCGCTGCGGCAAAGCCTCGGCGTGCTCGGGCACATGCGCCCGCGGACCGCGCGGGAAGAAGCGCGCCACGAACGGCCAGACGCCGCGGCGAGCGTATTGCAGCAGCAGCACCATCAGAATGCCGAACACGATGATCTCGAAGTTGCCGTTCTCGCCGAGCAGCTTCGGCAGCAGCGTTTGCAGCCAGTCCTGCAGCACGGTGAGAATCGCCGCGCCCAGCACCGCGCCCCAGACGTGCGCCACGCCGCCCACCACGGCCATGAAGAGATACTCGATGCCGTGATTCAGACCGAACGGCGTCGGGTTCACCGCACGCTGCAGATGCGCGTACAGGAAGCCCGAAACGGCCGCGAGCACGGCCGCATAGACGAAGATCACCACACGCATCCAGCCGGTGTTCACGCCCATGGCCTCGGCCATCAAGCCGCCGCCGCGCAGCGCGCGAATCGCCCGCCCCATGCGGCTATTAAGCAGGTTCTGAACCGACACTACGGACGCTAGCACCACGACCCAGATCAGGTAGTAGATATGGCGGCCCGATTCGAGGTCGATGCCCAGCACGTTCAGCACGGGAATGCCGTTGATGCCGTCGTACTTGCCAAGCATGTCGAGGTTGCCGAACAGGAAGAACAGCGCGAGGCCCCAGGCGATCGTGCCGAGCGGCAGGAAGTGGCCCGACAGACGCATCGTCACGAGCCCCAGAACGAGCGCCACGAGCCCCGTGATCACCACGCCGACGATCAGCGCGAGCCACGGCGAAACGCCGTACTGCGTCGTCAGATAGGCGGTCGCGTAAGCACCGAGCCCGACGAACGCGGCCTGCCCGAAGCTCGTCATCCCGCCGATGCCGGTGAGCAGCACGAGCCCGATCGCGACGATCGAATACAGGCCGATGTAGTTGAGCAGCGTGATCCAGTACTCGGGCACGTGCACCGGATGCGGCAGCACCGGCAACGCGAAGATCACCACGAGGAACAGCCAGAAGAAGCGGTTGTGCATGACGAATCGTTTCATCGCGTCACTCCTCTTCCTCTTCGGCGTGCGGCGTCGAGAGCGAGCGCCACAGCAGCACGGGGATGATCAGCGTGAACACGATCACTTCCTTGTAAGAGCTCGCCCAGAACGACGAGTACGACTCCAGCAGGCCCACGAACACAGAACCTGCCGCAGCCAGCGGATAGCTCACCAGGCCGCCGATAATGGCGCCCACGAAGCCCTTGAGGCCGATCAGGAAGCCCGAGTCGTAGTAGATGGTGGTGAGCGGCGAGACGAGAATGCCGCACAGCGCGCCGAGGCCTGCGGCGAGCGTGAACGCGAGCCGGCCGGCCTGCGTGGTGCCGATGCCGACGAGCCGCGCGCCGAGCCGGTTCACCGAGGTCGCGCGCAGCGCCTTGCCCGAGATCGTGCGATCGAAATAGAGATACAGCGCGACGATCAGCACGGCGGCCGTGCCGATCACCCAGAGGCTTTGGCCCGAGATCGACAGGCTGCCGATGTTGAACGTGGCGTCGGAAAACGCGTTCGTGCGCGAACCTTCCGCGCCGAACATCACGAGCCCGAGGCCTACCATCGCGAAGTGCACGGCCACCGCGACGATCAGCAGCAGCAGCGTGGTCGCCTCGGCGATGGGCTCGTACGCGAGGCGATAGATGAACGGCCCCATCGGTACGACGATCGCGAGCGTGAGCGCGATCTGTACGAGCATGGGTAGCTGCTGGCTCGCTACGCCGCGCGTCACCGCATAGAGCGCGATGGGAAAGAGCAGATACTTGCCCGCAAGCGTCACGAGTGTGCGCGCTGCATGGCGCCTGCGTTCGGCGTGACGCACGAGTCCGGCGGTCTCGACCACGAAGCACGCCGCGCCGAGCGCGACGAGCAGCCAGCAGGTGGCCGGAAACTTCTGCGATTGCAGCGCGGCGAGCGTGAGCGCGCCATATGAAACGAATTCGCCCTGCGGAATGAAGATCACCCGCGTGACGGAGAACACCAGCACCAGGGCGAGCGCTAGCAGCGCATAGATCGCACCGGTGGTGATGCCGTCCTGCGCGAGGATCGCGGCGATCGATAAATCCATACTCCCCTCTTCCTGAAACTTTCTGGAACCCGGAAAAACTAAGACGTCGAAACAACGGCAATGCTGGCGTGAGTGAACCGTCACAGGCGCGGTTCGGACTTCATGTGCGAAAAGCCGGTGCGCAGCGACGACGCCGCACACCGCTCATGCTTGATCTCGCTTGATCTTGCTTGATCTCGATTGTCAGTGGCCAGAATGACGCCGTGACACGCGCGTGGGTTTCACGGGAAAGCGCGCGGCGCTTTCCCGTGCGCCGCACGTTATTCGCCCTGCAGCTTCCACTTGTTGTTGACGATCTCGACGATCACGCGCGCGCGCTGGTCGAGGCCCGCATGATCCGTCGCGCTCATGTTGAAGATGCCGTGCGCGCCCGCCACGTCCTGCGAGCTTTCGAGCGCGGCGCGCAGCGCCACGCGGAACGCCTCGGTGCCCGGCTGGCCTGCCTTCAGCGCGACCGGAATGGCGCGCTGGAGCAGCTGCCCAGCGTCCCACGCATGACCGCCGAAGGTCGCCACCGTGCCGACGCCATAGGCCTTCTCATAGGCCGTCTTGTAGGCCAGCGCCGACTTCTTCACGGGGTTCGAATCGGGCAGCTGGTCGGCCACCAGAATCGGGCCTGCGGGCAGCAGCTCGCCTTCGCAGTCCTTGCCGCAGACGCGCAGGAAGTCGTTGTTCGCCACGCCGTGCGTCTGATAGATCTTGCCTTTGTAGCCGCGATCCTTGAGCGTGGTCGCGGGCAGCGCCGCGGGCGTGCCCGAGCCGGCGATCAGGATCGCATCGGGGTTCGCCGACATCAGCTTGAGCGCCTGGCCCGTCACCGACGAGTCGGTGCGGTTATAGCGCTCGTTCGCCACGATCTTGAGGTTGTGCTTTCCGGCCGCGCTGGTGAATTCCTTGAGCCAGCTGTCGCCGTAGGCGTCGGTGAAGCCGATGAAGCCCACCGTCTTCACGCCCTGCTTCTCCATGTAGCTCGCGAGCGCGTCGGCCATCAGGCTGTCGTTCTGCGGTGTCTTGAAAGCCCACTGGCGCTTCCCCTCGACCGGTTCGACGATCGCAGCGGACGCGGCGAGCGAGATCATCGGCGTCTTGCCCTGCGCGACGACGTCGAGCATGGCGAGCGAGTTCGGCGTGACCGACGAACCGATGATCGCGTCCACGTGGTCTTCGTCGATCAGCTTGTGCGTGTTCTGCACGGCCTTGCTCGTGTCCGAGGCGTCGTCGAGCACGATGTACTGCACGCTCTTGCCTGCAATCTCCTTGGGCAGCAGCGCGATGGTGTTCTTCTCGGGAATGCCGAGCGACGCGGCCGGCCCCGTTGCCGAGAGCGTCACGCCAATCTTCACCTGCGCGGCGGCGATGCCCGCCGTGCCCATCAGCGCCGCTGCGAGTCCGGCACTAATCGAGCTCAAAACCCACTTCTTCGTTTTCATTGCGCGTCTCCAAACGCTTCGTCTGCGTGTTGTCGATTGATCCTGCGCCGATTACTAGGATATTCGTAAATCGGCGCCGGCCTTTGAGTGTAGTAATCGGGATCGCGCGTGTAATGCATGGTTTTCCCTGCCTGCGGCGCCGCACAAGCCGCCGCGCGCGTGGGTGCGCTTTCCCTTTTATCGACTGCCTGCTGCACTGCCTTTACTGCCTTCCCTGCTGCTGCGAATCTGTTGCAATGGCAACAAAAAAGGCACCTCAATCGAGCGTGCCTTTTTCGTGTTTCGTGCTTCATTCAACCGGCGCTCAATCGCCGGCGAGCTTCCACTTGCCGCCGACGATCTCCACCATCACGCGGGCACGCTGGTCGAGACCCGCGTGGTCCGTCGCGCTCATGTTGAAGATGCCGTGCGCGCCTGCCACGTCATGCGAGTTTTCGAGTGCGGCGCGCAGCGCTTCGCGGAAGGCCTTCGAGCCCGGCTGACCCGCTTTCAGCGCGACCGGAATCGCCTGCTGGAGCAAAAGGCCCGCGTCCCACGCATGACCGCCGAACGTCGAGATCGAGCCTGCGCCATAGGCCTTTTCATAAGCTCCCTTATACGCAAGCGCCGATTGCTTCACGGGATTCGAATCCGGCAATTGATCGGCGACGAGCAGCGGCCCGGCGGGCAGCCAGGTGCCGTCGCAGTCCTTGCCGCACACGCGCAGGAAGTCGTTGTTGGCCACGCCGTGGGTCTGGTAGTACTTGCCCGCGTAGCCGCGCTCCTTGAGCGTCTTCTGCGGCAGCGCGGCCGGCGTGCCCGCGCCTGCGATGAGCACGGCGTCGGGGTGCTGCGAGATCATCTTGAGCACCTGGCCCGTGACCGAGGCATCGTTACGCGCGAAGCGTTCGTTCGCGACGACCTTGATGTTCTGTTTGGCAGCGGCTGCGCTGAATTCCTTGTACCAGCTCTCGCCATAGGCGTCCGCGAAGCCGATGAAGGCCACCGTCTTCACGCCGTGCGCCGCCATGTGCTGCGCGATGGCGCCGGCCATCAGCGCGTCGTTCTGCGGCGTCTTGAAGACCCACGAGCGCCTGGCATCCATCGGCTCGACGATCGAGGCCGCTGCGGCCATCGAGATCATCGGCGTGGACGTTTCCGCGGCGACGTCGATCATGGCGAGCGAGTTGGGCACGACAGTCGAGCCGATCAAGGCGTCGACATGATCTTCGCTCGTGAGCTTGCGCGCGTTCTTCACCGCCTGGGTGGAATCCGTGGCGTCGTCGAGCACGATGTAATCGACTTTCTGGCCCGCGATTTCCTTCGGCAGCAGCGCAACCGTGTTCTTTTCCGGAATCCCGAGCGAGGCAGCCGGCCCCGTCGCCGACAGCGTCACTCCGATCTTCACATCTGCATACGCCCCGCCGGCCGTCGCCGCGAGCACCCCGGTCGCGACGCAAGCCGCCCCCATCCAACGCAAAACCGACTGCATCTCCACTCCTTCGATATTCGTTTTCTTTATTGCTACGGATTTGTGGCGCACCGCGGCCGATTACCTCATACGCAAATCGATAATCGGCTGCGGGAAATCAACGCAAAAATGCTGACCGCATGGTCGGTGATTGGCGAGTGTAGCGGTCTGCGTATTCAGATGGCAAGCGCTTTCCATTTGCTTACAGTGAGCAGGATTCCGCGCTCGCTTTGCGTAATGTGCAAACGCTTGTGCAGCGGGCGAAGCCGGCCGCGTGGCCTGATTTGCGTAATTTGGGAAGGGATAATCGACGCGTGCGAAGGTGCGTAAGTCGAACGCCTCGCAGCGGATAAAATGTAATCGGCTCGTCGTTGAAAACAGGCGCGCAGAAATATAAAAAGCGCTGTTGGACTCTCATCCAACAGCGCTTCCTTGTCCGGGCACTTGGTGCCTCAGTTGTCTCCTCGTTCTCCACCTGCAAATTCGGTGCATCAGAACTAGGTGCAACTTTAAACTTCACCCCCCTCTGCAGCAACTAGCATTTACCCTAGTGGTGCAGTGCGGCACCGAAATGGGGCGTTGCTACACAGGTTTGTCGCACGGCGGGCCGCCTCGGCATGCCGCAACGCGACATCTTTGCGCGGGCTATGCCAGCTCAGGCCGGCGGGCGACCATTCTATCGTAGTCCAGAGCAGTCCTGGCATACCCGGCAGTCACGCGCGCAGGGGTCGCACGCGCGCCACGATCTCGCCGACGATGCCGCGCCGGAACGCCAGCACGCAGGCAATGAAGATGAGGCCCGTGACGATCGTCGTGGACTCACCGAGTGAGCGGAACCACTCCACACCCGTCCCTCTCGCGAGCGCCGTGCCGATGTCGCCCAGCCGGTCCTCCAGCGCGACGATCAGCGTCGCGCCGAGCAGCGGCCCGAACAGCGTGCCCATGCCGCCCACGAGCGTCATGAGGATCACGAGGCCGGACATGGTCCAGTACGCGTCGCCGAGCGTTTCGAAGCCGAGCACCAGTACCTTGAGCGCGCCGGCCAGACCCGCGAGCCCCGCCGACAACACGAACGCGAGCAGCTTGAAGCGGTCGGTGTCGTAGCCGAGCGAAACGGCGCGCGGTTCGTTCTCCTTGATCGCCACGAGCACCTGCCCGAACGGCGAATGCACGATGCGCACGATCAGACCGAACGCGAGCACCATCACGACGAGCACGACGTAGTACAGCGTGAGATCGGAACCGAGCGAGAGTACGCCGAACAGCTTGCCGCGCGGCACGCCTTGCAGACCGTCTTCGCCGTGCGTGAACGGGGCCTGCAGGAACACGAAGTAGACCATCTGCGCGAGCGCGAGCGTGACCATCGAGAAGTAGATGCCCTGCCGGCGAATCGCGAAGATGCCGACCACGAGCCCGAGGACCGTGGCCACCACCGTGCCAGCGAGCACGCCCACCTCGGGCGTGAAATTGAGCGACTGGATCGCATAGCCGGCCGTATAGCCCGCGCTCGCCAGAAACATCGCGTGGCCGAACGAGAGCAGGCCCGTGTAGCCGATCAGCAGGTTGAACGCCGCGGCGAACAGGGCGAAGCACAGCACCTTCATCACGAAGAGCGGATAGGCGCCGGCAAACGGCGCGACGATCAACCCGAGCAGCAACAAACCATAGAGCGCTTTTCTTTGCATCATCGTTCCTTGCCGAAGAGACCAGCGGGGCGAATCAGCAGCACGATCGCCATAATCACGAACACCACGGTCGCGGAGGCCTCGGGCCAGAAAACCCGCGTGAAGCCTTCGATCACGCCGAGCATGAGGCCGGTGAGGATCGAGCCCATGATCGAGCCCATGCCGCCGATCACGACCACGGCGAACACGGTGATGATCATCGGCTGGCCCATGAGCGGCGACACCTGGATCACGGGCGCGGCGAGCACGCCCGCGAACGCCGCGAGTGCGACGCCGAAGCCGTAGGTGAACGTGATCATGAGCGGCACGTTGATGCCGAACGCCTCGACGAGCTTGGGGTTCTCGGTGCCCGCGCGCAGATACGCGCCAAGGCGTGTCTTTTCGATCACGAACCAGGTCGCGAAACACACGGCAAGCGAAGCCACCACCACCCAGGCGCGATAGTTGGGCAGATACATGAAGCCGAGATTGGTCGCGCCGGCGAGCAGGTCGGGCACATCATAGGGCTGGCCCGACGAACCGTAGATCGAACGGAATACGCCCTCCACCACGAGCGTGAGGCCGAAAGTGAGCAGGAGTCCGTACAGATGATCGAGCCGGTAGAGCCAGCGCAGCATGGAGCGCTCGATCAAGACACCGAACAGGCCGACCACGAGTGGAGCGACGACGAGCATCACCCAGTACGGCAGATCGAAGTACGCGAGCCCCATCCACGTGAGCATCGCGCCCAGCATGAACAACGCGCCGTGGGCGAAGTTGATCACGTTGAGCATGCCGAAGATCACCGCGAGACCGAGGCTCAGGATCGCGTAGAACGAGCCGTTCACGAGCCCGAGTAGCAACTGGCTCAGCATTGCCGGAAGCGGAATGCCAAAAATCGTCATGAGAGCCGCCCATTGACGCATTAACGGATTACACAATCATGCCGCGCCCGGCGCACCCACCTCGGGGCGCCGGGCGCGGCATCCGACTGCAGCATTTACGCGCGCGCGCTTACTTCCACAGCGCGCACTTGCTCTCCTGCTTCGTCGTATAGGCCTGCTCACCCGGGATCGTCTGCAGCACCTTGTAGTAGTCCCACGGCTTCTTCGACTCCGACGGCTTCTTCACCTCGACGAGATACATGTCGTGGATCAGCACGCCGTCCTGGCGGATGTAGCCGCCCTTGGTATAGAAGTCGTTGACCTTGGTCTTCTTGAGTTGCTCCATGACCTTGTCGGAGTCCGTCGTGCCGGCCGCCTGCACCGCCTTCAGATAATTCGTCACCGCTGAATAGTCAGCCGCCTGCAGTTCCGACGGCATCTTCTTCGTCTGGTCGAAGTAGCGCTGCGCCCACTTGCGCGTGTCGTCGTTCTGGTCCCAGTACCAGCCGGTCGTCAGCACGAGGCCCTGCGTGGTGTCGAGCCCGAGGCTGTGTACGTCAGGCAGGAACATCAGCAGCGCCGCGGTCTTCATCGTCTTGTTGATGCCGAATTCCTTCGCGGCCTTGATCGCGTTGACCGTGTCGCCGCCCGCATTCGCGAGGCCGAGGATCTGCGCCTTCGAGGCTTGTGCCTGCAGCAGGAACGACGAGAAGTCCGACGCCGAGAGCGGATGGCGCACTTCGCCGAGCACCTGGCCGCCGTTCGCCTTCACGACGTCCGCGGTGTTCTTCTCGAGCGACTTGCCGAACGCGTAATCGGCGGTCAGGAAGAACCAGCTCTTGCCGCCCTGCTTGAGCACCGCGAGGCCCGTGCCCTTCGCGAGCGCGACCGTGTCGTAGCCGTAGTGGACCGTGTACGGCGTGCACTGCTCGTTCGTCAGGGCGTCCGTGCCCGCGCCCGTGTTGAAGTACACCTTCTTCTTCTCTTGCGCGACCTGGTTCATCGCCAGCGCCGTTGCCGAGTTCGTGCCGCCGAGCAGCATGGTGAGCCCGTCACGGTCGAACCATTCGCGCGCCTTCGAAGCGGCGATGTCGGCCTTGTTCTGGTGATCGGCGTACTCGATCTGGATCGGCTTGCCGAGCACCTTGCCGCCGAAGTCCGCGACCGCCATCTTGATCGCCGTGAGGCCGCCCTGGCCGTCGTCGTCGGCGTAGAGGCCGGACATGTCCGTGATGAAGCCGATCTTCACCGCGTCGTCGGCGGCCTGCGCGCTCCCCGCGCTGAACGCCATCGCAGCTGCCGAGGCGGCAAAAAGGCCCGCGAGCCGCGCGAACGTGGTTTTCTTCATTGCAGTCTCCTTCCTTGGTTGCGTAATTATTCAGGAACACTCCATGAACGCTGGAGGCAAAGCGATTCGCGCGGCACGGTTGCGTCGCGCAGCAAACCAGAACCGAAAATTAAACGCCCAGCAGGTCGTGCAGCACCGGCATCTTCCCCTCGAGCTCGGCAGTGCCGAAATGCTCGACGATGCGCCCGTGCTCCATCACGTAAAAGCGGTCCGCGAGCGGCGCCGCAAAACGGAAATTCTGCTCGACCATCACGATCGTGTAGCCGCGCGACTTGAGCGTGAGGATCATGCGCGCGAGCGTTTGCACGATCACCGGCGCGAGACCTTCGGATATCTCGTCGAGCAGCAGCAGGTTCGCGCCCGTGCGCAGGATGCGCGCCACGGCCAGCATCTGCTGCTCGCCGCCGGAAAGCCGCGTGCCCTGGCTGTTGCGCCGTTCGGCGAGATTGGGAAACATCGCGTAAATCTCGTCGAGCGACATGCCCTCCGCCAACTTCGCCCCTTTCGCCCCGATGTGCGGCGGCAGGAGCAGATTCTCTTCGCACGAGAGACTCGCGAAAATGCCGCGCTCCTCGGGGCAATACCCCACGCCGCAGTGCGCGATGCGATAGGTGGGCATCTGGATGGTCTCGCGCCCGCCAATCCGGATCGAGCCCGTGCGCCGGCCGGTGAGCCCCATGATCGCGCGCAGCGTCGTCGTGCGCCCCGCGCCGTTGCGCCCGAGCAGTGTCACGACCTCGCCGCGCCCGACGGACAGATCGACACCGTGCAGGATGTGCGACTCGCCATACCACGCCTGCAGCCCCGCAATCTCGAGCGCCTTCGCGCTCTCGGTCGCGCCGGCGGCCGCAGTCGTTTCGCGTTCGGTGACCGTATTCACGCGTGCGCCCCCGTGAGCGCCGCGTCCGCACTGCCCATATAGGCCTCGGCGACGAGCGGATTCTTCGAGACTTCGGCGTAGCTGCCTTCGGCGAGCACCTCGCCGCGCTGGAGCACCGTGATGGTGTCGGAGATGCCGGCGATCACGTTCATGTTGTGCTCGACCATGAGGATCGTGCGACCGCTCGATACCTTCTTGATGAGCGCCGTCACGCGGTCCACATCTTCGTGACCCATGCCCTGGGTCGGTTCGTCGAGCAGCATCAGTTCGGGCTCCATCGCCAGCGTCGTGGCGATTTCCAGCGCGCGCTTGCGGCCGTAGGCGAGCTCGACCGTGGGCACGTCGGCGAAATCGGTGAGGCCCACCTGCGTGAGCAGATCCATCGCGCGGTCGTTGAGCTCCGCGAGCGTGCGTTCGCTCTTCCAGAAGTGGTACGCAGTGCCGAGCGAGCGCTGCAGCCCCACGCGCACGTTCTGGAGCGCCGTGAGGTGCGGAAACACAGCCGAAATCTGGAACGAGCGGATGATGCCGCGCCGCGCGATCTGCGCCGGCCGCTCATGCGTGATGTCGATGCCGTTGAAGACGATGCGCCCCGCGCTGGGCACGAGGAATTTGGTGAGGAGATTGAAGCAGGTGGTCTTGCCTGCGCCGTTCGGTCCGATCAGCGCATGGATCGAGCCGCGGCACACGCGCAGGTTCACGCCGTTCACGGCCGTGAAGCCCTTGAACTGTTTCGTGAGGTCGCGCGTCTCCAGAATCGTGTCGCCGAGAATCATGTCCCCTTCCGAGCGTGGTAAGGCGTAACACTGCAGACCGTCCGTGACGCGTGGTGCACGATGAGGTCCGGCGCGGACGTGGCGGCGCGCCTCCCGATGCGCGCAACGCGCGCCTGCCGACTTTCGCGTCATTGTCTCGCCAATGATGCAGCGCAATCATTGGGATTTGCACTTAAGGGAGCGCCACAAGGACAGCGAACATTACACCCGGCAGTTGACGACAGTACGATGAAAGATGCGCACACGTTAGGCGCACGATCGCCGCCAACCTGTAGCTCACAGACGTACAGAAACACGCGAGCGGAAGCGCTTCCGCTCGCGTCCCAAATAGTCTTCGAATCGACGCTATCTTGCGCGCCGCTCCATGCCCTCAGGCGGTCGTCAGCGTTGCACCGGCGGCGGCCTCCGTTTGCGCACGCGCGCCCTCGCGGCGGTCGGCGCGCAGCATCTCGGCGGCGCGCTCCGCAATCATCAGCGTCGGCGAATTCGTGTTTCCCGAAGTAATGGTCGGCATGACCGAGGCGTCCACCACACGCAGGCCCTCCACACCGCGCACCCGCAGGCGCGCGTCGACCACGGCGTCGGGGTCGTCCGCGCGGCCCATGCGGCAGGTGCCGACCGGATGAAAGATCGTCGTGCCGACGTTGCCGGCCGCCTCGCGCAGCTGCTCCTCGGTCTGAAACGCGAGCCCCGGCAGGATCTCGTGCGGCTGGTAGCGCGCGAGCGCGCCAGAAGCCGCGATGCGCCGCGTGAGCCGGATCGAGTTGGCCGCAACGCGCAGGTCGTGATCGGTCGCAAGATAATTGGGCGCGATCACGGGCGCCTGCGACGGGTCAGCCGAAACGGCATGAATACTGCCGCGCGACGTGGGCCGCAGATTGCACACCGAGGCCGTGAACGCGTTGAAGCGATGCAGCGGCTCGCCGAAGCGGTCGAGCGAAAGCGGCTGCACGTGATACTGGAGGTCGGCCCGCGTGAGCGCGGGATCGCTCGGGTCCGACTTCGCGAACGCGCCGAGCTGCGAGGGCGCCATCGACATGGGCCCGCTCTGGAAGAACGCGTACTGCATGCCGATCATCAGCTTGCCCCACCAGTGCGCGGAGGCCGTGTTGAGCGTACGCACGCCGCTCACGCGAAACGCCATGCGCAATTGCAGGTGGTCCTGGAGATTCTCGCCCACGCCGCGCAGATCCTGCACGACGCCAATACCGAGCTGCGCGAGCCGCGCAGCGTCGCCGATGCCGGAAAGCTCGAGCAATTGCGGCGAATTCACGGCACCGGCGCTCAGGATCACTTCACAACGTGCCCGCGCGACGTAGTCGACGTCGCCGCGATACTCCACGCCCACGCAGCGCTTTCCTTCGAATATCACCCGCTGGGTGAGCGCACCGGTGACGACCGTGAGGTTGGGCCGCTTCATTGCCACACGCAAGAACGCCTTCGACGCATTCCAGCGCACACCGCGCTTCTGGTTCACCTCGAAATAGCCCACGCCGCTGTTGTCGCCGCGATTGAAGTCGTCGGTGGCGGCAATGCCCTGCTCCTGCGCGGCGTGCGCGAACGACTCGAGAATCTGCCAGCGCAGGCGCTGCTTCTCCACGCGCCATTGGCCGCCCGCGCCGTGAAACTCGCTCGCGCCACCGTGATGGTCTTCGCTGCGGCGGAACACGGGCAGCACGCTGTCCCACGACCAGCCGGCATCGCCGGTCTCGCGCGCCCAGTTGTCGTAGTCTTCGCGCTGGCCACGCATGTAGATCATGCCGTTGATCGACGACGAGCCGCCCAGCACACGCCCGCGCGGGTACGAGAGCGAGCGGCCGTTGAGGCCTTTTTCGGCGGCGGTCTTGTAGAGCCAGTCCGTGCGCGGATTGCCGATGCAGTACAGGTAGCCCACGGGAATGTGGATCCAGTGATAGTCGTCCTTGCCGCCCGCCTCGATGAGCAGCACGGAGACGTCCGCGTCTTCGGTCAGGCGATTGGCGAGCACACAGCCCGCGGTGCCCGCACCAACGATCACGTAGTCGAATTCGCCTTCGAGGCGGCGCGCGGCCTGGGCTTCACTCGGTGCAGGCATGATGTGTCTCCAGCGATGACTGCTCTCTTCATGTTGTATTTTTTGAACTGCGATTGCTGCGCCGGGCGGCATCGAACGCTTCGGATTCCTGTCGAACCGCCCGGTTCCCGCTCGCCTACTTCGCCACGGGCATGGTGAATTCCGCGCCCTTGGCGATGCTGTCGGGCCAGCGCTGCATGATGCTCTTGTAACGCGTGTAGAAGCGCACGCCTTCCTCGCCGTAGGCGTGGTGATCGCCGAACAGCGAGCGCTTCCAGCCGCCGAACGAGTGCCACGCCATCGGCACCGGAATCGGCACGTTGATGCCCACCATCCCCACCTTGATCTGGCGCGAGAAGGCGCGCGCGACGCCGCCGTCCGAGGTGTAGCACGACACGCCGTTGGCGAATTCGTGCGCGTTGATCAACTCGACGGCGCTGGCGAAATCGGGCACGCGCACGACCGACAGCACCGGACCGAAGATCTCTTCCTTGTAGATCGTCATGTCGGTTTTCACGTCGTCGAACAGCGTGCCGCCGAGGAAGAAGCCGTCCTCGTGACCGTCCACCTTGTGGCCGCGCCCGTCCACGACGAGCTTTGCGCCCGCCGCCACGCCCGCCTCGATATAGCCCTGAACTTTCGCGCGATGCACGCCCGTGACGAGCGGCCCCATTTCCGAGGCGCCGTCCATGCCGCTGCCGATCTGCAGCGCCTTCACGCGCGGCGTGAGATGCTCGACGAGTTCGTCGGCGATATGGCCCACGGCCACCGCCACCGAAATCGCCATGCAGCGCTCGCCGGCCGAGCCGTAGGCCGCGCCGATCAGCGCATCGACGGCCTGGTCGAGATCGGCGTCGGGCATCACGACGAGGTGATTCTTGGCGCCCCCCAGCGCCTGCACGCGCTTGCCGTGCTTCGTGCCTTCCGTGTAGATGTACTCGGCGATCGGCGTCGAGCCGACGAACGACAGCGCGGTGACGTCGGGATGCGCCAGCAGCGCATCAACGGCCACCTTGTCGCCGTGCACGACGTTGAACACGCCGTCGGGCAGCCCGGCTTCCTTGAGCAGTTCGGCAAGCCGCACCGAAGCGGAAGGATCGCGCTCCGAAGGCTTCAGCACGAACGTGTTGCCGCAGGCGAGCGCGATCGGGAACATCCAGCACGGCACCATCATCGGGAAGTTGAACGGTGTGATGCCCGCCACGACGCCCAGCGGCTGGCGCAGATTCCAGTTGTCGATGCCGCCGCCGATCTGGTCGGTGAAATCGGTCTTCAGCAGATTGGGAATGCCGCACGCGAACTCGACCACCTCGATGCCGCGCATCACCTCGCCCTTCGCGTCGGAGAACACCTTGCCGTGTTCGCGCGTAATGAGTTCGGCGAGTTCGTCGTGATGCTGGTCGAGCAGATCCTTGAACTTGAAGAGGATGCGCGCGCGCTTGATGGGCGCCATCTCCGCCCACGCGGGAAAGGCGGCCTGCGCGGCGGCAACGGCGGCGTCGACCTCCGCCACGGTGGCGAGCGGCACGCGCGCGCTCACTTTGCCGAATGCCGGATTGAAGACGTCGCCATGACGCTCGCTCGTTCCAGCCAGCGGCTTGCCGTTGACGAAGTGGGTCAGCATGCGTACGCCGGCTTCGTTCTGATGTGTCTCGCCCATGGGTGTGCCTCTTTTGTCGTGAAGCCTCGATCTAACTAGCGTAATCGCCTGGCGTCGGCGCGATCCAATGATTAATGCTCAACAGCGATATAAGGCGGTTTAATATCAGGATATGGACCTGACCTTGCTCCGAGCGTTTGTCACGGTCGCGCGCGAGGGCAACCTCACGCGCGCGGCGACCCATCTGCATCTCACGCAGCCGGCCGTGAGCCTGCAGATCAAGCATCTGCAGGAGGCGCTGGGCGTCACGCTCTTCACGCGCACCTCGCACGGCCTCGCGCTCACGCGCGACGGCCAGGCGCTGCTGCCACACGCCGAACGCGCGCTCGCCGCCGCCGGCGACGTGCAGCGCGCCGCTGCTGCACTGCGGCACGAAGTCCGCGGGCGCTTGCGTATCGGCACGATTCTCGATCCGGCATTCCTGCGCCTCGGCGGCTTTCTGCGCCAGCTCGTCGAAACCTGGCCGCAGATCGAAACGGCGCTGCGCCACGGCATGTCGGGCTGGGTGCTCGACCAGGTGCGCTCGCGCGAGCTCGACGTGGGCTACTACATCGGCCAGCCCGCCCCCGACCCCGACACCTTCCACGCCATCACGCTCACGCGCTTCCAGTACCGTGTGCTCGCGCCCGCGGGCTGGAAGGACCGCGTCAAGGATGCGCACGACTGGCGCGCACTTGCCGCGCTGCCGTGGATCTGGACTCCGCCCGCCTCCGCGCACAATCGCCTGCTCACCACACTCTTCGAGGCCGCGCACGCGAGGCCGGTGAAGGTGGCCGAGGTGGACCAGGAGCCGTCGATGCTCGATCTCGTGAAGTCGGGCGTGGGCCTCACGCTGGCACGCGATTCCACGGCCCTCGCCGAAGCGCACGCGCACGGGCTCACCATCGTCGAAGGCGTGACGGTGCCCACGGAACTCACCTTCGTCACGCTCGCCGCGCGGCGCGACGAGCCCACCATCGCGGCGGCGCTCAAGGCGATCGAAACGCAGTGGGCGATATGAGCCGCGCTCATGAAGAGGCACGTGCGCCGTTCATGTCTGACGTAAGCGCCGACCTGGTCGCGTAACAGCGCTGTCACACAAGTTTTGATAGATTGGGAATTCGCTCCGCGTTTTCGGCACGCCCACGGGTGTGTTCACCCTGCGCGGCGCGTTTCCCGCTTCTCCCATCGTTCCCCTTGTTCTCTTCGTTCGACAGGAGCCTTGCATGGCCCGCAACATCGAAATCAAAGCCCGCGCCCGTCAATTCGACGCCCTGCGCGATCGCGCTTCCCAGCTCGCCACCGAAGCGCCGCTGATCTTTCGCCAGCAGGACTTCTTCTATGACGTACCGCGCGGCCGCCTGAAGCTGCGCCAGTTCGACGACGGCACGCCGCCCGAGCTGATCTTCTATCAGCGCGACGACCGCGACGGCCCGAAGGCCTCGTACTACACGCGCAGCCCCGTCACGAATGCCGAGGCCATGCACTCGCTGCTCGCCACGGCGCTCACCACGCGCGGCATCGTCTCGAAGGAGCGCCACGTGTATCTGGCTGGCCGCACGCGCATCCACCTGGACCGCGTGGATGGTCTCGGCGACTTCGTCGAACTGGAAGTGGTACTCGGCCCCGAGGACGACGAGCAAGGCGGCGAAGCCGAAGCGCACGCGATGTTCGCGAAGCTCGGCGTGGACGAAAGCGATCTCGTCGCGGTAGCTTACGTGGATCTGCTCAATACGGCCAACGCGGCCTGACATCTGAAATTGGCCAAGCGGGCCCTTGCGGCCCGCTACGCCTTCCCTCCCATGCCACTCACGCCGCCGGCGCGCCCGGCTCCAGATGCCCGAGCGGCAGCGGCCCGTTGCGCTTGAACGTGGTGAGCACGATGTTCGAGCGCACGCTGTCCACGCCTGGCACGCGCATGAGCTTCTTCATGACGAAGGTCGAGAGCGCGTTCAGATCGGGCGCGACGATGCGCAGCAAATAATCGGCGTCCCCCACCACGGCGTGGCATTCGAGCACTTCGGGCAGCACGTCGATCTGCTGCTGGAACTGCTCGATGATCGAATCCCCATGATGCTTGAGCTTGAGGCTCGTGAACGCGGTCACGCCCAGCCCGAGTTTTTCGGGGCGCAGCACCACGCGATAGCCGTCGATCACCCCCGACGCCTCGAGGCGCTGCAGCCGCCTGCCGATCTGCGAGGGCGAGAGCGGCACCTGCTCGCCAAGCTGCTGATGGGTGGCGCGGCCAAAGCGCTGCAGTACGTCGAGCAGCGCCAGATCGAAATGGTCGAGTTCAAGCATGAATAAAATCCGCATTAAGTAACAATGTTGCGCTCGATTATTGCATACACCAGCCGCATCCCATGGAGTACGCGCACATGCCGCGCGCCAACCGCTCTAGACTTGCATGACAGCAAGCCTTTTTAGTGGAGCGTTACGAACATGGCCGCCGCCACCGCGAAACTGCAGGAGCAGTTCGACGCGGGTCTCACCACCCGTCCCGATTTCACGCTCGACCAGCCGCTCGAGCGCTACGGCGCGGCCGATCACGCCGTCTGGGACCAGCTCTACCGGCGCCAGCGCGCCCTGCTCGAAGGCCGCGCCTGCAAAGCCTTCCTGGAAGGGGCGTTGCGCATCGGCCTGAATGTTGCCCACGTTCCGTCCTTCGCGCAGGTGAGCGAGCGCCTGATGGCCGCAACCGGATGGCGCATCGTGGCCGTACCGGGCCTCGTGCCCGAGCGCATTTTCTTCGAGCACCTGGCGAACCGGCGCTTTCCGGTCACCTGGTGGATGCGCCATCCCGATCAGCTCGACTATCTGGAGGAGCCCGACTGTTTTCACGACCTGTTCGGCCATGTCCCGTTGCTCACCGACCCCACTTTCGCCGATGCGATTCACGCCTACGGGCGCGCCGCGCTCGCCGTCGAGGAACGCGCGTTGCCGTTGCTCGCGCGGCTCTACTGGTACACGGTGGAGTTCGGCCTGATGCACGACGCGAGCGCCCCCAACGGCGTGAAGATCTACGGCGCCGGCATCGTCTCGAGCAAGGGCGAAACGCTCTACAGCGTGGAGAGCCCGGCGCCCAACCGGCTTGGGTTCGACCTCGACCGCGTGCTGCGCACGCGCTATCGCATCGACACGTTCCAGAAGACCTACTTCGTGATCGATTCGTTCGCCCAGCTTTTCGACGCGCTGGGCGCGGGCATTGCTGCGCGTCTGGCTGATCCGGCGGCGCTCATCGCGGCGCAGCCTCACGCTGCAGGCGACGTGCTGCACAGCGACACGATCCTCACGCGCGGCACGCGCGAGGGCTGGCTCGACGACGGCGACGTCTGACCGACACGCGGGCTTTGCGCCGCAGTAAGCGCGCGTTCCTTGATGCGAGCGCTCGCACGCGTGCCCCAGACGTGAAAAAATGGCTGATCGGCTCACGGCGCACGCCCGGCCTCAAGCTCAATACAGGTGCAATGATGATCAACCGACTCACATCCGAAGAGCGCGCATCCGAACTCGCCGACCTGCGCGGCTGGCAGGCCGTCGCCGGCCGCGATGCGATCCAGCGCCATTTCCGCTTCGCCGACTTCAACGAAGCGTTCGGCTTCATGACACGCGTCGCCATCAAGGCGCAGGAAATGAACCATCACCCCGAGTGGTTCAATGTCTACAACCGTGTGGAGATCACGCTTTCCACCCACGAAGCCGACGGCCTCACGTCGCGCGACATCGAACTCGCGCGCTTCATCGACTCGATCGCGCCGGGGCCGCTCAGCGCATAAGCAGCGGTACTAAGCATGGGTACGCTGTGCGCACGGCGAATGCACACAACGAGCGCACAGCGCGCCGTGAAAGCATAATGCAGGGTACCGGGCCTTCAAACCTTCAGCTTTGAAGGCTATTCTTGATGGATACGTAAGACTCCCAGGCAGCGCGGGCAATCGGGTCTAAACGTTCCGGTGATATGGTGTTCTGACGCTGTACAATCAGCAGCGCATAAGGCTTGGAGAGCGCACTCGCCTCCTGGCACAACGCGAGTTCATCGCCAATCGAAGGCGAGCGGTTGCGCCAGAAGTTGATCGCGGCTTCGAGTTCGGTGATCGAAATATCGGACATGTGGATCGTGATCGCGCAACCGTCGGGCTGTGCCTCGAGGCCAGCAAGCGACGCTTCGCGAACTGCGTGCCTGAACGCTAAACCCATTGTACTTGAGCGAATCCCATGCGACTCCTTCTGATCGAAGACGACCGCCCTATCGCACGCGGCATCCAGTCCAGCCTCGAACAAGCCGGCTTTACGGTCGACATGGTCCACGACGGCATCTTCGCCGAACAGGCCCTCACGCAAAATCGCCATGAGCTCGTGATCCTCGATCTGGGGCTGCCGGGCATCGACGGCATGACGCTGCTTTCGCGCTTTCGCCAAAGCAACCGGCATACGCCCGTCATCGTGCTCACCGCGCGCGACGAACTGAACGACCGCGTCCAGGGCCTGAATTCCGGCGCCGACGACTACATGCTCAAGCCGTTCGAACCGGCCGAGCTCGAAGCGCGCATTCGCGCCGTGATGCGCCGCAGCGGCCCGCACGGCGACGTGCCGCGCCCCGAAGTGTCGCTCGGCGGCGTGCGCCTGTCGGGCGTCGATCGCCGCATCTTCAACGACGACAAGCCGCTCGAACTCTCGCCGCGTGAATTCGCCGTGCTCGAAATGCTGCTGCTGCGGCACGGCCGCGTCGTGAGCAAGGCGCAACTGCAGGACCACCTCACGCACTTCGGCGGCGACCTCGGCGACACCGCGATCGAAGTCTACGTGCACCGCGTGCGCAAGAAGCTCGAGAACTGCCGTGTCGAGATCGTCACGGTGCGCGGCTTCGGCTATCTGCTGCAGGAAATCCGCCAGGCGGCCTGATCCGCCTCGCTTTCCGGGCCAGCCAGCGGCGGCGGAGCAATCCGCCGCCGTTTGCGCTTGATGGCGCCGGCTTTGGCGTCTCACTGGCACTTCAGCCGCCACGCCCGCGGCCCGCGTACAATGGATCGGTCCCGTGCCGCGCACGCCGCCGCACCCACGATTCATCATTCGCCCCGAAGCCATCATGTCCTCACCGGCCGCAACGAGCCTGCGGCGCACGCTGTTACGGCGCCTCGCCGCCCCGCTTTCGCTCCTCGCGCTGATGAGCGGCCTGATCGCCTATTGGCTCGCCTGGCAGTACACGCAGCACGTGGTCGACCGCTCGCTCGCCGACCTCGCCACGGCCATTTCCCGCCAGATCCAGATCGCCGGCGACGATGCCGCCAATACCGTCCCGCCGCTCGCGCAGGCGATGTTTTCCGACCCCGTCGAGCACCTCGTCTATCGCATCAGCAACGGCGAAACGGAGATCGCGGGCGACCATGACCTGCCGCTGCAGGGCACCAACGTGCGCCGCATGCACTACGCGTACGTGTTCGAAACGATCTATCAGGGCGTAACCGTGCGCGTCGCCCAGGTGCGCGTGCCGCAAGCGCACGGCAATCCGATCGTCGTGGAAGTCGGTCAGCCGGTGCATCATCGCTTTCGCATCGCAGCCGAATTTCTCGTCGCGATCATGATGCCGTTGCTGCTCCTGCTGCTCGCCGGCTGGGTCATCGTGTGGCGCGTGGTCAACCAGCAGCTCAACCCGCTCACCGCGCTCGCCGACTCGCTCAACCGCCAGACGCACACGTCGCTCGAACCCGTGGACGAGACCTACGTGCCGGTCGAGATCCGTCCGCTCACGGGCGCGCTGAACGCGCTGCTCGGCCGCCTGAAGACCGCGCTCGACGCGCAGCGCAAGTTCATCGCCGACGCCGCCCATCAGCTGCGTACGCCGCTCACCGCGGTGAAGCTGCACGCCGAGCAGGCCGTGAACGCACGCGAGCCACAGAAGGTCACCGACGCGGTGCGCGAACTGCGGGCGGCCGCCGATCGCGCGGTGCGTCTGTCCAACCAGCTGCTCTCGCTCGCGCGCGCGGAGCCGGGTGAACAGGCCGCGCGCTTCGTCGATATCGACATGGCCGCGCTCGCCTTCGAGACGGGCGCCGAGTGGGTGCCGCGGGCGCTGGCGAGCCACGTCGATCTCGGCTTCCAGCGCCTCGACGACCCCGAAAACGACACGCCGCTGATGGTGCGCGGCAACCCCGTGCTGCTGCACGAGGTCATCGCGAATCTGCTCGACAACGCGCTCAAGTATTTGCCGCCCGCGCGTCTCGAAGGCGCGCGCATCACCGTCACCGTTTCGCAGTCCTCCGCGGAAGGCATGCCGATGGCCGAGATCGTCGTGGAAGACAACGGCGGCGGCGTGCCCGCTTCGCAGCAGGCGGATCTCTTCAAGCGCTTCTTCCGCGGCGACGGCCAGAGCGAAAGCGGTGTCGATAGCGGCGCGGGCCTGGGCCTCGCGATCGTCCACGACATCATGACGCTGCATCGGGGCAGCGTGCATTACGAAGACGCGCCGGAAGGCGGCGCGCGCTTCATCGTGCGCGTGCCGCTCGCGCATCGCGGCGCGCCTGGCGGCAAGGACGCCAAAGACCGCAAGGACAGCAAGGAGGCCGCCGCGCTCGAGGCCGCAAATCTGCGTACGGACGAGGCCGGCGAGCCGCCGCGCGAGAACAAACCGAGCCACCAGGCGAGCGTCGATCTCTGACGCTGCAGGTGCCGGGAAAACGACAAGGGCCGCTCATGCGGCCCTTGTGCTTGATACGGTGCGACGCGCGCCGCGCCGCTTACTTCTTCTTTTTGCTCTTGCCTTTCGACGCTTTCGCGCCCTTCGCAGACTTGTCGTCGTCGGGCGGCGCGAGCATCGTGCCGCGGCACTTGCGGGCGCCGCAACGGCATTCGTATTCGCGCTTGAGCTTCTTCGTCTGCTTCGCGTCGATCACGAGGCCGTAGTCGTAGAAAAGCTCCTCGCCCTCCGGGATATCGCGCAGCGCGTGGATATAGACGTGTCCGTCGATTTCCTCGGCTTCGCAGTTCGGCGCGCACGAATGATTGATCCAGCGCGCGCTGTTGCCCTTCACCTTGCCGTCGATCACGTCGCCGTCGTCGAGCGCGAAATAGAACGTGTGATTCGGTTCGGCAGGATTATGCGGATGACGCCGCAACGCTTCCTTCCAGGAGATGCGCTCGCCCTTGTATTCGATCAGTCGTTCGCCGGTCGCAATGGGGACCGCCGCAAACACGCCCTTGCCGTGCACGCCCGACTGGCGCACGACGATCCTGCGTTCACTCATTGAATGAATCCTTGTGAAGTACTGGGGGAGACTGTCCCGGCCATGACAGGCGGCGCGGAACATGTCCTCCCGCGCGCCGCCTGCGGCTCTCTCATGAAGCCGTGCCTGGCGGTCTGCCTGGCCTTGCATCGGCCCTTGCATCAAACCTCGCGCCCTGGCTCGTCGCGCTCCGTACGCAAACGCGGCGCCGATTGGGCGCCGCGCTCATGCGACGCCCGGCGCGCCACAGACGGCATCGTACACGCTCGCGCCTCTTTCGTTCAACCCATATGCGCCGTGAGAAACCGCCACGCGCCATGTGTTTCAGCGCTGGCCGAGCGTCGTCTCGCCGAACAGCTTCTTCAACTCGCGCGGTTGCGAGCGCCAGTATTGCGGCGGCGCGCTCACGCTCGCGCCGAGCTGCGCCGCGGCGTGCCACGGCCAGCGCGGATCGTAGAGCATCGCGCGCGCCATCGCGATCATGTCGGCTTCGCCGTCTTCGATGATCTGGTTGGCCTGCAAGGCGTCGGTGATGAGGCCCACGGCAATCGTCGTCATGCCGGTTTCGGCCTTCACCTTGCGTGCGAACGGCACTTGATAGCCGGGTTCGAGCGGAATCTTCTGCAGCGGCGACACGCCCCCCGACGACACGTCGATCCAGTCCGCGCCGCGCGCCTTGAGCGCCTGCGCGAAGACGACGGTGTCCTCCGGCGTCCAGCCGCCATCGACCCAATCCGTTGCCGAAACGCGCACGCCAATCGGGCGATCGGCCGGAAATTCGGCACGCACGGCGTCGAACACTTCGAGCGGAAAGCGCATGCGGTTTTCGCGCGAGCCGCCGTACTCGTCGCTGCGCTGGTTCGCGATCGGCGAGAGAAACTGGTGCAGCAAATAGCCGTGCGCCGCGTGGATTTCGAGGGCGTCGATGCCCAGACGCGCCGCGCGGCGCGCCGTGGCCACGAACGCATCGCGCACGCGATTCAGACCCGCGACGTCGAGTGCCAGCGGCGGCGCCTCGCCTTCCTTGTGCGCGAGCGCCGAAGGCGCATGCGGCAGCCACCCGCCGTCGGCGACCGGAATCAGCTGGCCGCCCTCCCAGGGCACATGACTCGACGCCTTGCGCCCCGCGTGCGAGATCTGCATCGCGATGCGGACAGGCGAATGGCGGCGGATCGCGGCGATCACGGGCTCGAGCGCGGCTTCGGTCACGTCGTCCCACAGGCCGAGACAGCCCGGCGTGATGCGGCCGTCCGGCTCGACCGCCGTCGCTTCGATGCAGAGCATCGCCGCGCCCGAAAGCGCGAGGTGGCCGAGATGGATCATGTGCCAGTCGTTGGCTTCGCCGCGCTCGGCGGAGTACTGGCACATCGGCGAAACGACGATGCGATTGGGGAGCGTCACGCCACGCAGTTCGAGCGGAGTGAAGAGCTTGCTCATGGGAGGTCCACGGACGGTTGGCAGAAGCGTCCGAGAATAGCACGCGCTTTTTTCACGCGTTCGACAGGGAACACGACGCCTGCGCGGCGTGCGCCGGCGCGAAGTGGATCAAGCCGGGTTCAGGCGCGGGTCAGGGTTGGCGCGCGGCCATCTGTGCGTCGACGGCATCGAGCCATTCGCCGAACATGCGGCTCGCCTGCGCTTCGAGGAGCGGCCCGTGGCGCGCCGTGTCGTCGCGCAGCGCGTTCACGTCCACGCCCGCGCCGGCGATTTCCGCGGCATGACCGATCAGCCAGGGCTCGAAGCGGTCGGCGCGCACTTCCGGGTGGCACTGCAGGCCGAGCACATTGTCGCCCCACGAAAACGCCTGGTTCTCGCAGAGCGGCGTGGAAGCGAGGCGCGTCGCGCCCTGCGGCAGATCGAAGGTATCGCCATGCCAGTGCAGCATGGAGGTCGCCGCGCCGTCGAGGTGCTGCAGCGGCGAGGCGCGGCCGGCGTCGGTGAGCGTGAGCGGCGTCCAGCCGATCTCGGGCTGGGGCCCCGCATACACGCGAGCGCCGAGCACGCGCGCAATGAGCTGCGCGCCGAGGCAGATGCCGAGCGTAGGCAGACCCGCCGCGATGCGCTTTTCGATCATCGCGGCAAGGGGAACGAGTGTGGGATAGCGCGCATCGTCGCACGCGTTGATCGGGCCGCCGAGCACGACCATGAGCGACGCCGACAGCGGATTGAGCGCGCCGACACGGGCGAAGCCGACGTCGACGTAGCGCACGGGGCGGCCGCGGTCGCCGAGCACGCGCTCGAAGCTGCCGAGGTCCTCGAAATAGACATGGCGCACAGCCAATACTTCGCGATTCATCGGCAAATTCCCGGGTCGGCTGTGGACGGCATGCACGTCACCGCTCTTTCACTGCGCGTGCGAACGTTTGCGCCAGCGGTCGTGACAAAAAACGTATGGCCAATACTTGCGAGAACTACACAAATTGCCACGCACGCGTTTGATACACGCAAAGTCAGCACGCAACGTCGGCACGCCAACGACCGCGCGCTGCTTTGCATTACCGTGCATTACATGCATGACGCGCGCCGCCCGCATGGGGGCGGCGGCGCGGCTTCGGCCTTACACCGCGAAGATCTTCCAGTTTTTCTTCTGGGTCGTCACGTCGGCCTGTTCGTAGACCGAGCAATCGAGACGCAGATCCGTGTCAGCCATGTTGATGTTCAGCAGCTGGCAGTGATGCGGCGTCTTCTTCGGGTTCTTGCTCGGCTCGAAATGCGAGCAGGTCAGGCACATGCGGTGCTGCGGGCTGGTTTCCTGCGCTTCGAGCAGAAAAACCGTCTTGAGCAGCGTGCGATAAAGCGTGGACTGCTCGTCCGCCTTCAGCGTGCCGACCGCCTTCGACAGGAAGTCGGGCCACTGCGAGGCCTTTTTCGCCGCCGTGCGGCCGCGCGACGTGAGACGCACCGCGAGTGCGCGGCCGTCGTCGAGCGCACGGCGCTTTTCGACCAGCCCCTTGGTTTCGAGCGTGCTCACCGCATCGCTGGTGGTCGCGGCCGTGAGGGCCGTTTCACGCGCGATCTCGCCGAGGCGCATCGGCCCCTTTCGCTGCATCAGCAGCACGAGAATTTCGCCCTGGGTAGGCGTGAGTCCTGCCCCTTCGGCCCAGTCCCACGCCTGGCTCCGCATTGCCGTGCTCAGTCGCAGCAGGCTATGGGTCACCCGCCCGGCTGCCTGCTCTCCGTATACGCCTTCGCTCATAGTCTTTCGCTGGTTATTGGCAGCTTGCGCTGCATCGTCAGCCGCCGCTTTGACCGACGGCCTGTGGGAACGCTGGCGCCCGGTTCCCCGAGCGCCGCACCATCTCAAAAAATTCCTGCTTCGCGTACGCCATCGTACGCGTTGCACTGTCATGTTTCTTGCCGCTGGCCCCGGAAACATCCTTCAAGTCCCGACGCCAGTGCAGCAAACCGACATTCTATGCGAGAGCGGCAAATCGCACAGCTAACTTATCCAGCGCGAATTGTGGATAACCCGTTGATAAGCAGGCTATTGCCTTGTGTACAGGTTCCGCGCTGCTCGCCGCCACCGCCCCGTGACCCATGCAGGTTATCGCGGATTTCTGTCCCGAACGCAACTGGAATCTGCCCGATTGTGACTAACCAATCATTACGTAGTCCATTGAGTTTGCAGGGAAAACGAAGGTTACCCACAACGGCCTGGGCCATTCGTTCTTGAATATGGACCATGTCGGGACCCAGGTCAAAAAAAATAAGAACCCCCAGGTACCTCGAAGCCGGTAAAAAAATTTTCGTCCACCTCGAAAAAAGTGGCGTGCGGAACCAACGCGACCCGTTTTTGGCCCGCTTTTAACAGCTCTTACCCGTTTTCCGGTCCCTGAAAGCACGAAGGGCAGCCCGAAAGCTGCCCTCGCATCCTGCTTTGCCGGCGCGGGGCGCATCCGGCACCCCGCGAAAATCGGTCAGTGGTCCTGTGTGTCCGCCGGCTCCCTCTTACGATTCCCGTCAGGCGCGCCAGCGCAGGCACTGCTGGCGCACCGCTTCGTGCAGCGATTTTTCCTCGGCCACCACGCTGCGCAGCCACGTGGCGTCGTTGTTCTGCGCACGGGCGATCGTGCCGATTTCGGTGAGTGCGCGCGTCGAGCCGAGCACCTCGCCGTGCGGCGCGATCCGGTCCAGCGTTTCGAGTATGTCTTCAGAAATCGTGCGGCGCTCGCCCGTTTGCGGATTCACGCAGGTGCCGGCCAAGCCGAAGCGGCACGCCTGGAAGCGGTTGAACGTGTAGACGAGGTAGTCGTCCTCGAGCGGCGCGATCGGCCGATCGGTGAGCAGATGGCGCGCGAGCGTCTGGATGTAGCAGGCGATCGCGGCGGCGCGCTCCACCGAAAGCGGCGTGTCCATCACGCGCACCTCGATCGTGCCGAAGCCCGGTTTCGGGCGGATGTCCCAGTAGAAGTCTTTCATGCTGTTGACAACGCCCGTGTGCACCATCTTCGAGAAGTACTCCTTGAACTCCTCCCAGCTCAGCACGAACGGCGCGCGGCCCGACAGCGGAAACGCGAACACGGAATTCAGTCGTGCCGAATGAAATCCGGTGTCCACGCCCTGTACATAGGGCGACGACGCCGAGAGCGCGATGAAATGCGGGATGAAGCGCGAAAGCGAGTGCAGCAGAAAGAGCGCGCTGTCCGCATCGGGGCAGCCGATATGCACGTGCTGGCCGAACACCGTGAACTGCTTCGCCAGGTAGCCGTACAGCTCGGACAGATACTGAAAGCGCGGCGTATCGACGATGCGCCGGTCGCTCCATTGCTGGAACGCGTGGGTGCCGCCGCCGCACAGACCGACGTTGAGACGATCGGCCGCGCTGACGAGCACGTCGCGAATCCTGCGCAGATCGGCCACGGCCTGCTCGTGATTCGTGCAGATGCCGGTGGAGAGTTCGATCATGCTTTCGGTGATTTCGGGCGTGATATTGCCCGGAATCTCCTGATCTTTGACGAGGCGCATGAGGTCGCTCCCCGCCTTGGTCAGATCGTAGTCGTGCGTGTTGACGATCTGCATTTCGAGTTCGACGCCGAACGTGAACGGCTTCGAATCGACAAACGTTTCAAGTGACATGGCGTTTCCTTCGGGGCGTCGCGCGCA
Organism: Paraburkholderia sp. EG286B; assembly: GCF_040965655.1. Lineage (NCBI taxonomy): Bacteria > Pseudomonadati > Pseudomonadota > Betaproteobacteria > Burkholderiales > Burkholderiaceae > Paraburkholderia > Paraburkholderia sp. EG286B. The sequence continues at coordinate 179,116 of NZ_JBFRCF010000008.1, read as the reverse complement.
AGCCGCCGGCCGCGCGCGCCGCGAGATTCATTTTTCGCCGCGTTCGCCGACGAGCGCAAGCGCGCGGTAGACCACCCAGGGTCCGAAGAGCTGCAGCACGACGATCGAGCACAGAATGATCGCGCGCAGGCGCGGATCGAAGGTCGGATAGAGCTCGTAGGTGTCCTCGACGAGCAGCAGCGCGAGCGCCGACATGGGCGTCAAGGCGAGGCCGAGCGCTACCCCCTGCTTCCAGTGCAGCCCGCTCGGCTTGGCGAACATCAGCACGCCGACGAGCTTGGCCGCGAGACGCGCGACGATCAGCCCCGCCGCCGCCACGCCGCCCACGAGAATGTCGTGCCACTCGAAGGTGGTGAGCGTGAGCACGAACAGAATCACCGTGAGCAGCCATCCGGCCGTGCCGAAATGCTGCGGCCACAGCTGCGGGCGCGGCTCCAGATTCTTCACGATGATGCCGGCGGCGAGCAGGCTCAGGATCGTCGAGAGCTTGAGCAGGTGCGCGATGGCGATCGCGAGCAGCACGAGGCCGAAGAGTGCGACGAACGAGTGCTCGTCCTGCGGGCTCAGGCGGCGGTAAAACAGCGTGCATGCGCGGGCGAGCACGAACGCGAGAATCAGCGAGCCGATCAGCAGATAAAGCGGCTGCAGGATCGTCGCGAACACGTTGCCGTACATCTCCTGATGCAGCCAGGTCGAGGCGAGCTTTTCGACGATCACCGCATACATGCTGTTGAGCGCCGTGAGCGTGAGCAGGCGCTGCGTGACCTGGCCTTCTGCGCGCAGCTCCGTCTTGAGCTGGATCACCATGGCAGGCGACGTCGCCATGGCGATCGCCGACACGACGAGCGCGATCATCGTCGGTACGGAAAGGAACAGCAGCACCGCGAGCACGAGCACGAAGGTGAGCGAGGACTCGGCAAGGCTCGACAGGATGAGCCAGGGATTGCGGCGGATCCAGCGCAGGTCGAGACGGCTGCCCAGTTCGAACAGCAGCAGGCCGAGCGCGACATCGAGCAGCGGCCGCGCGGCCGTGCCGACATCGGCGTCGATCACGCCGAACCCGGCCGATCCGGCAATGAGCCCGATCACCCCATAGCCCGAGATCCGCGGCAAGCGCCACGCCCGATAACAAAGCTCGCCGCACAAACCGGCGGCGAGCAGCGCGAGCCCGGCCCAGAAAATTCCGTCGAGCTGCAACGGCCAGGCGGGAAAAAACGAAAACGCCGACTTCATCGTGGTGGCTTCTCCTTGGCAACGACTTCTTGCGTGGGATCGAATCCGGCTGTCCGACGTTAGTTCGACATACGACTGGCTAACAGGCAAGCCGCGTGCCGCACGAGGCGAACGACACCTCTACTCCCCGTCCGTTGTCTGCCTGCCTGGCGCACCAATCCATGCAGCCGGCTGGCCCGACGATATGACGATTGGGCGAGCCGGCGCGACCAGGCGCTTCCTGCGGCGAGTGCGGACAAACCGTGCGGCAAAACGCTGCGACAAAGCAGCCGGCACATGACGGTGCGGCGAACAGCCGGTACGGGCGCGTTGCGTGTGGTGTGGCTGCGCCCGCGTTGGATGAAGAACGCTGCCGTCTACCCTGAGCACTCAGATTCAGGATGAGGGGCAACCGTTCCTTGGATGCGTCGACCGTCTGATGCGGCATTTGACGCGGAAAGAACGGCGATTGTGCCATAGCTTTTTTGCAATTGTCCCCACCTCTTCGAAAGCATCGACAAAGACGGTAATAGCGTCCGTATTGTGCGCTTTTGGCGACGTATGCGGAAAAAATGACCGCATCGGCGGCCGGCTTTCGTCTGGGTTTTCAAGCTCCGGCTGGATAGTCTTTGTCGGCAGCGATGGCGCTAGCTTGGGGTTTACTGTTTACCGTATGTATACGTAGTAGAAGTTAACAAGGGCCTGGATTTCCTGTGGATAACCGGGGTTTACCGAAAGGAATCCGCGAGTTGCCGCTCGTACAACCGCACGCAAAGCATGTGCGGTCCATGCGCACTTCGAAGAGTAACTTTTGGGCCTGGAGCGGGGCGTGCCGAGTTACCCCGTTTACGTCCACACCGCGTCCACACTCGATTCGCTGCCAATTCGCGCGGTTATCCACAGATTTGCGTGGATAACCTGGAGGCTCTTTTTTCCGTGTAGGGCCCTCAAAGACTGCGCTGGCGCAAGGCGCGCTGCAGGAAGCGCGCCGGATCCAGCTGGTCCGCGAGTTCCCGCTCCAGAGGCCACGGCTCGCCCTCCAGCTGCGATGCGACCAGCTCCGCCCCCAGCCCCGCCCAGACGAGCCCGCGCGAGCCAAACGCATACGCGCCGTAGAGGCCGCTTGCGCGCGGCAGGTCGAGCGGCCACGCACCGGCCAGACGCTGCGCGTCGCGGCGGGCGGCGTCTTCGTCGGCGAGCGGGCCGAGCATCGGCATGCGGTCGCTGGTGACGCAGCGGAACGCCACGCGGCCCGCGAAATCGCGCTCGCCTGCGCTTTGGGCCGCGGCAAGCTCAGGGAGCATGTGCGCGACGCGTTCGATGTTCTCGGAATGGCCCGCGGCGCGCAGCGCGTGGTCGGCGTCGTCGACTTCGTAGGTGGCGCCCGCGAGCGTGACGCCGCCGTCGAGCGGCACCGCATAGCCATCGCCGATCACGGGTACGCGCAGGTTCGCGAGCGGGCTGGGATCGACGAGCGTGAGCTGACCGCGCACGATGCGGGTGGGCGCGTGCGCGAGCGCGGCGGCGCGCGAAGCGTCCTGGGCGTTGGCGAAGATCACCGCGGCTGCCCGGGCGACGAGCCGACCGGCGTCGTCGAACACCTGCCATTCGTTGGATTCGCGTTCGGCGGCGCGCGCAATGTGACCGATACGCACACCGAAACGTGTCTCGACCTTGGCGCCGGGCAACGCGGCGGCGAAGGCGCATTGGGCGCGGCAGAGGGTTGCCGGGTCGATCGCGCCGCCCTGCGGATAGAACCAGCCACCCTGATTGAGCGCGACGCCGGCCAGTGTCTGCGCTTGCTCGCGCGTGACGGCGCGCACGAATTCTTCGGGATAGCGGAACGATTCCAGCGCGGCGGCGACGGCGCGCGACTCGTCGTCGGTGGCGAGATGGAGCAAGCCGGCGTGCGAGCGCCGGGGCGCATGGCCGGCGGCTTCGAGCGCGGCCCAGCGTTGCAGCGCATAGAGAAAACCCGCGCGCGTGATGCGCGACGCGCTGCTGTCGTCGCGCGAAATCAGCGGATGAAATACGCCGGCCGGATTGCCCGATGCCTCGAGCGCGGGCGCGGCGTTGCGTTCGACGAGCGTCACGCGCCAGCCGCGCACGGCCAGCCGCTCGACGAGCGCGCAGCCGGCGAGTCCCGCTCCGACGACGACCGCGTGCCGCTCGCGCAGCGTAAGCGGCAGCGGCGGCTCGTAGCGGCGCACGCGCCAGCGCGGCGCGAAGCGTCCGGCCAGCATCGCCCACTTGCCGTTGAAGCCTTCCACCTTGTGGTATTCGAAGCCGCTTTGCTGCAGCGCGCGCTTGACGTCGCCCGAACTGCTCCAGGTCGCGAAGGTGGCGTCCTCGCCGGCGATGCGCGCGAGCGCCTTGAAAATGGCCGGCGACCAGAGGTCGGGATTCTTCGCCGGGGCGAAGCCGTCGAGGTAGATCGCATCGGCGCGCATCCACATTTTGGGAAATATCTCGAGCGCGTCGCCGAACACGAGCGTGAGCGTGACGCGCCCGCCCTCGAATTCCAGGCGGTGCGTGCCCGGCACGAGCATCGGCCAGGCGTTCACGAGCTCGCGCGCGAGCGGCGCTTCGCGTGCGTGCGCAACGACTGCGTCGAGTGCGCTTCGCAGGTCGTTGCGCGCGAACGGATGTTTTTCCACCGAAACGAAATGCAGGCGTTCGCAGCGCGCCGGGTCGTCGCGCCATGCCGACCACGTGGCGAGAAAGTTTACGCCCATGCCGAAGCCGGTTTCGACCACGGTGAAGATCCGCCGGTCTTGCCAGCGCTGCGGCAACGCGTTGCCGTTCAGAAAGACGGCTTGAGCCTGTGCGAATGCGCCCGCAGCGCTGTGATAGACGTCGCCATAGATGGGCGAAAACGGCGTGCCGTCTTCCCGGAAAGCGAGCGTGGCGGGTGTCAGGGTGGCGGTCATGAGGAACGCGAAGCCAGAGGTGAGGAGAAAACGGGCAAGCAGCGAGGCTGCAAAAAGCGTGTGGCGAAGGCGGATCGCGTCGCCGCAAACGCTTGCCGGGCCGGCGTTTGCGCGCATGCTGCGTTGGCGCGGCGCAACGCCTGCGGCGGGAAAAACGTCGCAGACGTAGGGATTTGCGGGGGTGGACACCCGAAAAAGGTCTACAAGCTCCAAAAAACCCGCATGTCCCGCGCGAAATCTTCGAAACCCTTGTCGTTATTGGGTTTGCGCTGCGCTATCATAGCAAGCGCCGCCCAGGGAAGCGGCAGCACGGACGTTGCGGCAGCAGACACACGCTAGTCGCCGCAACGCGAAAACGCCGGGGTGCTCCGGGTCCGTCGCTGCTCGACGGCGCGGCACGCGTCCGTATAATCGGCGCGTTCGCGCTGTTCGTGTCAACCTAAACACAGAAAGGAACTTCTCAATGAATAAACAGGAACTGATCGACGCCGTCGCAGCACAGACGGGCGCTAGCAAGGCACAAACCGGCGAGACGCTGGACACGCTCCTCGAAGTGGTCAAGAAGGCTGTGTCGAAGGGTGACGCGGTTCAGCTGATCGGCTTCGGCAGCTTCGGTTCGGGCAAGCGCGCAGCCCGTACGGGCCGTAACCCGAAGACCGGCGAAACCATCAAGATTCCCGCTGCCAAGACCGTCAAGTTCACGGCTGGCAAGGCGTTCAAGGACGCCGTCAACAAGCGCTAAGGCATTGCCGCTTTAAGTTGACACCCGCCCCTGGCGGGTTTTTTTTCGCCTGCGAGCCTCATGCATCGCGCGCGCAAAAGCAAACGGCGCCGCATTTTTGCGGCGCCGTTGTTCGTTGAGCGCGTCGTTTGGCTCAGTTCGGACGGTGGACGATTTCGTCGTGATCGCCGTGATCATGATCGTGATCGTCGTCGTCGAGCTCCCAGGACGGGAACGGGTCGGCGTAGCCCAGCCAGGCTTCGGGACCTGCCGCGTATTCCGCATCGTTGAGAAGGCACGCATCGAGCTTCGCGCGCCATGCATCGCGGTCGAGATCCACGCCGATCATCACCAGCTCCTGACGGCGGTCGCCGACGCTGGGGTCGTCGAGATCGCCTTGCCAGTCGGCGGCGATTTCCTTTTCGAGTTCGGCGTCCTGCGGCCATTCCTCGCGCGGCAGTGCCGCCCACCACGTGCCCGCGGGGCCGTGACGACATACGCCGCCCGCCTGCGAGAGCGTGCCCGTTACCTCGTTGCGCGTGGCGAGCCAGAAGAAGCCCTTCGAGCGCAGCACGCCCTTCCATTCCTGGTTGAGCAGGGCCCAGAAGCGCTCGGGATGAAACGGGCGGCGCGCACGATAAACGAAGTTGCTGATGCCGTACTCGTCGGCTTCGTTGCGCGGCGCATGCGTATGCGCCGGATCGTGGCAATGCGCCGGGTCATCGCAATGGTCATGGTCGTGCAGCGACGCGAGCCAGCCCGGCGCGCTCGACGCCGCATCGAAATCGAAGCGGCCGGTGTTGATCACCTCCTCGAGCGGCACGTTGCCGAAGCGGCTCACCACCTGCACCGCGCGCGGATTGATGCGCGCGAGAATGTGCTGCAGGCGTGCGAGTTCGTCGTCGCTTACGAGGTCGGCCTTGTTGAGCACGAGCACGTCGCAGAACTCCACCTGATCGACGAGCAGTTCCACGATCGCGCGGTCGTCTTCCTCGCTCGCTGCCACGCCGCGCTGCGCGAGTTGGTCGGGGCTCGCGTAGTCGCGCAGGAAGTTGAATGCGTCGACGACGGTGACCATTGTGTCGAGACGCGCGAATTCGTCGAGCGCGACGCCGTCGTCGCCGGCGAACGTGAAGGTTTCCGCGATCGGCATCGGCTCGGCCACGCCGGTCGATTCGATCACGATGGCGTCGAAGCGCTGGCCGGCGCGCGCCGGGTCGGCGAGGCGCTGGATCCCGGTGAGCAGGTCGTCGCGCAGCGTGCAGCAGATGCAGCCGTTCGACATTTCGACCACGCGCTCTCCCACGCGCGAGAGCGCCGAGGCGTCGCGCACGAGCGCGGCGTCGATGTTCACCGAGGCGAGGTCGTTGACGATCACCGCCACGCGCAGGCCCGCGCGGTTCGACAGGATATGGTTGAGCAGCGTGGTCTTGCCCGCGCCCAGAAAACCCGAGAGCACGGTGACGGGCAGTGGCGGCTGGTTCATCGCAGTTTGGTGCAGAAAGTGAGTCGGGAGGCGCGCCGCGCGAAAGGATCGAAATCCTCGTAAGGGTGCGGCGCCAGCCAGCATTTTGCACCATGCACGCGCGCCGCGCAGGGCACGCGTGCCGCCGCATTCAGGGCGCGAGCACGCGGTGAGCGCTCAACATGCGCTCAAGCGCGCTACTGCATGAGATGCCACTTGCGCAGAATGTCGGCGATCTGCTGCGCGTACTGGTCGCGCAGCGTCGGCGTTTCGGAATGGTAAGCGCCGACGGCAGCCCACGTGTTGCCGTACTTGTTCATCTTCTGGCGCAGGTGCCACGCGGCGATATAGACGTTCTTGCACGGCTCCATGAGCGTGCTTTGCGAAATGCCGTACTGCGAGAGCACGGGCAGATGCACGGAATTGATCTGCATGACGCCGTAGTCGATCGAACCGTTCGCATTCCTGTGTACCGCGTCGGGCCGGTTGTGCGACTCCTGCCAGGCAATGGCGCGCAGGATCAGCGGATTGACCTTCTGATAGCGCGCGGCCTCGTCGAAACAGTCCGCGTGCGCGAGCGTGCTGACGCTCGCGGCGACGAGCACCACGACGGCGGCAAGCGTAGCGGACCAGACGTTTGGCATGGCGACTCGCGCGAAAGCAGACAGAAGGGCAAACAACGGGCAAGCAAAGGACAAGCAAAGAGGCGAACGACGCAGCCTGCAGGATGACGCAATCTCTCGCTGGCCGGCCTGATTTCTGGCGGCGCAATGCGGGAATTCCCACATAAAGACGGGGGAAACGTGCGTTGGCCATCCTTCGGGCCGCTCGTATGATACCGGTCACCGATGACGCGTCAAGCTGGCTGCTCAGACAAGACGCGGCGCTTCGAACCAATCGAAGTCCGCGCACGCCAGCTCATGAGGCACGCATGCTTACAAACAGCTTGGGATTACCGGCTGGCGCGGCTCGGCGATTAGAAGAATTCCCCGGAGCCCCATTTTTTGTGACAAATTCGACATGAAAAACTGCTACTGTTCCATCTTTTGTTGACTAACGGACGTCCGGGCTGAGGAGAGCCGGCGCCGGCACTAGTCAGGAAAGCACAGGCGAGTCGGCCCCACAGCCGTACGTCGAGGACGAATAGCCGCGCGCGTCTGCCGCTGGCTTCGATAAGACACCCATGAGAAGAAATCGTATGGCTTTGCGTCGCGTCGCCACGGCGCTGCTCGTGAGCGGACTAATTACGGCACAGCTTGCCTATGCGCAGGTCACGCTCAATTTCGTCAACGCCGACATCGACCAGGTGGCGAAGGCAATTGGCGCCGCCACCGGCAAAACGATCATCGTCGATCCCCGCGTGAAGGGGCAGCTCAATCTCGTCTCCGAGAACCCCGTGCCTGAAGACCAGGCGCTCAAGACCCTGCAGTCGGCGCTGCGCATGCAAGGCTTCGCGCTCGTGCAGGATCACGGCGTCCTGAAGGTCGTGCCGGAAGCCGACGCCAAGCTGCAGGGCGTGCCCACCTATGTGGGCAATGCGCCCACCGCGCGTGGCGACCAGGTGGTGACCCAGGTGTTCACGCTCAGGCACGAGTCGGCGAACAACCTGCTGCCGGTGCTGCGCCCGCTGATCTCGCCGAACAACACGATTGCCGCCTACCCGGCCAACAACACGCTCATCGTGACCGACTATGCGGACAACGTGCGCCGCATCGCCTCGATCATCGCGGGTGTGGACTCGGCCGCCGGCCAGCAGGTCCAGGTGGTGCCGCTGCACAACGCCAATGCGCTCGACATCGCGCCGCAAATCGCGAAGATGCTCGACCCGGGCGCGATTGGCGCCTCGGACCCGTCGCTGAAGGTCTCGGTCATCGCCGACCCGCGCACCAACTCGCTGATGCTGCGCGCCTCGAACGCGCAACGCCTCGCCTCCGCGGTCCAGCTCTCGAAGCAGCTCGACGCGCCCACCAGCATGCCGGGCAACATTCACGTCGTGCCGCTGCGCAACGCCGACGCCACGCAGCTCGCCAAGACGCTGCGCGGCATGCTCGGCAAGGGCGGCAACGATACGTCGACGTCCGGCAATGCGAACGGCTTCAACCAGGCCGGCAACAGCGGCGGCGGCGGCAGCATGTCGACGGGCACCTCCGGCACGCCGCCGCTGCCGTCGAGCTCGCTCAGCGGCGGTACGTCGTCGGGCAGTTCGCTGGGCGGGGGCAGCTCGTACGGCAGCGGTGGCGGCGGCAGCAACGAAGCGCCGTTCCTCGGCGGCGACAAGGACAAGGGCGACGAGAACCAGCCGGGCGGCATGATTCAGGCCGACGCGGCGACCAACTCGCTGATCATCACGGCCCCGGACGCGGTGTACCGCAACCTGCGCGCCGTGATCAACCAGCTCGATGCGCGGCGCGCGCAGGTCTATATCGAGGCGCTGATCGTCGAACTGAACTCGACCACCAACGCCAACCTGGGCATTCAGTGGCAGGTCGCGAATGGCAATTTGTACGCCGGCACCAATCTTTCCACCGGCAGCGGCAACAGCATCATCAACCTGACGGCCGCTGCGGCCGCCGACGCCAGCACCGGCGGCCTTGCGAGCGCGCTCGGGGCTTCCGGCCTCCAGCAGGGCCTGAATGTAGGCTGGATCAAGAACATCTTCGGTGTGCGGGGTCTCGGCGCCTTGCTGCAGGCGCTCTCGCAAACCGCCGACGCCAACGTGCTGTCCACGCCTAACCTCATTACGCTCGACAACCAGGAAGCGAAGATCGTCGTCGGTACGAACGTGCCGATCCAGACGGGTTCGTATTCGAACCTCACGAGCGGCACGGCGAGCACGGCGTTCAACACCTACGATCGTGTGGACGTGGGCCTGACGCTGCACATCAAGCCGCAAATCACCGACGGCGGCATCCTGAAGCTGCAGCTGTACACGGAAGACTCGGCGATCGTGACGGGCACGACCAACGCGACGACCAATCCCGCCGGCCCCGAATTCACCAAGCGTTCGATCCAGTCGACGGTGCTGGCCGACAACGGCGAGATCATCGTGCTCGGCGGCCTGATGCAGGACAACTACCAGGTCGCCAACAGCAAGGTGCCGCTGCTCGGCGACATTCCGTGGATCGGCCAGCTGTTCCGCTCGGAAAACAAGACGCGCGAGAAGACCAACCTGATGGTGTTCCTGCGGCCGGTGATCATCAGCGACCGCGACACGGCGCAGGCGGTCACGTCGAATCGCTACGACTATATCCAGGGCGTGACGGGCGCCTACAAGTCCGACAACAACCTGATCAAGGATCGCGACGACCCGGTCGTGCCGCCGATGCCGGTCGGTCCGAGCCAGGGCGGCTCCGTGCTGAACCTGTTCGATCTCGACCAGATGCGGCGTCAACAGGCGCTGGGCGTGCAGCCCGCGGCGCCCGCGAACCCGGCAAGCGCCGTGCAGATGCAGCCCGCCGCACCCGTGCAGACGGCGCCGATCGAAACCACGCCGGTGCAGCAGGCGGCGCCTGCCACCACGCGGGTGCAGCCGTGAGCACGCCGCACGCGCCTGCGGCCACCGGCGGCGCGGACCGCGAGCCGCCCTCGCCGCTTGCCGCGCGCCTCGTGCCGTACGGCTTTGCGCGCAGCGGCCAGATTCTGGTCGCCCAGCAGCGTGCCGAAGGTCTCGAAGTGTGGATCAGCGAGCGTACCTCGCAGGCCGCCATCGCCGAGGTCGCGCGCAACTTCGGCGCGTTCGCGCTCGTGCGCGTGCCGGCCGACGAACTCACGCAGGCCATCAACCAGGCGTACGCGCGCCAGGACGGCAGCGCCGCGCAGGTGGTGGGTGAAGTGGAAGGCGAAGTCGATCTCTCGCGCCTCATGCAGGACATTCCCGAAGTGGAAGACCTGCTGGAGTCCGAAGACGACGCGCCGATCATCCGCATGATCAACGCGCTCCTCACGCAGGCCGCGCGCGAGCAGGCATCGGACATTCATATCGAGCCGTTCGAGAATGCCTCGGTCGTGCGCTTTCGCGTGGACGGCACGCTGCGCGACGTCGTGCGCCCGAAGAAGGCGCTGCACGGCGCGCTGATCTCGCGTATCAAGATCATGGCGCAGCTCGACATCGCCGAGAAACGCCTGCCGCAGGACGGCCGCATCACGCTGCGCGTGGGCGGGCGTCCGGTGGACGTGCGCGTGTCCACGCTGCCCACGGGCCACGGCGAGCGTGCGGTGCTGCGTCTGCTGGAAAAAGATGCGCAGCGTCTGAACCTCGAAGCGCTCGGCATGGCCGGCGACACGCTCGGCAAGTTCGACCAGCTGATCGCGAAGCCGCACGGCATCGTGCTCGTCACCGGCCCGACGGGCTCGGGCAAGACGACCACGCTGTACGCGTCGATGTCGCGGCTCGAAACGGCCACGACCAACATCATGACCGTGGAAGACCCGATCGAGTACGACCTCTCGGGCATCGGGCAAACGCAGGTGAACGAGCGCATCGGCATGACGTTTGCGCGCGCATTGCGCTCGATCCTGCGTCAGGACCCGGACATCATCATGATCGGTGAAATCCGCGACCTCGAAACCGCGCAGATCGCCGTGCAGGCGTCGCTCACGGGCCACCTCGTGCTCGCCACGCTCCATACCAACGACGCCGCCTCCGCCGTCACGCGTCTGACCGACATGGGCGTCGAGCCGTATCTGCTCGCGTCGTCTTTGCTCGGCGTGCTCGCGCAGCGCCTCGTGCGCCAGCTCTGCCCCGTGTGCAAGGAAGAACGCGAGGAAGACGACGGCAGAAAACGCTGGCATCCGGTGGGTTGCGAGCGTTGCGGCCAGTCGGGCTACGCGGGTCGGCGCGGCGTGTACGAACTGCTGCTCATCGACGAGCCGATTCGCGCGCTCATCCACCGCAACGCCGCCGATGCGGAGATCTTCGAGGCCGGCCGCGCACAAGGCATGCGCACGCTGCGTGAAGACGGCGAGCGCTGGGTCGAGGCGGGCAGGACCTCGCTCGAGGAAGTGCTGCGCGTGACGGGCGGCGCGTGATGGGCCGCCCGATGAACCCCCAGTTGGACGCTCAATAAAAGCGAGGGCGATCAGCAACATGCCGGCATTTCGCTTCGAAGCCATCGACGCCACGGGCAAAGCGCAAAAAGGCGTGCTCGACGCGGACAGTGCACGCGGCGCGCGTGCGCTGCTGCGCGGCCAGGGCCTCACGCCGCTCGTGGTCGAACCCGCCGCGAGCCGCACGCGCGGCGCGCGCCAGCAGCGGCTCGCGCTCGGGCGCAAGCTCTCGCAGCGCGAGCAGGCGATCCTCACGCGCCAGCTCGCGAGCCTGCTGGTGGCGGGCCTGCCGCTCGGCGAGGCGCTTGCGGTGCTCACCGAGCAGTCCGAGCGCGACTACATCCGCGAGCTGATGGCGGCCATTCGCGCCGAGGTGCTCGGCGGCCATTCGCTCGCGAGCGCGCTCGAGCAGCATCCGCGCGACTTTCCGGACATCTACCGCGCGCTCGTGGCCGCGGGCGAGCACACCGGCAAGCTCGGCATCGTGCTGTCACGTCTGGCCGACTACATCGAGCAGCGCAACGCGCTCAAGCAGAAGATCGTGCTCGCCTTCACCTACCCGACGATCGTCACGATCATCGCGTTCGGCATCGTCACGTTCCTGCTCAGCTATGTGGTGCCGCAAGTGGTGAACGTGTTCGCGAGCACGAAGCAGCAACTGCCCTTGCTCACCATCGTGATGATGGCGCTCTCGGGCTTCGTGCGGCAATGGTGGTGGGCGGTGCTGATCGCCGTGGCCGTGGTGGCGTGGATCGTGCGCTCGACCTTGCGCCGGCCCGGCCCGCGTCTCGCGTTCGACCGCTGGATGCTCACCGCGCCGCTCGCGGGCAAGCTCGTGCGCGGCTACAACACCGTGCGCTTCGCGAGCACGCTCGGCATTCTGAGCGCGGCGGGCGTGCCGATCCTGCGCGCGCTGCAGGCGGCCGGCGAAACGCTCTCGAACAAGGCGATGCGCACGAACATCGACGAAGCCATCGTGCGTGTGCGCGAAGGCACGTCGCTGTCTCGGGCGCTTGGCAACACGAAGACGTTTCCGCCCGTGCTCGTGCACCTGATTCGCTCGGGCGAGGCGACCGGCGACGTGACGACCATGCTCGACCGCGCGGCCGAAGGCGAGGCGCGCGAACTCGAGCGGCGCACGATGTTCCTCACGAGCCTGCTGGAGCCGCTCCTGATCCTGGCGATGGGGGGCGTGGTGCTCGTGATCGTGCTCGCGGTGATGCTGCCGATCATCGAGCTGAACAACCTCGTGCAGTAAGGCCTACGAACGGCACGAAGTCGCGGGAAGCCGGGCGCGCGGAACTCAGCGCACGTAGATGGTGGGACCGGCTGCGTTGGGCGGCAGGAAGATTTCGGAGTGCACGCCGTGGCGGTCGATGACGATCGAGCGGGGGCGCACTTCGAAGAGTTTGGAGTTCTGGTCGATCGGGCCGCCGAGCGAAATGGCTCGCGGCGGTTCGCCGCCCACGCTGACGATGGCCGCCGCGCCCTGTGCGAGCGAGAGGATGCCGAACAGGTGAATGTCCTGCACGGGGTTGCGCTCGAGCCTGCCGCCGAACAGCGTGCCGGCCTGGTCGAGCGAAACCGGCGCCCGGGCGGCGGCGGCCTGCACCGGCGCCGCGTGGTTCGTGGCCAGGGTGATTCCCCACCACGTGGCCGTGGCGCAGAACACCGCAAACGCGGCGAGGGAAAGAAGGCGGATTTGCAGTGGGTTCATGCGCTCATTGTACGAAGGTTTATGAAAATTTTGATGTACGCGTTTGCCATGCCCGCAAGGCGTCGGAAAGGCGTCATCGTGTGACATTACAATGACCCGTCATGCGTGCGAGGACCCGGCCGAATCGAGCGGCGGGTTCGATTGCAGGCGGGACGAAGCGCGGCGCACAGGCGTGCACCGCAACCATATCTAGCGAGGGAGGAAAGAACTCATGTCCATGTGGGCCAAACGCCGTGCCGAAATCGAAGTCACGCGCGCGCGCCGCCAACGCGGCTTCACGCTCATCGAAATCATGGTCGTGATCGCGATTCTCGGCATTCTGGCCGCGTTGATCGTGCCGAAGATCATGAGCCGTCCCGATGAAGCGCGCCGCGTCGCCGCGCGCCAGGACATCGGCACGATCATGCAGGCGATGAAGCTCTATCGCCTCGACAACGGCCGCTATCCGACCCAGGACCAAGGGCTGCAGGCGCTCGTGCAAAAGCCGACGACCGACCCCGTGCCGAACAACTGGAAGGACGGCGGCTATCTGGAGCGTCTGCCCAACGACCCGTGGGGTAACGCGTACCAGTACCTGAACCCGGGCGTGCACGGCGAGATCGACGTGTTCAGCTACGGCGCCGATGGCAAACCCGGCGGCGAAGGCAACGACGCCGACATCGGGTCCTGGCAGTAAGCCATCCGCCACGCCGCTTTCATGCAACCGAGCCGCCTTGCCCCTTGCCGGGACTGCCGATCGCCACGCAGCGCGCGCGCCTCACGCGCGGGCATGCGTTCGCGCGCGGCGGGCTTCACGCTGCTCGAAATGCTCGTGGTGCTGCTGATCGCGGGGATTCTCATCTCGCTCGCTTCGCTCACGCTCACGCGCAATCCGCGCACCGACCTGAACGAAGAAGCGCAGCGCCTCGCGCTGCTGTTCGAATCGGCAGGCGACGAGGCGCAGGTGCGTGCCCGGCCCATTGCATGGCAGCCGCTCGCGGGCGGGTTCCGCTTCGACGTTCATACCGAGGACGGCTGGCGTCCGCTGCGCGACGATCTGCTCGGTCCGCGCCACTGGGAAGGCGGCGTGACCGGCGTGGCGATCACCTACCCCGGCAGCGACGACACGCAGGCCAACCGGCTCATTTTCGGCACGGAAGCCGTGGACGTGCCGGTGCAGGTCACGCTCTTCTCGGCAGCCGGCCGCGCGACGATCGTCGGCACCGGCACCGGCCGCTTCGAGGTGCGCTGAGATGCGGCTCTCGATGCGTGGAAGAAGGCGCGGCTACGGCGCTCGCGGGGTTCGTCCGGCTCGTCCGGTGCGTGAGCGCGGCTTCACGATGATCGAGGTGTTGGTTGCGCTCGCAATCATCGCAATTGCGCTGGCTGCTTCGCTGCGCGCCGTCGGCAGCCTCGCCGCAAGCGAAGCCGATCTGCACGACCGCCTGCTCGCGGGCTGGAGTGCGGACAACACGCTCGCGCAACTGCGTCTCGCGCACGCATGGCCGGACCTTGGCGAGAGCAGCTTCGACTGCTCGCAGGGCAATCTGCGCCTGACCTGCACGCAGGAGGTCGCGACGACGCCCAACCCCGTCTTCCGGCGCGTGGAGGTGTCGGTGGCGACGCCCGGCCGTTCCGGCAATCTCGCGCAACTCGTCACGGTGCTCGCCAATGAGACGAACCGCTCGTTGTGACCGCGCGCGCGCCGCCTCGTCAGCGCGCGGCTTCACGCTGATCGAGCTGCTCGTGGCGATCGCCATCATGGCCGTGGTGGCGATCCTCTCGTGGCGCGGCCTCGACGAGATCGTGCGCGGGCGCGAAACCATCACGCGCTCGATGGCGGAGGAACGCGTGTTCGCGCAGATGTTCGACCAGATGCGCATCGACTTGCGCGAAGCGACCTCCGACGACGAGGCGGGCGGCGTCGCCATTTCGCTCGACGGCGGCGCGCTGCAGATCGTGCGCGCGTTCGCGGTCCCGCCGGGCGCGGCGCCGCGCCTGCAGGTGGTGCGTTACCGCGTGTCGGGCGGCCAGGTGGTGCGCTATGCGTCGCCCCCGCTCGCCAATCTCGGCGAGCTGCGGCGCGCGTTGCGCGGCGGCGAAGGCGACAACTGGGGCGCGTTGCCGATGATGAGCGGCGTGGACGTCATCAACGCGCGCCTGTACGTGCCGAAAACAGGCTGGACGGCGAACATGCAGGACGTGCGCTCGCAGGTGAGCGGCTACAACAACGATCTCAAGGTGCCGCAGCTCGGCAACGCGCCGCTGCCGCGCGCGGTGACGGGCGTACAGGTGAGCGTGGGTTCGCATTCGCTCGAGCGGCCGGTGACCCGCGTATTCATGGTGGGGGAATGACGTTGCGCACACAACGAACCTCCGCCCGACGATTCCGAGCATCCAGCCGCTCTACGCGCGCACGGCGCGGCGCGGCCATCATCAGCGCGTTGCTCGTCGTGGCGCTGTCGGCGATCCTCGTCTCGGGCATGTTGTGGCGCCAGCAGGTGCAGCTGCGCCGCATCGAGAATCAGCGGCTGCTCGCGCAGGCGCAATGGATCGCGCGCGCCTCGCTCGACTGGACGCGCCTCGTGTTGCGCTCCGAAGCGGATACGTCGGCGGGCATCACGTATCTCGGCGGCGCGTGGGGCGTGCCGCTCGCGAGAACGCGCTTGTCCGACTTTCTCGGCCAGATCGGCGAGGCGCACGCGCAACAGGGCACGGACACCTGGCTCTCGGGTTCTATCGAAGACGCCCAGGCGCGCTTCAATCTGCGCGATCTCGTGGCGTCCAGCGCGCCGGGCTCGCTGCAGCTGAACTTGACCGAAATCGAAGCGTTTGCGCGCCTGCTGCAGATTCTCGGCATCGACCAGCAGCTCGCCAAGAACACCGCGGTGTATCTGCGCTCGGGCCTCGCCTACTCCGCAACGCGCTTCCAGACGCAAACCGCCACGACGAGCGGCACCTCGCAAACCGAGGTGCTCGCAGGCGGCGGTTCGACCGGTGGCGGCAACTACACCGACAACCCGGGCCTCTCGGACGCCGACAGCAACAGCGGCGTCGCCCCGATCCTGATGACGAGCGTCGATTCGCTGCTCGACGTGCCCGGCTTCACGCCCGACACCGTCGCGCGGCTGCGCCCGTTCGTGACGATCCTGCCCACGGTGACGCCTGTGAACATGAACACGGCGAGCGCCGAGGTGATCGCCTCCGTCGTGACGGGCATGAGCCTGTCGAACGCACAGGCCCTCGTCGCGCGCCGCCAGAGCGTGTTTTTCCGCAACGTGAGCGACGTGCAGCTCGCGCTCGAAGGCGTGGGGGTGAAGCAGGCCTCGATCGATACGACGCAAATCGACGTCAACACGAGTTATTTTCTCGTCCATGGGCGCGTGCAGCACGAGCGCGCGGAAGTGGACCGCACGACGCTAGTCTGGCGCGACCCGCTCACTCATACGACGCGCATCGTGCGCGTTAGCGACGAACCATGAATCCGTCCCCGACCAACATCGAAAAGAGGTGCGTTTGAGCACGCTGATCGTTCTCATGCCGCCCCGCGACCCGGCGGTCCACTCGCAGGAATGGCAGCTGCCGGAGCTGCCGTTCGTGCTGCTCGACAAGACGGGCAACACGCAGCGCGCGGGCCGCTCGGCGCTCGGGCTGCTGCCGAAGGCCTCGGCCACCATCCTGATGATCGCCGCGCGCGACCTGCTCACGCTCGCCGCCACCGTGCCGCCGCTCAAGGGGCCGCGGCTGCGCCAGGCGCTGCCGAACGTAGTCGAGGATCATCTGATCCAGGATGCGCAGACCTGCCATCTGGCGCTCGATCCCAAGCGCCTGGCCGACGGCCGCCAGGTGGTGGCGGCCATCGATCGCGGCTGGTTCCGCTTTCTGCTGGAAGGCTTCACCGCCGCGGGGCACCGCAATCTGCGCGCCGTGCCGGTGGCGCGCTGCCTGCCGGCCGCGCAGGCGGTGGAAGCCATTCAGGAGGTTCCAGTGACGGAACCTGCCGGGGCGGCAGAGCCGGGCGCAGCGCCCAACGCCGCGGCTCCCGCCACCCCCGCCCCCGAACCCGTGACCGCGTGCGTGCTCGGCCATGTCGTCGCGACCGCGCCCACACTGCTGCCCGGCGTCGCGCTCGAGCCCGCGGCCGCCACGGCGCAAGCGGCGCTCGAACTCGCGATCGTGCGCGGCGCCCTCGCCGAGGGCTTCGCGGTGCCTGCCGCGAGCGTCGCCGCCACCGTCACGGCGCTCGCCGGCGGCGCGCCGGTTTCGGGCTACGTGCTCACCAATCTGCCGGGCGAGCCCGTGAGTGCCGCCGCGCGCGCGTCGCTGGCCGCCGCGTTGCCGGGTGCGCAGACGCTCACGTTCGAGGCGCTCGCGCGCCGCGCGCTCGCCTGCCGCTTCGACCTCTGCCAGTTCGAGTTCGCCTCGCAGCCGTGGCGGCTCGACCGCGCGACGCTGCGCCGTCTGCGCGTGCCGATCGTGCTCGTGGCGGCCTCGCTCGTGGTGGCGGTCGTCGGCGCGAATATCCAGTGGCTCATGATGGCGCGCCAGCGCGACGCGATCAGCGCGCAGATGACCGAGCTGCTCCTCAACGCGTTCCCGAAGACGACCGTGGTGCTCGATCCCGCCGGCCAGATGGCGCGCCAGTTGCAGCAGTTGCGCCTGGCCGCGGGCGAGCCCTCGCCCGACGACTTCCTCGCACTCTCCGACGGCTTCGCTCGCTCGCTCGGTCCGGTGCCCGCGAACGGCATCGCGGCCCTCGACTATCACGACCGGCGTCTGGACGTGACCTTCAAGCCAGGCGTCAACGTCGACGCCGATCTCGCGAAACGCCTCGCGGGCAACGGCCTTGCGGGCACGGTCGATGCCAGCACGGGCAAATGGACCATCAGGAGCGCATCGTGAAGACAACGGCTATAAGCGGCGCGTGGGCCGAGGCCTGGACGAACTTCTGGGAGGCGCGCTCGACGCGCGAAAAGACGCTGCTCACGTGGGGTGGCGCGGTGCTTGCGCTGGCGATCGGCTGGTCGGTGCTGTGGCAGCCCGCCGCCGACGGCCGCGCGCGCCTGCGTCAGAGCCTGCCCGGCATGCAGCGCGAACTCGCGCAGATGACTGCCGAGGCCGACGAGGCGCGTTCGCTGGCCGGCGCGGCGGCGAGCGTGGCGCCCGGCGGCCAGGCGCTCAAGGACGCGCTCACCGCGTCGCTCGCCGATCACGCGCTCACGGGCGCGCAGATTCAGCTGATCGGCACGACGGTGCAGGTGCAGATGAAGAACGCGTCGTTTCCGGCGTGGGCCGCGTGGCTCGACGACGTGCGCAAGCAGTTCAAGGTGCAGGTGGTCGAGGCGCACATCACCGCGCTGAAGGCCGATGGCCAGGTCGATTTGACGGCCTCGCTGCAACCGGCGAATACGCATTAAGAAGAAAAAGCGCGCATCGAAAAGCGCGCAATGAGAATCGCCGGAGAAATACGCAATGAGTTACTGGATGCGGCGCCTGCGCGCCGCGTTGCCCTGGCTGATCGTGGGCGTGCTGTCGAGCGCCGTCGTGCTGCTCGCCCGCCTGCCCGCGGCCTGGATCGCGCCGCAGTTCGCGCGCGCGACCCAGGGCCACGTGAATCTGATCGACCCGGAAGGCTCGCTCTGGCACGGCTCCGCCACGCTGATGCTCGCCGCGGGCCAGGACGCACGCGGCGCGACGCTGCTACCGGGGCGCATCGTCTGGCGTACGGCGTTCTGGCCGCTGTTCGTCGCGCGCGTGCGCATGGAGATGCTGCAGACCGAAGCGATGCCCGACCCGGTCACGGTGGATGCATCGTTGCGCGGCGCGAACCTGAGCGCGGGCACGATCGCCGTGCCGGCGTCGCTGCTCGCGGGTCTCGGCGCGCCTTTCAACACACTCGATCTGGACGGCAAGGTGCGGCTCGCATGGAGCCCGTGGCGCGTGTTCGGCACGGATGCGTTCGGACGACTGACCGTCTCGCTCGCCGACATGAGTTCGCGCGTTTCGCTCGTGAAGCCGCTCGGCACGTATCAGGTGGTGCTGCAGGCGCAAGGGGCGACGTCGACGCTCGACCTGTCGACACAAAAGGGACCGCTGATGCTCGCGGGGCGCGGCTCGTTCTCGCGTGCGTCGGCATCGTTTCAGGGCACCGCGAGCGCCGCGCCGGATCAGCGCGACAACCTCGCGGGCCTGCTGAATCTGCTGGGGCGGCCGGTCGGGCCGGGAACCGTCGCGCTGACGTTCATGCGCTGAGGTCCATGGTCTGAGCGTGCGCCCGCCTGAGCGGGCGCGTATGCGTTACTGCGGCTGGGCGGCCGTCGGAGCCGCCGCTGGGCCCGAAGCTGCCGAAGCCACCGCGGGCGCGGCGACGCTGCCGGTCTCGCGGTCCATCTGCGAGGCATCCCAGCCGCCGCCCAGCGCCTTCACGAGCCCCACCGACGACACCATGCGCTGCCCGCCGATGCTCACGAGCTTCTGCTGCGCGGTAAAGGCCGTGGCCTGCGCGGAGAGCACGTTCTGGAAGTCGGTCGTGCCCGCCTTGTACTCGTTCGTCACGATCGCGAGCGCATGCTGCGCCGACTCCACCGCCTGCTGCTGCACGACGACCTCTTGCCCGAGGATGCGCTGCGAAGCGAGGTTGTCCTCCACGTCCTGGAACGCGGCCAGCACCGTTTGCCGGTAGGTGGCCACCTGCTGGTCGTAGGCGGCGCGCGCGGCCTCGGTCTGCGCCTTGCGCAGCCCGGCGTCGAAGATCGTGCCGGCAAGCGAGGGCCCGAGCGTCCAGAAGCGCGAGGGCATCTGCAACAGCTGCGACATGACCGAGCTTTCGAAACCGCCGCTCGCGGACAGCGTGAGCGTGGGGAAATACGCCGCAATCGCGACGCCGATCTGCTCGTTGGCGGACGCCGCCTTGCGCTCGGCCGAGGCAATGTCGGGCCGGCGCTCGAGCAGCGCCGAAGGCATGGCGAGCGGCAGCGTGGGCGGCGTGGCGGCGAGCGGCGACGGCGGGATCGAGAACGTGGAGGCGGGCTGGCCGACCAGCACGGCGATCGCATGCTCGTCCTGGGCGCGCGCCACACCGTTGTCGATCGCCGAAGCCTGGGCCGATTGCAGCTGGGTTTGCGCCTGGATCACGTCGGCGCGGCCCGCCACGCCCTGGGCGTACTGATTCTGCGTGAGCTGCAGCGACTTCTGGTACGCGACGACCGTATCGTCGAGCAGCTTCTGCTGCGCGTCGAGCGAGCGCAACGTGAAGTAGGTTTGCGCGAGCGTGGCCCGGGCCGACAGACGCGCGTTCGCGAGATCGGCGGCGGCGCCCTGCTGGCTCGCCTCCTGCGAGCTGACCGTGCGGCTCACCTTGCCCCAGAGATCGGGTTCCCAGGTGGCGTCGAGCCCCAGGTTGACGTTGTTGTTGATGCTGCCGCTCGACAATCCACCGCTCGAGTTGGCCACGCGCGTGGGCGTGTACGAGCGCGTGCCCGCGAACGAGCCGCTGATCACGGGGAAGTACGCCGCCCGCGCCTCGCCCACGAGGGCGCGCGCCTGACGGTAGGCGGCGGCAGATTGCGCGACCGTCTGGTTGCTGGTATTGAGCTGATCCATCAGCGCATTGAGCGGCGCGTCGTCGTAGATCAGCCACCAGGCGCCGCGGTCGGCGGTATCGGCCGGTTGCGCGACCTTCCAGCCCTCGGGCGCTTCCTTGAACGAAGCGGGCACGGCGGCGCTGGGCCGGTGATAGTCGGGGCCGACGGCGCAGCCGGTCAACTGGAAGGTGAGCGCGGCGGCCGCGCACAGCGTCAGGATGGAGAGCGGCTTGGGCGCGCGGCGCGCCACGGACCCGGCGGGTCGAGCGGTCGCGCCGGAGCGGACGAAACGGCAAGGCATGCAAGGATTCCTGTCGATGCAACCGGCGCGCGTTCGGGCGGCCGGCCGCGCACGGGGTTGTCGCGTTGCGGCAATGGTAGCGCACGCGCTAGTCACTGCACGGAATCCGAAAGCTTACGCGTTGGAAGGGTTGGCGGGTGTTACGGCGTGAGGCGCGCAGGTTACGCGTCGTTACGGCGGCGCTTCGGCGCGCGGCAGGCGAGCTGGCCGCCACCGCACGCGAGCGCATCTGCTGCCGGTGTTACTGCCGTTGCGGCCGCGGGCGTGGCCGGCACGACGGCGCTTGCCGCGGCGGTTTCGGGCTGCGCGCGCCGACGCTGCGCCAGCACCACGGCTACCACCGCAATCGAGCCGCCCGGCAGCGCGAACATGGCTGCATACAACGCGAGCTTGCGCCAGCGCGACGACTCACCGGTCTTCGCGAAAGCGAGGCGGGCGGTGTCGGTGACGGAGCGGCCAAGGCCGCCAAGCGCGTTGATCAGGAAAAGCATGATGCGGAAACGGGTGGGCGTAGAAGAATGAAACTGGTTGCCTGTCATAATATTGACTATGCAATCAAATCACAACATACTTTGCAGCGCATCAAACCAACTGTTGTTTTTACGCGCCGATCGCGACGACAGAAGCGATCGCGACCTGCTACCTGATTTATCTGCCTGAGCAGCGACATAACCCGCTATAATCCGCCCGTCTTTTGAGATGCTGCAAAGCGAACTGCCATGAGCGACGGTCCTTTCGTCCCGGCCGGTCTGGGCGTCGAGCCAAGTCTCGGCTATTTCCTGTCAACGGCGCGCAACGTGCTGGCCGGGCGCATCGACCGTGCGGTCGCGCCGCTTGGACTCACATCGTCGCAAATTGGTGTGATCCTTTTATTGTGGTTCGAGCGCGCCAGCACGCCGAACGAGATGTCGCGCGCGCTCTCGTACGACACCGGCTCCATGACGCGCATGCTCGACCGGCTGGAGAAAAAAGGCTTTCTCGAGCGGCAGCGCAGCCAGGCGGACCGACGGGTCGTGGAACTCGCACTGACGGATCAGGGACGCACGGCGGCGCAGCAATTGCCCGACCTGATCGCCGCGGAGATGTCCGAGCAGTTGCGCGGCTTCTCGCCCGAAGAAGTCGCGACGCTGGTTCATTTGCTGCAGCGCTTCATCGCCAATGACGGCTCGACCACGCCGCTGTGCGGATCGATGATCGGCACCGGCAAGGACGCAGAAGCGCCGGCGCAGGAAGACGGCGGCTAGCCACGCGGCACGACGCGCCGCGGCGCAATACGTGGCGTAGTTTGATCCAATCACTGTCTGGGCAGAATATGCACAGACACGAAATAGTACGCTGCCGTGTGCTGCCCCCTGGAGGCGGCAGCCACGGCCGACCCAACAAGGACACGGAACATGGCAGCTTCCCCCGCGGTGCCCGCGCAGGCCGAACCCGCACCGTTTTCCGGCGGCACGCTCGCGCTCCTCACAGTCGGGCTCGCGCTCGGGACCTTCATGGAGGTGCTGGACACCTCGATCGCCAACGTGGCGGTGCCGACCATCTCGGGCAACCTCGGCGTCGCCAACAGCGAAGGCACGTGGGTCATCTCGTCGTATTCGGTTGCCTCGGCGATTGCGGTGCCGCTCACCGGCTGGCTCGCGCGCCGCGTGGGCGAAGTGCGCCTCTTCACGCTCTCCGTGCTGCTGTTCACGCTGGCCTCGGCCGCTTGCGGCTTCGCCACGAACTTCGAGACGCTGATTGCGTTCCGTCTCGTGCAAGGGCTCGTGTCCGGCCCGATGGTCCCGCTCTCGCAGACCATCCTCATGCGCTCCTACCCGCCCGCCAAACGCGGCCTCGCGCTCGGCCTCTGGGCGATGACCGTGATCGTTGCGCCCATCTTCGGTCCGGTGATGGGCGGCTGGATCACTGACAACTACACGTGGCCGTGGATCTTCTATATCAACGTGCCGATCGGCATCTTCTCGGGCATCTGCGCGTACCTGCTGCTGCGTGGCCGCGAGACGAAAACGACGAAGCAGCGCATCGACGCCGTGGGCCTCGCGCTTCTCGTGATCGGCGTGTCGTGCCTGCAGATGATGCTCGACCTCGGCAAGGATCGTGACTGGTTCAACTCGACGTTCATCGTCACGCTCGCCATCATCGCGGTGGTCGCGCTTGCGTTCATGCTCGCGTGGGAGGCCACGGAAAAAGACCCCGTGGTCGATCTCTCGCTCTTTCGCGACCGCAACTTCGCGCTCGGCGCGATGATCATCTCGTTCGGCTTCATGGCCTTCTTCGGTTCGGTGGTGATCTTCCCGCTCTGGCTGCAGACCGTCATGGGCTACACGGCGGGCCTCGCGGGCCTGGCCACCGCGCCGGTGGGCCTGCTCGCGCTCGTGCTCTCGCCGCTCATCGGACGCAACATGCATCGGCTCGATCTGCGCATGGTCGCGAGCTTCGCCTTTATCGTGTTCGCGCTCGTTTCGCTCTGGAACTCGACGTTCACACTCGACGTGCCGTTCGACCACGTGATCCTGCCGCGTCTCGTACAGGGTATCGGCGTGGCCTGCTTCTTCGTGCCGATGACGACCATCACGCTCTCGAGCATTCCCGACGAGCGGCTCGCGAGCGCCGCGGGCCTCTCTAACTTTTTGCGTACGCTCTCGGGCGCGATTGGCACGGCGGCGAGTACGACGTTCTGGGAAGACGCCGCCATCTATCACCATGCCGTGCTGTCGGAATCGGTGACCCAGTCCTCGCCGAACACCGTCGCGTACAAGGACGCGCTCGCGAACCTCGGTTTCGCGGGTCAAAGCCTGACTGCCAAGCTCAACGATGTCGTGACGACGCAAGGCTACATGATGGCCACCAACGACTTCTTCCGCATTTCCTGCGCGATGTTTGTCGTGCTGGCCCTGCTGGTGTGGGTGACGAAGCCGAAAAAAGGCGCGGGACCGGCAATGGGTCATTGACGGTCCCGCGAAAGGACGCCCGAGCGAGCCGCGGGCGACCAGGTGCGCGTTGCGCGGCGTGACTAGCGCTGCGTGATGCCGCTCGTCTGGATCTCGACGCGACGGTTCTGCGCGCGGCCTTCAGGCGTGGCATTCGACGCGATGGGCCGCGAGAAGTCGTAGCCGTGCACTTCGTACTGGCCGGCGTGGAGGCCGCGCGACTGGAGATAGTTGCGAACGGCCTCGGCGCGGCGCAGCGAGAGGCGATCGTTATACGCCTTCGAGCCGACCGAGTCGGTGTGACCGTCGATCACGACCGTACCGATGTTCACACCGTCGCTTTCCCTGACGAACTGGTCGAGCGTACGCTTGCCGTCGGGCAGCAGATCGGCCTTGTCGAACGCGAAGTTGGCGTCGGCGTTCAGCGTGATCGTGCGCGGCTGAACCGGGGCCGGCGTCTCGCCGATCGGCGCCGGCGCTGGCGACGGGACCGGCTGCTGCGGCGGCTGGCAGATGAACGTGATTTCACGCGGGTCGTCTTCCGGCTTGAAGCCGGCAACGGCGTGATCCACCGACGAGACGCGCAGCGGCGTCTTGCTGCCGCAGATCTCGTTGACCTTTTTCATACAGGTTCTGGAGCTTTCCAACAGGCCGGAACATTGCACGCGATACGCCTGTGAGCCGTTAGCGAGCGTGACGATGTCGAGATTGTGAGTGGGGCCTGAGGCGGTAGTGCAGCCAGCGGCGGCGGCGATGACGGCAGCCGCGGCACTGGCAGACAGGAGGCGCAGTTTCATTGTCGATTCGAGTTGTGGATGAGGATGAACGGCCCAGACCACGCAGGCCGAAACCAGCCCAAGATACGGGCTCCTCAATCCCTACCTCAATCAGACAATGCCCAAAATCGGCCATGTGCCGATCAATGCGCGCTCGACGCCGGCTCCGCCACGGCCGCGCCGCTGACGCCGGCCGTGTCGCCGCCTGCGCCCGTGGTCGTGTCGCCGGGAATCGGCGCATCGACGCCGGTTCGCACATACTGCTTGAACGCCGCGCCCGCCGACCACGGGTTGGGCTTGCAGCCGAGCGAACTGTCGCAATGCGCGGCGAAGCCGATCGTGGCCGTGCCGTCGGCGTTGGCCTGCTTGGTGATTTCATAGGCGAGCAGACGCCGGCCGCCGCCCGGGCCCGACGTCTGGATCAGCGTGTCGGTCACGGTCTGCACTTCGTACTTCGAATGACTGCGCACCCAGTCCTGGGCGCGTTGCCACCAGAGATCGCATTCCGTCTTGTTCGAACAGGTGAGCGGCGCGGTCGCGATCTGCATGACGTCGGGATTGACCTGCCCGCGCGACGCGCAGGCCGCAGCCGTCGCGCACAGCAGGATCGCAAGCATTCGTTTCATCGCGTGGATTCCTCCCAGAGTGAGCCGCATTGCGCGCGGCCCGTGCATTTTTGGTGTTTTCAGCTTCGTTCGTCCGGCGCGCGCTTTGTCCGCGCGGCTCAGAAACGCGGCGCCTACCCTGGTTGGACCGCATCTGCACGCTGGTGTTGCGAGCAAATGCGGTGCCTGGGACAAACCTCGAGGGATGGGAGCGCACCGGCGCGCGGCTCAGACGCTGAAGCGATTGAGCGTATAAGCGCGATACGCGGCGACGAACGCGTCGAACGAGCCGACTTCGTCGCGCTCGAGTTGCGCCTGCTCCGCGAGCGATTCGCGCGCGAGCGTTTCGAACTCGGCCGTAGCCGCGGCGTCGAGCGGACGCGCGAGGAATTGCGCCGAGTGGTGCTCGCTCTGTGCACGGGCAAATTGCAGGAAGGACTGCTTGCCATCGCGCATGGTTTGCAGCACGCGCGCCGATGGCGTGAGCGACGGGTCGGCCAGCTTTGCGCGCTGTGTCGCGAGCGAACGTGTGTGTTCGTCGCTGCCATGCGCCGCGTCGAGTACGGCGGCCGCCTGGCCGATCTTCTCGAACAGCGCTTCGGCCCATTCGTGCATCGGCACGTCCTTGCCGTCGCGCTTGAGCGCGAGACCCGGGCGGCGCCCTTCTTTCGTCACGAGGCCAAAGTTTTCGTTCGATTCGGCGTAGGCGTCGGCAGGCAGGAACGGGCTTTCATCCAGCGCGCAGGCGAGCAGGTAGGCGTCGAGGAACCGTGCGGTTTCGAGCGAGATGCCGGTCGGCTCGAACGGGTCGATGTCCATGCAGCGCACCTCGACGTACTGCACGCCGCGCGCGGCGAGCGCATGCAGCGGCCGCTCGCCCGGATGCGTGACGCGCTTGGGGCGGATCGTTGAGTAGAACTCGTTCTCGATCTGCAGCACGTTCGTGTTGATCTGCACCCACTCGCCGTCGCGATGCGTGCCGATCGCCTCGTAGGGCGGATACGGCTGGCTCACGGCCTGCGCGAGCGCGTCGAGATAGCCTGCCAGCGTGTCGTAGTCGGCGCGCAAGGCGGACTGGCCCGTTGTGTTCGAGTAGCCGAGATCGCTCATGCGCAGGCTCGTCGCGTACGGCAGATAGAGCGTGTCGGCGTCGAAGGTTTCGAGCTTGTGCGCGCGGCCGCGCAGGAAGCGCGCGTCGAGCGCGGGCGAGGCGCCGAACAGGTACATGAGCAGCCAGTTCGTGCGGCGGAAATTGCGGATCAGCGCGAGGTAGCGCTCCGACTGATAGTCGGTGAGCGAGGCCGTGGACTGTTGATGCGCATGCAGCACGCGCCACACGTCCTCGCTCAGCGAATAGTTGTAGTGGATGCCGGCAATGCACTGCATCGTGCGGCCGTAGCGCAGCGCGAGGCCCATGCGGTACACGTACTTGAGGCGGCCGATGTTCGAGCTGCCATAGCGCGCGATGGGAATGCCGTCGTCGGTGTCGGGCAGCAGGCCCGGCATCGATTCGTTCCAGAGCATCTCGCCGTCACGCGCGAGTACCGCATAGACGTAGCGGTGCAGCTCGTCGAGCTTCGCGAGCGTGATCGACGCATCGGGTTCGGCGGGCGTGATGATCTCGATCAGCGCTTCCGAATAGTCGGTGGTCAGCGACGGATGCGTGAGCGCCGAACCAAGCGCTGCCGCGTGCGGCGTCATGGCGAGACGGCCGTCGCGCGTCACGCGCAGGCTCTCCTTCTCGATGCCGCGCAGGCCGCGCGTGAGCGCGCCGCGATGTGGCCCGTCGCCCAGCACGGAAAGGCGCTGTGCGAGAACGTCGTTCGTGCGTGTAGAGGTCGTGTCTGACATTGAGGCAAGTCGGGCTCGGGCCGGCGGCGCAGTGCTGCGCGCAGTGTTGCTGACATTCGCCGGCCGGGATTCTTTTCGGTAGCGGGCACTTTAACATCTCGCCGAAAGACCTGCTTGGGCCTGCCTCGGGCGGGGTTTTGGCCCGTCGGCGCGCACTTCTCGCGGTGATGGCACCCCTTTCCTGCGCTGCCTTCCGTTGCGCTAGCCGCCGCGCGCCGCGCCCGCGCGATCGGCGATTTCGTTCCACAAATGCATGGCCGCGTACGCGCGCCACGGGCTCCATGCATCCGTGCGGGTGCGCTGTTGGGTCGCGCGCACGAGCGACGGGTCGCGCGCCGCGATGGCCTGCATGAGCACGAGATCGGTCGCGGGCCAGGCGTTCGCGTCGCGCCATGCGCGCATCGCGACGTATTCGACGGTCCAGGGGCCGATGCCGGGCAACGCGAGCAGCGCGGCGCGCATGGCGTCGAGGTCGGCGGGCTCGGCTGCAATCGCGTCGATTCGTCTGCTTTGACGCTTGTGGCGCGAATTGTCTGGATCGTTCTGCTCGTAGTCGCGTTCGATGATCACCGCTCCGCTCGCCACGGCCTGCGCGAAGCCCTGCAGCGCGGCGACGCGTTTGCCCGGCATGCCGATACCCGCGAGATCGGCGGCGGCGAGCGCGGCGGGCGTCGGAAAGCGCCACGCGGTGCGCGCGTGCGCATGGTCGTCGATGCGCTTGCCCACGCGTTCGACGAGGCGCCCGATGATCGTCGTCGCCGCTTTCACGCTGACCTGCTGGCCGACGATCGCGCGCACCACGAGCTCGAAGCCCGACCAGGCGCCGGGCACGCGCAGCCCCGGCACGGCAGCGACGAGCGGCGCGAGCCACGGGTCGCTGCGCAGATGCGCGGCGACGGCGGCGGGATCGGCATGCAGGTCGAACATGCGCGAGAGCGGCGCGGCGAGTGCCGCCGCGTGCGCGCTCACGGGTCCGTCGATCTGCACGACGAGGCAATGCTTGCGCGCGTGACGGCACACGGCGAGCGTGCCGCTCGCGCCGTTGAAGTCGATCGCGCGCAGCCACGCGCCGTCCTCCACGGCCTCGACGCCCGGCGTTGCGCGGCCGCTGAAGAAGCGCAGCACGCGTGGCCAGTCGTAGGGCGCGCGAAACGACAGTTCGAGTGTGGCGCTGTGCGTCGGCGCCTCGGTTTGTGCTGCGGATTGCGAGGCGATGGCGCTCAAGTGGCGGTCTCCGGCGTGTTGGCGCGGTTCGAGGTCGAACGGGTGCCTTTCAGGTTTTTTGCGCCATTTTGCGCACCTTGCGATGCGCGTGCTTCGCCGTCGAGCAGCGCCGCCTTGCGCTCGAGCCCCCAGCGATAGCCCGCGAGCGAGCCGCCCTTTTGCACGACGCGATGGCACGGAATTGCCAGCGCCACCGGATTCGACGCGCACGCACTCGCCACGGCCCGCACCGCGCGCGGTGCGCCGAGCGTTTCGGCGATCTGCGAGTAGCTGCGCGTCTCGCCGTAGGGAATGTGCTGGAGCGCGTCCCAGACGCGCTGCTGGAACGCCGTCGCGGCAATGTCGAGCGGCAGATCGAAACGCTCGCGGCGGCCGTGCAGATAGGCGTCGATCTGCGCGGCGAACGGCGCGATCGCGGCCTTGTCCTCGGTGCACTGCGCGTTCGCGAAATCGGCCGTGAGTGCGGCGGTGAGCGTCGCGGCATCGTCGCCGAACGCGATCCGGCAGATGCCCTTCTCCGTTGCCGCGATGAGCACGAAGCCGATCGGCGTGGGCGTGGCGGCGTAGTGGATCGTCAGCCCCGCGCCCTTGCGGCGATAGGCGGAAGGCGCCATGCCGAGCTCGCCCGGCACGCTGTGATAGAGCCGCGACGATGAGCCGAAGCCGGCGTCGGCGCTGGCACGCGTGACGTCGGCGCCGTCGCCCAGCGCGTCGCGCAGCACGGCCCCGCGGCGCGCCGCCTGGTATTGGCGCGGCGAGACGCCCAGCACGCGCTTGAAGAGGCGCTGCAGGTGAAACGGGCTCAGGTGCACGGCTTCGCCCAGCTGCGCGAGCGTGAGCCGCTCCTGCGGGTCGGCGTCCAGCGCCGCACACGCGCGCCGCACGATTTCCAGCTCGCGCGGCAGGCCGCCCGGGCGGCAGCGCTTGCATTCGCGATAGCCGGCGGCGCGCGCGTCGTCGGCCTCGGCGAAGAATTCGATGTTCTCGCGCCGCGGCAGCCGCGACGCGCACGAGGGGCGGCAGAACACGCCGGTGGTGCGCACGGCGTAAAAGAACGCACCGTCGGCGCGGGCGTCGCGCGACGTGACGGCTTGCCAGCGGTCGGCGTCGTTCGTCCACTCGCTGTCTGGCGTCTGGCTGGGTTTGGCGGGTTTCATCGCTGGTTTCATTGCAGGGACGGCGCACATTTGAGGCTCCTCGAAGTGCCTGTCTGTATGCCCTTACTCTAGCTTCGCGTACGGACGACGGCGCGCCGGATCTTGCGCTGTCATTGCGGTCGACTTGTGCCGTGAATGCGCCATGATCGGGCACTTTTATGGTCTTCGGTGAATCCCTGGTGGCGTCTTGCCGATTCCCGTGCGACAAAATGGCAACTTTGCGGGTTTTCCCTTAAAAAGTTGTTGCGTCGCGACAGCCGACTCGGTATAGTGGTTCCTGTCTCCTCCATGTCTCCTCCTGATATGGATTAAGCCCGCTCAATGCAGCGGGCTTTTTTTCGTCCAGCGTTTCCGTACGTCAACTCGCCGCCACTCGCGGCGCTTCCCTCGCCTGAGAGCCCGAAGCTATTTTCCGCCGGCTCCCACGGTTCTGCTGCCCGCGATTCCAGTTCGCAAGGCTCGCTGAGATGCGCGCCCTCTGCGCAGCCCGGCTTGCACAGGTTCATCATGAGATTCTCAACACGACCTCGAGGACGCCATGCGGATCCAGATTCGCGAGATCGATCACGTCGTTATCCGGGCGGCCGATGTGGCCGCCATGACGCGTTTCTATTGCGAAGTACTCGGTTGCCAGCCGGAGCGTGAACAGCGCGATCTCGGCCTGATGCAGTTGCGCGCGGGACGCTCGCTGATCGATCTCGTGACGATCGGCGGCCCGCTCGACCGGGGTTCCGGCGCAGCGCCGGCTGGCGCGAGCGGCAACATGGATCATCTTTGTCTGCGCGTGGAGCCGTTCGACGCCGAGGCGCTGACGTCACATCTGACGCAGCATGGCGCGCGTCCCGGCAATGCGGTCGAGCGCTATGGGGCGGAGGGTTTGGGGCCGTCGCTGTATCTGTTCGACCCGGAGGGCAACATGGTGGAACTCAAGGGGCCGCCGCACGCTTGAGGGCGCACAGCCGGCTTTCAGACGTTCTCGGGCGCCTTGAACACGCTCCATTCGACTGCCACTGGCTCGGCGCTCGTATTGCCGATCCACGCCGCGCCGTCCTGCACCGTGCATTGCAGGCGCATGGTGCGCTCGGCCAGCGCGCCGAGCGACGCGGCAACGCCCTCGCCCAGCGACCAGACCGTCACGTTGCGCAGGCGCTCGACCTTGTTGCGCACGCCTTGCCACCAGATGTCGGAGGTGCGTCCGCCGTAGGCGATCACGATGACCTCGCCCGCGCGCCCGCTTGCCTTGGCGATGCGGCGCTCGTCGGGCTGGCCAACCTCGATCCACGTTTCGATCGCGCCGGTGTAGTCCTTGCACCAGAGGTCGGGCTCGTCCGTATCGGACAGGCCCTTGCAGAATTCGAGCCGCTCGCCTGCAAACAGCGCGAAGGCCGCGATGCGGACCATCATGCGGTCGTCGGTTTCGGACGGATGGCGCGCGATCGTGAGCGCATGGTCGGCGTAGTAATGCCGGTCCATGTCCGCGATCTGCAGTTCTGCCTTGTAGATGGTCGATTTGAGTGCCATACCGAATTCCGGTCTTGCGAAAGCCGCACATGATAGCGAAGTTTCTAGCAAGCCACGTGCCGGTCGAATGGACGCGCAGCGCGCGTCGCTGCGGTGCGCGATGCAATGCGGATGGTCTGACGGGAAAATGACGGGGGTTTGACAGCGGCGCGCGGCGCGTTGCATCGCGTCACGGCCGCGCGCCCGGCAAGCACGATGGCCCGGCGCACGTGCGTCGGGCCATGTCGAGAGGCGCGTTGGGAGCTTACTGCTTGATGAAGCGGTCCGTGGTCCAGAGACCTTGCTCGTCGCCGTTCGCGGCGTTGACGAATTCGACGTCGTGGCCCACCACCTGTACGACGCGGAACGACTGGTTGTCGGGTGTGGACAGACACTGGAATCCCGTGAAGTATTCCTGCATCTGCTGATGCTCGCCGGCCTGCTCGTGAAGCGCGACGGCGTCGAGCTTGTCTTTCGTGAGGCAGCCATAGGAGCCCGGCTTGAGCTGCACCGTTTGCTGCGGCTTGACACTCACATCCTGAGCCTGAACCGCGACGACGCAAGCGAGGCTGGCCGCCGCGACGACCATACCGGTTAGCGTTTTCATGATTGCCTCCTGCGGGTTTTTACTCAGGTTAGCTATGTATTTAACTCTCATGCCTCACCCGCATCTCTAAACATAGAAAACTGCCGAAAGACTGCAAGCCCGACTTGTGTGCGTTCGCAACAGTCACGGAGGCTTGCAGCTTGGTGTCGAGTGCTGTTATGCCTTTCAGCCTGGCGCTAAGGGGCGTCCAGCAGCACTCCGAAGCATCGATTACATCGTCCCGCGCCTTATCCGACGAGGCGCAGCCGGTTATAGCCAGGATAGGGAAATCAAGCCCGCTTTGATTTAAACGGTTTAATAGCTCGCCAGGCAGCCTATGACGCGGCGCACCTAAAGTCCCGTAAGCGCCAACTGGAACGCGCGCATTAATGGATTGGCGACAGAATAAAATCGATGCCAGATGCTCCATGAGCCTCTCGAAACGAACCCGTGCCCGCGCTTGCATACGGCAAAAGTTCGTGGATAAATCGGGCTTCCCAATGGAGGAACCCCATGACTTTCGCTCACTGGCTGCCGTTCGCGATCGCGTCGGCCATTCTCGTGGCCATTCCCGGCCCGACCGTACTGCTCGTCGTTTCGTACGCGCTTGGCCACGGCCGCCGCTACGCGCTCGCCACCACGGCCGGCGTCGCGCTCGGCGACTTCACGGCGATGACTGCTTCCATGCTCGGACTCGGCGTGATCCTCGCGGCTTCCGCCACGCTGTTCTCGGTGCTCAAATGGATCGGCGCCGCCTATCTGATCTATCTGGGCGTGAAGCTCTGGCGCGCGCCCGTTGGCGTTGGCGACGCGCCGGACACCTCCGAGACCCGCACCGGCCGCATCTTCGCGCATGCATACGCCGTCACCGCGCTCAACCCGAAGAGCATCATTTTTTTCGTCGCGTTCGTGCCGCAGTTCATCGATCCGCATCTGGCCATGACGCCGCAGATCGTCGTGTTCGAAGCCACCTTCATCGCACTGGCGACGCTCAACGCGCTCGCCTACGCGCTGCTCGCGGCGGCCGCGCGCAAGGTCGTGCGCAGCCCGCGCGTACAGCGCGCGGTCAATCGTACGGGCGGCACGCTGCTCATCGGCGCCGGGCTCTTTGCCGCCGCGTGGAGAAAGTCGGCGGCGTAAGCGGCGCAACCGGATCGACGGCGACCTTGATGCGGGGCACGTCCCGAGCCCTGCGAACCGGGCTGCAAACCGGGCACGCAGGCTGCTCAGCGCGGGTTGTGATGGTTGGCGAACATTGTTTTCAAGCTTCAGTGCGCGCCCAATGTGCAAACTGTCGCGTCTTGGCTACAATGCAATTGCAAACCGCTTGACAACCAGGAGGTAATCGTGATCGAGCACGTAATACTGGGCGCGTTTCTGGTGATTCCCCTTGTCATTGTCGTCTTCCTGTTTTCCGACGAAATCCTCGAGGAGCATCGACAGCGCGTAGAAGCGGGAGACGGACATCATATGGACTGGCGTCATCCGCTACGCAGCTTCCTGCATCACTGAGCGGGAGCACGCATCGCGCTGATGAATGCGCCGAAGCACATGGGTGGCACTCCTGGATTTCGAGTTCTCCTGGATGGCGTACTTCGTCGCCTTGTTCGTGCTGATGGTGCTATCCATCGCGCTCACCCTTCTCTGTCCGTCTGCCGGGCAGCGCGGTAGCACGCCGCGCACACACGTGGCAGACGCGCACGACGGCGAGCACGCACGCTGACGGGACTCGCTCCCGGCCAGCGCGCGCTGGCAAGCCACACCCCCGTAATTCCGCGTTACCACTTGCAGCACCTGTATCCAGCAATCGGGCTGACAATCGCTCGCATGTTTTCAAAGGTTCTCAGGGAGAACGACATGCGAAAGATGGCAGCCGTTTTGGTGCTGGCGGGGTGTGCGGTGGCAGCTGGCCCCGCGAGCGCGCACGATCACGGCGGTGACGTGGTGGGTGCGCTGGTTGGCGGCGCGTTGATTGGCGCCGCGGTCGGCGCCGTGCTCAACAGCGGCCCGGCGGTGGCCTACCCGGCTCAGCCGGCCTATGTGCAGCCCGCGCCCGTGTATGCCGAGCCGGCGCCGGTTTATGTCGCCGCCCCGGCCGGCGCGGCGTGTTACGACCAGTATTCGGGCCGCTACGTGCCCTGCGCACCGGCCCAGCCTGCACCGCCGCCGCCGCAATATGACGACGGCTACGCGCAGCCCGGCTACGGACAACAGCCGGGTTATGCCCAGCCCGGCGGCGGCTGGTAGTGCCTGAAGCGGCGCACGCGACGGTGCGCCGCCCATCACCGGTTGCTCCTCGCGCCTAGCCCGTCTGCTCGACGGGCGTCACCCTCAGGTTGAGTCGCTGCGTCAAGCGGATCACGCCGACTTCCACCGCGCGATCAATGCGCGAAACGTCGAAGAGACGCTGCAGCGTATCGATGCCGTCGACGGGCACGCCATCGATCGTCACGATCGTGTCGTCCATGCGCAGGCCGCCCAGCGCGGCGGGACTGCCCTTGACGATCTCCATCACCCGCACGCCGGTGGTCGCGCTCAAGTCGAAGTAACGCTGCACCTTGCGCGCGATCGGCACCGTGGTGCCGGCAATACCGATATAGGCGCGCCGCACCCGGCCGTGCGCGAAGAGCTGCGTGATGACCCACTTTGCCGTGTCGATGGCCGTGGAGAAGCAGATGGCCTGCGCACCCGGAATGATCGCCGTATTCACGCCGATCACCTGACCGGCCGAATTGATGAGCGGCCCGCCCGAGTTGCCCGGATTGAGCGCGGCGTCGGTCTGGATCACGTCGTAGATCATGCGGCCGGACTCCGAGCGCAGCGAGCGGCCGAGCGCCGACACGACGCCCGTCGTCACCGTTTGCGCGAGGCCGAGCGGGCTGCCCACGGCGATCGCGATCTGCCCGACACGCAGGCCCGCCGAATCGCCGAGCTGCGCGTGCGGCAGCGCCTCTGCCGCGCCGATACGCAGCACGGCGAGATCCGTGTTCGGGTCGTCGCCGACGAGGTCGGCACCCTGCGTCGTGCCGTCCGCGAGCGTCACGCTCAGCTTGCTGGCGCCATGCACGACGTGGCTGTTCGTCAGCAAGTAGCCGTCGGGCGTGAACAGGAAGCCCGAGCCGCTGCCGCCGCGCGCGGGCGCCTGGCCCGATGCGCGGCGCTCGACGGCAATATGCGCGACGGCGGGCTGCACGCGCTCCAGCGCGCCGATCACGGTTCGCGAATAGGCGTCGAGGAGTGCGTCGTCGTCGAAGCCCGGGCGCTGGCCCGCGCCGTCGGGAGGGACGCCGCGAGCCAGATCGTCAATGAAGGAAGGTCGTCTGCCCACGATCTGAATCTCCGAAAAAAGTGGGCTGTACATGCAGGGGGCGCGCGACGTTTTCAAGAGCGCGCGCCGGGTCGGCCGGAACGTCAAGCTTCTGATCGAGTCTGCCAGTCCGCTGGCGAGCGCCCTGCAAAAGAAAAAAGCCCGCTCGCGCGGGCTAATCCATGCTCGGGTGACATGGCGAGGTTAAGCGGGAATTCGCGGCGCGGGGCGCGCGCAAAGCAAACGTGTGAACCGGTGAGTCAGGCGGCCAGCGCCTCGCGCACCGTTGCGCCGCTCGCAGCCCGACGCGATTCGAGCTCGACCATGAGCGCGTCGACGGTGCGGAACTGCGACGGCGTAATCTGGACGAGGTCGAGCAACGCGCAGAGGCGCGTGTACCAGTAATCGAATGAAAAGACTGCCGGCGTCGTGCCAGCGGATAACGAGGGTGCCATCGCGCGCGTGATATGCGCGATTTCGTCGTCGATGAATCTCATCAGTGCCCCCGGTGCGCTGGTCCAACGTCTTGTGAAAACGTGTCTCGCCACTTTAATTCGGCGGCGGCGCGTGTCCAGCTATCACATCGGATAGGTCAAGTTCAAAGGTCAGGCCTCAACCTTTCAGACGGCTTGTTACGGTCCCCTTAACGTCGCCAGCCGTGGCCGTAATAGCCGCCCACGCCAACCCCGATATCCACCGACGGCGCCGCATAGTAGCCCGGCGCATAGCCATAGCCGTAGGCCGGCGCAGGCGCGTACGCATACGGCGGCGCCACCACACAACCGGTGAGGCCAGCCGACAAGCCAACCAGAGCAATAACGCAGAAGAGTGTTTTCATCGTCGTTCTCCTATGCCACTGATTGTCGACGAGCCACGCCGCGGCAAGGGTTTGGAAAAGCAACGATGTGTGTCCACAAATTACAGCCGCACACAGCGGCCGCTGCGCGCTTGTGGAGTGAGACAGGGGCGTGTCAGCGAGCGATAGCGTCGGGGCCCGCGCAAAGCAATCGACTGCTTGTGGGCTGCTTGATAGATCGCACTACGAACTAAATGACCTGGCAGTTAGCTCGTAGTGCGCAGAGATGAGGCTGAACAAGCTTTGCTTTTGAGCAGCCTCGCCAGTTTGCTCGACGGTCGCTGGAAAAAGCGCCCAGGCCCGAAGGCCCGAGCGAAGCCGTCGCGTCAACGACGGCGGAGGTATTCGTTCAGGTATGCGAAACGCCTGCGCGGGATCTTCGCAAGCGTTTCAGCAGTATTGCCGTGTTACGGATGGTTATACATCGCGTTCCAGTCGGCCTTGGACACCGCCGGGCGGCCTGCATCCGAGTTGCCGGCTGCCACGCCGCCATAGCCGCTCGTTGCGCCGTTCGCGGCGGCTACCTTGGCTTCGGCTGCGAGAAGATCGTCGGGGTAGTGCGGGTCCGCCCCTGCGCCCGGATGCCAGCCCGCCTTCGCGAGCTGCTCGAGCTCGGCGCGCACCTGGGCGCGGGTCACGGGCGCATTCGATTGCGCGAACGATGCCATCGGCACCACGAGTGCAACGGCAACGGCTACGGTCTGGATCAGGGACTTCATGCTAACTACCTCCTTTGGCTTTTGATTCGGTGCGACAACGTGTCTGCATCCGATGAGCGAAAGTCTAGGCGGATTGCCGCCGAGGGTTAACCCTCAGCCTTCGAAGGGATTGTTCCAGGCTGGAGAAGAATGGGGTGGGACGGAGCGCGCTTGCGGGTTACTTCCCGATACAAAAGCGGCTGAAAATCACCCCCAGCAGGTCATCGGACGTGAATTCGCCGGTAATCGAATTCAGCGACTCCTGCGCGAGCCGCAGCTCTTCGGCGAACAGGTCGAGCAATTGAGAATTCTGGTCGGCATGCGCCGCCGCCTGTGCGAGATGCTCGCGCGCCGCACGCAGCGCGATGAGATGCCGCTCGCGCGCGAGATAGACGCTCTGCGCATCCGCCTGCCAGCCTGCAATGCGCAGCAGCTCGGCGCGCAGCAGGCCGACACCGTCGCCCTGTTTCGCCGAAAGGCGCAACTCGCAAATATCGCTGCCGTTCTCGGCACGACGCTTCGCCACTTCGGGCGGCACACCGGTCAGGTCGGTCTTGTTGAGCACGCGTACGACCGGCACACCGGCGGGAAAGCGCGCGGCGATCACCTCGTCTTCGGCGTTCATACCCGTGCGCGCATCGAGCAGATGCAGCACTACGTCTGCGCGGCCGATCTCGCTCCACGTGCGCTCGATGCCGATCTTCTCGACCTCGTCCTCCGTGTCGCGCAGACCTGCCGTGTCGATGACATGCAGTGGAATGCCTTCGACCTGGATGGTTTGGGAAATCTTGTCGCGCGTCGTGCCGGCCACGGGCGTCACGATCGCGAGTTCCGCGCCTGCCAGCGCGTTCAACAGCGACGACTTGCCCACGTTGGGTTGTCCCGCGAGCACGACCGAAAGTCCCTCGCGCAGCAGTGCGCCCTGGCGCGCTTCGGAGAGCACGTGGTCGAGCTGCTCGCGAATGCGTGCGAGCTTGCCGCGGGCATCCGCGGCCTCGAGGAAGTCGATCTCTTCTTCGGGGAAATCGAGCGTCGCCTCCACCAGCATGCGCAGCGTCACGACGTCGTCCACGAGCGCGTGAATGTCGCGCGAGAACGCGCCGTCGAGCGAGCGGCCGGCCGAGCGCGCCGCCGCCTCGGTGCTCGCCTCGATCAGGTCGGCCACGGCTTCCGCCTGGGCCAGATCGAGTTTGTCGTTGAGGAACGCGCGCCGCGTAAATTCGCCGGGTTCCGCGAGGCGCAGCCCGAATTCGCGGCCGGCCTCGATGCAGCGTTGCAAAACGAGTTGCAGCACGATCGGGCCGCCGTGGCCCTGCAGTTCGAGTACGTGCTCGCCGGTGTACGAATGCGGCGCGGGGAACGACAGCGCGATACCCCGGTCGAGCACCGTGCCGGCGCCGTCGAGGAACGGCACGTAGCTCGCGTGGCGCGCAACCAGCTCCTGGCCCGTGAGGGCCTGCATCAACGCAGCGGTCGCCGCCGCGCCGGCGCGGCCGGCCGACACGCGCACGACACCAATCCCGCCGCGTCCGGGCGCAGTAGCAATGGCGACGATGGGATCGGAATCGGTGGCGAGCATGATGGGCGGACCGTAGAGCAGGGCTGGAATCGGGATGGAGTGCGGGGACTCGCTGCGGTCTTGCGAGCACTCGCAAAACGCGAGGCATTGTAACGCGCCGGACAGAGCGTTTTCCGGCTGGAAGCTCGGCTAAGAATCGTCTCGCTTTATCTTAATTTAGCTAAGATTAGTCTTAGAGAATTCTGTCAGATTTCACAGAATTCGGGCGCTGGACCCTACCGACGTCTTGCCACAAGCGAACTCGCGGAGATCTCGACCAAAGTCATACGCCAACCATAAGCAGGTGAATTTTCACTTTTACACGTTAAATGTAGCCTAACTGGTTGTCATCTTCGGCGATTTCGGGTTGCACAATCTGGCCCATGCCGACCTCCAACGAAAAAGCCGCTTTTGCCGAACGTCTCAGGTTCGCCATGAAGCGCGCGCCCGAAAAACTACGCGGCAGCACCGACCTGGCGAACCGGTTCAATCTGCGCCATCACGGCGAGCATCCGGTTTCGCCGCAAACCGCTCACAAGTGGCTGAGCGGCCGCACCATTCCCACCCAGGACAAGCTGGAGACGCTGGCGAAATGGTTCGACGTGGACATCCACTGGCTGCACTACGGTCCTCCGGGTAACGCAGGCGCCGGCGTGCCGCGGCCGCGCAAGCCTGACGGCAAATATCCGGTTTCCGAGGAAACGCTCGAACTGGCCTCGAAGATCGAGTCGCTCAGCGCCCATCACCGCTATCTCGTGCAGGAACTGGTCGCCCAATTCTACGGCGACGCGGACAAGAGCTAACGCGCGCACCCGAACGCTGCGCTCTGCGTCGTCAAGGAAATGGCGCTCCGATCATGCAAAAAGCCGTCCGGTTCGCACCGGACGGCTTTTTTTCGAGCCTTGATTCAGGTGGCGGCATCACTGCCGCCCCGGCGCTCAGGCGAGCTTCTTCTTGCCTTTGCCCATCATGCGCGTGATGTAGTACTGCTGCGCGATCGACAGCACGTTGTTCACGACGTAGTACAGCACGAGGCCGGCCGGGAAGAAGAAGAACATGACCGAGAACGCGATCGGCATGAACATCATCATCTTCGCCTGGACGGGGTCCGGCGGCGTCGGGTTCAGCTTGGTCTGCACGAACATCGAGACGGCCATCAGCACCGGCAGGATGAAGAACGGGTCTTGCTGCGAGAGGTCGTGAATCCAGAGAATCCACGGCGCGCCGCGCATTTCCACCGACGAGAGCAGCACCCAGTACAGCGAGATGAACACCGGAATCTGGATCACCACCGGCAGACAGCCGCCGAACGGGTTCACCTTCTCCGTCTTGTAGAGCTCCATGAGCGCCGCGTTCATCTTCTGCGGGTCGCTCTTGAAGCGCTCGCGCAGCGCCTGCATGCGCGGCGTGATTTCCTTCATGCGCGCCATCGACTTGTAGCTGGCGGCGGAGAGCGGGAAGAACACGGCCTTGATGAGCAGCGTGAGCAGCACGATCGACCAGCCCCAGTTGCCCACGTAGCCGTGGATCTTCTCGAGCAGCCAGAAGAGCGGCTTGGCGATGATCGTCACCCAGCCGTAGTCCTTCACGAGTTCCAGGCCCGGCGCGATGCCTTCGAGCATGCGCTCTTCCTGCGGACCCGCGAAGAGGCGCGCCTGCACGGTGTCCGTCGCACCCGGTGCGATCGTGCCGAGCGGCTGCTTCATGCCCACGCGATAGAGCGAGTTGTCGAACTTTTCGACGTAGATGCTGCGCTTGACGCCTTGCTGCGGAATCCACGCGGTCGCGAAGTAGTGCTGCACCATCGCGATCCAGCCGTTATCGGCCTGGGTCACGAAGTCGGCCTTGTTCTTGTCGATGTCGCCGAACGTGATCTTCTGGAAGTGATGCTCGTTCGAGTACACCGCCGGGCCGATGAAGGTGTGCGAGAAGCGCGGCGTTTCGACCGGCTGGCTGTCACGCACGATTTCCATGTAGAGCGTGGGCGAAACCGGCGCGCCGCTGACGTTCTGCACCTTCCAGTCCACGCCGATCACGTAGCTGCCGCGCGTGAACGTGTAGGTCTTGGTGACCTTCACGCCGCCTTTCTCGGGCGACTGCAGCGCGATCTGGAAAGAGTTGGCGTCGCCGGTCAGCTCGCGCGGGCCTTCGACTGCCGTGAACACGTCGTTGTGATTCGGGAAGTCACCGCCGAGCAGGCCGGTGCGCGCAAGGTACGTGTGGTCGTTGGTGTGGTCGAACAGCGTGATGTACTGGTCGGGACCCTTGCCGTCGGCGCTTTCCTTGAGAAGCGAAAGCTTCACGAGCGTGCCGCCGCGCGTGTCGATCACGCCGTCGTAGACGTCGGTGCGAAAGTGAACGAGCTGTGCTGCGGCTGCAGCCGGCTGGGCGGTGTTCGTCGGCGCCTGGCCCGCGGCGGCGGCCGTCGGCAGGTCGGACGCGCCGTTGGCGGCGCTAGCCGGCGCAGGGCCGCTCGCGGCGGTTTGCGTCTGCGTTTGCGTCGCGTTCGGGAAGAACATCGACTGGCGTCCATGGTCGCGCTGCCAGTTGTCGTACAGCATGACAGCTGACATGAAGAAGATGACCCATAGGACGGTGCGTTTAATATCCATGCGTTGTCTCAGTGTCGATGGAATGGCGCGTCAGCGCTTTTTCGGAGATGCAGGCGGGACGAGATCGACGCCGCCCGCCGAAAACGGATGGCAGCGGCACAGCCGCCGCGCGGCGAGGTAAGTCCCACGCGCGGCGCCATGATACTGGATTGCCTCGCGTGCGTAATCCGAACAGGAAGGATAAAAACGGCACCGGCTGCCGAGGAGGGGACTCACGGCAAGCTTGTAGAAACGCAGCAGTGCGATCAATACCGTTTGCATGGCGTTGCGGCCTGGCTGCGCCGCGTTCGATGACGAACCACGTGCCGCTTGCGCGGCGGCGACGTCGGATATGCCGGACTCGCGCGCCCCGCTCATGATGCGCGGGTCTTGCTCTCGTCCGGCGGCAAATCTTTACTGGCCTGGGCCTGCGCCGGTTTCCCGGCTGCCTGCCCAGTTGGTGCCGCAGCCTGCGTTGCGCAAGGGGTGCGCGCAGATGTCGCAGGCACGGCGCCGCCACGCCGCGTGACTTCGCGCGCGGCCTTTTCGAGCAGCGTCTCGATCTCGCCGCGGCACAAAGCTTTGAGCCCCGGCGAAGACGCGCCCGGCAGCGCCTTGCGGTCGAACTTCGTATGCAGGCGCAGCAGCAGGTCGAAACCTTCGAACTGCGCACGACGCACACGAAACGCTTCGCGGGCAATCCGGCGCACCAGGTTGCGCGTGACCGCGCGCGGTGCGTACTTCTTGCCGATCACGAGTCCGAGCCGCGCCTCGTTGCCGGTGGGCCGG
This sequence comes from Paraburkholderia sp. EG286B, assembly GCF_040965655.1. Lineage (NCBI taxonomy): Bacteria > Pseudomonadati > Pseudomonadota > Betaproteobacteria > Burkholderiales > Burkholderiaceae > Paraburkholderia > Paraburkholderia sp. EG286B. The sequence goes on along the minus strand of NZ_JBFRCF010000008.1, from coordinate 137,734 downwards.
CCGTACACGACGAAGTGCTCGGTGCGGCGCCAGGGGCGCAAACGAAAAACGGATGAGAACTCATCCGTTTTCAGTAGCCTTGCGGCTTTCGGAAAAGCGGCTTGCGTTCGCGACGGCATGACGCCCCGATCAGTTACCAGGTTCGTCCTGTTCGCCGTGCTCGCGAGCGGGCCGCTACCCGTGATTTCGCTGATAGCGATGCTGCCCGACTTAGACGGCGAGGCGCTTGCGACCCTTCGCACGGCGTGCGTTGATCACTTTGCGGCCACCGGCGGTCTTCATGCGCACGCGGAAACCGTGGGTACGCTTGCGACGGGTAACGGAAGGTTGGAAAGTACGTTTCATGTTGCTCTCACTGTTGAGTTTTGACCGCGGCGAGCATCGCGGAAAAAGGCAATGGCCGGTGGTACTAGGGATTGGTTTTCGAGGAACCCGCTATTTAAGCCGGTTTTTCGTTGGCCGTCAATAGGTTAGGCGATCGAACCTTCCGGGACGGGCGCGCAGCGCCTGCATCGGCCGCGGCGAGGGCACGAACGAGCGTGCGTTGATCCGTCCCTGTGGATAACTTCCTGGTGAGGGGATTTCGGCGTTAGAATCTCGCCTATCCCAAGAATCCTGCATGCCGCTCCGGCCCGCCTGCTTGCCGCAAGACCTTTGCCGCGCGGGCTTCCGGAGCCATTGCCGTCGCCTCGTCAGGGCCTCGTCGCATCTGTGCGACAAGAGCGAAGCGACCGCAACGCATGCAAACAAAACGACCACAGCAACTCGATGAACGAATTCTGGCAACACTGTTCCGCACTACTGGAGCGTGAGCTAACGCCCCAGCAGTACGTGACGTGGATTAAACCGTTGGCCCCGGTTGCCTTCGATGCTGCGGCGAACACGCTGCAGATAGCCGCTCCCAACCGTTTCAAGCTCGACTGGGTCAAGAGTCAGTTCTCGGGCCGGATCACCGATCTCGCGCGCGACTTCTGGCAAACGCCCGTCGACGTGCAGTTCGTCCTCGACCCAAAGGCGGGCATGCGCGCGCCTCATGTCGCACCGGCACCCGCCGCGGCATCGCGCAGCCCGCTGGCTGCCGCGCCGGCGTCCGCATCGGTCATGAGCGCCGCCGCCGCGCCGCACCCGGCCGCCGTGACGGGCGGTACGGGACTCGCGGGCATGGTGCAAGCCGCGTCGGCCGCCGCCGCGCAGGCCACCGCCGAAGACGCCGCCGACCTCGACCTGCCGAGCCTCGACGCCAACGAAGCCGCCGCCGGCCGCCGCACATGGCGTCCGGGCCAGGGCGCGGCTGCGGCCGCTTCGAGCGGCGAGCCCGACCCGACCTACGAGCGCTCGAAGCTCAACCCGGTGCTCACGTTCGACAACTTCGTGACGGGTAAGGCGAACCAGCTCGCGCGCGCGGCCGCCATCCAGGTCGCCGACAACCCCGGCATCTCGTACAACCCGCTGTTCCTCTACGGCGGCGTGGGCCTCGGCAAGACCCACCTGATCCACGCGATCGGCAACCAGCTGCTGCTCGACAAGCCGGGCGCGCGCATCCGCTACATCCACGCCGAACAGTATGTGTCCGACGTGGTGAAGGCCTACCAGCGCAAGGCGTTCGACGACTTCAAGCGCTACTACCACTCGCTCGACCTGCTGCTGATCGACGATATTCAGTTCTTCTCGGGCAAGTCGCGCACCCAGGAAGAGTTCTTCTACGCGTTCGAGGCGCTCGTCGCCAACAAGGCGCAGGTGATCATCACGAGCGATACCTATCCGAAGGAAATCTCGGGTATCGACGACCGTCTGATCTCGCGCTTCGACTCGGGCCTGACCGTGGCGATCGAGCCGCCGGAGCTCGAAATGCGCGTGGCCATCCTGATGCGCAAGGCGCAGTCGGAAGGCGTGAGCCTGAACGAGGACGTGGCGTTCTTCGTCGCCAAGCACCTGCGCTCGAACGTGCGCGAACTCGAAGGCGCGTTGCGCAAGATCCTCGCGTATTCGAAGTTCCACGGCCGCGAGATCTCGATCGAGCTGACCAAGGAAGCGCTCAAGGACCTGCTGACGGTGCAGAACCGCCAGATTTCGGTCGAGAACATCCAGAAGACGGTGGCGGACTTCTACAGCATCAAGGTCGCCGACATGTATTCGAAAAAGCGCCCGGCGAACATCGCGCGCCCGCGCCAGATCGCCATGTATCTGGCCAAGGAGCTCACGCAGAAGAGCCTGCCGGAAATCGGCGAGCTGTTCGGCGGCCGCGACCACACCACGGTGCTGCACGCCGTGCGCAAGATCGCCGACGAACGCACCAAGGACGCCCAGCTCAATCATGAGCTGCACGTGCTCGAGCAGACGCTGAAGGGGTAATACGCATCAGGCGGCAACGGAATGGCGGGGCGGACGTCGCATCCCGAAAGGTTTGCCTTGTTTATTTCGCGGATCGCCCCCAATTTAGGGAAGTGGTCCGTTTTCAGGCACAATATGGGTTTAACCGCCCGGCGGTCAGGGGCGGGAACCACCGCCGCGGCCTGTGCCGCATTAACCGCCTGAGCGGCGCCAAAGCCGCGTGACTTTCGTGGGGTCACGTCGGCAAAACCGGCGCCAGGCGGGCGCGCAGTCCGTCACATCAACGAAGGAACTCTATGCAACTGGTCAAGACCGAACGCGATAACCTGCTGAGGCCGCTGCAAACGGTGAGCGGCATTGTCGAACGCCGCCATACGTTGCCGATCCTCGCCAATCTGCTGATCACCAAAACCGGTTCCGACGTCTCGTTCCTGTCGACCGACCTCGAGTTGCAGATCACCACGACCGCCGACTTCGGCGTCGGCAACGACCAGGTGGCCACGACCGTCGCCGCACGCAAGCTGCTCGACATCCTGCGCGCGATGCCCGACGGCCAGGTCACGCTCACGCTCGCGGACAAGCGCCTCACGGTGCAGTCGGGCAAGAGCCGCTTCGCCCTGCAAACGCTCGCCGCGGACGAGTTCCCCACGGTGGCGCAGGCGAAGGACTTCGGCGCGAACCTCGCGGTGCCGCAGAAGACGTTCCGCCAGTTGCTCGGCATGGTGTATTTCGCCATGGCGCAGCAGGACATCCGTTACTACCTGAACGGCATGCTGCTCGTCGTGGACGGCGACCAGCTCATGGCAGTCGCCACCGACGGCCACCGCCTCGCGTTCTCGTCGATGAAGATCGAAGGCTCGTTCGCGCGCCAGGAAGTCATCATCCCGCGCAAGACCATTCTCGAACTCCAGCGCCTGCTCGAAGACATCGACGACGTGCTGAAGATCGACATCGGTTCGACCCAGGTGAAGTTCACGTTCGGCCAGGTCGAGCTCGTCTCGAAGCTCGTGGAAGGCAAGTTCCCCGACTTCCAGCGCGTGATCCCGAAGGCGCACAAGAACACCTTCCAGATCGGCCGAGAAGAACTGCAACGCTCGCTGCAACGCGCGGCGATTCTCACGTCCGACAAGTTCAAGGGCGTGCGCTGCATCATCGAGCCGGGCCAGCTCAAGATCATGTCGACCAACGCCGACCAGGAAGAGGCGCAGGAAGAGCTGGAAATCGCCTACCAGGGCGACACCATCGACATCGGGTTCAACGTCACGTATCTGCTCGACGTACTCGCGAACCTGAAGGTCGACACGCTGGAAGTGAGCCTCGGCGACGCCAGCTCCAGCGCGCTCATCACGATTCCCGAGAACGAGGAATTCAAGTACGTGGTGATGCCGATGCGCATCTAAAAAGCGCGACAGAAGAAGAACACCAGGGGGCGCTGCGCCCCTTTGGCGTTTTTATGGCTTTTTGAAAAAGTCTCGAGCAGTAACACAGGCAGTACGCAGAACCGGAAAATTCCATGACTGATACGAACAACTCGCAACCCGACAACAGCAGCTACGGCGCCTCGTCGATCCAGATCCTCGAAGGTCTGGAGGCAGTGCGCAAGCGCCCCGGGATGTACATCGGCGACACGTCGGACGGCACCGGTCTGCACCACCTCGTCTTCGAAGTGCTGGACAACTCGATCGACGAAGCCCTCGCCGGCTACTGTAACGACATCCACGTGGTGATCCACGCGGACAACTCCATCTCGATCACCGACAACGGCCGCGGCATTCCCACGGACGTGAAGATGGACGACAAGCACGATCCGAAGCGCAGCGCCGCCGAAATCGTGATGACGGAACTGCACGCGGGCGGCAAGTTCGACCAGAACAGCTACAAGGTCTCGGGCGGCCTGCACGGCGTGGGCGTGTCGTGCGTGAACGCGCTTTCGAGCTTCCTGCGCCTCACCGTGCGCCGCAACGGCAAGAAGCACTTCATGGAATTCCACCGTGGCGTGCCGCAGAACCGCATTCTCGAAGAGCGCGACGGCCACGCGATCTCGCCGATGCAAGTGCTCGGCGACACGGAAAATCGCGGCACCGAAGTGCACTTCATGGCCGACGAAACCATCTTCGGCAGCGTGGAGTACCACTACGACATTCTCGCCAAGCGCATTCGCGAGCTCTCGTTCCTGAACAACGGCGTGCGCATCCGCCTGACCGATCAGCGCACCGGCAAGGAAGACGACTTCGCCTTCGCGGGCGGCGTGAAGGGCTTTGTCGAGTACATCAACAAGGCCAAGCAGGTCCTGCACCCGAACATCTTCTACGTCTCGAGCGAGAAGGACGGCGTGGGCGTGGAAGTGGCGATGCAGTGGAACGACAGCTACAACGAAAGCGTGCTGTGCTTCACGAACAACATCCCGCAGCGCGACGGCGGCACGCACTTGACCGGCTTGCGCGCGGCGATGACGCGCGTGATCAACAAGTACATCGCCGACAACGAAATCGCCAAGAAGGCCAAGGTGGAAACCTCGGGCGACGACATGCGCGAAGGTTTGTCGTGCGTGCTTTCGGTGAAGGTGCCGGAGCCGAAGTTCAGCTCGCAGACGAAGGACAAGCTGGTTTCCTCGGAAGTGCGCGCGCCGGTCGAAGACGTCGTGGCGAAGGCGCTCGAAGAGTTCCTGCTCGAAACGCCGAACGACGCGAAGACCATTTGCGGCAAGATCGTCGACGCCGCGCGGGCGCGTGACGCGGCGCGCAAGGCGCGCGAAATGACGCGCCGCAAGGGCGTGCTCGACGGCGTGGGCCTGCCGGGCAAGCTCGCGGACTGCCAGGAAAAGGATCCGGCGAAGTCGGAGGTCTATATCGTCGAGGGCGATTCGGCAGGCGGCTCGGCCAAGCAAGGCCGCGATCGCAAGTTCCAGGCAATCCTGCCGCTGCGCGGCAAGGTGCTGAACGTCGAAAAGGCGCGCTACGACAAGCTGCTGTCTTCCGAGCAGATCGTCACGCTGATCACCGCGCTCGGCTGCGGCATTGGCAAGGACGACTACAACCTCGACAAGCTGCGCTATCACCGCATCATCATCATGACCGACGCGGACGTGGACGGCGCGCACATCCGCACGCTGCTGCTCACCTTCTTCTATCGCCAGATGCCGGAGATGATCGAGCGCGGCTACGTGTATATCGCGCAGCCGCCGCTGTACAAGCTCAAGGCGGGCAAGGACGAGCGTTATCTCAAGGACGATTCGGAGCTCAACGCGCATATGCTGCGTCTCGCCCTGCAAGGCTCGGAGCTGGTGCCGAACGAAGGCGCCACGCCGATCTCCGGCGACGCGCTCGGCGAACTCGCGCGCTCGTACCAGCTTGCGCGCGGCGTGGTGGATCGTCTCTCGCGTCTGTACGACGAGCGCGCGCTCGAAGCGATCATGGACGGCGTGGCGATCGACCTGTCGAGCGAAGCCTCGACCGAAGCTTCGGCGCGTGCACTCGAAGCGCAGCTGCGCGACGATCCGCTCAAGCCTGAAGTGAGCGTGGTGCCGATGTACGATCAGGTGCGCGAGCAACGTTCGCTACGCGTGGAGCGCCGCCATCACGGCAACGTGAAGGTCTCGGTGATCGACGAGGAGTTCCAGCTCACCGCCGACTATCAGCAGCTCGTGAACACGGCCAATACCTTCAAGGGCTTGATCGGCAAGAACGCCGTGATCAAGCGCGGCGAGCGCAGCATGGCCGTGAACGACTTCAAGAGCGCGATGAAGTGGCTGATCGCGGATGCCGAGCGCAACGTGTCGAAGCAGCGCTATAAGGGGCTTGGCGAGATGAACCCCGGGCAGCTGTGGGAAACGACGATGGACCCGACGGTGCGCCGTCTGCTGCGCGTGCAGATCGAGGACGCGATCGCCGCCGATGGCATCTTCACGACGCTCATGGGTGACGATGTCGAACCGCGTCGCGCGTTTATCGAAAGCAATGCGCTGCGGGCGGGGAATATCGACGTTTGATCGTCTGTTGCTGTCATTGAACAACAAACGCCCGGTTTCCCGGGCGTTTGTTTTTTGTACGGTCGCACGCCGCAACTCAAGCCGAAAATCCCACCGGGATGACATAGACGACGCTCTGCCCGGCAGGCAAACCGAGCGCCTGGGCTGCCTGCGGCCCGTCGACCGCGCCCACGGGCACGGCGACGAGCCCCAGCGCAACGGCCTGCAGCAGCATGTTCTGGGCGGCGTGCCCGGCCTCCAGGTCGCTATACACACCGGCTCTTCCCCCATACCGCTGCTTGAGCCGGCCGGGATCGGCAGCCACCACGATCAAGGCTGGCGCCGCCCCGACAGACGCCTGGTTGAGTGCAAGCGCTTGCAGCTTGGGGCGCATATCGGGCGTTGCTCGCGTCTGCGCGCGGTGGCCTTGAGGCACGTAGTGCATCACCTCCGCGGCGGTCACCATGTAGAGTTCAAGCGCATACAAGGCGCCGGCCGAAGGCGCCGCGCGCTTGCCGTCCGGGCTCGTCACGCCCTGGCCGGCCCACAGCAGCTGGCCGATGGTCTCGACAGGCAGCGCGTCGGACCGGAACCTGCGCACGGACCTGCGCCGCTGGATGGCATCCTCGAGAGAGACCGTGCCGGAGACTTTGGGCTTGGGCAGTTCGATCTCGTCGGTGTACTTCGCCGGGCTCGCCTGTGCCTGGCCGGTGGAAACCTGGGTCATTGCGCCCGCAGCTAGCGCGGCCAGCAGTTCACGGCGTTTCATCCGGCGCCTCCATGAGTGACGGAGCAGGCCTCAATGGCCTTCGCGATTCTTACTATTTCACCTTTTCGAGCGACACTCGGGCCATGGCGCAATTTGATCAACAGTCACCACTGGCCCACTCGCAGAAGTTATAGACCGTATATTCGAGATTGCGAGGACCGATTCAACGTCGCGATTTTCACCAGCAAAAAAACGCCCCTGGAGGCGCTATTTTTTCGTCTGGAAGACAGCGGGAATTCGCTTCCTGCACTATCCACAGCCCCCAGCGGATAACCGCCGGAAAACCCCTGGAAATCACTGTGCATGAATCGGGGATAACTTCGTCTGCACGCAAACTGTGGAAAAGTTGCCAGCAGCAATCTGGCGTTGTCCCGTTAACGCCCGCAAGGTTATGGTTTTTCCACAGCCTTGTTTACTCAATGGTTTTCCGGGGTTATCCACAGAATACCCAGGGGCTTGTTAACTATTACTACGTTTACGTATACATACGTTATTAAAACCTTAGAACCCTCGGATCGGAAACGAAGATGCCGCCGTAAACGTCCCGGCGGCATCGTTCAAACCGTGCGAATCGCATAGCTCATGCGAGCGGAATATAAAGCTCGGTCTTCAGGTCATCCGGCGCCGCCTCATCGGGCGTATTCAGATAAACCTCGAACGATGGCGCCGAAAAGTCCGGCGTGCGTCCGAGCTTCTGCAATCCTTCGTTGTAAAACCACATCCACACCTGGCCCAGCCCTTGATACGGCCCCTTGTACAGCACCATCGCGTGCTCGCCGCCGCGCAGCTGGAACTTCTCGACCGGCGCCACGACCTCCACATCGGTTTCGTGCCCCAGATGCAGCGCCGCCTTTGAGCGCAGCTTCGTCTCGTCGACCGTATTGGGATCGTCGTAATAGATGCCGACCATCTTCGAGCCCGACGTGCGCACGTTGCGCTCGCCGAGCCATTGCGCGAGCGTGTAGAACGCGTCGCCGATCTTCATGTACGGACCCACGTGGCTGACGGCGAGCAGGTCCATCGGCTCGAGGGTGAGGAGTTTCACGTCGTGGTTTTGCATGATGGCGTCTCCTGGTGCGATGGCCGCGCGAATGCGCGGCGCCTGCGGACCAAGATAGCACCACGCTCCGTGCGACGTCCCTGACGTGCCGGGCGCTCGAACCTCACAAGCTCACGCGCGTCACCGGATGCGCCTCGAGCCACGCGTTCTCTTCGTCGTCGTAGAGCCGCGAGCGCGTGAGAAAGCGCAGGCCCGTGGGGCGTTCGAGCGAAAACATGCCGCCGTTGCCTGGCACGGCGTCGATGACGAGCTGGGTGTGCTGCCAGTATTCAAACTGCGCCTGGGTCATATAGAACGGCATCCCGCCGATTTCTCCCAACTGCACGTCGGCATTGCCGACCATGAACTCGCCGACGGGAAAGCACATGGGCGCGCTGCCGTCGCAGCAGCCGCCCGACTGGTGAAAGAGCAGGGACCCGTGCTCGCGCGCCAACTGCTCGATCAGCGCGAGCGCGGCCGGCGTGGCGATAACGCGTTCGACCATGTCGTGATGCTCCTCTCAAGGTGCAATGATGGAGGCGTCGCGCGCGGCTGCGGCTGCTCGACCGCAAAACGCCGCGCGCGACGCACAGGGCACACCGTGCGATCAGAAGAACCCGAGCGGCTGCTCGCTATAGCTCACGAGCAGGTTCTTCGTCTGCTGGTAGTGGTCGAGCATCATCTTGTGGTTCTCGCGCCCGATGCCCGACTGCTTGTAGCCGCCGAACGCCGCGTGCGCCGGGTAAGCGTGGTAGCAGTTGGTCCACACGCGTCCCGCCTGGATCGCGCGGCCGAAGCGATAGGCTCGCGTGCCGTCGCGCGTCCACACGCCTGCGCCGAGGCCGTAGAGCGTGTCGTTGGCGATTTCCAGGGCTTCCTCTTCGGTCTTGAAGGTCGTGACGGACACCACGGGTCCGAAAATTTCTTCCTGGAAGATGCGCATCTTGTTGTGGCCGCGGAAGACGGTGGGCTTCACGTAATAGCCCTCGCCGAGTTCGCCGGCGAGGCTGTTGCGCTCGCCGCCGATCAGGCATTGCGCGCCTTCCTGCTTGCCGAGGTCGATATACGAGAGGATCTTCTCGAGCTGCTCCTGCGAGGCTTGCGCGCCGATCATCGTCTTCGTGTCGAGCGGATGTCCCTGCTGGATCGCCGCTACGCGCTTGAGCGCACGCTCCATGAAGCGGTCATAGATCTTCTCGTCGATGAGCACACGCGACGGGCACGTGCACACCTCGCCCTGGTTGAGCGCGAACATCGCGAACCCTTCGAGCGCCTTGTCGAAATAGCTGTCGTCGTGGTCGAGTACGTCGGCGAAGAAGATGTTCGGGCTCTTGCCGCCCAGCTCCAGCGTCACGGGAATGATGTTCTGGCTCGCGTACTGCATGATGAGGCGGCCCGTCGTGGTCTCACCCGTGAAGGCGATCTTGGCGATGCGCTTGTTCGAGGCGAGCGGCTTGCCGGCTTCGAGGCCGAAGCCGTTCACCACGTTGAGCACGCCGGCCGGCAGCAGGTCCTGGATCAGTTCGGTGAGCACGAGGAACGACGCGGGCGTCTGCTCGGCGGGCTTGAGCACCACGCAGTTGCCGGCCGCGAGCGCCGGCGCGAGCTTCCACGCGGCCATGAGAATCGGGAAGTTCCACGGGATGATCTGGCCGACCACGCCCAGCGGCTCATGGAAGTGATACGCGACCGTATCGTGATCGATCTCGGAGATGCCGCCTTCCTGCGCGCGCACGCAGCCCGCGAAATAGCGGAAGTGGTCGGCGGCGAGCGGGATGTCGGCGGCGAGCGTTTCGCGCAGCGGCTTGCCGTTGTCGATGGTCTCGGCCACGGCGAGCTTGTGGAGGTTCTGCTCGATGCGATCGGCAATGCGGTTGAGAATGTTGGCGCGCTCGGTGGGCGAGGTCCTGCCCCATGCGGCCTTGGCCTTGTGTGCGGCGTCGAGCGCGAGTTCGATGTCGGCTTCACGCGAGCGCGGGATGGACGTGAACGCGTGGCCGGTGATGGGCGAAACATCGTCGAAATACTCGCCGCCGAGCGGCGCGACCCACTCGCCGCCGATGAAGTTGCCATACTGCCTCTTGTACGGGAATTCGGTGGTCAGGAATTGCATGTCCGCGTGATTCATCTGCGTGCTCCTCTGTGTTCTCGATCTCGATGTGGATGGACGCGGCGAGGCCGCGCTACCGCGGCACGCTAACGCGAGAACCATGCCAGCGCGGCGCGCCGCCGGGCAGTCGCGGCCTGGCGCGTGCATGCCGCTCGAATGCGCGGCACGCGAGCCTTCAGGGCCGCGAAAGGATTGCGTCAGGCCGGAACAGGAGGGCGGCCAACTGCTCAAGAAGTGAACAGCCTGGGAGCGCAACAGCGGCGGGAGTCGGAGATTTGCGGCGCCCGGGCCGTACTTGCGGTAGGCTTTGCACCCGTAACAGTCAGGAGAGTCTGCATGTCGAGTACATTTGTTTGCCGCAACCAGTCGTGCGGCACCCCGTGGGAACAGAACGAGGTGGTGATCAAGAACGAAGGGCAGGGGCCCTTGTTCCGGTGTCCGCTGTGCGGCGCCCGCAACTACCTGGAGCAGTTCGAAGACGACGATGGCAACGTTGTCTACGAACAGGTGGACGGCAAGCCGTTCCTCTGAGCGCTGGCGGCTAGAGGTTCTGGGCCGCGAGCATGACGCCGAAGAAGAGGCCGAAAAGCGAGGCGAGCGGATCGGCGTTGGATCGTCTGGATTCCGAAGCTTTTTGCCGTCCATACCGTTACGGACCTGGCAAGCGTGGCAAGTGCATGACCGGCTTGCCGACTACCGGTGAGGCACGAGAGTCGGGCAACGAGGCGCCGCTTTCAGCGGCGTCCATCCCCAATTTAGTCGGACTATTTGTTACCTATCCATACGGGTAGGCTGGCGAGCGCCCCGGAGCGTCCTACAGTACTTCATACGATAAGAAACCACGGCAGGACCAACGGGGATAGCCATGACATTCGTCGAACAGGAAATCGCGCACATCGCGCGCGTGATGCCGCCGTCGCTGGCTGGCGATTTCGAAATGCCGGTGATGGGTGTCGCGTACTGGCGCAAGCGCCTGCACGCGCTTCTGAAGCAAAATCATCTGACCCACGTTCAACTCTCGACCGTCGACACGCTGCTGCGCCAGCTCGACGGCTTCGAGGCGCTCGGCCGCTGGCTGCCGCGCCCGAAGCAGGCCTCGCGTCACGTGAGGCGCGTGAAGTAACTCAGGCCTGTGGCGGCGGAGAAATGCAAAAAGCCCGATCGCAAGGATCGGGCTTTTTGGCTGAATTCGCTGGTGGGGCGTGAGTGACTCGAACACTCGACCTACGGATTAAGAGTCCGCTGCTCTACCAACTGAGCTAACGCCCCCAACAGAAGAAAGATTATGCAGGACTTTTTTGGGCTTGGCAAGCCCCTTCTGCAAATTATCTGGAAATAGTTTGTCGATGCGGTGCAGGCTCCGTCTGCGAACGCGTTTGCCCCTTTACCACGGGGGCCTTGCTGTCCCGGTATGATGTCGCCACTCCTGGCATCAAGCCAGGTTTCAAGCCAGCCGCTGTGCACCGCCCGTTTGCCGAAGCCAAAGCTGGCCGAGGTCGGTGGCAATCGGCTGGAATCGTCGCACGGCAATCCACAAAGGCAAACGATGGACGACAACGCAATCGACGCGCTGCTGGAGCGCGTGCTGGCCCCGTGGGTGCGCGCGCTCGGGATGAAGCCCGTCGAGGTCTCGGAAGACAGCGCCACCTTGCGCCTGCCGTTTTCCGGCGAGCTGCGCCATTCGGGCGGCGTGATCTGCGGCCAGGTATTCATGGCGGCGGCGGATACGGCCATGATCGTCGCGATCACGGCCGCGCTCGGCGGCTTCAAGCCCATGACGACCGTCGCGCTGAACACGAATTTCATGCGCGCGGTGCGCAAGGGCGACGTGCTCGTGACGGCGCGCGTTCTGCGCATGGGCCGCAATCTGGTGTTCGGTGAAATAGAACTCTACGACGAAGACGGCCGGATGGCCGTTCACGCGACCTCGACCTACGCGCTGCTCGATTAAGCTTGGCGCTTCCGATCGGTTTCGGTCGCTTCGAAGGACGCAGAAGGCATGTTCGATCAGGTGGTTTTCGCCGGCGGCGGCAATCGCTGCTGGTGGCAGGCGGGGTTCTGGGACATCGTCCAGCCCGAGCTGCGCATTCGCCCGCGCGTCATTACGGGCATTTCGGCAGGCGCGGCCACCGCGTGCATGCTCTACACGCGCGACGCCGACTGGGTCATGCGCTATTACGAGGAAGCGCTGCGCCACAACAAGCGCAACGCCTACTGGGGCAATCTGCTGCGCGGCGAGTCGGTGTTTCCGCACTACCGCATCTATCGCCAGGCGCTGCTCGACATCTACGGCGAGCCGTTCACGCAGCTTCAGGACGCGCCTGAGATCCGCATCGGCGTGTCGCATGTGCCGCGTTGGCTCGGCGCGCGCAGCGCCGTGGCGGCCGGTCTCATCGCGTACAACATCGAAAAACACATCCGCAAGACGCTGCACCCCACGCTCGGGCGCAGGCTCGGGTTTCATCCGGAGTTCGTGACGGCGCAGGAATGCGCGAGCGTGGAGGATCTGGCCGATCTCATCCTGCAGTCGTCATGCACGCCGCCGTTCACGCCGGTGCTGCGGCGCGACGGCCGCCCGGTGCTCGATGGCGGCATGGTCGACAACGTGCCGGTCGGCGCGCTCGACGACACGCCCGGCCGTGTGCTGGTGATGGTGACGCGGCTCTATCCGCGTCCGCAGATGTTCGTGGTGCGGCATCAGGCAACGCAGGGCGTGCAGCAGCGCCTTTACGTGCAGCCGTCGGCCAGGGTGCCGATCTCGAGCTGGGACTACACGAGCCCGCAGCAGATGCAGCACGCCTACAACCTCGGCCGCGTGGACGGCGAGCGCTTCCTCGCGCGTTTGCCCGAGGTCATGGAAGCGGCCGCGAACGCTTGAGCGCACGCGGCCGCATCGAAAATCAGACGCAAAGTCGCACGAAGGGCGGCGCGCGCCCCCCGTGCCGCCGCGCTTACTTGCGGCGGCCGCCCTGCAGCGCTTCGGGGTTCGCGACGCTCGCGTGATCGCCCGCGTCGAACGCGAGGATGTTGCGGAACGCCCCGCCGAAGTACAGCTCGTAGCTCTCGCGCTCCACGTAGCCGATGTGCGGCGTGCAGATCACGTTTTCCATGCGCAGCAGGCTGTAGCCCTGCAGGATCGGCTCGCTCTCGTACACGTCGATCGCGACCATGCCCGGCCGGTTGTGCGCAAGCGCGCCGAGCAGCGCGTTTTCTTCCATCAGCTCTGCGCGGCTCGTGTTGACGAGCAGCGACGTGGGCTTCATGCGCAGCAGATCTTCCTGCTTGACGATCCCGCGAGTGTCATCGTGCAGGCGTAGATGTAGCGAGAGCACGTCGCTCTCCTCGAACAGCGCCTCGCGGCTTGCGGCGGCTTCGTAGCCGTCGGCGCGCGCCGCTTCGAGCGAATGCTCGCGGCCCCACACCAGCACGCGCATGCCGAAGGCCTTGCCGTAGCCGGCCACGAGCCGGCCGATCTTGCCGTAGCCCCAGATGCCGAGCGTCTGCCCGCGCATCACCTGGCCGAGGCCAAAGTTGGGCGGCATCGCCGAGGTCTTGAGGCCCGACTGCTGCCACGCGCCCTGCTTGAGGTTGGCGACGTACTGCGGAATGCGGCGCTGCGCGGCCATGATGAGCGCCCACGTGAGTTCGGCGGGCGCGACGGGCGAACCGGTGCCTTCGAGCACGGCGATGCCGCGCTCGGTGCAGGCCTCGATGTCGATGTGCGGACCGGCCTTGCCCGTCTGGCTGATCATGCGCAGATGCGGGAGCTTGTCGAGCAGTTGCGAGGTGATGCGGGTGCGTTCGCGAATCAGGACGAGCGCGTCGACTTCGGCGAGGCGGCTGGCGAGCTGGCCGAGGCCGCGCACCGTGTTGTTGAAAACCTTGACCTCGTGGTCGGCGAGCAGTTGAAAGCAGTCGAGCTTGCGGACGGCGTCCTGGTAGTCGTCAAGGATGGCAATTTTCATGGCAGCGGGTTGTTTTGCGTGTTTTGCATCGCGCCTTTCGTAGCGCGACTTCGGTGTTCATCTGGTGGTTATCCCACTATGCAGCGCCGGGAAGGCTGGTATGAATATAGGGAGCCTTCACGTCGCTCGCCGCGTGCGCAGCAGGCATTGCAATTGCGCAAGCCCGAGGCTACGCACGCAGGTTTTTGACGCGGTAATCAGCCGCGAATTTGCAACTTTTAACAGCTTGTCGGGCTCCGATGCAAGCCGCTTTACAGACGGTTTCGAACCCCAGGCTGAAGGACCTTGACGACCTGCCCAACTGCGCGAATCGATTCGCATGTTGATCTGCCATCGACATCCGGTTCGCATGAGTTGCGCCTCTCGCGTGCAGCGTTGAAAAGGGCCGATTCCCTTTTTACAGCCCTAAAAATGGAGACAGCTCGATGAACCATCCCGATTACCAAGCCCAGGCCGCCGCGCAGGTGCCCGCCTGGGTCCGGCACCGGAAACTGATCGACTGGGTGCAGAAAATCGCAGCGCATACGCAGCCGGATCGCATCGTCTGGTGCGACGGCTCCCAGGAAGAATACGACCGCCTGTGTGCGCAGATGGTCGAGGCCGGCACGATGCGCCGTCTCAATCCGCAGAAGCGGCCGAATTCGTATCTCGCGTGCTCCGACCCCTCGGACGTCGCGCGCGTCGAAGACCGCACCTTCATCTGCTCGCCCACCAAGGAAGATGTCGGCCCCACCAACAACTGGGTCGCGCCCGCCGAAATGCGCGCGACTCTCGACGGCCTGTTCGCAGGCTCGATGCGCGGCCGCACGATGTATGTCGTGCCGTTCTCGATGGGCCCGCTCGGCTCGCCGATCGCGCATATCGGGGTAGAGCTTTCCGATAGCCCCTACGTGGCCGTGAACATGCGCATCATGACGCGCATGGGCCGCGCCGTGTACGACGTGCTCGGCGAAGACGGCGCGTTCGTGCCGTGCGTGCACAGCGTGGGCGCGCCGCTCGCGGCGGGCGAGCAGGACGTGCCGTGGCCGTGCAACAAGACGAAGTACATCGTCCACTTCCCGGAAACGCGCGAGATCTGGAGCTATGGCTCGGGTTACGGCGGCAATGCGCTGCTCGGCAAGAAGTGCTTCGCGCTGCGCATCGCTTCGACCATGGGCCGCGACGAAGGCTGGCTCGCCGAGCACATGCTGATTCTCGGCGTGCGTTCGCCGGAAGGCCGCAAGTACCACGTCGCGGCGGCGTTCCCGTCGGCGTGCGGCAAGACCAACTTCGCCATGCTGATTCCGCCGCCGGCCATGGACGGCTGGGAAATCACCACGATCGGCGACGATATTGCCTGGATCAAGCCCGGCGCCGATGGCCGTCTCTACGCGATCAACCCGGAGGCCGGCTATTTCGGCGTGGCGCCGGGCACCGGTGAGAAGACCAATTTCAACGCCATGGCGACGCTCAAGGAGAACGTGATCTTCACGAACGTCGCGCTCACCGACGACGGCGATGTCTGGTGGGAGGGCATGACCGACGAGCCGCCGGCGCACGCGATCGACTGGCTCGGCAACGACTGGACGCCCGCCATCGGCAAGGAAACCGGCCGCAAGGCCGCGCATCCGAACGCGCGCTTCACGGCGCCCGCGTCGCAGTGCCCGTCGATCGATCCCGAGTGGGAGAACCCCAAGGGCGTGGCCATCGATGCGTTCATCTTCGGCGGCCGCCGTTCGACCACGGTGCCGCTCGTGACCGAGGCGCGCGACTGGACCGAGGGCGTCTACATGGCCGCGACCATGGGCTCGGAGACCACGGCCGCGGCCGCGGGGCAGCAGGGTGTGGTGCGCCGCGATCCGTTCGCGATGCTGCCGTTCTGCGGGTACAACATGGCCAACTACTTCGGCCACTGGCTCGACGTGGGCGCACGCCTCGCCAGGGCCGGCGCGACGGTGCCGCGCATCTTCTGCGTGAACTGGTTCCGCAAGGGGCCGGATGGCAAGTTCGTGTGGCCGGGCTTCGGCGAGAACATGCGCGTGCTCGAGTGGATGGTGCGCCGTATCGAGGGCAAGGCCACGGGCGACGAGCACGCATTCGGCGTGTCGCCGCGCTACAGCGATCTCGACTGGAGCGGCCTGAACTTTACGCAGGAGCAGTTCGAGCAGGTGATTTCGGTGGATGCCGACGCCTGGCGCGCCGAACTCGCGCTGCACGCCGAGCTGTTCGACAGGCTCGCTCATGGCCTGCCGGAAGTGCTGAAGGACGCTCGCAAGACGCTGGAAACGCGCCTGTAAGTATGTGATGTGAGCGCTCGCTAACTGAATGGCCGCCTTCGGGCGGCCTTCTTTATTTTCGGGGGCGAATGCATTGGTGCGGTGCACTGGCCCGTCTGTTCGCCGTTTGAGCGGCTATTTCGCTGCAATGCGCAAAATTGTTTCGTTCGAGGTAACAATCGGACCTCGGTTAATACATTTTGGGGTGCAGTCGAAGAATTCGTAAAGAAAATAAGGGCTTCGGAGGCAACTTCTGCAGGATTTCTGCTGTCGTAGGAGAATTCGCGGTTTCCTCCGCTGATTAACAGCGGGGTAGTAACAGGCAGGAGTTGTCTCATGGATCATTTGCAGTCGATGCGAGTATTCGTCAAAGTGGCCGACCTCGGCAGTTTCGCCCGGGCCGCTGCCGCGATGGATATCTCCAACGCGGTTGCGACGCGGCATGTTGCCGACCTCGAAGGTCGACTCGGCACGCGTTTGCTCAACCGCACGACCCGCAGTCTCTCCCTGACCGAATCGGGTCAGGTCTATCTCGAGCGCGCCCGCCAGATCCTCGATGAACTCGAGGATGTCGAACAGATGGTCGTCGCGCGCAATCACGAGCCCGTCGGCACGCTGCGCATCGTCGCGCCGGTCGTGTTCGGGCTCCATAATCTCGCGCCGGTGCTGCAGACGTACACGCAGCGCTATCCGCAGGTCATTCCCGACGTCACGCTGGTGGACCGTCAGGTCGATCTCGTCGAAGAGGGCTTCGATCTGGGCGTCGTGACTGCGCGCCAGATGCGCAGCGCCAGCATCGTCACGCGCCGCCTCACGACGGGTTGCATGACGGTGTGCGCCACGCCCGCGTACCTCGAAAAGCACGGCACGCCCACGCGCCCCGAGCACCTCATGGAGCACCCGAGCCTCTCGCTGCCTTCCGAGTACTGGGGTGACGAGCGCGTGTTCACGGGGCCGGACGGCGAAATCCGCGTGCGCCCGACCAACGTGATCGTGGCGAACAACACTGAGATGCTGCGTCAGTTCGCGCTGCTCGGCATGGGCATCGCGATCCTGCCGAGCTACCTGATCGGCCGCGACATGACGCGCGGGCGCCTCGTGCGGCTGCTTGGCGACTATCGTCTGCCGCAGGTGGAGATCAACGTCGCGTATCCGAGCCGCCGTCACCTGCCGGCCAAGGTGCGTACGTTCATCGACCATCTCGTCGAGCACTTCAGCCAGACGCCGAACAGCCAGCTTGGCGAGCAGTGGGTCAGGGATGGTCTTGCACGTCCGGCAGCGGCGGCTCGCAACGGTGTTGCGGGCGACGACTACGATGGCGTGCAGCCCGCGCCGGGCGGTAGCCTGCACGACGGCGAGCACAACGGCATGGACGGCGAGCGCGCACCGAAGGCCGCGCGCGCTTCGGCGGCGCGCACCCGGACTTCGGCGATCTCGCCGCTATAAGCCCGATATCGCCCTTCATCCGGCGATAAAAAAGGCGCAGCTTCGTGAGAAGCTGCGCCTTTTCGCCTTGCTGTATCAAGGCCGGCGACGGCCCTGGTGAGGATGGGCTTTACGACCCTGTCTTGCGCGCCGGCGTCTTGCGGGCGGTGGTCTTGCGCGCCGGTGCGGCCTTGGCGGCCGCCGTCTTGCGCGCGGGCTTCGCCTTGCCTTCTTCGGCCGACTCCGCCGCGTCGTTCGCGGCATCGTCCGTCGCCTCGGCCGATGCAGCCGACTTCTTCGCGGCCGTCTTGGCCGCTGTCTTCGCGCTCGGCTCCTTCTTTTCGAACTCGAAGCCGATCTTGCCGTCCGGCTGCTTGACGAGGAAGGCCTTAAAGTTGCGGCCCGTACGCGACGACTTGAAGTTGGTCAGCAAGTCGGTGCGGCCTTCGGCCAGCAGCCTGGCCATCTGGTCGCGCGCGATCTCCTGCTGCAGGATCACCTTGCCCGAACGGAAATCGCAGGTCTTCGGATTCGCGACCGAGTGCTCGCACACGTAGCTCATGCCGTGCTCGTACACGCGTCCCTTGCACTTCGGGCACGCGCCCACCGGCTCCTGCTGCGAGAAGTCGGGCGCTTCGCCGTCTTCCGCGCCGGAGTCCTGGCCGAAATCGAACTCGAGCTTGTAGTTCTTGATTTCGTCGTCGAACGAGAGCTTGAGGATCGCCGAGAACGGGCGGCCCATCTTGCTGCGGAAGCCCGAGAGCGGGCCGATCGTCTTGTTCTGCAGCAGCTCTTCCACTTCGGGGATTTCGAACTGACGGCCGCCCGGAATCTTCGAGATCGAGAACTCGCACTTCGTGCAGGCGAAGCGGCGGTAGTTTTCCTTCACCTGGCCGCCGCAATTCGGACATGGCGTTTGCAGCGTCGCGTAGTCGCCGGGAATCGTGTCCGAGTCGTATTCCTTCGCGCGCTTCACGATGGTCTGCGTCATGCGGGCGATTTCCTGCATGAACGCGTCGCGCGGGAGCTTGCCGCGCTCCATCTGCGAAAGCTTGTACTCCCACTCGCCGGTGAGTTCCGGAGCGGTGAGTTCTTTCACGTCGAGACCCCGCAGCAGCGTCATGAGCTGGAACGCTTTGGCCGTGGGGATCAGTTCGCGGCCTTCGCGCACGAGATACTTTTCGCCGAGCAGACCTTCGATGATCGCCGCGCGCGTGGCCGGCGTGCCCAGGCCCTTGGCGGCCATGGCCTCGCGCAGCTCTTCGTCGTCCACGAGCTTGCCCGCGCCTTCCATGGCCGAGAGCAGCGTCGCTTCGTTGTAGCGCGCAGGCGGCTTGGTCACGAGCTGGTGCGCCGCGATCTTGTCGGTCTTGACCTTCTCGTCCTTCTTCACCGGCACGAGGTTGGCGTCGTCGCCGCCCGCGTCGCGGCCATAGACCTGCAGCCAGCCCGGCTCGACCAGCACTTTGCCTTCGGTCTTGAAGTGATGTCCGGCGACTTCGGTGATACGCGTGGTGACGCGATATTCCGCCGCCGGGAAGAACACGGCGAGGAAGCGCTTCACGACGAGGTCGTACAGCTTCTGCTCGGGCTCCGAGAGCGACTTCGGCGCCTGCAGCGTGGGGATGATGGCGAAGTGGTCGCTGATCTTCGAGTTGTCGAAAATGCGCTTGTTCGGCTTCACCCAGCCCTTGTCGAGCACCTGCTTGGCGTGCGGCAGGTAGTTGTTGCTCTCCTTGAGCATCTCGAGCGTCTCTTTGACCGTGCCCATGTAATCCTCGGGCAGCGCGCGCGAATCGGTACGCGGGTAGGTGAGCACCTTGTGCTTTTCGTACAGCGCCTGGGCAAGGCCGAGCGTGTTCTTGGCCGAAAAGCCGAAGCGGCCGTTGGCTTCACGCTGCAGGCTCGTCAGGTCGAAGAGCGCGGGCGAGAGCTGGGTGGACGGCTTCGATTCCTCGCTGACCGTGCCTTCGCGGCCATGGCAGGCCGCCACGATGGTTTCGGCGGCCGGCAGGCTCCAGAGGCGCGAATCGCGCTTTTCCGGATCGAACTCGTCCTTCTTGAATTTCGGGTCGTACCAGCGGCCTTCGTAGAAGCCGCCCGCGCAGACGAACTCCGCACGCACTTCCCAATAATCGCGCGGGATGAAACGGCGGATCTTCTCTTCGCGTTCGACGACGATCGACAAGGTTGGCGTCTGAACGCGGCCCACCGTCGTGAGGAAGAAGCCGCCGCCCTTGCTGTTGAAGGCGGTCATCGCGCGCGTGCCGTTGATGCCGACGAGCCAGTCGGCTTCCGAGCGGCAGCGGGCGGCGTCGGCGAGCGGCTGCATGTCGTGGTCGCTGCGCAGGTTCGCGAAGCCGTCGCGGATCGCCTGCGGCGTCATCGACTGGAGCCACAGGCGCTGGACCGGCTGCTTCGCCTTCGCGTGCTGCGCGATGAGGCGGAAGATCAGCTCGCCCTCGCGCCCCGCGTCGCAGGCGTTGATGAGCTGCGTGACGTCCTTGCGCTTCATCAGCTTGTTGAGCACCTTGAGCCGCGATTCGCTCTTGGCGATCGGGTTCAGGTCGAAGTGCGGCGGGATCACGGGCAGGTGAGCGAAGCTCCACTTGCCGCGCTTGACCTCGTATTCTTCCGGCGCTGCGATTTCCAGCAGATGGCCGACTGCCGACGAGAGCACGTAGTCGTCGCTCTCGTAGTACTCGTCATGCTTGGTAAAACCGCCCAGCGCGCGCGCGATGTCGTTCGCGACGGACGGCTTCTCGGCGATGATCAGAGCTTTGGACATGACTGGTTGCTTGTGGGTGTTCCGGTTGGCGCCCCCGGGGCCGATGCCGCCTGAATGGGCGCTTGGGCTCGATGCCCGGCGTTGCTGCCCCGCTCGGGGGGCCGTTCTCGACCGCTTTATAGCACATGGCGCGTCGGCGTCGATTTTTGCGTCATCTCATGACGACACCCGCGCACCCGCCAGGGCGCCCAATCATAAGGGCGCGCCAGGCCGCGCGGCAAGCGGTGTGCCTGATCGGGGTCAGATGCTGGGGGCGCTCAAACCGCGCTCAGGGCGGGGCGCAGCTTGGGCGCATCGGACACACCCGGCAGCGCCGTGAGGTCCGAGAGCATGCGTTCGACCACGGCGGCGTGCGGCAGGACCGTGCCGAAAAAGCGCGTGGCGTGACCGTCCTCGATCAGGATGGTCGGGAAGTTCTCGACATCGAGATCGTCGAAGCGGTCGGCATGGGTTTCGATGTCGATGTATGCGAAGCAGACATCGGGATGCGCCTCGGCGATGCGGTCGAACGTGGCACGGTAGTCGCGGCACGTCCCGCACCACTGCGCGCACAGGCACGCGACGAACAGCGTGTCCTGATTGCTGACGCGCTCGGCGATCTGGTCGGCGTCGGTGTCGAGGTCTAGCGCGGGCATGGTCGTTCCTTGCGTTCTCTTATATATAGAGCGGGGTATTTGGCGCGAATGTATCACGGCGGCGCGCAGGCGGTGATGCTCCCCCAATGTGCGGCATCAGCCGCGCGAAGCCCGCACGAACCAGCCGCCGGGCAGGGCGTCGAGGTGTCCCGCGAGTTCGAGTTGCAGCAGCGTGCCTTGCAGCACCGCTTCGGCCATGTCGGTGCGCTGCGCGAGGATTTCAACCGTGGCCGGCGCGTGACCGAGCGCGTCGAGCAGGCGCCGGGCTTCGGCGCCAAGGCTGGCGGGCGGTTTTCGCGCTGCTTCAGTGCGAGGCACAGGCGGCGGCTCGGGGTGAGGGAGTGCGAGCGCCAGCTGCGGCGTTTCGCTTGTGTCGTCGCGCTGGATGCAATCGAAGGGAACCGAGACCTTCTGGCGGCGTGGTTCCCGCGGCGACGCGAGCGCGCGCCCGGCACCCGGGGGTGGCCCGACATTGAGTGCATCGAGCACCTCTTCGGGCGTTTCGACCAGCTGCGCGCCCTGCTTGATGAGCCCGTGGCAGCCGCGCGTGAGCGGCGCGTGAATCGAGCCGGGCAGCGCGAACACGTCGCGTCCCATTTCGTTGGCGAGCCTTGCCGTGATGAGCGAGCCGGAACGTTGCGCGGCCTCGACCACCACCACGCCTTCGACGAGCGCCGCAATCACGCGGTTGCGCTGCGGAAAGTTCGCGGAGCGCGCCGGGGTGCCGAGCGGCCATTCGGAGACGAGCGCGCCGTGTGCGGCGATCTCCATGGCGAGCGGACGATGGGCCGGGGGATAGACGAGATCCGCGCCGGTGCCGATCACGGCGACGGTGCCGCCCTGCTCGTGGAGTGCACCGCGATGCGCGGCGCCGTCCACGCCGAGCGCGAGCCCCGAGACGACCGTGAGACCGGACGCGGCGAGTGTGCGCGCGAAGCGCATGGCGTCCTCGACGGCCTGCGGCGTGGCGCTGCGGCTGCCCACGACGGCTACCGCGCGCGTGTGGAGCAGCTCGAGCCGGCCCATTGCGTAGAGCAACGGCGGTGGATCGGGCATGTCGAGCAGGCGGGCCGGATAGGCCGGATCGGCAAGCGTGATTAGCGCATTGCCGGGCGCCGCGCGCCACGCCTGCAGGGCATCGAGTTGCGCCGCGAAGTCCGGCCGGGACTCGGCCAGGGCAGCGTGGGCTGCTTGCGCACCCGCCACCGCGGCGAGCGCGGCGAACGGCTGGGCCAGCACGTTTTGAGGCAGTCCGAACGCGCCGAGCAGCGCGCGCAGCGCAGCGGGCCTCAGGCCGCGCGCGAGGGCGAGGCTCAGCCAGGCGGCCAGTTCCTCTTCTGACAGCGGCAAGGTCGTCGGCATCGCGTTCCCCGGGCGCGGACGGCTTGCCGCACCTCGTGATAAAATTTTCACCATCCGAAATACACCGTGGCGTCCTGACCCGTGGCACTGCGCACCCGCCTTCGGGCGCACTGCGCCCGCACGGGCGATACGCGCGTTCAACGTTGAATTGCGGCCCTTTCGTCCGAATATGAGGAGATATCCTCCGTATCCGGCCTGGGACCCGCAAGCTGGCCGAATGGCCAGGCCGTGCATCGTTCCCTGTGCCCGGCTCTTTCAGGCGCCCAACGAGAAACCCGTCAAATCATGGCTCTACTGAACATTCTTCATTACCCGGACAAGCGTCTGCACAAGGTCGCGAAGCCGGTCGAGGCGGTCAACGATCGCATCCGCAAGCTGGTCGCCGACATGGCCGAAACCATGTACGCCGCGCCGGGCGTTGGTCTCGCGGCCACCCAGGTCGACGTGCATGAGCGCGTCGTGGTGATCGACGTGTCCGACGCGCACGACGAGCTGCGCGTGTTCATCAACCCGGAAATCATCTGGTCGAGCGACGAGCGCGAAGTGCACGAGGAAGGCTGTCTTTCCGTGCCGGGCATCTACGATGAAGTCGAGCGCGCGGAAAAGGTGCGCGTGCGCGCGCTGAACGAAAAGGGCGAGACCTACGAGGTGGACTGCGAAGGGCTGCTCGCCGTGTGCATCCAGCACGAAATGGATCACCTGATGGGCAAGGTGTTCGTCGAATACCTGTCGTCGCTCAAGCAGACGCGCATCCGCAGCAAGATGAAGAAGCTCGAACGCGCGATGTAAGCGCGATCCGACGGTCTCTTTCTTCATCAACCCGCCGCCACGCACCGAGCGCCCATGAGCCACACTCTTCGCGTCATCTTCGCCGGCACGCCGGAATTCGCCGCCGCGGCGCTCGCGGCGATTCACGAAGCGGGCTTTGCCGTGCCGCTCGTCCTGACCCAGCCGGACCGCCCGGCGGGCCGCGGCATGAAGCTCCAGGCAAGCCCGGTCAAGCGCTATGCGCAGGAGCATGGCATGGCCGTCGCCCAGCCGCCGTCGCTGCGCCGTGCGGGCAAGTATCCGCAGGAGGCCGCCGCGGCGCTGGACCTGCTGCGCGCCACACCGCACGACGTGATGGTGGTGGCAGCCTACGGGCTGTTGCTGCCGCAGGAAGTGCTGGACATCCCGCCGCGCGGCTGCATCAACATTCACGGGTCCATCCTGCCGCGCTGGCGCGGCGCGGCGCCGATTCATCGCGCGATCGAAGCCGGCGACACCGAGACCGGCATCACGCTCATGCAGATGGACGCGGGGCTCGACACCGGCCCGATGATCTCCGAGGTGCGCACGCCGATCGCGCCCGGCGACACCACGGCGACGCTGCACGACCGCCTGGCGCAACTCGGTGCGCAGCTGATCGTGGATGGGCTCGTCGCGCTCGAGCGCGACGGCGCGCTGCCCGCCACGCCGCAACCGGCAGAAGGCGCGACTTACGCCGAAAAAATCGGCAAGCAGGAAGCCGCGCTGGACTGGCGCCGGCCCGCGCTGGCGCTCGCGCGGCAGATTCGCGCATTCGACCCGTTCCCGGGCGGCGCGGCCACGCTGGACGGCGCGCAGCTCAAGCTGTGGGCCGCCGAGCCGGTCGAGCGTACGTCGACCGCCGCCGCCGAGCCGGGTGAGATTCTCGAAGTGAGCGCGGCGGGCGTGGTGGTGGCCTGCGGCGAGGGCGCGCTGCGCCTCACGCAGCTGCAAAAGCCGGGCGGCAAGCGCCTGCCCGCGCGCGAATTCCTGGCCGGCATGCCGCTGGCGGCGGGGCAGCGGTTCCAGTTGCCGGAGACCCCTGCGGCCTGAACGCGGGCTCGCGCCATTGCCTGAACGCCAGCGCCTGACAACGGCCGCGAAGCCAAGTGCCGCGCGGTTCCCGGCGCGCTAGAATCAATGGCGTTTGAGCGTTTTTCGATTTTGAGGTTGTCATGCTCGGCATTACCCATTTCGGTTTCTTTGTCGTCGCCGTATTTCTCCTGAACGTGACGCCGGGGCCCGACACGGCCTATATCGTCGGCCGCAGCGTCGCGCAGGGCCGCGGCGCGGGCCTCGTTTCCGCACTGGGTATCTCGGCGGGCTGCTGTGTGCACACGCTCGCCTGCGCGTTCGGCTTGACCGCGCTGCTCGCGGCGTCGGCCACGGCGTTCACGGTCATCAAGATCGTCGGCGCGGTCTATCTCGTGTATCTCGGCGTGCGCCTCATGCTCACGAAGCACGAGTCCAGGCCTGCCGCAGGCGGCGCGCCAGCCACGCCTTCCGCCGCCGCGCCGCGCCCGCTGCGCCATCTGTTCGTGTCGGGTTTCTGCACCAACGTGCTCAATCCGAAGGTGGTGCTGTTCTTCGTCTCGTTCTTCCCGCAGTTCGTGTCCACGGGGACGGAGCACAAGGCCCTCGCTTTCCTCACGCTCGGCGCCGTCTTCCTGCTGATGAGCACGGTGTGGAACAGCTTCGTCGCGTGGGTGGCGGGCAGCGTCACGCAGCGCTTCTCGGGCAAGCCGGGCGTGAAGAAGTGGCTCGACCGCACGGTCGGCTCGGCGTTCGTCGGGCTGGGCCTGAAGCTCGCGACCGCCACGCGCTGAGATTGAATTTTTCGGATCTGCCCATATCTAACAAATCGCTTACAATGCGCTCGCCCGAGCGCGGCTGACCGGCTGGCGGCGGGCGTTCAACGATCGATTTGATCCCCTGGTGGGTGAAGGAGCACAGCACATGTTCAACTGGGTCAAAACCGCGATGTTGATGGCCGCGATTACGGCCCTTTTCATCGTGATTGGCGGGCTGATCGGCGGGCATCGCGGGATGGTGCTGGCGCTGTTCTTCGCGCTCGCCATGAACTTCTTCTCGTACTGGTATTCGGACAAGATGGTACTGCGCATGTACAACGCGCAGGAAGTCGACGAGACCACGGCCCCGCAGTTCTATCGCATGGTCCGCGATCTGGCCACGCGGGCGGGCTTGCCGATGCCGCGCGTCTACCTCATCAACGAGGACGCGCCCAACGCCTTCGCCACGGGCCGCAACCCCGAGCACGCCGCGGTCGCGGCGACCACGGGCATCCTGCGCGTGCTGTCCGAGCGCGAAATGCGCGGCGTCATGGCGCACGAGCTGGCGCACGTGAAGCACCGCGACATTCTCATCTCGACGATCTCGGCCACCATGGCCGGCGCGATCTCGGCGCTCGCCAACTTCGCGATGATCTTCGGCGGCCGCGATGAAAACGGCCGCCCGGCGAACCCCATCGCGAGCATTGCCGTGGCGCTGCTCGCGCCGATCGCGGGCGCGCTGATCCAGATGGCGATTTCGCGTGCGCGCGAGTTCGAGGCGGACCGCGGCGGCGCCGAGATTTCCGGCGATCCGCAGGCGCTCGCCTCGGCGCTCGACAAGATCCACCGCTACGCGCAGGGCATACCGTTCCCGGCGGCCGAACAGCACCCGGCCACGGCGCAGATGATGATCATGAATCCGC
This sequence comes from Paraburkholderia sp. EG286B, assembly GCF_040965655.1. Lineage (NCBI taxonomy): Bacteria > Pseudomonadati > Pseudomonadota > Betaproteobacteria > Burkholderiales > Burkholderiaceae > Paraburkholderia > Paraburkholderia sp. EG286B. The sequence continues at coordinate 111,589 of NZ_JBFRCF010000008.1, read as the reverse complement.
TGTCGGGCGGCGGCTTGCAGAACCTCTTCAGCACGCACCCGTCCACGGAAGAGCGCATCCGCCGCTTGATGGAGATGGCTGCGGGTGGCCGACGCTAAAGCGTCGACCGGTAACGGGTAACGAAAAAAAACGCCTCTTCGAGGCGTTTTTTATTCAGCCCGTCGCCGCGGCGTCGCCGTCCATGTGTCGGGCGCCCGCTCGCGCCGAAACCCGCAACGCCCGTTGACGCAGCGAAACCACGAAGAACACGAAATAGACGCCGATGAACCAGGACACGTCGAGCGCGTAGTACACGTGCCCGAACTTGACGACGATCCACGCGGCGATGAACGCCAACGGTACGGCGTAGAAAAACACGCGATCCATCCGGTTTTCTTCTTTGCTGCTCTGGAACAGCGAAACGTAGCAGCACGCAAAGAACGGCGCGATGTCGTATTCCTTCATTCTCGGATTCAGCGCGAGACAGAACGCGAGCACATAGAAAAGCCTGCCGGGCACGCTTGCGTTTTCGGCAATCATGAGCCGCCGCCCGCGCAATGGATTGACCGCATACACGAACAGCGCCACGACCACCAGTTCGTAGAGCAGCACGTCTTCCAGCGTCGACAGCGCGCGCACGTGCTGTTCGAGTATCCCGAACAGCACCAGCCCGGAATCGTTCTGGGCGAGCATCTGCCAGCGCAGCAGGGTTTCGAAGTCGGTCCACAGGCGCGGTTCCAGCGCGAGCTGCGCGATGGTTGCCAGCGCAACGCACAAGGGCACGGCGAAGAAGTAGCGCATGCCTTTGGGGATGAAAAAGAACACGACGGCGTAGGTCAGGAAATAGATCTTGATGGAGGCAAACAGGGCGATGAAAAAAGCCAGCGCGCAATACTTTGCGGTCGCGCCACGGCTGCCCCGTGAAGCCGCATAAAAAAGCGCAATGGTCAGCAGGTGGCCGAAGATCGCGAAATTCCCGGTGAGGATGCCGCCCACGCCCGCGCCACCGGTCAGAAACCCCAATGCTCCCGCGACGACGAAATCCGCATGCCCGATGCTGTAGGTGAGATAGATCAGCGACGCGATAGCGAATGCCAGATAGAGCCAGTGAAACGGCACGCGCGAAAAGAGATTCAGGAAGATGGGCGGATAGACGAAGGGGAATCCGTGCGGGATATACGGATTCGCGCCGCGCTTGAACTGATCCAGCGCGTAGGCGTACACCTTGTAGTCCCAGAAAGGCGAGAACAGCTTTCCCCGTCCCTGCTGGTACACGGAAAAGAGCGCAACGAAGGCGAGGAACGCGAAGTCTTGTTTCTTCCCGAGTAGTTTCATGATGGCCGCTACGTCGCAGGGAGGAGGGGCGTTTTCTGCCGCCATCATGCGGCGAGCCGTTAGTCGGTATCCGCCAATATGTATCCCGGCGCTTTCGTCGCTGTCCGCCTGCGGGCGCGGTGCCGTCAACGGGAATCGCGCCGCCTGGCAGTGTTGCGCGCTCGCCACGCTACAATGGCTCGCTTGTGCATCATCGACGCCGCGCTGCACCGCGGCCCGCATCCGGTTTTTTCATGACATCGAGCCCATCCCGGCGACCCAGCAAGCCGTCTCACGGCAAAAAGAGTTCCGCATCGCCCGCGCGCCAGCGGGGCGCGGCGTCGGCGCACAGCCACGCCGTGCACCTGGCCCCCGATTCGCTGGGCTTTGCGCTCGACCAGGCTGCTCATGCGGTCGGCGCCGTGCGCGCCGGTGCGGCGCTGCCTGCCGCGCTCGCGAGCGCCTTCGCCGCGTTGCCCGCCGACTTCGCGCCGCAGGCTCGCGGCGCCGTGCAGGACATCGCGTACCGCACGATGCGGCGGCTCGGCACGGTCGACTGCCTGATCCGGCAGCGCGTGAGCAAGGCGCCGCCGCCGCTCGTCGCGAACCTGCTGGCCTGCGCGCTGGCGTTGCTCGCCGAAGACGAGGCGAGCGCGGCCTACACGCCGTTTACGGTCGTCGATCAGGCCGTGCGCGCCGTGGGCGCTCGCCGCGAGATCGCCTTCGCGAAGGGGCTCGTCAACGCGGTGCTGCGCGGCTTTTTGCGCGAGCGCGAGACCGCGCTTGCCGCCGCCCAGGCCGATGAAACCGCCCACTGGAACTATCCGCGCTGGTGGATCGACGCGGTGCGCGCCGCGTGGCCCACGCAGTGGCAGGCGATACTCACCGCGGGCAACACGCAGGGCCCGCTCACGCTGCGCGTGAACGCGCGCCGTGCGAGCGCGGCCGATTACGTCCAGCGGCTCGCCGCCGAAAACATCGCTGCCACGCAGATCGGCGCACACGCCGTACGTCTCGCCGCCGCGTTGCCGGTGGATCGCATCCCCGGATTCCTCGCGGGCGACGTGTCCGTGCAGGACGCCGGCGCGCAAGTGGCCGCGCAAATCCTCGGCGTGCGTGACGGCATGCGCGTGCTCGACGCGTGCGCGGCGCCCGGCGGCAAGAGCGGCCATCTGCTCGAGCTTGCCGACATCGAGCTGGTTGCGCTCGAAAGCGACGCCGCGCGCGCCGCGCGCATCGGCGAAAACTTCGCGCGCCTCGGTTTTACGCAGGACGATCCCGCGCATCCGATGCGGCGCGCAACGATCGTGGTCGGCGACGCGGGCAATCCGGCCGCGTGGCACGACGGCGAAGGCTTCGATCGCATCCTCGCCGACGTGCCGTGCTCGGCCTCGGGCATCGTGCGCCGTCATCCGGACATCCGCTGGCTGCGCCGCGAGAGCGACATCGCGGCGCTTGCCGCCGAGCAGCGCCGCATCGTCGATGCGCTGTGGCCGCTCGTGAAACCAGGCGGCGAACTGCTCTACGTGACCTGTTCGATCTTCCCCGAGGAAGGCGAGGCGCAGGCGCGCTGGTTTGAAAGCACCCATGCGGATGCGGTACGATTGGACGCCCCGGGGCAGTTGCTGCCCGAGGCGTTCGGCGCGCCGGCCCGGGGGCCAGAAGACGGCGCAGCCGGCGAGGCGCGGCACGAGGCCGCTGCAAAGGCCGAAGTGACGACAACTGGCTTTCCCGTTCCCGATCGCACCGCAGATCACGACGGATTCTTCTACGCGCGCTTTCAGAAACGGTGACCATCAAACGCTTCTTCCCGCTGCGGTTCGCGGCCCTGATCTGGCTGGTGCTTGCCGTCGTCGGCCTGGTGGCCGCCGCGCCGGCTCGCGCCGACTCGATCTCGGTGCAGCGCGCGTCGCTCCAGGCCGACAGCAACGGCTGGAGCCTCGACGCCCGTTTCGACTTCGACCTCAACAGCAGCCTGGAAGACGCGGTCAACAAGGGCATTCCGCTCTACTTCACCACCGACTTCGAGCTCACGCGCGCGCGCTGGTACTGGTTCGACGAGCAGCCGGTGAACGTGTCGCAAAGCATTCGCCTGTCGTTCCAGCCGCTCACGCGCGAGTACCGCGTGTCGAGCGGCGGCCTGCAGCTCGGCTTCTCGACGCTCGCGGACGCGCTCGCGGTCATCAAGCACGTCACCTCGTGGCACGTGATCGACCGCAACGACGTGCATGCCGGCGAAACGTACACGGCCTCGGTGCGCATGCAGCTCGACGTCGCGCTGATGCCCAAGCCGTTCCAGATCGACGCCGTGAACAACCGCGACTGGAACCTCGCTTCCGACTGGAAGCGCTTCAACTTCACGGTGACCGAACGTGCTAAATAAAGTGCGCCGCGCCACCAGCTTCAGCAGCGTCGTCGTCAAGCTGCTCGTCTCCACCGTCGCGTTCACCGCGACGCTGCTGCTCGTCCTGCTCGCCGCGGCGAGCGCGAACACCGAGTTCTTCGACCGCTACTACGGCTGGCTCTATGCGGCCAACATCGTCGTCGCGCTGATCTTCCTGTCGGTGGTCACGGCGCTCATGATCGTGATCGTCGTGCGCTTGAGGCGCGGCAAGTTCGGCACGCGGCTGCTCGCCAAGCTCGCGTTCTTCTTCGCGCTCGTGGGCGTGGTGCCGGGCGGCATCATCTATATCGTTTCGTACCAGTTCGTCTCGCGCTCGATCGAGTCGTGGTTCGACGTGAACGTCGAAACCGCGCTCACCGCCGGCCTGAATCTCGGCCGCGGCATGCTCGACGCGTCGCTCTCCGACCTGCAAACCAAGGGCCGTCTGATGGCCGAGCAGATCGCGAACGGCGATTCCGCGGGCACGACGCTCACGCTGCTGCGTGCGCGCGACCAGTTCGGGGTGCAGGACGCGATGATCGTCGAGCCGGTGCGCAGCATGTCGGGCGCGGCGCCGGACATGCACGTGGTGGCGCAGGCATCGAGCAACTTCTCGTCGCTCATGCCCGCCGACATGCCCACGGCGCTCATGATCGATCAGGCACGCGGGCGCGGCTATGCGGCGATCGAAGGCGAAGTGGACGGCGACCCGCATCAGCTTGGCTCGAAGGGCGCGCTGCGATTGCGCGTGGTCACGCGCATTCCCGATGCGAACACAACGGATCTGCAGCCGGTCGAGCGTTTCCTGCAGCTCGAGCAGCCGGTGCCGGCCGCGCTCGCGCGCAACGCCGACGCCGTGCAGCGCGCGTATCGCGAGTACCAGGAAAAGGCGCTCGGCCGCACGGGCCTGCGCAAGATGTATATCGGCACGCTCACGCTCGCGCTCTTTCTCGCCACCTTCGTCGCGATGATGCTTGCGCTCGCGCTCGGCAACCAGCTGGCGAGGCCGCTCTTCCTGCTCGCGCAGGGCACGAAGGAAGTGACCGAGGGCGACTACACGCCCAAGCGCGAAATCAAGTCGCGCGACGAGCTGGGCTTCCTTACGCAGTCGTTCAACGCGATGACGCGCCAGCTTTCCGAAGCGCGCCAGGCCGTGGAGAAGAACCGCGTCGCGCTCGAGCATTCGAAGGCGTACCTCGAGAGCATTCTCGCGAACCTCACGGCGGGCGTGTTCGTGTTCGACCGGCAGTTCCGCCTCACGACGGCCAACCCCGGTGCGGAGCGTATCTTCCGTCAGCCGTTCCAGACGCAGCTCGGCGTCGCGCTCGATCACATCGGCGCGCTCACGGAGTTCGGCGCGATGGTGCGCAAGGCCTTCGCCGACCAGGAAGCGTCGCGCGGCGATGGCGATCACGAGCGCGGCCATTGGCAGCAGCAGTTCTCCGTACCGATTCCGGGCGAGACCGATCCGCTCACGCTGCTCGTGCGCGGCGCGCGCCTCGTATCCGACACGGGCCGCGACGCGGGCGACATGCAGACCTCGGGCTACGTCGTGGTGTTCGACGACATCTCCGACGTGATCTCGGCGCAGCGCTCGGTGGCGTGGGGCGAAGTCGCGCGCCGTCTTGCGCACGAGATCAAGAATCCACTCACGCCGATCCAGCTTTCGGCCGAACGCCTGCAGATGAAGCTCACCGACAAGCTCGCGCCCACCGATGCCGAAGTGCTCAGGCGCGGCGCGACCACCATCGTCAATCAGGTCGCGGCGATGAAGCAGATGGTCGACGACTTCCGCGATTACGCGCGCACGCCGCCGGCGGTGCTCGCGAACCTGCAGCTCAACGAACTCGTGAGCGAAGTGCTCACGCTCTACGGCGCGGAAGAAGGCAAGAGCGCGATCAAGGTCGAGCTCTCCGACTTGCCGGTGATACGCGGCGACGCGACACAATTGCGTCAGGTGATCCACAACCTGCTGCAAAACGCGCAGGACGCGGTGGCCGACACGCAGAATCCTCGCGTGACGCTCGAGACCCGCGCCGTAGAATACGGAGACCCCGACGCGCAAGGCCGCACGCGCGTGGCGGTGCGTCTCACGGTATCGGACAACGGCCCGGGTTTCCCGGCGCGCATCCTCACGCGTGCGTTCGAACCCTATGTGACGACCAAGGCCAAAGGAACAGGACTCGGGCTTGCGATGGTCAAGAAGATCGTCGACGAGCACGGCGCGCGCATCGACATCCGCAATCGAATGAGAGCGGGCGATGTGATCGAAGGCGCGCAGATCTCGATTCTCTTTCTCCAGTTGGCAGACGATGCCGTCACGCCCGGACCCGGCCGATCCGGGGAGGGGCAGGCGCGTGCCGAAGCGGAGCAGGGATCAAAAGCAACAGTGCAGACAAGGGCAGCGTAAATGGCAACCATCCTGGTGGTAGATGATGAAATGGGCATCCGGGAATTGCTCTCGGAGATCCTCAGCGACGAAGGACACGTCGTGGAGCTCGCGGAAGATGCGCAGCAGGCGCGCGACTTCCGGCAGCGCCACGTGCCGGACCTCGTGCTGCTCGATATCTGGATGCCGGACACCGATGGCGTGACGCTGCTCAAGGAATGGGCCGCGCAGGGTCATCTCACGATGCCGGTCATCATGATGTCGGGGCACGCGACCATCGACACCGCCGTCGAGGCGACGAAGATCGGCGCGCTCAACTTCCTCGAAAAACCGATCGCGCTGCAAAAGCTCTTGAAGGCGGTCGAGCAGGGGCTCGCGCGCGGCACGGCCGCGCCGGTCACGCCGGCCACCTCGGCGGCGGCGGGGAAGACGGCGGCGGGCGGACCCGCGGTCGTGGCATCGGCGGCGGCGCTGCCGGTGCTGGGCGCCGACGGCGTGCATGGCATGCAGGCGGGCGCGGCCACGCAAACGGCATCGATCTCGTTCGACATCCCGCTGCGCGATGCACGCGACGCATTCGAGCGCGCCTACTTCGAGTACCACCTCGCGCGCGAGAACGGCAGCATGACGCGCGTGGCCGAAAAAACGGGGCTTGAGCGCACGCACCTGTATCGCAAGCTCAAGCAGCTCGGCGTCGACCTCGGCAAGAGCAAGGGCGAATGAACGTGGGCAGGTGAGCGGCGCGGCCAGACGCATCGATTTTGCGTAAGCCACTTGGCAAACGCTGATTTCACCGCTATACTCTTCTTTCTTCGTTGGCCCGGTAGCTCAGTTGGTAGAGCAGCGGATTGAAAATCCGCGTGTCGATGGTTCGATTCCGTCCCAGGCCACCAGAATGCAGCCCCAGGAGATCGTTCGATTCCTGGGGCTTTTTCGTTGTGCGCGTTGTCCTGCGGCCCGAACTCCAGACATCGACGGTATCCGGGGTATAAGGGGTCGCCGATGCCCGGGCAGGGGCCCCGGCCTATACTGCATGAGCCGGCGCGGGGGTTGTCCCTGCCGGTCCGCCGGGCGCCAGGCGACAAAAGCGAGCAACCCAGGCACGCAACGAAGGCATTCGCGCGGAAACCTCATACACGGAGTTTCACGGTGACTCGAACAGACGCCAAAGGGGCGCTCGTCCTGTTTTCCGGCGGCCAGGATTCGGCCACGTGCCTCGCATGGGCGCTCGACCGCTACGAGAGCGTCGAAACGCTCGGCTTCGACTACGGTCAGCGTCATCGCGTCGAACTGGAATGCCGCGAGGGCTTTCGCGCGGCGATTGCCGGCACGTTCCCCGAGTGGGGCGAGCGTCTCGGCGACGATCACATGATCGATCTCTCGGTGCTCGGCTCGATCAGCGACACGGCCATGACGCGCGAGATCGAGATCGAAACCGCCGCGAGCGGCTTGCCGAACACCTTCGTGCCGGGCCGCAACCTGATGTTCATGCAGATCGCCGCGGCGATCGCTTATCGTCGCGGGCTCAAGGTGCTCGTGGGCGGGATGTGCGAAACGGACTTCTCGGGCTATCCCGACTGCCGCGACGACACGATGAAGGCGCTGCAGGTGGTGCTCAATCTCGGCATGGACACGCGCTTCGTGCTGGAAACGCCGCTCATGTGGCTCGACAAGGCCGACACATGGCGGCTCGCCGAACAGCTGGGCGGCGAAGCGCTGGTGGACATGGTCCGCGTGGAAACGCACACCTGCTACCTGGGCGAGCGCGCCGAGCTTCACGCGTGGGGCTTCGGCTGCGGCGAGTGCCCGGCGTGCAAGTTGCGCAAGCGCGGGTATGAAGCGTATCTCGCCGGCGAGAACGTGACGGAAGCCCCGGTCTGAGTATTAGCCTCGGGCCGCACATGTGACTTTCGCGCTGGATGAATACGGCCAGGGCCGCGCACGGGCGGCGCGCTCCGCCGACACGATGAATTCGCGCCCGAGACCAACCGGCTTTGCACGCGCTGCGCGCATGAGCCAGAACCAGGCTGCACGATGACTTACGCGGTAAAGGAAATTTTCTACACGTTGCAGGGCGAAGGCGCGAACGCCGGGCGTCCGGCCGTGTTCTGCCGGTTCGCCGGCTGCAATCTCTGGTCGGGCCGCGAGGAAGATCGCGAAGAGGCCGTTTGCCGCTTCTGCGACACCGACTTCGTCGGCACCGATGGCGAGAACGGCGGCAAATTCCGCACGCCGGAAGAGCTCGTTGCGAAGATCGCCTCGCTGTGGCCCGAGGGCGAGGGCAACCGCTTCGTGGTCTGCACGGGCGGTGAGCCGATGCTGCAGATCGACCAGCCGTTCGTCGACGCGCTGCACGCCGCCGGTTTCGAGATCGCGATCGAAACCAACGGCTCGCTGCCGGTGCTGGAAACCATCGACTGGATCTGCGTGAGCCCGAAGGCCGATGCGCCGCTCGTCGTCACGAAGGGCAACGAGTTGAAGGTTGTCGTGCCGCAGGAAAACCAGCGCCTCGCCGACTACGCGAAGCTCGATTTCGAGTATTTTCTCGTGCAGCCCATGGACGGCCCGTCGCGCGACCTGAACACGAAGCTCGCCATCGACTGGTGCAAGCGCCATCCGCAGTGGCGCCTGTCGATGCAGACCCACAAATACCTGAACATTCCCTGATTCACGCGAATTTACCTGAAGAAGCGCCGTGCTGACGATCACCCGAAAACTCGAATTCGACGCGGGCCACCGCATCCCCGACCACCGCAGCCAGTGCCGTAATCTGCACGGCCATCGCTACGTGCTCGAAATCACGCTGCAAGGCGACCTCGTCGAAACCGAGGGCGCGCCCGACCGCGGCATGGTGATGGACTTCGCCGACGTGAAGTCGCTCGCGAACCAGCATCTCGTCGATCTGTGGGATCACGCGTTCCTCGTCTTCGCGGGCGATACGCAGGTGCGCGGCTTCCTCGAAACGCTGCCGGGCCACAAGACGGTCGTGATCGACCGCATTCCGACCGTGGAAAACCTCGCGGCCATCGCGTTCGACATTCTCGCGAACGTGTACGACGCGCACTATGGCGTGAATCTGCGCCTGCACAAGCTGCGCCTGTACGAGACGCCGAACTGCTGGGCCGAAGTCACGCGCGACTGACGCGCGCAGGGCCGCTTTACCCGCCTCACTCACCCGCGCGCCGGCGACCCGCGCAAGGCGGGTTTTCCGTGCCGTCCCGTAAGTTTTTGTCGCGGTATGATCATTGCCGCAAGGCCTGCGCATCCCCGCGCGCGGCCCGACAAACACATAACGGAGCGAGACCTGCCGGCTGCCGCGCTGCCGGGCGACACCGCCCGCGCCTGGCGCGTGCGCCCCGCAGCCTCGCCGGGAGCACGGCGATGAGCACCTTCACCAATCCCCTCAAGGAACGCCTCAAGGAGGCGGACCCGCTATTCGGCCTATGGCTGTCGATGGGCAGCGAGACCGCCGCCGAGGCGCTCGCGCACGCCGGCTTCGACTGGCTGCTGATCGACATGGAGCACACCCCCAACGACAGCGCCGACACCATCGCGCAACTGCGCGCCATCGCGGCCGCGCATCTGCCCACCGAGCCCGTGGTGCGTCTGCCCGACAGCGAGCCGTGGCTCGTCAAGCACGTGCTCGACGCGGGCGCGCGCACGGTGATGTTCCCCAATGTGGCATCGGCTGAAGAAGCGGCGCGCGCCGTGAGCCTCACGCAGTACCCCGACGCGCGTACGCCCGGCGGCCAGCGCGGCGTGGCGGGCGCGGTGCGCGCGGCGGCCTACGGCATGCGGCGCGATTACCTTCAGGGCGCGAACGCGCAGATCGCGACGATCGTGCAGATCGAGTCGGCGGCGGCGCTGGCCGAAGTCGAAAAGATCGCGCAGGTGCCGGGCGTCGACTGCCTGTTCGTGGGTCCCGCCGATCTGGCGGCGAGCCTCGGCCATCTCGGCGACTCGAAGCATCCGGACGTGGTCGCCGCCGTGCAGCGCATCGTCGCGGCCGCGCGCGAGGCGGGCGTCGCCGCGGGCATCTTCGCGATGGATGCGGCCGCTGCGAGGCAGTATCGCGAGATGGGCTTCAGCTTCATTGCCCTGGCCGCCGACGTGATGTGGCTCGTGCGCGCGACACGCCAGGCGCTCCAGGAGGCGAGATCATGACGCGCCCGAAAGCGCTTTTGGGGCGGCATTTGGCGCGGATCGCGCGCGCTCTCGCCATCGGCTGTCTGGCGGGCGCGGCGCTCAACGTGAGCGCAATCGCGGCAGGCGCCGACGCCGCAAGCGCCGCGGGCGCGGAATCCGATCCGCAAACGGCCAACGCCGTTGCCGACTACAACGCGGGCAACCTCAGCGCGGCGCGCGCCGAGTTCCAGGCGGCCGCGGAGCGCGGCAACCGGCTGGCGGAGTTCAACTACGCGATGATGCTCGTGAACGGCGAAGGCGGCGCCGCCGATGTGGGCGAGGGGCGCAAGTGGCTGCGCAAGGCCGCGGACGCCAACATGTCGCACGCGCAGTATGTGTACGGCAAGATGTACGACGACGGCGACTTCGTCGAGCGCGATCCCGTGCAGGCGCACCAGTGGTTCCTCAAGGCAGCGAAGCAGGGCCACGTGCAGGCGGAGCTGGCGCTCGCGAACCAGTACCTGGACGGGCGCGGCACCACGCGCGACAACAAGCAGGCGTTCTACTGGTACAAAAAGGCCGCCGAGGGCGGCGACATGACGGCGCAATACGTGACCGGCTCGTTCTACGAGCGCGGCGGCGACGGCGTGCCGAAGAACCTCAACGTCGCGCGCGCGTACTACGCGGCGGCGGCGGCCCAGGGCGATCCCGTGGCGCGCCTGAAGTACCAGCAGTTGAGTGCACAGCTGATGAAGTCGGCGCCCACCCAGTAAGCGCCAGCGAGCGATCACCGAAACGAAAACGCGCCGGACTATGCCGGCGCGTTTTTTTTGGGGGCTTCGATCTCCGCGATCGGGCGGCCATGGCCGCCCGCCGCGCCCTCAACTCTGCATCAAGCGCTTCTGGCGTCCCACGCTCATGATCAGCCCGATCGCCACGCCGAGCGTGGTGAGCGCCGTGCCGCCATAACTCATGAACGGCAGTGGCACGCCGACCACGGGCAGGATGCCGCTCACCATGCCGATGTTGACGAACGCGTAGGTAAAGAACGCCATCGTGAGCGAACCGGCCAGTAATCGCCCGAACAGCGTCGCGCCGTTCGCGGCGATATAGAGCCCGCGCGCGATCAGACACATGTAGAGCGTGAGCAGCACGAGGCCGCCCGCGAGGCCGAACTCCTCGGAGAACACCGCGAAGATGAAGTCGGTGTGCTTTTCGGGGATGAACTCGAGGTGCGACTGCGTGCCCTTCAGCCAGCCCTTGCCGAGCGGGCCGCCCGAGCCGATCGCGATCACGGCCTGGATGGTGTGGAAGCCCTTGCCGAGCGGATCGGAGGTCGGGTCGAGCAGCGTGCAGATGCGGTGCTTCTGGTAGTCGTGCATGAGCGGCCAGTTCACCTGCGGCTGGCAGATCTTGTCCTGGAACGCCGCGATCGAGGCCACCGCGATCACGCCCGCGATCAGCACCGGCACGATCAGCTTGAACGAGAGTCCCGCGAAATAGATGACGAAGAGGCCTGAGGCGAACACGAGCACGGCGGTGCCGAGGTCCGGCTGCTTGGCGATGAGCCCCACCGGCACGAGCAGGATCACGAAGCCGACGACGAAGTCGTACCAGCGCATCACGCCTTCGCGGCGCTGGTAGTACCAGGCGAGCATAAGCGGCGTGGCGATTTTGAGGATTTCCGAGGGCTGGATCACGACGCCCACGTTGATCCAGCGCTTGGCGCCCTTGCGCGTGAGGCCGAATAGCGCCACCGCAACGAGCAGCGCGATGCCGAACGTATAGATCGGCACCGCGAAGCGCATGAGCGTGTTGGGCGGCACATTGGCGAGCGCCCACATCAGCACGAAGGTGAGCATGATGTTGCGCAGCTGGTCTTCCACGCGGCCCGGCACGTCGAGGCTCGCGCTGTACAGCGTGACGATGCCCACGCACAGCAGCAGGAACACGGTGAGCGCGAGCGGGCGATCGAAGCCGAGGAACATCTTGCGCAGCGTATCGAGCACCGCGCGCTTGTCGATCTTGTCGAACTGGAGGAAAGGCATGGTGATTCCTTACTCGTCGATGCCGCCCGTTGCGGGCTTGGGCGGCGGTGCGAGCGTGGCCGCGTCGCTCGCGCTGGCGGGGCGGCGCGGGCGATGGGGGCCAGGGCCGAAGTGGCGGGGCTCGGAGGCGGGCGCGGGGCGCGCGGCGCCCGTGTCGGGCGTGCCGGCGGTGCCGCCATTCACGGCGTCGGTTGCTGCGGGCGCATCGGGGCTCACGTTCTGACGGGGCTTGCGAGTCTTGCCGGCGGCGCTGCTGGCGGGCATGGGCCGCGCCGCCGCGCCGGAGGCCGCAGCCGGACCGGCAGCGGAGGCAGGCGCAGCGGCGGCCGCGCCTGAAGCTTGTGCAGCCGCCGCCGCAGCGGAAGCCGCCGCGGCGGCCGATGCCGCGCCGGGAATCGGCAGCGGCGTGAAGCCGGCGGCGACCCGCACTGGCTGCACGGCGGGCGTGGCCGGGGCCGGGCCCGAAGCCGCCGACGCCGCCGAAGCCGACGCCGCCTCGGGCGGCGCGCCGATCACGGGCGCGGAGGCGTCTTCCGTGGCCGACGCCGCCGCGCTCACGGCCGCCTGCTCGACGCCCGGCTTCAGGCGATCGACGAGGTAGTAATCCAGCACGCGGCGCGCGATCGGGCCTGCGGCCTGCGCGCCCCAGCCGCCGTTTTCGACGATCAGCGCGAGCGCGATCTGCGGCTTCTCGGCCGGCGCGAACGCGATGAAGAGCGCGTGGTCGCGCAGATTTTCGGCGAGCGCATGCGCCTTATACTTGCCGCCCTGCAGCGAGAACACCTGCGCCGTGCCGGTCTTGCCCGCCGACGTGTACGGCGCGTTGCGGAACACCTGATACGCCGTGCCCGACTGATTCATCGTCACGTTTTCCATGCCGCGCTTCACCACGTCGATGTCGGCCTGGCTCACGTTCAGGCGACCGCTTTGGCTCGGCACAGTGAGGCGTTCCTGCTTCGTGATCGGATTTTCGATTTCCTTCACGAGGTGCGGCTTCATGAGCACGCCGTTGTCGGCGAGCGTGGCCGTGGCGTGCGCGAGCTGCAGGATCGTGAACGAGTTGTAGCCCTGGCCAATCCCGAGGCTGATCGTCTCGCCCTCGTACCAGCGCTGCTGCTCGGGCTTGCGGTACGCCTTGCGCTTCCATTCGGTGGAGGGCAGGATGCCGCGCGCCTCGCCCGCGATGTCGATGCCGGTGAGCTGGCCGAAGCCGAGCGGCTTCATGAAGTTGGCGATGTTGTCCACGCCCAGGTCGTGCGCGAGCATGAAGAAGTAGGTATCGTTCGACACCATGATCGCGCGGTTCATGTCGACCCAGCCCTGGCCCGAGCGCACGTCGTTGTTGAAGCGGTGGCCGCCGAACATGTAGAAGCCGGGGTCGGAGAAGCCCCACTGCGGCGTGCGCTTGTGCAGCGTGAGCGCGGCGAGCGCCATGAACGGCTTGTAGGTCGAGCCCGGCGGGTAGGTGCCGTGCAGCGGACGGTTCAGGAGCGGGTGATCGGGCGAGTTGTTGAGCTCGTCCCAGGTCTGCTGGTCGATGCCGTCCACGAACGAGTTCGGGTCGAAGCTCGGCGCCGAGACGAACGCGAGAATGTCGCCCGTGGACGGCTCGATCGCCACGAGCGCGCCGCGCTTGCCCGCGAAGGCCTGCTCGGCGATCTGCTGCAGACCGATGTCGATCGACAGCACGAGGTTGTTGCCCGGCGTCGCCTGGGTGCGCGAGAGCGTACGCACAGGGCGGCCGCCCGCCGTCACTTCCACTTCCTCGAAGCCGGTCAGGCCGTGCAGCTCGGTTTCGTAGCTCTGCTCGACGCCGATCTTGCCGATGTAGTCGGTGCCGTTGTAGTTGTTCGCGTCCAGACGCGGATCGTAGTGCTCGGGATCGCTGTCGTTCTTGTCGGAGAGGTCGTCGATGCGCTCCTGGTCGCGCTGCGAAATCCGGCCGATATAGCCGATCACGTGCGCGGCCGTGGGCCCAAGCGGATACTGGCGGAACAGGCGCGCGCGCACTTCCACGCCGGGGAAGCGGAAGCGCAGGGCCGTGAAGCGCGCGACTTCGTCGTCGGTCAGGCGCGTGCGGATCGGCAGGCTCTCGAAGTTCTTCGAGTCTTCGAGCAGCTTCTTGAAGCGGCGGCGGTCGCGCGCATCGATCGGGATCACGGTCGAGAGCTCGTCGATCGTGTTGTCGAGCGTGTCGGTGAGCTTCGAGGGCGTGATTTCGAGCGTGTACGCCGAGTAGTTCTTCGCGAGCACGACGCCGTTGCGGTCGGTGATGATGCCGCGGTTCGGCACGATCGGTGCGACGGAAATGCGGTTTTCGTCCGCCTGCAGCGAGTACTTGCTGTGGTTCCAGACCTGCAGATAGAGGAAGCGGAACGCGATCAGCCCGAAGCAGACGAACACGAACAGCCCCGCCGCCGCGACGCGCAGGCGGAACTTCGTGAGCTGCTGCTGGGTGTCCTTGAATTCGGTCATGCTGTCAGACCCAGGCCCCACGGTTCCAATCGCGAGGAACGGCGGGCCGGGGTGCGTAAGAGGTAGTCAAGCGAGTCTTCCAGCGGCGGGCGGCGCGCCGCTCAAATGGGCCGGGTGTCGTCGGGATCGACGGGGCGGCGCTGCGGCAACAGCAGCAGCACGCTCGCGATCGGCCAGAGGATCGCCTCGACGAAGCCGCTGATGAGGTATCCCCAGCCAGGAAACGACGCGCCCATCAGCAGGCGGATCACGAACGGCACGACCTGCGCGCCGACCAGCATGGGCGTGACTGCGAACATCTGCAGGCCGATCGACATCCACAGCACGCGGCGGTGAATGGTGATCGCGCCATAGGAAAGCAGCGTGTACGCGAGCGCGTGCTCGCCGAGCAGGTTCGCGTTGTGGACGTCCATGAGGAGCCCGAGGAAGAACGCGACGCCCATGCCGACCTTGCGCGGCTGGTGAATGTTCCAGAACAGCAGCACGAGCGCGACGAAGTCGGGCACGCCGGGCAGCTTGCCCCAGGGCAGCAGGTTCAGCAGGAACGCCGCCGCGAGGCTGAAAACGATGAAGTACGGATTGACCGGCTGCAGAATGTATTGCGGACGCGGCATCAATGGCCCCCTTTCTCGACGGCCTTCGCTGCCTCTTCGCGCAGGCTCTCCCTGGGCCGCTTTTTCTCCGCCGGCTTCGTGTCTGCTGCGGCTGCATTCGCTGCGGGCTTCGCCTGCTGCGCCGGGGCCGGGGCCGCGCCCGATGCAGCGGCGGCGGGTTTCGCCTTCGCGTCGTCGGCTTTCTTGTCGCCCTTCTTGTCCGCGGCCTTGGCGGACTTCTTCTTCGCGTCCTTCGCCTCGGCGGCCGCTGCGGCCTCTTCGGCGGCGATCGGGTTGGGCGGCACCTGCGGCACATAGTGCAGCACGAGCACCTGGCGCGCCCCGCGCACGGCGGCGAGCGGCAGGCAGACCACGCGCGCGAACGCGGTGTCCGCCTGCTTGTCCACGCGCAACACCTTCGCGACCGGCAGCCCTTGCGGATAGATGCCGTCGAGGCCGCTCGTCACGAGTTCGTCGCCCACTTGCAGATCGGCGCTGATCGGCACGAAGCGCAGATCGAGCAGGTCGCCCTTCGCCGTGCCGTAGATCACGCTGCGCAGACCGGTGCGCACGACTTCGACCGGCACGGCCTGGTCCTTGTCGGTGACGAGCGTGACTTCGGACTGCATGGGGAACACGCGCGTGACCTGGCCGATCACGCCGTCCTCGCTCAATACCGGCGAGCCGTTCTGGATATTCTGCTGCGAGCCGCCGCCGATCACGACCTTCTGCGTGAACGGGTCGCGCGTGTCGTACTGGATCTCCGCCGGCGTGGTTTGCGCGCCGATGCGCTGCGAGAGCTGCAGAAGCGCGCGCAGGTGCGCGTTTTCGGCGGTGAGCGAAGCGGCCGCGTTGGCCTGCTGCGAAAGCTGGAGATTGCGCACGTGCAGCTGGGTGTTTTCGGTGCGCAGCGTGGAACTCGTCACGGCCAGATCGGCGGCGCCCATAAAGAAGTCACGCGGCACGAGGGCCGCGCGTTGCAGCGGGTAGAGACCCGCGCCGAGCACGCCGCGCACGATCTCGAGCGTCTTGAAACGCGCGTCGGAGACGAGGAGCGCGAGCGACAGCACGACGAAGAAAATCAGCCGTGCGAGTGCCGATGGGCCCTGTTTAAAGAGGGGCGGCGGACTGTATTCCATGGTCGGCGCCGGGGGCGTGTGCGGTTCGGTGAAACAGAGGGGGTAACGGAGGGCACAACGAAGCGTGAAACTTCGGCGCCCCGCAGGACGCCCCATTGCGGGCGCCGTGGCGGCGCGCGTGCCGCCACGCCATCAATGGCGCGGCGACGCCGAAACCGCGCCGCGGGCGAGCGCAGCGGTGCGCGGCGCGCTTACTCGTACGAGAAGATGCTGCCAAGCTTGTCCATGCGCTCGAGCGCCATGCCCGAGCCGCGCACCACGCAGGTGAGCGGGTCTTCGGCCACGAGCACCGGCAGACCGGTTTCTTCGGCGAGCAGGCGATCCAGGTCGCGCAGCAGTGCGCCGCCGCCCGTGAGCATCATGCCGCGCTCGGCGATGTCGGCGCCCAGTTCCGGCGGCGTTTGTTCGAGCGCGATCTTCACCGACGAGACGATCTGGTTCAGCGGGTCGGTGAGCGCTTCGAGGATTTCGTTGCTCGAAATGGTGAAGCTGCGCGGAATGCCTTCCGACAGGTTGCGGCCCTTCACTTCCATTTCCTTGACTTCGGAACCCGGGAAGGCCGAACCGATTTCCTTCTTGATGGCTTCAGCGGTTTGCTCGCCGATCAGCATGCCGTAGTTGCGGCGGATGTAGTTGACGATCGCTTCATCGAACTTGTCGCCGCCCACGCGCACCGAGCCCTTGTAGACGATGCCGCCGAGCGAGATCACGCCCACTTCGGTCGTGCCGCCGCCGATGTCGACGACCATCGAGCCCGTGGCTTCCGAAACCGGCAGGCCAGCGCCGATCGCGGCGGCCATCGGTTCTTCGATGAGGTAGACCTGCGAGGCGCCCGCGCCGTGCGCGGCTTCCTTGATCGCGCGGCGCTCGACCTGGGTCGAACCGCACGGCACGCAGATGATGATGCGCGGCGACGGCGAGAACATGCGCGACTCGTGCGCCGTCTTGATGAACTGCTTGATCATCTGCTCGGTGACGGTGAAGTCGGCGATCACGCCGTCCTTCATCGGGCGGATGGCTTCGATGTTGCCCGGGACCTTGCCGAGCATCTGCTTGGCTTCCTTGCCGACTGCCTGAATCGTCTTCTTGCCGTTCGGGCCGCCTTCCTGGCGAATGGAGACGACCGAGGGTTCGTCGAGGACGATGCCCTTGCCGCGCATGTAGATCAGGGTGTTGGCGGTGCCGAGGTCGATCGCCAGGTCGTTGGAGAAGTAGCTACGCAGAAAACCGAACATTCAAAAATCCTGTCTCGCTTGTGGCCGTCCTTCCAGCTTGGTGGGCGAGGGCGGCAGCGGAAAAATTAACAGCCTCAGGGCGCTATGCTCCACCACGAGAGCACTCCGAAATCACGGCGGAGGGCGTCGCAAGGGGCGCCACGAGGGGCCTGAGACTGCGGGGATGATTACCGGAGGCAGCCTGGCTGCGCCGCCCGTTTGATCTTGTCTGGCCGCATTGTGTTGCGTACAGAACTGAAAGGCGGATGCAAGGCGGTCCGGGTTTGGGTCGAACGCGTAATGATACCTTATAATTTTGCCTGTTTTGCAGGATCCGGAAGGCAGTTTTTGACCTCGTCGAAGCTTTCCTCCAGAGCCGGATCCGGCGCGATAAACCGCTGTTGCAGCACCGAATTTCCGCACTGCCGCAGCCCCTTTTTCCGGTGACCGCATGGCCCTGACCCTGAACGATGTGAAGCGTATCGCGCATCTTGCGCGCCTCGAACTGGCCGACGCCGAAGCCGGCAATACGCTCGAACGCCTGAACGGCTTCTTCGGCCTCGTCGAGCAGATGCAGGCCGTGGACACGACCGGCATTGCGCCGCTCGCCCACCCGATCGAGCAGATCGAGGATGTCGCGCTGCGTCTGCGCGAGGACGCCGTGACCGAAATCGTGGACCGCGAAGCGCTGCAGCGTCCCGCGCCCGCGGTGCAGGACGGACTTTACCTCGTACCGCGCGTGATTGAATAAGCGCGCAGCATTTTTTCGCCATTTCGAAATCTTTCGAGTCGTCGGAACAGTTCGAAACGGCACGGACTCCCGAATTTTCCGGGGTTTTCCGGGTAGCGGCCTGAACGTTTGCCAACGTCAGTCGAGCCGCTCCCGGACGGCGCAACGATCGGATTTCGACCACGCCGTGACGTTCTTCCAGGAATCACGCAATGCATGACAAAAGCTTGACCGAACTGCGCGCCGCGCTGGCTGCGAAGGAGTGCTCCGCAGTCGAGCTGGCCCAGCACTTTCTGGGCCGGATCGAAGCGCATCAAGACCTGAACGCCTTCGTCGACGTCAATCCCGAATTGACGCTCGCCCAGGCGAAGGCCGCCGACGCGCTCCTGCACTCGGGCCACGCGGGCCCGCTCGCGGGCATTCCGCTCGCGCACAAGGACGTGTTCGTCACGCGCGGCTGGCGCTCGACCGCCGGCTCGAAGATGCTTGCAAACTATGTGAGCCCGTTCGACGCGACCGTGGTCGAGCGGCTCGAGCGCGCGGGCATGGTCTGCCTCGGCAAGACCAACATGGACGAATTCGCGATGGGCTCGTCCAACGAGAACTCGCATTTCGGCGCCGTGAAGAACCCGTGGGACACGAAGGCCGTGCCGGGCGGCTCGTCGGGCGGTTCCGCCGCGGCCGTCGCCGCACGCCTCGCGCCCGCCGCGACCGGCACCGACACCGGCGGCTCGATTCGCCAGCCGGCGTCGTTCACGGGCGTGACGGGCATCAAGCCCACCTACGGCCGCGTCTCGCGCTACGGCATGATCGCGTTCGCCTCGTCGCTCGACCAGGGCGGCCCGTTCGCGCACAGCGCCGGCGATTGCGGGCTGCTCCTGAACGCCATGGGCGGCTTCGACGAGCGCGACTCGACCAGCCTCACGCACGAGCACGAGGACTACACGCGCTTCATCGGCCAGACGTGGAGCCAGGACGCCGGCGCCGACAAGCCGCTCGCGGGTCTGCGCATCGGCCTGCCGAAGGAATACTTCGGCGCGGGCCTGGCCGACGACGTGCGCGCCGCCATCGACGCCGCGCTGAAGACGTACGAGTCGCTCGGCGCCACGCTAGTCGAAGTCACGCTGCCGAAGACCGAACTGTCGATTCCCGTGTACTACGTGATCGCCCCGGCGGAAGCCTCGTCGAACCTCTCGCGTTTCGACGGCGTACGCTTCGGCCACCGCGCGGCCGAATACCGCGATCTGCTCGACATGTACAAGAAGTCGCGCGCCGAGGGCTTCGGCCCCGAGGTGAAGCGCCGCATTCTGGTGGGCACCTACGTGCTTTCGCACGGCTACTACGACGCGTACTACCTGCAGGCGCAGAAGATCCGCCGCATCATTGCGCAGGATTTCCAGGAAGCGTTCAAGCAGTGCGACGTGATCATGGGGCCGGTCGCCCCGAGCGTGGCATGGGACCTCGGCGCCAAGGGCGACGATCCGCTGCAGATGTACCTCGCGGACATCTACACGCTCTCCACGAGCCTCGCGGGCCTGCCCGGCATGAGCGTGCCGTGCGGCTTCGGCGCGGGTGCGAACGCGCAGCGTCCCGTCGGTCTGCAGATCGTCGGCAACTATTTCAACGAGGCC
This sequence comes from Paraburkholderia sp. EG286B, assembly GCF_040965655.1. Taxonomy (NCBI): domain Bacteria; kingdom Pseudomonadati; phylum Pseudomonadota; class Betaproteobacteria; order Burkholderiales; family Burkholderiaceae; genus Paraburkholderia; species Paraburkholderia sp. EG286B. Next base: position 91,569 of record NZ_JBFRCF010000008.1, on the reverse strand, counting down.
CGCATGCTGCAGGTCGCCGACGCCTTCCAGCGCGCGACCGACTGGCATCGCACGGCGCCGGCAGGGGTGTGAACATGGCAACACAGTGGGAAGTCGTTATCGGTCTCGAGACGCACGCGCAATTGTCGACGGCGTCGAAGATCTTCTCGGGCGCATCGACGCAGTTCGGCGCCGCGCCCAACTCGCAGGCCTGCCCCGTCGATCTCGCGCTGCCGGGCGTGCTGCCGGTAATGAACCGCGGCGCCGTGGAGCGCGCGATCCAGTTCGGCCTCGCAATCAACGCGACGATTGCGCCGCGCAGCATTTTCGCGCGCAAGAACTACTTCTATCCGGACCTGCCGAAGGGCTATCAGATCAGCCAGTACGAGATTCCGGTCGTGCAGGGCGGCCAGATCACCATTCAGGTCCCGGCTAATGAAAAGGCTGGCAAGGAAGCCTACGAGAAGACTGTCAATCTCACGCGCGCGCACCTCGAAGAAGACGCGGGCAAGTCGCTGCACGAAGACTTCGCGGGCATGACGGGCATCGACCTGAACCGCGCCGGCACGCCGCTGCTCGAAATCGTCACGGAACCCGAAATGCGCAGCGCCGCCGAAGCGGTTGCGTACGCGAAGTCGCTGCACACGCTCGTCGTGTGGCTCGGCATTTGCGACGGCAACATGCAGGAAGGCTCGTTCCGCTGCGACGCGAACGTCTCCGTGCGTCCGGTCGGCCAGAAGGAATTCGGCACGCGCGCCGAGATCAAGAACCTGAACTCTTTCCGCTTCCTCGAAGAGGCGATCCAGTACGAAGTGCGCCGCCAGATCGAGCTGATCGAAGACGGCGGCACGGTGGTGCAGGAAACGCGCCTCTACGACCCGGACAAGCGCGAGACGCGTTCGATGCGCAGCAAGGAAGACGCGCACGATTACCGCTATTTCCCCGACCCCGACCTCATGCCGCTCGTGATCGATGCCGCGTGGGTCGAGCGCGTGAAGGGCGAGCTGCCCGAGCTGCCCGCGACGATGCAAACGCGCTTTGTCGAGCAGTACGGCGTGACGCCGTATGACGCGAACGTGCTCACTTCGAGCAAGGCGATGGCGGCTTACTTCGAAGCGGTGGTGGCCAAGGCGGGCGCGGCGCAGGCCAAGGCCGCGGCCAACTGGCTGATGGGCGAAGTCTCGTCGCAGCTCAACCGCGAAGGCCTCGACATTGCCGACTCGCCGGTCTCGGCCGCGCAGTTCGCGGTGCTGCTCGCGCGCATCGCCGACGGCACGATCTCGAACAAGATCGCCAAGGAAGTGTTCCAGGCGATGTGGGACGAGAAGGCCACGGACGTCGACGCAGCCGACCGCATCATCGAAGCGAAGGGCCTCAAGCAGATCTCGGACACCGGCGCGCTCGAAGCGATCATCGACGAGGTGCTCGCCGCGAACCAGAAGTCGGTGGAAGAATTCCGCGCCGGCAAGGAAAAGGCGTTCAACGCGCTGATCGGCCAGGCCATGAAGGCGACGAAGGGCAAGGCGAACCCGCAGCAGGTCAACGAGCTGCTGAAGAAGAAGCTGGGCTGAGTTTGACTTGAGCCGGCCTGATTCGGGCATGCTTGCGAGGCGGCGTCGTGCGTAGCAGTGCGGCGCCGCCTTGCCGCTTCAGGCGGGCAACGGCGCTGGCGCCGTCAAATTCACGAGAGAGAGGAGAACAACGCATGTCCCATATCCCGAGTCTCGACGATTACCGCGTGCCGTACTTCAGCGACAAGAGGGCGGGGACGTTCTCGCTCAACGCGCTCGACCCCGCCGTGAAACCGTTCTCGACCGGCAGCAAGGACGCCGACCGCGACCGGCTCGCCGAGATCGGCAACCAGCTCGACGTGTTGCAGGAGCGTCTGCATTCGCAGCGCCATCAGCGCGTGCTGCTCGTGTTGCAGGGCATGGACACGAGCGGCAAGGACGGCACGATCCGCGGCGTGTTTCACGAGGTCGATCCGCTCGGCCTGCGCATCGTGCCGTTTCGCGCGCCGACGCCCATCGAGGCCGCGCGCGACTTTCTCTGGCGCGTGCACCTGCAGGTGCCCGCGGCGGGTGAGCTGGCGATATTCAACCGCAGTCACTACGAAGACGTGCTCGTGCCGCGCGTAATCGGCCAGATCGACCCGGCCGAGTGCGAGCGCCGCTACCGGCAGATCCGCCATTTCGAGGCGCTGCTCGCCGAGAGCGGCACGTCGATCATCAAGTGCATGCTGCACATCTCGAAGGACGAGCAGCGCAGCCGCATCCAGGCGCGCATCGACGACCCCACCAAGCACTGGAAATTCGACGTATCCGATCTCGAAGCGCGCAAGCATTGGGACGCCTATCAGGCCGCGTACCACGAGGCGCTCGCGGCCACCTCCACTGAATACGCGCCGTGGTACGTAATTCCCGCGAACTCGAAGTCGCACCGCAACCTCATGGTGGCCGAACTGCTGCTGCGCCTGATGGAAAGTCTGAAGCTCGAATTTCCGCCGGCCAAGGCCGAACTCAAGGGTCTCAAGATCGACTGAGACCGACCGTATTCCCTCGCGCGGCGCGGCGCAGTTCCGGTTCGGCGCGCCGTGCGAGGCAACGCACAATCAAGAGGAAAGAAGACATGTTGCGTGTGATCACCGCGAATCTGAACGGCATCCGCTCGGCGGCGAAGAAGGGCTTTTTCGAATGGTTCGGCGAACAGAAGGCCGATGTGCTCTGCGTGCAGGAAATCAAGTGCTCGCAGGACGACATGACGCCTGAATTCCTCGCCCCGCACGACTTCACGGGCTACTTCCAGCATGCGGTCAAGAAGGGCTATAGCGGCGCGGGCGTCTATTCGCGCCACGAGCCCGACGACGTCATCATCGGCTTTGGCAGCGAGGAGTTCGACCCGGAAGGGCGCTATGTGGAAACGCGCTTCGGCAAGCTCTCGGTGATCTCCGTGTACGTGCCTTCGGGCTCGAGCGGCGACGAGCGTCAGGCCGCGAAGTACCGCTTCATGGACGCATTCATGCCGCATCTCGCGGAACTCAAGCGTGAGCGCGAAGTGATCCTGTGCGGCGACGTGAACATCGTCCACAAGGAAATCGACATCAAGAACTGGAAGGGCAACCAGAAGAACTCCGGCTGCCTGCCCGAAGAGCGCGCATGGCTCACGAGCCTGTTCGACGACGTGGGCTACGTGGACGTGTTCCGCACGCTCGACGCGCGCCCCGAGCAATACACGTGGTGGAGCAATCGCGGCCAGGCGTATGCGAAGAACGTGGGGTGGCGTATCGACTATCAGATCGCGACGCCCGGCATTGCGCACAAGGCGAAGAAGACGTCGATCTTCAAGGACATCAAGTTCAGCGACCACGCGCCGCTGACCATCGACTACGACTACATGGTCAAGAGCTGACGCTCACACCGGCGCGCTGTGAAACCGCTTTCAGGGCGCCGACACCACCTTGCGCTTTTGCACGGCCGGGATGCCCTCGTAGTCGGGCAACTCGGCGAGCGGCTTGCCGATCGCCTTGGCGTAGAGCGGCATCATGTCGGCGAGGCGCTTGGCGATATCGGCACGCCGCGCCGGCGTGTACGGATGCACGTAGATGAAGCCCTGATCGCGGTCGGCGCGCGTCGCCACCGCGAGCTTGTCCCACAGCGTGAGCGCCGCGCGCGGATCGAAGCCCGCGCGCGAGGCGATATCGCTGCCGATCACGTCGGCTTCGGTTTCGTCGGCGCGGCCGTAGTGCATTTCCACGAGCTGCGAGCCGATACCGAGCGGAAACACGCCGAGGTCCGCGAGCCCGAAGAGCTGCGGCACGGAGCCCGATTCGATCTGCGCGGCCTGTTGTTCGCCCAGGCGCTCGCGCACGTGCTCGCGCACCGCATGCGCGATCTCGTGGCCGAGCAGCATGCCGAACTCGTTGTCGTTGAGCTTCACGCGATCGAGCAGGCCGCCATACACGACGATCTTGCCGCCCGGCAGCGCGTACATGCGGATGTCGTTCGAGCGGATCACCGCCACTTCCCACTTCCAGTTCTTGACGCGATCGCTCCACTTCAGCGAGTAAGGCGCGAGCCGGTCGACGAAAGCCCGCACGCGCTGCACGTGCGGATCGCTTTCGGCATAGAGGCGGTTCGAATGGGCCGCGCCGCGCACGATCTCGTTGAACTCTGCCGTGGCCTGCGCTTCGAGCATCGGCGAGGGAATCAGGTTGCGGTACACGGCGGCGTTGCCGAAGCGCACCACACGGCCCGTGTTCGGTGCGCCGGGGGCGACGCTGCCCGGCGCGACGCTTGCGTTCGCGCTGTTCGCCGCGCCGTTCGTCGGGTTCGTTGCGGCATTGCCTGCACTCGCGGCGCTGCCTGCTGGCGGCGTGGCAGGGTTGGCCGGCACGCTCGCCGGGGCGCTCGTGGCGGCCGGGTTTTCGGCACCCCAGGCATTCCATGCGCAAAGACCCGGCAAGACGGCGGCGAGCGCCAGCACGAGCGCGCGAGCGCGCTCGCCGCTGCACAGCGGCGCACGCGGGCTTTGCGCGACGGTCTCATGCGTGCTCACGACCGGACTCTCCACGGGGCAATACGAATGAGCAGGAGCATACCCGGTACCGCGAGCACCGTGCAGACGATGAAATAGTCGAACCAGCCGATCTTCGCGACCACGTAGCCGCTCGCGGCGGAGGCCAGCGTGCGCGGCACGGAGGCGAGGCTCGTGAAGAGTGCGAACTGCGTGGCGGTGTAACGCGGATCGGTCGTGCTTGCAATATAGGCAGTGAACGCGGCGAGCGTGAGTCCCGTTGCGAAGGTCTCGAAGCCGTACACGAGCGCGAGCGCAACGGCGCGCGGGTCGAGCGTGAACTGTACGGTGGCGCCGAAGAGACCCGCGGCCCACGCAACCGCATGGCTCACGGCGAGCACGGCATCGTAGATGGCGGCGAGCGAGGGCGATCCAGCGCCGAGCTGCGCGAGCCACGCGAAACCCAGAGTAGAAATCATTTGCAGGAAGCCGAAGATCCACAGCCCGCGCCCAATGCCGATCTTCACGAGCGCCACGCCGCCGATGATGCCGCCCGCGAGACTTGCGCCGAACGCCGTCATCTTGGCGATCACGCCGATCTCGGTGCGCGAATAGCCGATGTCGAGGAAGAACGATGTGGACAGGGTGGTCGCCATCGTGTCGCCGAGTTTGTAGAGAAAGATGAAGGCGAGCACAAACAGTGCCGCGGCGAGACCGTCGCGGCGCACGAATTCGGCGAACGGCTGCACGATCGCTTCGCGCAGGTTCCTGGGCGGCGCGCCGTGCACTTCGGGCTCTTTCACGACGAGCGTCATGATCATGCCTGGAATCATGAACGCCGCCGTCACGACGAATACGGTGCTCCACGGCAGATGATCGGAGAGGATCAGCGCGAGCGAGCCCGGCACGAGCGCCGCGATCTTGTAGGCGTTCACGTGCACGGCGTTGCCGAGGCCCTGCTGCGTATCGGTGAGCAGTTCGCGCCGGTAGGCGTCGATGGAGATGTCCTGGCTCGCGCCGAAGAACGCCACCAGCGCGGTGAGCGCGGCCACAGTCCAGATCGAATCTTTCGGCGAAACGTAGCCGAGCGTGCCGATGGCGAGCGCCACGAGAATCTGCGTGACGAGCATCCAGCCGCGCCGCCGCCCCGGGCGCCAGCCGGGCAGGCGCGGCACGTAGCGGTCCATGAGCGGCGCCCAGACGAACTTCCAGGTGTAGGGGAACTGGATCAGCGCGAAGAGGCCGATCTCCTTGAGATTGACGCCCTCTGAGCGCAGCCACGCCTGCACCAGATAGACGAGCGTGAAGAGCGGCAGCCCGGAGGTAAAGCCGAGGAACACGCAGATCAGCATGTGCGTATTCAGATACGCACGCCAGCCGGGGTGGGATTCGTGAGCGGTAAGAGCGGGTGCCTCGTGGGGCGGATTCTGCATGTCGTCGTTAGCGGCGGCGGTGTTGGGTGCGGTTCCAGGTGAACCGGTCGGGCAGAAAAACACGCGACGCCGCGCACGGCGTCATTTTTTTCTCACGCGATAGACCGCAAGACTACCACGCCAGTTCACACCCCAACGAACGGTCTGACCCCCATGGAGCACGGCGCGGTCGAGAATCTCGACGCCCACCTCGGGCGCGAGCGCCTCGAAGTCCTTCACCGTGAGAACACGTACGTTCGGCGTGTTATGCCACTGGTAGGGCAGCGACTTCGAAACCGGCATGCGGCCGCGCAGCACCGAAAGCCGGTGCGGCCAGTAGCCGAAGTTCGGGAACGAGACGATGCACTCCTTGCCCACGCGCGCCGTCTCGCGCAGGATGGCGGCCGTCTGGTGAATGGTCTGCAGCGTTTGCGAGAGGATCGCAAAGTCGAAGCTCGCGTCCTCGAACAGGCGCAGGCCGTCTTCCAGATTCTGCTGGATCACGTTGATGCCGTTCTTCACCGAAGCGAGCACGCCCGCGTCGTTGATCTCGATGCCGTAGCCCGTGCACTCCAGCTCCTCGGTGAGCAGCGAGAGCAGCGAGCCGTCGCCGCAGCCGAGGTCGAGCACCTTCGCGCGCGGTTCGATCCAGCGCGCGATGGTGCGAAAGTCGGGACGGGCGGAAAGACTGTCGAAAGCGCTCTGGTTCATGCGCCCACCTCAGCAGCAATACGTTCGTAGTAAGCGCGCACCACATTGTGATAGCGCGCGTCGTCGAGCAGGAAGGCGTCGTGGCCGTGCGGCGCGTCGATTTCCGCGTAGGTCACCTGGCGCTTGTGATCGAGCAGCGCCTTCACGAGTTCGCGCGAGCGCGCCGGCGCGAAACGCCAGTCGGTCGCGAAGCTCGCCACGAGGTATTTCGCCTTCGTGTGCGCGAGTGCGCGCGTGAGGTCGCCGTCATACGCCTTGGCGGGGTCGAAGTAATCGAGCGCGCGTGTGATCAGCAGGTAGGTGTTGGCGTCGAAGTAGTCGGCGAACTTGTCGCCCTGATAGCGCAGGTACGACTCCACTTCGAATTCCACCTCGAAGTTGAAGTTGTAGGCGTTTTCGGCGCCTTCCGCACGGCGCAGCGCCCGGCCGAATTTCTCGGCCATGTCGTCGTCGGACAGATAGGTAATGTGGCCGATCATGCGCGCGACACGCAGGCCGCGGCGCGGCTTCACGTTGTGGGCGTAGTAGTCTCCGCCATGGAAGTCGGGGTCCGAGAGGATGGCCGAGCGCGCGACTTCGTTGAACGCGATGTTCTGCGCCGAGAGCTTGGGCGTGGAGGCGACCACGATGCAGTGGCCGAGGCGATCCGGATAGCGCAGGCTCCATGCAAGCGCCTGCATGCCGCCAAGGCTGCCGCCCATCACCGCGGCGAACTTCTCGATGCCGAAGCGATCGGCCACGCGCGCCTGGGCGTCCACCCAGTCCTCGACGGTCACGACCGGAAACTTCGCGCCATAGGGCTGGCCGGTGGCCGGGTCGATGCTCATCGGGCCGGTCGAGCCGAAGCACGAGCCGAGATTGTTCACGCCGATCACGAAGAAGCGGTTGGTGTCGAGCGGCTTGCCCGGGCCGACCATGTTGTCCCACCAGCCCACATTTTTGGGGTCGTCCTCGTAGACGCCCGCCACGTGGTGCGACGCGTTGAGCGCGTGACAGACGAGCACCGCGTTGCTGCGCGCGGCGTTGAGCGTGCCGTAGGTTTCGACCACGAGGTCGTACCCGGCCAGCGCCGTGCCGTTCTGCAATTGCAGAGGCTCGTCGAAATGCAGTGTTTGAGGAGCGACGATGCCGATCGATTCCATTCGTTCCGCCTTGGTTTTTCGGGCGGCTAAACGGTGTCGGCGGGCGCGGAGTGCGAAAGGGTTGGCGCAGCTGACGACCTCTTTAGCCGCATTTATATCGAACTCCCGGGCCCTGGCCTTGAGAGTTCACGCGCCCGCAATCGAGTCAGCAAATCGGCGCGTGGGTATTGCAAAAGGAACGCAGAGTATATCGGAAAAAGTGTAAAGCGACGCGCCGCACGGGAAAGGCGAGCCGGGGCGGCGCGATGCCGCCCCGGCGCTTTTGCACCGTCCCTTCACGTGCCCGCGCACCGCGCGAGGCCGCGAAGCCTTATCACTTCACGGGCGCAGAAGGATGCGCGTTGCGCCAGCGCCGCAGTTGCAAGGCCGCGATGATCATCAGGAGGCCGTAGAGGACCGCATAGGCGGCGATCACCCAGATCAGCGAGAGCGCGCCAGCGCCTGGGAACATCGCGAAGAAAAAGCCTACCGTGGCCGAGAGCAGCCCCGAAATCCCGACCGCCCACGGATGCGCGATGGCGTGCCGGTACTGGATTGCATAGACGATCTCGAAGATGCCCGTGAAGAACGCCCACACGCCAATGATCATCACGAGGACGATGGCGGTCTCGCCGGGCCAGAAGAACGCCACGAGGCCGGCGATCACGCCGATCAGACCGATGATGATGTAGGTCCAGCGCCGCGTGCCGCCGCCGCGCGCGCCGTAGATGAGCGCGAACGCGCCGTCGACGAGGGCGTAGGCGCCCCAGACGATGGCGAGCGTGAGCACGGTGAGCCCGGGCAGCGAGAAGGCAAGCACGCCGAAGACGATCGCGGCGATGCCTCGCGCGATGAGCCAGCCCCAATGGGCGGAGAGGCCCGTCAGGATGGGCGGCAGGCCGAGCGGAGGAACGGGACGGTTCATGTGACGGTTCTCCTTGTAGCGACGCGAGCAGCCGCCACGGAAAGACGCCCCGCGGCCGCTATTGAAGAATGATGCGGATCTGCTCGTCGGCGTGCTCGCTCGGTGAGCGAGTGAAACCGCTTTGCGCATAGCGATGCCAGCAACCGATCACATAGCGCACGACCAGATTCGCCCGGACCGTTGGATCGTATCCCTTGGCGGCCGGCTTCGCGTTGACATGGTCAGACCCCGAAACTGCCCTGCGCTCGGCCTCCTGCGCGAGGTCGACGCGCAGGCACTGGCGCAGCGACGCCTCGACGCGATCGAGCATCTGGTTCACGCGCTCGGCGAGGCGTTCGTGCTCGCCCACAAGGGCTTCGCAGGTCAGGACGCGGGTCATGCCGGCGTTGCGTGTGGAAAAGTTCACGAGCATCAGGGCGATCGCGCGCGCCTGCAGAACGCCGCTCGGCTCTTTTTCGACGATCTGGTTGATGAGCCCGAAAAGCGTCTGCTCGATGAAATCGATCAGGCCCTCGTACATCTGGGCCTTGCTCGCGAAATGGCGGTACAGCGCGGCCTCGGAAACCCCCAGGCGCGCGGCCAATGCCGCGGTGGTGATTTTCTCGCCGCGCGGCGCCTCGAGCATGGTGGCGAGCGTCTGGAGAATGTGGATACGGCGTTCGCCCGGTTTCGGGCGGGGGGCGCGGCGGGCCGCGCCCGGCGATTCTGCTGCTTCGACTGCTTCACGCGTTTCTGTCGGCTGCATGGATATCGTCCCTGGCGTTGGCCTCTGGGTTGGCGCTCCCCCGTTTTACTTCGAGCGTCCCGACTGCAGGCCTGGTTTCAGGGATTTTAGCGAACGAATGCGACGATCGACATAGTGCGGCCTGCCGGTACCCGGCAAGTGCGGGGGCAAATGCCCGGTGATCCAGACGGTGCGGATGCCGAGGCGCCGGTAGCGCTTGAGATGGCTGCGTGTGTCTTCGATCAGGATCGCATTGGCGAGCGCCACGCCCGCCCGGCGCAGCGTGCCGCGCAGCATCGCGCAGTCGGGCTTGGCGCGCCAGTGGCTGCGCGAGCGCATGCCTTCGATGGCGATCACACGTTCGAACAGCCGCTCGATGCCGAGCGCCGCGAGCACCGCGTGCGCGTAGTCCTCGGGGCCGTTGGTGAGCACGATCTTGCGCCCGGGCAGCGCGGCGAGCGTGCGGGCGAGGCCGCGCTCGGCGTGCAGCATGCCGTGCAGGTCGTCGAAGGTGTGCACGACCTTGAGGAAGTCGTGCGGGTCGATCGGATGATGGCGCGTGAGGCCGAGCAGCGTCGCGCCGTAGCGGCGCGTGTAGCTCGTGCGCAGGTGATTGGCTTCGTCGCGGCTCACGCCGAGCGCGTCGACGATGTACTGCGTCATGCCGGCGTTGATGGCCGGGAAGATTGCGCGCGACGCATTGTGCAGCGTGTTGTCGAGATCGAATAGCCAGACGGGGGCGCCGTAGCTCGGGCCGCGCGAGGTGGGGGCGCCGTAGCCCGGGCCGCGCGAGGTGGGGGCGCCCGCTGTACGGGCGACGCGGCGCGGCCGGCGCCGGGCACGCCTGGCATGAAGGCTGGAGTCGGTCATCGCGGACGTGAGACGCGGCGGCGGCACCGCGCCGCCGCCGGGAGCAAGGAGCTTAGTGCGAGCGGATCATCGTGCCGAACGGCTGTTCGGTCAGGATTTCCAGCAGCACGGAGTGCTCGATGCGGCCGTCGATGATGTGCACCGAGCGCACGCCGCTCTTGGCCGCGTCGAGCGCCGACGAGATCTTCGGCAGCATGCCGCCCGAGATCGTGCCGTCTTCGAAGAGCGCGTCGATTTCGCGCGCCGAGAGGTCGGTGAGCAGATTGCCTGCCTTGTCCATCACGCCCGGGATGTTCGTCATCATCACGAGCTTTTCGGCGTTGAGCACCACGGCGAGCTTGCCCGCCACGAGGTCGGCGTTGATGTTGTACGAGAGGCCGTCTTCGCCGAAGCCGATCGGCGAGATCACTGGAATGAACGCGTCGTCCTGGAGCGCCTTCACGACCGCAGGGTTGATCGCCTCGACTTCGCCCACCTGGCCGATGTCGACGTACTGACCGGGGTTGTCGCGGTCCGGCATCATCAGCTTGCGCGCGTGGATCAGGCCGCCGTCCTTGCCGGTCAGGCCGACCGCGTGGCCGCCGAAGTGGTTGATGAGCGTGACGATGTCCTGCTGCACTTCGCCGCCGAGCACCCACTCGACGACTTCCATGGTTTCTTCGTCGGTCACGCGCATGCCCTGGATGAACGTGCCTTGCTTGCCGATCTTCTTGAGCGCCGTGTCGATCTGCGGGCCGCCGCCGTGCACGATGACCGGATTGATGCCCACGAGCTTGAGCAGGATGACGTCGCGCGCGAAGCCCTGCTTGAGCCGCTCTTCGGTCATGGCGTTGCCGCCGTACTTGATGACGACGGTCTTGCCGTGATACTGGCGAATGTAAGGCAGCGCTTCGGCCAGAATTTCGGCTTTCAGGGTGGGGGCGATCTGCGAAAGGTCGATGGGCTCGGACATGGCGGCGGAGACTTGGACGAAAAACAGACGAAACTCGCGGACGAAAATCCGCGGACGAAGAACGCGGCCGCAAAACGGTCGAAACAGGCCGGATTGTACAGGACTGGCGCGGTGCAGCAGGGAAAACGGCGGGGAAAACGACGCGCATCGGGCGCTTCGCGAGGCACATGCGCAACACGGGCGCGAGCGTATCGGCGGCGCCGCAAAACGGGGCGAAATCGGCAGGGAAAGGCGGGCGTGACAAGCGAGGCGCAGGACCCGCGCGCGGGCTGTGGCATCATCTTTCTGTCGCCAACCCATGGCTTCGAGAGGAGTGCGCGCCATGACCGCCTCCGCCGTGCCCGCCACCGGCATGAAAAGCGCCCGCTGCCCGCGCTGCGGCAACAGCTTCGATTGCGGCAGGAACACCGAACCCTTCGATTGCTGGTGCAAGTCGCTGCCCGCCTTGCCCGCGAGCGAGCTGGACCCGCGCGGACGCTGCCTCTGCCCCGAATGCCTCGCGGCGGCGGCGGCGCCGGCAGCGGGCGCCGCGCCGAAGGGCAGAAGCGTTATGCCATGAATGGCGCGCCGAGTTGCGCGTTGCGTTGCGCGCCGTGCGCGAGCGCCGCGAGATCGGCGCTCACCTCGTCGAGCACGGGCTCCCACTGTCTGAACGCCTTCTGACGGTACAGCCGGGTATTCGGATACCACGGACTGTCGCGCCGATCCAGCAGCCAGACCCAATGCGGATTCACGTCCAGCAGCACCCAGACGCGCTTGCCGAGCGCGCCCGCAAGGTGTGCGCTCGACGTGCACACTGAAATCACCAGGTCGAGCGCGTCGACGAACGCGGCGGTGTCGTCGAAGGTCTTCCACTGGGCGCTGAAGTCGGTCACCTCGAAGCCCGCTGCGCGCGCCGCGGCGATGTCCTGCTGTGCGCCGGGCTGCAGCGAATAGAACGCCACGCCCTCGATGCCGCCGAAATGCCGGGCATACCGTTCGAGCCCGACGCGACGAAACGGATTGCGTTTGTGCGTGAGGCTGCCCGTCCACGCGAGCCCAACCTTCAGGCGCGGTTCGCCCGCAAGGCATTCGCGCCAGCGCGCCGCCGCCTCGGGATCGGCCTTGAGATAACCGGTGGGGCCCGGGATCGTCGCTTCCTCGGTGCCGAAGATGAGCGGCAGGCTCAACAGCGAGACTTCGCAATCGTAGGGCGGCAGGTTTTCGACGGGGCCGCCCGCGCAGTACAGATCGCAATGGTGGCCGAGGCTTCGTGCGAGCAGCGCGCCCATCTGCGGAAACGAATTCCAGACGAGCCGGCCGCCTTCGCGATGCACGCGTTCGGCGAGCAGGGGCACGTAGCGGCAGAATTGCAGCAGGTCGCCCATGCCCTGTTCGCCCCATACCAGCAAGGTGCGGCCCGCGAGCGGCTCGCCTCGCCACTCGGGCTTCGGGAACAGCGGGCGGCCCATGGCCAGCTCACTCGACCCCTGCCAGCGCATCTCGTGGCCGGGCCAGCCCTCGGCATAGTTGCCGCGCAGAAGCTGGGTCATCGACAGGTTCGAGCGTAGCGATGCGTCGTTCGGCGCATACTGGCAGCCGGCGCGTGCGGCGCGTTCGACCTCGTCCCACTGCTGCGCTTCCTTGCAGGCCATCGCATGGTTGTTCAGGGCGAGCGGGCTTTGCGGTGCGAGTTCGAGCGCGCGGCGACTGGCGTGGAGTGGACGCGCCGCGTCGGTATCGGTTGGGAACACGCGCGCCAGGTTGATCCAGGCGTTGACGTTGGCGGGCTCTTCGGCGACCGTTTCTTCGAGCAGCGACAGAATCTCGCGGTCTCCAAAATTGATCTGCATCAAAGCTGTTGCAAGATTGTTGCGCAGATTTGGAAACGTACGCGCGATTCCCAGCGCGTGGCGGTAAGGTTCTACCGCTTCGGCATGACGGTTTGCAAACTGCAGTGCGAGGCCCGCTGCGAACCACGCGGCGGCCCGCTCCGGAGCGAGCCGGGCGATCGCGGCGCTCAGGCGTACGGCTTCTTGCGCGAGGGCGCTGTCCTGTGCGCGAGCGGCGATGCGCATGAGCGCGTCGTCGTCGAGGCCGCTCAGCGCTGCGCGCGTGGCGGCCAGCAATTCGTGTGCGGACGCATCGGTCGCCTTGCCGGTTCCACTGGCCGCCGCAGCGTCGATGAAATCGATAAAGAGATTGCGCACGGTGTGGAGTACGTCAGGGGGCGAGGCTTGCATTGTTCCGTCTGGCTTGTCAGAAAGCGCCGAAGCAAAAGTGGTCGGCGGATGACATAGATTGAAGCAAACCCTTTCAAGATGATGAATCAGATAAGTCTTAACCGGTAAACTGACAGCATGCATCGCATAACCGTCAGTGCTCGCGTCAATCTCAGCCATCTGTTCTGGCTGCGCAGTCTCGCCATCATCGGCCAGCTCTGTACGATCGCGTTCGTGCAACTCTTCATCGGCGTGCAGTTGCCGCTGCCCGCCATGCTGTTCGTGATCGCCATGGAAGTGGCGTTCAACGGCGTGACCTGGCTGCGCGTCACGCAGGATCGTCCCGAATCGAATCTCGAACTGTTCGGCCAGCTCTGGGTCGATCTCGGCGCGCTTTCCGCGCTGCTCTTTCTTTCCGGCGGCACGACCAATCCGTTCGTCTCGCTCTACCTGCCGTCGCTCGCCATCGCGGCCGCCGTGCTGCCGTGGTATCTCACTGCCTGGCTCGCGGCCTTTGCGGTGGCCTGCTACGTGCTGCTCGGCTTCGACAACGTGCCGCTCAATCTCGACAATCCCGCCAACCTGTTCGACTACTATCGCGCGGGCATGTGGGTGAACTTCATGGTGAGCGTGTGCCTGATCGTGTGGTTCGTCGCGCGTATGTCGCGCGCGCTGCGCCAGCGCGACACCGCGCTCGGCGACGCGCAGCAGCGCCTGCTGCGCGACGAGCGTGCCGTGGCGCTGGGCGTGCAGGCCGCCACCGTGGCGCACGAGATCGGCACGCCGCTCTCGACCATCGCCATGCTCACCGAGGAACTGCGCGACGTCGCGCGCACGGACAAGGGCCTCGAACCGTATGCCGCCGACCTCGAACTGCTCGACAAGCAGATCTCGCTTTGCACCTCGGCGCTCGCACGGCTGAGGAGCCGCGCATCGTCCACCGGCGCGCGCCAGCTCGTGAGCGAATGGCTCGGGCCGTTCGTCGAGCAATGGCGCCTGCGTCATCCGCACGTGAAGTTCGAACTCCTCGACAATGGACCGGGCGACTTCGCCCTCGACGACACCGTCGCCGTTGGCCAGATCCTCACCATCCTGCTCGACAACGCCGCGCGCGCCAGCCGCGATTTCGTGACGCTGCGCGCCTATGCGGCCGCGCGAGCCGGCTACGTCGATTTCGAAGTTTGCGATGCGGGGCCCGGCATTCCGTCGTCGCTGCGCGCCTCGCTGGGCGCCGCGCCCGTGGACAGCACCCAGGGCGGCCACGGCGTCGGGCTGTATCTGGCGTTTTCGTCGGCGGCGCGGCTTGGCGGCTCGATCGAGCTCAACGACGTCACGCCGCCCGGCAGCGCGTCGGGCGAGGTAAGCGGTGCGGATGACGAGACGTCGGCCGGCGCCGTAACGGGCAGCGGCATGCGCACGCGCCGTCCGCGCGGCACCCGTGCGGTGCTGCGCTTGCCGGCGAAGCCGGTCAAGGCGGGTCAGGCGAACTCCGCGGCGGCGCGCGAGGGCGCCGCGCCCGCGGGTTCGGAGATTGGATCAGGCGAGGGGCCGACCCGGCCCGACGCCGCGTAACAACACGGAGAATTAGGCATGAGCGATATGAGTTTTCTGGTCATCGACGACGACGAAGTGTTCTCCGACATCCTCACGCGCGGCCTCACGCGGCGCGGCTTCGAGGTGAAGCAGGCACACAATGCGGAAGAGGCGATTCGCTTCGCCAACCAGCAGAAGTTCTCGCAGATCACCGTGGACCTGCATCTCGGCAACGACTCAGGCCTGTCGCTCATCGCGCCGCTGCGCGAACTGCAGCCGGACGCACGCATGCTCGTGCTCACGGGCTACGCGAGCATCGCCACGGCGGTGCAGGCCGTCAAGGACGGTGCGGACAACTATCTGGCCAAGCCCGCCAACGTCGAGATGATTCTCTCGGCACTCCAAAGCGATGCGAGCGCCATGCAGGCCGAAGAGGCCATCGAGCACCCGGCGCCGCTCTCGGTCGCGCGCCTCGAATGGGAGCACATCCAGCGCGTGCTGGCCGAGCACAACGGCAACATCTCGGCCACGGCGCGCGCGCTCAACATGCACCGGCGCACGCTGCAGCGCAAGCTCGCGAAGCGCCCGGTGCGCCAGTAAGCACGGCTGCCCAAGGCGCGGCAAAAGAAAAGGGACCCCGCGGGGTCCCTTTTTCATGCGCCATGCGTAACGTTTAGAGCACGTAACGCGACAGGTCTTCGTCCTGCGCCACTTCGCCGAGTGCATTGTCGACATAGGCGGCGTCGATGATCACGCTCTTGCCCGCGTGATTGCCGGCCGCGAACGAGACATCTTCCAGCAGCTTTTCGATCACCGTGTAAAGACGGCGCGCGCCGATGTTCTCGGTCTTCTCGTTCACCGAGAAGGCGATTTCCGCGAGGCGGCGAATGCCGTCTTCGGCGAAATCGAGCTGCACGTCTTCGGTTGCGAGCAGGGCCTGATACTGCTTCACGAGGCTCGCGTCGGTCGCGACCAGAATCGCTTCGAAGTCCTTCACGGAGAGCGAGTCGAGTTCCACGCGAATCGGGAAACGGCCCTGCAGTTCGGGAATCAGATCGCTCGGCTTCGAGAGATGGAACGCGCCGCTCGCGATGAACAGGATGTGATCGGTCTTCACCATCCCGTATTTCGTGTTGATGGTCGTGCCTTCCACGAGCGGCAGGAGATCGCGCTGCACGCCCTGACGCGAAACTTCGCCGCCGCTGCCTTCGTTGTTGCGCGAGGCGATCTTGTCGATTTCGTCGAGGAACACGATGCCGTTCTGCTCGACGTTCTGCACGGCCTTTTGCTTGACCTCTTCGTCGTTGAGCATCTTGCCGGCTTCCTCGTCGGTCAGCAGCTTGAGCGCTTCCTTGACCTTCACCTTGCGGCGGGTTTTCTTGCCGCCGCCGAGATTGGCGAACATCGAGCGGATCTGCTCGGTCATGTCTTCCATGCCCGGGGGGCCCATGATGTCCATGCCCACTTGCGGCTGCTCGACGTCCAGCTCGATTTCCTTGTCGTCGAGCTGGCCTTCACGCAGGCGCTTGCGGAAGGTCTGGCGCGTGGTGTTGTCGCCGCTTTCGGCGTGGCTCGCCGCATCGGACGAACCGAAGCCTACCGGGCGCGCCGTCGGCAGCAGGATGTCGAGGATGCGGTCTTCGGCCTGATCCGTGGCCTTGCTGCGCACCTTGCGCATTTCCGTTTCGCGCGTCTGCTTCACCGAGATTTCGATCAGGTCGCGCACGATGCTGTCCACGTCGCGGCCCACGTAGCCCACTTCGGTGAACTTGGTCGCTTCGATCTTGATGAACGGCGCATCCGCGAGCTTCGCGAGACGCCGCGCGATTTCGGTCTTGCCGACGCCCGTCGGCCCGATCATGAGGATGTTCTTCGGCGTGATTTCCTGGCGCAGCGGGTCGGCGACCTGCTGGCGGCGCCAGCGGTTGCGCAGCGCGACGGCCACGGCCTTCTTCGCGTTCGCCTGGCCGATGATGTGCTTGTCGAGTTCCGAGACGATCTCGGCGGGGGTCATGGTGCTCATCCTGATTCCTTCTCGTCGGTACGGTCGGTTGGCGAGTTATTCGATGGTTTCGATCACGCGGTTGTGATTCGTGTAGATACACATATCGCCCGCGATCTCGAGCGATTTTTCGACGATCTCGCGCGGCGAGAGTTCGGTGTTCTCCACGAGCGCGCGGGCCGCGGCCTGCGCATACGCGCCGCCCGAACCGATCGCGCAGATGCCTTCCTCGGGGTCGAGCACGTCGCCGTTGCCGGTGATCACGAGCGTGGTGGTCGCGTCGGCGGCGATCAGCATGGCTTCGAGGCGGCGCAGCATGCGGTCGGTGCGCCAGTCCTTGGCGAGTTCGACGGCGGCGCGCGTGAGGTTGCCCTGATGCTTTTCGAGCTTGGCTTCGAAGCGGTCGAGCAGCGAGAACGCGTCGGCGGTGCCGCCGGCGAAGCCGACCATGACCTTGCCGCCGTAAATGCGCCGGACCTTCTTCGCGCCACCCTTCATGACGATGTTGCCGAGGGTGACCTGGCCGTCGCCGCCGAGCGCGACCTTGTCGCCGCGCCGCACGGATACGATCGTCGTGCCGTGAAATTGCTCCATGTGCGTTCCTTTTTACCGTTGATGCCGGGTTGGATGCGAAGGTGGTGTGCCTGCCGCTTTCGGGTGGGCGCCGCGGTACCCGCGCGCCGTGCACGCTGCGGGCGCCGCCGCCCTGAATCCGGGTGCGTCGCACGCGCTTCTCGCGCGCCGCGAGCGCATATCAGTTGCAGTTTAGGGCGGCGATGGGCATATCAAGGGCCGCGGGCGCAGAAAACGGCACGGCGGCGCGATCGCCGGTGTGGAACGGCGCGCGCAAAAGAAAAAAGCGCACGGGGCTCCGTGCGCTTCGACAGGGAAGGCAAGTCGCTAGCCGCGCAAGCAGGGCTTCGCGGCCAGAAAAAAGCTCAATCGCCGAACAGCTTCTGGCGCAGTTCGCGGCGCTCTTGCGCTTCGAGCGAGAGCGTGGCGGTCGGACGCGCGAGCAGACGCGGGATGCCGATCGGCTCGCCCGTTTCTTCGCACCAGCCGTAGTCGCCGGAATCGATGCGCGCGAGCGATTGCTGCACCTTCTTGAGCAGCTTGCGTTCGCGGTCGCGCGTACGCAGCTCGAGCGCATGCTCTTCTTCGATCGTCGCGCGGTCGGCCGGATCGGGAACGATCACGGTTTCGCGCAGATTCTCAGTGGTCTGGCCCGCATTGCGGAGGATTTCCGCCTGCAGCTGTTCGAGCCGGTTCTTGAAGAAGGCGAGCTGATCCTCGTTCATGTAATCCTTGTCGCCCATCTTCAGGATTTCGGCTTCGGTCAAGAGTCGTTTCGTCGTCATCTGGCTTGCTTCTTCAATGAGTGAGGCAAAACTGGCACATCTTGCCTGCACTTTTGTGTTGCCCGCAGTGGCCGCGGTGGCCGTTACCAACCTTTACCACTTTGCCAGGCGCAGTTACCGCGCCGTTATATGCGCGCTGGCGGGCACGGACGATGAACTGTCGTGACGCCCGAAGCGCCGCTGCGGGGCCGAACTCCTCTGGAAACCGGTCATCAGATGCTCCTGAGGCATATATCGTACCGACTGCGCGCTGCGACGCGATGCGCTGCCGGCGGGGTGTCCCTCGGCTGAATTCCGGGGCACCTCTCTTCCAGTGGGGCCGTATTGTAACCGAACCGCAAACTCGCGCCGCAAGCGGGAAATCCCTGCTGTGACCCGCCGGTCGCCAGGCCGTTTGCGAACCGGTCGATATCCAGAAAATATAACGCGCCAATCGTGAAAAAGCGATGGTCGGGTACGTTATTTGACGCACAGAACCAGAAGGAATTCTTTGCGCCGGCCGCAAACTTGGCTCGGCTCTCGCGTCGCAGTGCACAAACTCCAGACGAAAACGCCCGGCAGCGGGCCGGGCGTATCGGGAAAAGCGGGGAAGCCGGTCAGGCGAGGCAGGCGTCGAGCCCGTCGGTGATGAGGTCCTGCGGCAGCTCGATGCCGATGAACACCATCTTGCTGCCCTTCTTCTCGATCGGCAGCCACTTGGCGGCCAGGTCGCTGCCCATCATCTGGTGCACGCCCTGGAACACCACCTTGCGGTCCACGCCCTTCATGTAGAGCACGCCCTTGTAGCGCAACAGGCGCTCCCCGTAGATCTGCAGGATGCCGCCGAGGAAGTCTTCGAGGCGGTTCGGATCGAACGGACGGTCGCTGCGGTAGACGAACGACTTGATCTTGTCGTCGTGGTGCGCGTGATGGTGGTGGCCGTGATCGTGGCCTTCGTGGCTGCACTGGCCGTGATCGTGGTCGCAATCGGCGTGGTCATGATCATGCGCGTGGTCATGGTCATGATCGTGATGCGCATGAGCGTGATCGTCTTCGGCGAGGAAGTCGGGGTCGATTTCGAGCTTGGCGTTCAGGTTGAAGCCGCGCAGGTCGAACACTTCCTTGATGTCGGCCTCGCCGAAATTGACCTGGCGGATCTGCGCCTTCGGGTTCATGTGCAGCACGCGATGGCGCAGGTCGGCGAGTTCATTCTCGTCGACGAGGTCGGCCTTCGTGATGAAGAGGCGGTCGGCGAAACCGACCTGGCGCTGCACCACTTCGTGCTCGTCGAGCTGATGGTTGCCGTGCTTGGCGTCCACGAGCGTGATGATCGCGTCGAGCAGGAATTCGTCGGCGATCTCGTTATCCATGAAGAAGGTCTGCGCGACCGGGCCCGGATTGGCGAGGCCGGTGGTTTCGATCACCACGCGGTCGAAGTCCAGCTTGCCGTCGCGCTTTTGCTGCGCGAGGTCGCCGAGCACGCGCGCGAGGTCGCCGCGAATCGTGCAGCAGATGCAGCCGTTGCTCATCTGGATGATCTGCTCGGTGCTGTCCTGCACGAGGATTTCGTTGTCGATGTTCTCTTCGCCGAACTCGTTCTCGATCACGGCGATCTTCATGCCGTGCTTCTCGTTCAGGATGCGCTTGAGCAGCGTGGTTTTGCCGCTGCCGAGAAAGCCGGTCAGGATGGTGACGGGAATCATGCTGGTTGCCATGCTGTCTGCCTGGTAGGTGTTCGAGGGGTACGTTCAGGCGCGCCGCTTCGTGCTGTCGCTGCCTTCGAGTGTTACAACATAACTTCCTATTGAAACATATCTGCGCCGCGCCCGCATGCGGCGGCCGGGCGCGAGGCCCAATCGGGGCGCGAACAGGCGGCCCGAAAGGCGTTCCGGCGCGTCGCCGAAAAACCTCAAGTAAGGCCGCCTCAGGCGATTTGCAACAGCAGGCCCTTCAGATATTCGCCTTCCGGGAACGCCGTGAGCAGCGGGTGATCCACACCCGCGCCAAGGCGCTTGAGGATGCGCGCGTCCACCTTTGCGTCGGCGGCGGCGCCGGCCACGATCTTCTGGAACAGCGCCGAATCGATCGCACCCGAGCACGAGTACGTGAACAGCAGACCGCCCGGACGCAGCAGCTTGAAACCCGTGAGATTGATGTCCTTGTAGGCGCGCGCGGCGCGGTCCACGTGCTCGCGCGAGGCTGCGAACTTGGGCGGATCGAGCACCACGAGGTCGAAGCGCTCGCCATCGTCGTAGAGGCGGCGCAGCGTCTTGAAGGCGTCGGCATCGAGCCAGGCGGCGAGCGCGGCGTCGAAGCCGTTCGCCTCGACGTTCTTCTGCGCCGTGGCGAGCGCTTCGCCCGAGGAATCGATCGACACCACGCGTTTCGCACCGCCCTTCATGGCCGCGAGCGAGAAGCCGCCGGTGTAGCAGAAGCAGTTGAGCACCTCGCGCTCGCGCGCGTAGGTCTGCACGAGCGCGCGGTTGTCGCGCTGATCCACGTAGAAGCCGGTCTTGTGGCCGTTGCGCACGTCGACGTGATAGCGCACGCCGTTCTCGCTCGTGATGATCGTGGCGGGCGGTTCGTCGCCGGCGAGCAGGCCGGTGATCTGTTCGAGCCCTTCCTTTTCGCGGATCGACACGTCCGAGCGCTCGTACACGTTCGGGCAGCCCGTCGCCGAGGTGAGCGCGGCGACGATCGCCTCCTTCCACGCCTCGACGCCCGCTGCCATGAACTGGCAGACCAGCTGGCCGCGGCCGCTTTGCGCAACATCACCGCCGTCTTCGATGTAGTAGTCGACGATCAGGCCGGGCAGGCCGTCGGCCTCGCCGAAGATCAGGCGCACCGCGCCCGTGCCGCTCACCATCGCGCGGCGGTCCGCCACGGCGCGCTGCACGCGCCGCTTGAAGAACGCGTGGTCGATCGGCTCGTTTTCGTCGAAGCTCCACACGCGCGCGCGGATCTGCGAATGCGGGCTGTAGGCGGCGCGCCCGAGAAAGCGGCCGTCGGCCGCGCGCACGATGACGGTCGCGCCTGGCGCGGGCTTGCCTTCCACGTGGTCGATCGCGTTTGCGTAGACCCACGGATGGCGGCGCAGCAGGGATTTTTCTTTGGACGGCTTGAGGGTGACGATATTCATGATGGCTTCGATGCTGGGGTAACGGCACTGCTATCGCGCAGCGTTGCGCGAGCGCCGTAGCGTATCAATCGCGCTTCTTGGCGCGCGGATGCGCGGTGTCGTAGACCTTCGCGAGATGCTGAAAGTCGAGCGACGTATAGACCTGGGTGGCCGAGATGCTCGCGTGGCCGAGCAGTTCCTGCACGGCGCGCAGGTCGCCGCTCGACTGCAGCAGATGCGTGGCGAACGAGTGCCGCAGCACGTGCGGGTGCACGTTCGCGGGAATGCCCGCCGCGATGGCGGCGCGCTTCACGCGCTCGCGCACCACGCCGGGCGCCATGCGGTTGCCGCGCACGGAGAGAAAGAGCGGGGCGTCGTCGTGCTTTACGAAGGCGCTGCGGGCGGCCAGCCAGGCGTCGAGCGCGTCGAGCGCCTTGCGCCCGACCGGCACCATGCGGTGACGATTGCCCTTGCCCAGCACCTCGACTTCGGCGGCGTCGCGCTTGAGCCAGCCCGCCGATTCGTAGCCGTCGCGCTTCACGTAACGCACGTCGAGGCCCACGAGTTCGGCGAGGCGCAGCCCGGACGAGTAGAACAGCTCGAGCATCGCGCGGTCGCGCAGCGCCTCGGGGCCGCCTTCTTCCGTGCCGGCGACGGCCGGCGCTTCCATGAGATGCGCGGCGTCGTCGACGGAAAGCGCCTTCGGCAGCGTTTTGGCGCGCTTGGGCGCACGCACGGCGGCCACGGGATTCGCGTCCATCTCGATGCGCCCCGCGAGCCAGCGATAGAAGGCGCGCCAGGCCGAGAGCCGGTGCGCGATCGAGCGCGCCGAGAGGCCGCCCGCATGCGCGCGCGCCACCGCGCCGCGCACTTGCGCGGCGGTAACCGCTTCGAGCGGCTTGCCGTTGGCGAGCTTCTTCAGCTCGTCGAGTTCATGCGTGTAGCCGCGCAGCGTGTGCTCCGAGAGCCGCCGCTCGTGTTCGAGCATCGCGAGATAGTCGGCGATCGGATCGGTCGGGTTCACGTTGGGCGGCCTGGGCGGGTGTCAGTGCGGCAGCAGGCGCGAGAGCGCCGCGCTCGCCAGTGCACCGATCTGCGTGAGAAAGTCGGTGGCCATGCCTTCGTGGAAGCGGCGCGGGTCGGGCGAGCCCATCACCAGCAGGCCGAAGGCTTCGCCCACTGGCGCGTCGTTCGAGGCCACAGCGGGGGCGCGCAGCGCGATGATCGCGACCGATTCGGCGGCGCCGTCGCTCGAGTCGAGCCATTGCGCGGCCTCGAAGCCGGTGTTCGCGCCACAGTACGGCGTGTCGAGACTGTTCGCGAAGATGCGCACTTCCTCGCCGGTATGGCGTGCGAAGTCGGCCTGGCTGTAGGACTCGGCCACGTCCCACACGCGCAGCGCGGCTTGCGGCATGTCGAACACGTCGCGCAGGTTCTGCGTGATCGAGCGCGGCAGCGCGTACGGATCGCGCTCGGCGATCATGCGCGTGGTCCAGCGGTTGAACTTCGCGGCGATCGAATCGTTCTCGTGGCCGTAGCGCAGCAGCTCGGAGAGACGCCGCTCGAGATGCTTGTTCTTCTCGCGCAGCATTTCCATCTGGCGCTCCTGCAGCGAGACGGCAGCCTTGCCATGCGGATTGCCTAGCTTGATCGTCGCGAGCAGTTCGGCGTGCTCAACGAAAAAATCGGGGTGGGCGAGCAGATAGTCGGCAACTTCGCGATCGTTCATGTTGTGGACGCGTTGTAGTTGTGAGGCGCGCACGGCGGCGCGCGGTCTGTCATGCGGTGGATGGTTTTCGGGTATTCGTACAGCGCGACGTTCTCTCATTGCGCGCGCCGCACGAGGCCGATGGTGCGTGTCAGTCGGCCAGCTCGATCTCGCCTTCGAATACCGTGGCAGCCGGGCCCGCCATGGTGAGCGCGGCGGATTCGTCGCGCGCGCCGTCCCAGGCGATGGTCAGCAGGCCGCCGTGGGTATGCACCTTCACGGGCGTGTCGAGCAGCCCGCGGCGAATGCCCGCCGCCACGGCCGCGCATGCGCCCGTGCCGCACGCGAGCGTTTCGCCTGCGCCGCGCTCGAATACGCGCAGCTTCACTTCGTTGCGCGAAACGATCTGCATGAAACCGGCATTCACCTTGTTCGGGAAACGCGCATGCGTTTCGATGACCGCGCCTTCGGCCTTCACCGGGTACGCCTCGACGTCGTCCACGACCTGCACCGCGTGCGGATTGCCCATCGAGACGACCGACACCCAGCGCCGGGCGCCGTTCACGTCGAGCGGCCAGAGCGTGTCGTTGCCTTCGCGGCGGCCTTCGAGGCCGTTTGCGTTGAACGGCACGAGCGCCGGTTCGAACTCGGGGCGGTCCATGTCGACGACGACTTCACCGTTTTCCTGCACGACGAGCGTGATCGTGCCCTTCTGCACCTGCACGCGCACGCGGTTCGAAGCGGTGAGCTTGCGGTCGCGCACGAATTTCACGAAGCAGCGCGCGCCGTTGCCGCAATGCTCGACCTCGCCGCCGTCGCAATTGAAGATGCGATAGCGGAAGTCCACGCCTTCGACGGTCGGCTTCTCGACCAGCAGCAACTGATCCGCGCCGATGCCGAAGTGGCGGTCGGCGAGCGCGCGCACGCGCTCGGGCGTGAGCGCGAGGTCCTGGCTGTAGCCGTCGAGCACGACGAAGTCGTTGCCCGCGCCGTGCATCTTGGTGAATTTGAGTTTCATGCCGTCATTGTAAGCGAGGCCCGGGCGAAAACCCGGGCCTCGATCGTGTGCGCGAAGTTCAGTTATAGACGCTCGGCTCGCCTGGCGGCCGCGTCTTGAAGCGCTTGTGGACCCAGTAGTACTGCTCGGGAATGTGCGGAATCTGTTCTTCGAGGAAGGCGTTCATGCGGCGCGCGTCGAGATCGTCGTCGCCGGTCGGATAATTTTCCCAAGGTTTGAACACTTTCAGCCGATAACCCTTGTAATTGGGCAACACCTCGCCGATGAACGGTACCACCTGCGCATGACCCACCTTCGCCAGACGTCCCACCGCCGTGAGCGTGCACGCCGGCACGCCGAAGAAGGGCACGAACGTGGAATTGCGCATGCCGTAGTCCATGTCGGCGCCGAGCATCACGGGTTTTTTGTCGCGCAGCCAGCGCAGCACGGCGCGCGCGCTGTCCGCGCGGCTCACCATTTCCGCGCCGAAACGGCTGCGTCCCGCCTTGGCCGCGGCTTCGAACTCGGGGTTCGAGAACGGCTGGTAGAGCGAGCCGCAGGGCCGGTGCAGCGAGTAGTTCAGAAACATGGAGCCCGCCTCGATGCCCACGAAATGCAGGCCGAGAAAGAGCGTCGGCGGCAGGTTCGGATCGGTGAGATCGATCTCGCTGTCGAGCTCGACGATTTTTTCGAGCTTCTGCGCCGAGGCGAACCATTGCACGCTGCGCTCCATATAGCTGCGAATCGCATGACGGAAGTGCAGCCCCGCCACTTCCTCGCGCTTTTCGTCGCTCCACTCGGGGAAGCACAGGCGCAGATTCGTATGAACGACGCGCTTGCGCCGGCTCGGGATCTGGTAGAGCAGCCAGCCGAGGCCGTCGCCCAGACGCGCGACGAAGCCATAGGGCAGGATCGCGAACAGCTTGAGCAGGCCGATGGCGAAACGGGAGCCGAGTTTGCCTATCATGCGGCAACTCCGCTGCAGGGCTTGCGAACTGTGGAAGGGGCGATGGGCGGCACGCGGGGGAGACTCTGCGACAATTTAAGGAAGTCGCTATAATAAGGGCTTCGCCGAGTTAATAGACAACTTGCGGGGCGAAGCCGGTGGGCTGTGAACTACGCGTGAGCGATCGCGAATCATGGCAACCGGGCAGCAATTCCGCTAAAGCGTCGCCGCTTCAAAGCTCCCGAAGCTGGCTACGTGAACTCAACCGTCACCAGCTACAAGGAGCTATACACGTGGCAAACGACTATTTCTTCACCTCCGAATCCGTCTCCGAAGGCCATCCGGACAAGGTCGCCGACCAGATCTCGGACGCGATCCTCGACGCCATCCTCACGCAGGACAAGTACTCGCGCGTTGCAGCGGAAACGCTGTGCAACACGGGTCTCGTCGTGCTGGCCGGTGAAATCACCACGACGGCCAACGTCGACTACATCCAGGTCGCGCGCGACACCATCAAGCGCATCGGCTACGACAACACCGACTACGGCATCGACTACCGCGGCTGCGCGGTGCTCGTCGCCTACGACAAGCAGTCGCCGGACATCGCCCAGGGCGTGGACCGCGCGCACGACAACAACCTCGACCAGGGCGCCGGCGACCAGGGCCTGATGTTCGGCTATGCGTGCGACGAAACGCCCGAACTGATGCCGCTGCCGATCCACCTGTCGCACCGTCTGGTCGAGCGCCAGTCGAACCTGCGCCGCGACGGCCGTCTGCCGTGGCTGCGTCCGGATGCGAAGTCGCAGGTCACGATCCGCTACGTCGACGGCCGGCCGCACGCCATCGACACCGTCGTGCTCTCCACCCAGCACTCGCCGGACATCGACCTCGGCACGCTGCGCGAAGCCGTGATCGAAGAAGTCATCAAGCCGGTGCTGCCGTCCGAGCTGATCAAGGGCGACATCAAGTTCCTCGTGAACCCGACCGGTCGCTTCGTGATCGGCGGCCCGCAGGGCGATTGCGGTCTCACGGGCCGCAAGATCATCGTCGATACGTACGGCGGCGCAGCCCCGCACGGCGGCGGTGCGTTCTCGGGCAAGGATCCGTCGAAGGTGGACCGCTCGGCAGCCTACGCTGGCCGCTACGTCGCGAAGAACATCGTGGCCGCCGGCCTTGCGTCGCGCTGCCTGATCCAGGTGTCGTACGCCATCGGCGTGGCCGAGCCGACCTCGGTCATGGTCAACACGTTCGGCACCGGCAAGGTTTCGGACGCGACCATCACGAAGCTCGTGCGCGAACACTTCGACCTGCGTCCGAAGGGCATCATCCAGATGCTCGACCTGCTGCGCCCGATCTACGAAAAGACCGCCGCCTACGGCCACTTCGGCCGCGAAGAGCCGGAATTCTCGTGGGAAGCGACCGACAAGGCGCTGGTTCTGGCCGAAGCCGCCGGCACGGAGCCGGTGAGCGTAGCCGTCGCGTAAGCATTCGCAAGAGCCGGCCTCACGCCGGCTTGAGTCAAGAAAGCGAAGAAAAACCCCGCAGGGCGCGAGCCCGTGCGGGGTTTTTTTGTTTTCTGCGGATTGCGCGGAGCGGACCGCGCGCGCGTCTCAGCGCATCGCGAAACCGAACCAGCCTGTGCTGCTCGCGCCCATACGGCGCGGCTTGCGCGTGCTGCGCGTCACGTGAACCGTGGACGGGGCGGCGAGCGTGCGCAGCGGCGCATTCGGACGATAGAGCAGCGTGCGCAGCGAGAAGTGGCGCGCGCCCGAACGCATGCGCAGCACGGCGAAGAACGAGTGGAACCAGGTGCGCATGCCGTCGACGGGCTTCGCTTCGCGCACTTGTTGCGTGAGCGCGCGAGTGCGGGCGGCATGGTGTCGCAGTGCGCGCACCAGGTGACGGCGGGCGGGGCGTGCCGCTTTCAGCGCGGTGTGGGCGGCGTGGGTCATGCGTTGAGTATTGAAGAGGGTATGCATGGCGGTTGAGCAATCGGTTCGAGGTGCGCCTTGCGCGACGCTATGCGTCGAGCAGCAAACGTGCCTGTCTTCCAGGGCGTCACGATCTCGGTGGACGGGAGACGGGCCGCATGGCGCGGCGTAGGACGCGACGCGACGGATTCTTCTGTTGGAGCACCTTGTGGGGCAAGGCGTTCACGGCGATCCGTCCGTGCGATGAGAATTCGGTGAAGTCAAACAACATCGCGACAGGCTACACGCGAATCATGACGGCAGAAAGTCCGTTAATACCCGGCCCTGCGCGTCTTTGATGCATGCGATCCCGCCCTTTGTCTTCATCGCGGTGCGCGCGCGCCATTCGCGTGCGGCTCGATGCGCGGCGCGCATGGAGCCACCTCGTGTGAGCGCGTGGTCCTTCCCGCCGTGCCGGCACGCTTTACAATCGATGAAGTCGGCGCGCGCCGACGCCGCACGCTTGTCGTTTGACGAAGCGGCGAACGCAGGCTGCGGCCCTTGCTCGCATCGAGATCGCATAACGGAAGTCCCATGTCAGTCCAGTCAAAGAAAGAACAGGTGCAGGCGCTGCGCGAGCGCGGCTTCGTGGTCGTGCCGGTGCTCGTCTCGCCCGAGCGCTGCGAGGCGATCAAGCGGGTTGCTCAGGAGCAGTTGCAGGCGGCTGCCGCGCCGCTCGAATTCGAAGCCGATCTGCGCTACCCCGGCGCGCCCGAATCGAAGCACGCTCCCGGCGGCCATACGGTGCGGCGCCTGCTCGACGCGTACTCGCGCCACGCGCTGTATCGCGAGTGGGCGACTTCGCCGGAGATCGCGGGGTGGATGGAACTGTATTTCGGCGAGGAGCCGGTCCTGTCGTGCGCGCATCACAACTGCATGATGACGAAGCACCCGCACTACGGCAGCCTGACGGGCTGGCACCGCGACGTGCGCTACTGGTCGTTCGAGCGCGACGACCTCGTGTCGGTCTGGCTCGCGCTCGGGCCGGAGAAGATGGAAAACGGCGGCCTGTGGTTCGTGCCGGGCTCGCACGACGCGCCGTTCACCTCGGACAAGTTCGACGCCGCCAAATTCTTCCGCGCCGACCTGCCCGAGAACAAGGTGTGGATCGACCGCGCCATTGCCCCGACGCTCGCCGCCGGCGACGTGGTGTTCTTCCACTGCAACACGCTGCATTCGGCGGGGCAGAACCAGAGCGATCAGGTGAAGTTTTCGCTCGTGTACACCTATCACGGCGCGAGCAACGTGCCGCTGCCGGGCACGCGCTCGGCGTCGAAGCCCGAGGTGAAGTTCTGAGCCGACGCTGCCGTGCTGGCGCCTAGCGCCGGCGCCCCGACATCGCGAGCCCGGTGATGCCCGCGAGCGTCGCGGCGATGCCGCCCCCGATCAGGAGGATCGTGCGGTTGGTGGGCGCGCCGGTAAACAGGCGCGACATGTCGTTCGCGAACGAATGGAGCGACTGGCCGCCGAAGTACAACAGCACGACGCCACAGGCGATGAGCGCGATCGAAATCGCTTTGGCCATGAACAACCTCTCGCAAAGGATGGACGCCGCAGTGTAGGCGAGTGGCCGCGGCGCGTCCAGGGTGCGGTTTTTGCGCCTGCCTGACACGCGCGCCCCATCGCCTTTCCCGCATAGTGGGCATCTGCACGCCTTGGGCGGATTGGCTAACATAGCTGCCTCACGCGAGCGGTGTGCCCCACGGCGCATCGCGCCCATCTTTTCGCTCACTTCCCGTTTTCGCCGAGGATTCAGACCATGGCTTACGAAGCAGCCTCAGAACGCTATTCGGACATGCAGTACCGCTTTTGCGGCAAGTCGGGGCTCAAACTGCCCGCGCTGTCGCTCGGTCTGTGGCACAACTTCGGCGACACCACGCCGATCTCGACCCAGCGCGACATCCTGCGCACCGCGTTCGATCTCGGCATCACGCACTTCGATCTCGCGAACAACTACGGCCCGCCGTACGGCAGCGCCGAAACCAACTTCGGCCGTATTTTCAAGGACGATTTCCGTCCGTACCGCGACGAACTGCTGATCTCGTCGAAGGCCGGCTGGGACATGTGGCCGGGTCCGTACGGCCAGGGCGGCGGCTCGCGCAAGTACGTGCTCGCGAGCCTCGACCAGAGCCTGCAGCGCATGGGCCTCGACTACGTCGACATCTTCTATTCGCACCGCTTCGACGTGGAAACGCCGCTCGAAGAAACGGCGGGCGCGCTGGCCACGGCCGTGCAGCAGGGCAAGGCGCTCTATGTCGGCATCTCGTCGTATTCCTCCGCGAAGACGCGCGAAATGGCCCGGCTCCTCGCCGAATACAAGGTGCCGCTGCTCATTCACCAGCCGTCGTACAACATGCTCAACCGCTGGGTCGAGGAAGAACTGCTCGACACGCTCGAGGACCTGGGAACGGGCAGCATCGCGTTCACGCCGCTCGCGCAGGGCGTGCTCACGAACAAGTACCTGAACGGCGTGCCCGAAGACGCGCGCGTGAACCGCCCGGGCGGCGGCTCGCTCAAGAGCGAGCACCTGAGCGCCCAGAACATCGAGCACGTGCGCAAGCTCAACGACCTCGCGCTGCGCCGCGGCCAGAGCCTCGCGCAGATGGCGATCGCGTGGACGCTGCGCGGCGGCCGCGTGACCTCGGCGCTGATCGGCGCGAGCCGCGCGGAGCAGGTACGCGAGAACGTCGCGGCGCTGAAGAACCTCGAGTTTTCGAAGGAAGAACTCGCGGAGATCGACCGCTATGCGACCGAAGGCGGCGTGAACCTGTGGGAGAAGCCGTCGACCGATCAGCCCATCTGAGCGGCACGCTTCTGCCTGCTTCCCGGCGCAAAGAACCGCCTCCTCGCGAGGCGGTTTTTTATGCGCGAACGATCGGGCGCACATCGGCCACGGCCGCGCGGCGCGCGGTTCTTCGCTTTGTCATGTGGCCCTGCTAACGTCGCGGCAGCCTTTGCCGCGAGGAATCACCATGGAGTTCTTGAGCGCCGAAACTGAAGCGCTTTCCCCGTCCGCCACCCGCGCCGAACCCGCCAGGCGGTCAACCCACTCACCCCGGCCCGCAACGGCGAGCCGCATGAACGCCGCGCTGATCGCGTTCGCGCTCACGGCGCTTAGCTACGAACTCATCGGCTTGCCGCTGTTGCTGGACGCAGCGGGCGGCCCGACGCTCGCGCTGCTGGCGACACTCGCGCCCGTCGTGCTCGCCACGCCGATCCACTGGGGCCTCATTCATGAAGGCATACACGGACAACTGGCGCGCGACCGGCGCGTGAACGAGTGGCTCGCCCGCGCGCTCTCGATCGGTCTGGCGATGCCGTTCGACGCCGTGCGTTTCGGACACCTGATGCATCACCGCTTCACGCGCGAGCCGTTCGACCGGCCCGATGTGCACGACACGCACGGCGCGAGCGGCCCGCGCTGGCGTCGTCGCGTGGCGTACTACGGGCGGTTGATGGGTGGTCTCTACCTCGCTGAATTGCTGCTGCCGCTGTTGGCGTTTATGCCGGCGCGGCTCGCGCGTGCCGTCATCGAGCGCGGCGTGGGCGCGCATGGCCGCGAAGGCGTGCAGGTGCAGCGGCTCTTCGCGAACCACGCTACCGATCCCGTGAGGCGCCGCCGTGCGCGGCGCGACTGGCTTGCGTCGCTCGCACTCTATGCGGCTTCGTTCGCGCTCTACGGCAAGGCCTGGCCCGTGCTGCTCGTGGCGATGTACCTGCGCGGACTGTGGCTTTCGCTTGCCGACAACCTGCCGCACTACGGCGTTGCGCTCGACGAACCGGGCCGCGCGCGGGATTTTCGCGTGCCGCGCGCTTTGGGCGTGCTGCTGATGAACCACCACCTGCATCGCCAGCATCATCTGCATCCGACGCTGCCGTGGACGGCGCTGCCCGCGCTCGTGCACGCCGAAGACGCTGCAGGCGCGCCTGCGCGCGCGGGCTATCTGGCCGCTGCGTTGCGTCAGTTCAAGGGCTTGCAGCCGGGTATCGATCCCGGCTGAGAGGGGGGAGTGCGAGCGAGTGGCGCGCGTGCGCGCCAGCCGCGGCGCTTCGAGCCGCGAGGATGGTGCTTCGCCACTTCGCGCGCCTGCGAGCCGCCGTGCGTACGAAGCGTGCGGCAAACGTCCGCTACATTAGCGCCGGCAGCGTCTCGACAAGTGCAACGGCCGCGAGTACGCCGATCAGCGCGCCGATCACGCGCAGCGTGTTGTGTCTGAATTCCGTTGCGCACGGCACTGCGCCAAGAAAGAGCGCGCCAGCGAGGGCCATCGGGATGATCATCACGAAATCGCCGATCGTGAAATAACCTTCCATGCTTGTCTCCTGTCGATCCGGAGTTAGTGCTTCAGCATTGACTCCGGTCCCATGCAGGGATTGCGTATCGTATGGGCGACGATGGCTCGCAGTGGTTGTCTTTCTCGTCGCCATGCCAATGGCATGACGCTGCGGCCCCGGGCCTGCAATCGAGTATAGGTGAGGGCGGCGGCGCGTGTGCGCGCCGTCAGACTCCCCGTGAAGCAGATGCCGCGCCGCAAAAGCCCGCCAGATGCGGCGCTGCGCTGCGGTGCGAGGCACACGGCCCGCAAATCGCGAGTCGTCTGAATATTACGGACGCCTTTCGATTGCCGTCGCGCGCAGCACACAAAGTCGCGAGTGCGCAGTTTGCATGCCGCGCGGGCGGCTTCGCGGGCTCAGGCCGCTCCGGCTCGCTCGCGCCCGCGCAGCGTGAGCGCCAGTGCGAGGCCCACGACCAGCAGCACGATCACGAGGCCGGCCACGCCGCCCCAGCCCGCGCCGGCCCAGAAGTGTCCGCCGATCGACCCCATCACGCTCGAGCCGAGGTAATAGGCGAGCAGGTAAAGCGCGGCGGCCTGGCCTTTCGCTTCGCGCGCGAGCCGGCCGACCCAGCCGCTCGCCACCGCGTGTCCCGCGAAGAAGCCGATGGTCAGGCAGGCGATGCCCGCCGCAATCGCCGTGAGCGGTGCGAACAGCGTGAGCACGACGCCCGTGAGCATCAGCGCGAGACTGGCGATCAGCACGCGGCCGCGCCCGAAGGTGTCGGCCATGCGGCCCGACCACGGCGAGGCGACCACGCCGGTCAGGTAGACGAGGAAAATCGCGCCGATGGCCGCCTGGCTCATGTGATAGGGCGCCGCGATCAACCGGTAGCCGATGTAGTTGTAGAGCGTGACGAAGCTGCCCATCAGCACGAAGCCCATCACGAACAGCATCGGCAGGCCCGGCCGCGCGAAATGGCGCAGCAGCGCCGCGCGGTGATGCGCGAAGCCGAGGCCGCTCTTCGGCACGAAGTGGCGCGAGGGCGGCAGCAGCGAGCGGAACGCGAACATGGAGGCGAGCCCGAGCACGCCGATCACGGCCACGGCCGCGCGCCAGCCGAACAGGTCGGTGACGATGCCCGTGATCACGCGCCCCGCCATGCCGCCGATCGCCGTGCCACCCACGTAGAGTCCCATCGACAGGCCGAGGCCGTCCGGGTGCATTTCCTCGGCGAGCCAGGCCATGGCCACGGCGGGCACGCCGCCGAGCGCGATGCCGAGGAGCGTGCGCAGCACGAGCATCTCATGCCAGTGCGGCACGAAGGCGCTGGCGAGCGTGAGCAGCGACGAGGCGCACAGCGACGCGGTCATCATGCCGCGCCGGCTCCAGCCTTCGGAGACGAAGCCCGCGACGAAGATCGCGATGGCGAGCGCGGCCGTGGTGAACGAGAGCGAGAGGCTGCCCTGCGCGGGGCTCACGCCGAAGGTTTGGGAGAACGCGGGCAGGAGCGGCTGCACGCAGTAGAGAAGCGAAAAGGTGGCGTAGCCGGCGAACAGCAGCGCGAGGCTTGCGCGCCAGAATTCGGGAGTGCCGCGTTCGATGTACGGAACGGCGGAGGGCGCGGAAGTGCGCGGGGCGCCCGGTGATGCAGTCACGACAGGATCTCCAGCAAGATTGCAAAGGCGCAACGATACGCCTGTTGAGCAAATGGCGTGGTCGAGCGCCGCAGGCCGGGTGCCCGGCGCAACCGCGCGGCCGCTCAGCCCGGAGCGCGCGAGGCGCCCGGCTGCGCGCTGCGAGCGGCGTTCGGCGAAGCGCCTTGCGGCCCGCTGGCGGGCTGCGCTTTTTGCGCGTCGTCCGGGTGGACCAGCGCCGCATCGCCTGGTAAATCCGCCGCGCTCCAGCCGCCGCCGAGCGCCTTCACGAGCGCGACGCTCGCCGCCATGCGCCGGCGCGAGATCGCCACGGCCTGGCGTTCGTTGGTGAGCGCCGTGGTTTGCGCGACCACCACGTCGAGATAGGTGATCGCGCCGCCCAGATAGCGATTGTTGATGGTGACGAGCGTGCGCTGCGCGGCATCCACCGCGCGGTCCTGGGCGGTCGCCTCCTGCGCCAGCACGCGTAGCGCCGCGAGGTTGTCCTCGACCTCGCCGAAGGCGTCGAGCACCGTCTGGCGATACTGCGCGACGTTCTCGTCATACTGCGCGCGCGCTTCGTTGCGCACCGCCTCGCGCCCGCCGAAGTCGATCAGCGTGCCAGCGAGCGTCGGCCCGAGCGACCAGAAGCGCGCGGGCGCGACGAGCCACTGGCTGAAGTTGGTCGCCTCCAGCCCACCCGTGACCGCGAGCATGAGGTTCGGGAAGAACGCCGCCGTCGCCACGCCCACCTGCGCGTTCGCGGCGGCGACGTGGCGCTCGGCTGCCGCGATGTCGGGACGCCGTTCGAGCAGCGTCGACGGCACGCCCGGCGGGCTCGCGATCGCGCGCACCGCGTAAGCCTCCTTCGGTGCGGCAGCGAGCGTGAACGTGGAAGGCGACTGTCCGATCAGAATCGCGATGGCGTGCTCGAGCTGCGCGCGCTGCACGCCGAGATCGATCGCCTGCGCCACGGTGGTCTGCAACTGCGTTTGCGCCTGGCCCACATCGGCGTCGGTGGCGATGCCGCCCGCGTAGCGGTTCTGCGTGAGTTCGAGCGACTCGCGATAGGCCTTGATGGTGTCGTCGAGCAGTTGCCGTTCGCGGTCGACGCCGCGCAACTCGAAGTAGTCGGTCGCGAGTTCGGCCTGCATGGAGAGCAGCACGGCCTGCATGTCGGCGGCGCTCGCCTGTGCGTTCGCCTTGGCGGCCTCGACGTTGCGCGCGACGCGGCCCCAGATGTCGGGCTCCCAGGTGGCGTCGATGCCCACGGAGTAGTCGTTGATCGTCTGACCGGCTTTCGACGTGTACAGGAGATTCTGCGAGGTGCGGTAGCGCGAAAAGTCGCCGCTCGCCGTCACGAGCGGGAAAAAGCTCGAGCGCTGCTGCGCGACGTTCGCGCGCGCCGCGCGAAAGTGCGCCTGCGCGGCCTGCACGTTCTGGTTCGCGCCTTCGATCTGGGCTTCGAGTGCGTCGAGCTGGGCGTCCTCGTAGATCGTCCACCACGCGCCGCGCGCCGCGCTGTCAGCGGGCTGTGCAATCGTCCAGCCCGTGCCTTCGAGTTCCCTGAAGGTTGCGGCCACGGGCATCGCCGGGCGCACGTAGTCGGGGCCCACCTTGCAGCCGCCGAGCGCCGCAAGCATGGCCAACGCGAACAGTCGAATCCGCGCGGGCTTCATCATTCGCCCTGCGCCTGTGCGCTGTTGCCCATGTTCCTGCCCGCACCGCTCGCGCCATGCGCCGCACCGGCCTCGTGCTCGCCGTGCGGCTGCACGATGCGCACCGGCGTGCCGTCGACGATCGCGTCCTGCGGATTGACGATCACGCGCTCGTCGCCGGTGAGCCCCGCCGCCACTGCCACGCGCGTGCCGAAGTCGGTGCCGAGCGTGACCTTCACGAGCTTCACGCGATCTTGCGCATCGACGGTCGCCACCTTCACGCCGTCGGGGCGGAACAGGAAGGCGTTGCCGGGCAGCGTGATCGGCGTGGCCGAGCCGTCGAGCGCGAAGTGGACCTGCGCGTAGGCGCCGGGCAGCAACTCGCCGCTGCGGTTGTCCACATCGACTTCGACCAGCATGGTGCGCTGCTGTGCGTCGACGGCGCCCGCCGTGCGCGCGACGATGCCGGGAAAGTGCTTGCCCTGCTCCTCGTTGAGCGTGAGATACGCATGCTGCTGCACGCGGATCTGCTGTGCGTAAGCCTGCGGCACGTTCGCGTACACGCGCAGACGGTCGGCCTGGGCAAGATGGAACAGCTCCTTTTGCGAGGTGCCGCCGTTGCCCGCGTCGATGAGCGCGCCCACGTCCACGTTGCGCGCGGTGACGATGCCGGCGAAGGGGGCCGTCACGCGTTCGTACGACTGTAGCTGCGAGAGCCGCGAGACGTTGAAGCGCGCGGAGTCGAGCGTGGCCTTTTTCGCGAGCATGTCGCCGACTTTTTCGTCGGTGTCCTGTTTCGCCACCGAGCGCGTTTGCAGCATCTGCGTCCAGCGGTCGGCCGTGGTTTTCGCAAGCGCGTAGTTCGCTTCGGCGTTGGCGAGATCGGCGCGCGCGGCGCGCAACTGGTCGTCCACTTCGGGCGCGTCGATTTCGGCGAGCAGCTGGCCCGCCTTCACGTGCGCGCCGATGTCGAAGTACCACTTGCGCAGATAACCGCTCGTGCGTGCGTAGATCGGCGTGTCGAGAAAGGCCTGCACGTTGCCGGGCAGCACGAGGTCGAGCGCGCGCGCCGAGCGCTGCGGCGTGACGACCTGCACGGTCAGGGTGCTCGCGGATTTCGCCTCGCGTTCGAGCGCCGCGTGTGCGCTATGGCGCGACCAGATGCCCTGCGCCGCGAGGCCGAGCACGACGAGCGCGGCGAGCACGATGGGCCAGCGCCGCGGTTGATGAGGACGAGGCGGCTCTTGCGGCGAAGGCGTTTGCGAATGAGTCGTCATGACAGGGGTTTCATGATTTGGGCACCACGTTTTCACTGGCGCGCTGGCGGCGCTCGCCGAGCTTGCGGTAGATGAGCGAGAACACCACCGGGACGAAGATCAGCGTGGCGAGCGTGCCCACCGCGAGGCCGCCGATCACGGCGCGCCCGAGCGGTGCGTTCTGCTCGCCGCCTTCGCCAAGGCCGATGGCCATCGGCACCATGCCGATCACCATGGCGAGCGCGGTCATGAGCACCGGGCGAAAGCGCGTGTAGCCCGCTTCGATCGCGGCGCGCGCCGCGTCGCCGTGCAGGCGCAACTGCTCGCGCGCAAAGCTGATGACGAGAATGGAGTTCGCCGTGGCGATGCCGATACACATGATCGCGCCCGTGAGCGCGGGAATGGACAGCGTGGTGTGCGTGAGGAACAGCATCCAGACAATACCCGCGAGCGCGCCCGGCAGCGCCGTGATGATGATGAACGGATCGAGCCACGACTGGAAGTTCACGACGATCAGCAGATACACGAGCACGATCGCGAAGATGAGCCCGCCGAACAGTCCGGAGAACGAATCGTTCATCGTCTGGACCTGGCCGCGCAGCTTGATGTTCGACGTCTTCGGCAGTTCGCTGCGCGTCTCATCGATGATCTTCGCGATGTCGTCGGAAACGGCGCCCAGGTCGCGCCCGTCGGCGGTGCCGTAAATGTCGATGGTAGTCTGCGCGTTGTAGTGCGTGACCACCGCGTCGCCCGAGATGCGCTGCATGCTCGCGAGCGAGCCGAGTATGTTGCTGCGCCCGTTCGCGGTGAGCGGAATGTTGGCGAGCGACTGCAGCGAATCGATCGTGTATTGCGGGGCTTCCGTGACGACGTTGTAGCTCACGCCGTTGATCGGATTGAGCCAGAACGTGGGCGTGGTCTGCTGGCTGCCCGAGAGCGTGATGAGCAGGTCGCTCGCCACATCCTTCTGCGTGAAGCCTGCCTGCTGCGCGCGCGTGCGGTCCACGTCGATGAAAATGCGCGGCAGGTCCGCGGGCTGCTGGATGCGCGCGTCGGCGAAACCGGGCACGCCGCGCAGCCGCGCGAGCAGCTTCGCCGCGAACGCGCGGTTGCCGGCCACGTCGCGGCCCACGATCTGCACATCGATGGGCGAGGGCATGCCGAAGTTCAGCGTCTGGCTCACGATATCGGCGGGCAGGAAGGCGAACTGCACGCCGGGGAATTCGTCGTTGAGCGTGCGCCGCAAGAGGCGCACGTAACCGGCGGTGGGGTGATGGTCCTCGTTCAGCGAGATCAGTACGTCGGCGTCGGACGTGCCGATGGTGCCCGTGTTGCTGTACGAGAGGTTGATGCCCGAGACCGGCAGGCCGATGTTGTCGATGATCGAATGCAACTCGCCCGGCGGAATCAGCGTGCGCACGCGCTTGTCGATACGGTCGACGAGCACGGCGGTTTCCTCGACACGCATGCCGGTTTTCGCGCGCACGTGCAGCGCGATGGTGCCCGCATCGACCTGTGGAAAGAAGTCGCGCCCGAGGAACGGCATGAGCAGCAGCGACGCGCCACAGCAGGCGAGAAACGCCACGACGAACCACACGGGATGCTTCACCCGCGCCGTGAGAAACGCGCGATAGCGCTCGCGCAGCCCCTCGAAGCCGCGCTCGAACGCGAGGTGCACGCGCATGAACGGATTGCGCGTCGTGCCATGCAGGTGATGCAGGTCGGCGGGCTTGTGATGATGGCGCATCAGGTACTTCGCGAGCGTGGGCACGAGCGTACGCGAGAAGAAGTACGACGCCAGCATCGCGAACACCACGGCTTCCGCGAGTGGAATGAAGAGGTAGTGCGCCACGCCCGTGAGCAGGAACATCGGCACGAACACGATGCAGATGGAGAGCGTGGAGACGAGCGTAGGAATGGCGATCTGATGCGCGCCGTCGAGAATCGCCTGCTCCAGCGTCTTGCCTTGCTCGAGTTGCTGGCTGATGTTCTCGATCGCGACCGTTGCGTCGTCAACCAGAATGCCGACCGCGAGCGCGAGCCCGCCCAGCGTCATGATGTTGATGGTCTCGCCGAGCGCTGCGAGCACGATGACCGAGGTGATCATCGACAGCGGAATCGAGATCGCGATGATGAGCGTGGCGCGCCAGTTGCCGAGGAACAGGAGGATCATGAGCGCCGTGAGCGCCGCGGCGATCAGCGCTTCGCGCAGCACGCCCTGCACGGAGGCGCGCACGAACAGCGACTGGTCGGCGACCGGATCGATATTGAGCGACGGCGGCACGAGATTGCGCAGCGTCGGCATCATCTCCTTGATGCGGTCCACAATCTCGAGCGTCGACGTGTTGCCGCTCTTGTTGATGGTGAGAAGCGACGCGCGCTGGCCGTCCACGCGCACGATATTGGTTTGCGGCACGTAGCCGTCGCGCACGTGCGCCACGTCGCGGATGTAGATCGTGCCGCTCGCCGTGGTTTTCACGGGAATGTCGTTCAGGCCCGCTAAGCTGTCGGGGCTTGCATTCATCGTCACCGAATATTCGGTCGCGCCGATTTTTGCCGTGCCCGAGGGCAGGATGAGGTTCTGCGCGCTGATCGCATTCACCACGTCCATGGGCGAGAGATTGTGCTGCTGCAGTGCGCGCTGGTTGATGTCGACCATGATCTGCCGCTGCTTGCCGCCATAGGGCAGCGGCGCGGAGGCGCCCGGCACGGTCGCGAGCTGCGTCTTCAGGAAGTTGTTGCCGTAGTCGAACAGCTCCTGCTCGGTCAGCTGCGGCGAAGAAAGCGACAGGCGCAGGATCGGCACCGTCGAGGCGTTGTAGCGCAGGATGAACGGCGGCTGGATGCCGGGCGGCAGCGAGCGCAGCTGCGCCTGTGACAGCGCCGTGACTTCGGCGAGCGCTTCCTGGATATTGGCATGCGGCTGGAAGAAGATCTTCACGACCGCGATGCCGTTCAGCGACGTCGATTCGGTGTGCTCGATATCGTTCACCGCCACGGAAAGGCCGCGCTCGTAGTTGAGCACGATGCGCTTTTCCATCTCGTCGGCGGGCAGACCCGTGTAGGTCCAGATCACCGAGAGCACCGGAATGTCGATGTTCGGGAAGATATCCGTGGGCGTGCGCAGGATCGTCAGCGGCCCGACAATCAAAAGCAGCAACGCGAGCACGACGAACGTGTACGGGCGCTTGAGCGCGAGTCGAACGATCCACATGGAACGGCGGGTTCCTTCGCTGGTGGCGGAGTCTGGCTCGCGCAGCTGGTCTGGCCGCGGTGGCGAGCGTTCAGGTTATCGGTATCGTGGCCGGCTGTTGTGGCGCGCGTGAGGTCTTTGCCTGTGCTGCGCCGGGCCTTTGTGGTGCACGGTTGGCACAGGACTATAGCGCCAGTCCCCTGCATCAGCGTACTTTTTCAGGGACTGCCCTGGCAAGGTCGCGAGGAATGGGGTTTACCATCTATTACAGTCAGGTTTTCGTAAGATGCGTGAGCGAAGGGGGGCGGGGCTTTTGGCGGCACAGGGCGCCGTCTGCCCGCCGCCGTTGATACCCCCCCCTATTTTTTCGCTTTGCTCACGCGCTCAAACAGGCAACAATGGGGATGCCAAGGGTCCGGCCGTGCTTAAGCGCGCGGCGCGAGCGGGTCGCCCGAGGCGGGTTTGGATGCGCGCGCAACTGATGGTGCGCATCGGTTTTTTTGTCAGCATGCCGACCGGTCTTCCTTCGAGGGAGCCGGCGAAGGTAGCGAGGTAACGGGGAAACATCATGCAAATCGGTTCTATCGTCCGTTCCGTTCATATCGCGGTGCCACAGGGCGCGCGCGGCATCGTGATGCGCATTCTCGGCGACATGGCGATGGTGACGTGGTATGCCGGGGAGCCTGGCTCGTCGGCGCAGCTCAATACCGAGCCCTTTTTTCTCGAAGATCTGATCGATACGGGCGAGCACGTCATGCCCGCCGGCGCGCAGATCCACTGAGTCCGGGCCGTGTCACAGGTTGACGAGGCGCGTTGCGTCCCGTCGCAGGGTTGTGCGCCGCGTTTGTATTGATCGTGTCTGGCGCGTGCACCGCGCGCTCGCCGGCACTGCCCGCAAGAGGCACAATTGCGGGTATGAATTACGATCCTTCTCCCGTCCCGGGCGGGCCTTCCGGTCCCGGCGAGTCCAGCCAACCGGGCCATCCCGGCGACCAGGCCGCGCCCTACGCGCGCCTCACACCCGAATGCGTGCTCGACGCCGTCGACGGCGTGCTGATCCCGGCCGAGCGCCGCACGGACGGCCGCATGCTCGCGCTCAACAGCTACGAGAACCGCGTCTACCAGGTGGGCGTGGAAGACGGGCCGCCGCTCGTCGCCAAGTTCTATCGCCCCGGGCGCTGGAGCGACGAGGCGATCCTCGAAGAGCACGCCTTCGTCGCCGAACTCGCCGCGCGCGAGATTCCGGCCGTGCCTGCGCTCGCCTTCGAAGGGCGCACGCTGCACGAGTTCGAGGGGTTTCGCTTCTCGCTGTTCGAGCGGCGCGGCGGCCGCGCGCCTGATCTCGACCGCAGCGACACGCTCGAGTGGCTCGGCCGCTTCATCGGCCGCATTCACGCCGTGGGCGCGACCCGGCCGTACGAGGCGCGCCCCACGCTCGACATTCAGTCCTACGGCTACGAGCCACGCACGTATCTGCTCGAACACGGCTTCGTGCCAGAGGACGTGCGCGAAGCGTGGCAGGCCGCGGTGACGCTCGCGCTCGAAGGCGTGGAGGCGGCCTTCGAGCGTGCGGGCGACTTGCGGTCGTTGCGCCTGCACGGCGATTGCCATCCGAGCAACGTGCTCTGGACCGACGCCGGCCCGCATTTCGTGGACTTCGACGACAGCCGCATGGGTCCCGCTATCCAGGATTTGTGGCTGCTTTTGCCCGGCGATCGCGCAGGCGCTTCGCGTGCGATGGCGGATTTGCTCGCCGGTTACGAGGACTTCTGCGAATTCGAGCCGCGCGAGCTGCACCTCGTCGAAGCGCTGCGCACGCTGCGTCTCATCCACTACTCGGCCTGGCTCGCGCGCCGCTGGCACGATCCCGCGTTTCCGGCCGCCTTCCCGTGGTTCAACACGCAGCGCTACTGGGAAGAGCGCATTCTCGAACTGCGCGAGCAGATCGGCGCGATGCAGGAAGGACCGCTCTGGCCCGTGTGAACGTCGTGCGCCGGGTCACTGCGCGCTCGCCGGACTATCCGGCGCCGCGCCTTGGGCCGACGGCTTGACGATCAACTGCGCGCGCAGGTCGCGCGCCATCGTCTCGAACGCGGGGCGCATCTGCGCGAAATCGTCGGCGCTGCAGACGTCGCTCGCGAAATGCGTTTGACCCATACGCGTGACGCGCAGCACATTCGCCTGCGGGTCGAGCGCGTACTGCGAACTGAAGTCGATGAAACGGTTGTCGGCGTGCTGCGGCATGGGCACGTCGAGTACGTGCATGCCAGGCGGCAACACGATGCGCGTGCGCTCGGTCACCACCACGTTGCGGCACATGAAGGGCTGCGTGCGCCGCGATTCGCCGAGCCAGTAGCGCAGATTCGCGTCGAGCCCGCCCACGAAGCTCGTGAGCGTGGGCACGGGCGTGGTCATTTCCGGGTCGACGAAGCCGTCGAAGGTGCCCGTGAGCGTGAGCACGAGCGGACCCGCGGTGGCGTCGAGCGGGCTTGACGCGAGCGTGGCGTTGCCGCGCAGGTTGGCGTTGCGCAGCTCCCATTGCAGCGACTCCTCGCGCTGCGCGGGCGTTTGCAGGCGCAGCACGCTGCGCGTCTGTTCGGCGGACCAGCCCTCCGATTGCAAGCGGTAGATGAAGCGCGCCGAGCCGTCGGGCGCGACCGTGATATCGAGATCGCTCTCGCGCGTGGTCGTGGCCGTGGCGGGCGTGCGGACCTGCGTGCCGTCGCCGGCGAGCACGGCCTCGCGGTCCATGTCCGTCGACGGCAAATAGCTGAACTCGATGTTGCTCGCCGTGGAATCCGCGAACATCTGCAGATCGGGCAGCCAGGTGATGACGTGATTGATCACGCCGAAGCCCGGCACGCTCGGCAGCGTGTAGACCGTGCCGCTGTTCACGAGCGCCGGCGTGCTGCGGATGCCAACGGCCCCGAGCAGCGCGCCGTAGAGTGCGACGTGGTCCTTGCAATCGCCGTAGCGGTTCGCGAGCACGTCGGTTACGTGGTGCGGCACGATCTCGCCGCGCCCGATATTCATCGCCACGTAGCGGATGTTGCGGCGCACCCAGTCATAGAGCGTTTGCGCTTTGGCGCGCGGCGTGTCGTCGTGCGCCGTGAGCGTCTGCGCAAGGCGCACGATGGCCGGATCGCGCACGGTGGGATCCATCGCCGCCTCGCGATACACCTTCGCGAAGGCCGCGTAGTCGGGAAAGGTGGATACCATCAGCCGGTCGCCGTAGCTCACGTAGGCGACCGAGCCATATTCGAGGCGCTCGAAGTTCGACTTGTCGTAGCGGTACTCGTAGCGCGTGCGGCCGTTCACCGTGGCGGGCGGCAGCACGGTGAAGCCGCGCGCGTCGGCGTAGAGCGGCACTTTCGAGGGCAGGTCGTAGATCACGCGGAAGCGGTGCGTGGGCGCGAGGTCGGGTGGCGTGAAGTCGCTGAACCAGCCGGGCACGAGCGGCACGCGCTGGATCTTGCGCCACGTGAGATGCACGCGCGCGCCCGGCTCCACGGCGGGGAATACGATCACCTTGTCCTGCACGTCCTGGAACATCGGGGCGTCGAACGAACGCACTTCCTGCACGTCGCGGATCTGCTCGGGGCGCACGTCGTGACGCCCGCCCTGGGCGTCCTCGGTCCACGCTTCGAGCACCTCCACGTGGGCCATTTCGCGGTTGAACCACACGTAATACTGGCCCGCGCGCGCAATGCCGGCCTCTGTGTTCACGCGTAGCGTGAGCGAGTCGAGCTTGGTGTACGAGCCGTCCGCATTGACGGTGAAGGTCTGCGTTTCCGCTTCGTTGGTGTAGGGCGCCTGTGCGGCGCTGCCTGCCGGATTCAGCGCGCTCGCTTCGAGCGGCACCGGAGTGAGCTGCGCCACACCCGGGCGCAGGTCGGCGGCGAAGGTTCCCGTGGCGGGGCCGAGCACGGCTAGGCAAAGAGCGAGAGCGAGGCGCATGGGGGGCTCGGCAGGTGGCGGGTCGCGGATGGGCGCTACTTCTGCCACTTAAAAGTCATGCAAGGCGCTTGTCAAGCGGATGGCCCGCACACAGCCCGCTGGGGGCCCTGTATCGAGCATTGAGTCTAATGCTGGGCCGCGCAACCACATGCCCGTCTGCGGCGCCCTGCGCGGCGTCATTGGGCGTCCCCGCCGGTTTGCTGCGCACGCAACAATCGAGGCAGCGCGGCGGCGCGCGGGCCGTTGTATGGCATATGTATGTTTACCTCATATTGCCAAGGAGGCGGTTGGGGACTAAGGTTCGTGCAGCCGTCAAGCGGCAATTAAG
Source organism: Paraburkholderia sp. EG286B (assembly GCF_040965655.1). Lineage (NCBI taxonomy): Bacteria > Pseudomonadati > Pseudomonadota > Betaproteobacteria > Burkholderiales > Burkholderiaceae > Paraburkholderia > Paraburkholderia sp. EG286B. The sequence continues at coordinate 48,247 of NZ_JBFRCF010000008.1, read as the reverse complement.
TGTTCTATGCGTTTGCGCATATAAAGAGCACGAAAGACCACGCCTACCAACAGCCATTTTGGATGGGACCAGAGCGAGCGTTTACCCCGCGCTCTCAACCTCTGGTCGATTCGGGAGATCCCATGAGCAGCGTTGCAGATTCGACGCGCGGTGCGCAAAGCGCACCTTTCTTTTCCAAAGAGGCGACCGTCGCCCCGCCGGGCTTTTCGCGCTGGATGGTGCCGCCCGCCGCGCTGGCCGTGCACCTGTGCATCGGCCAGGCCTACGCGTTTTCCGTGTTCAACGCGCCGCTCACGAAGGTGATCGGCATTACGCAGTCCGCGCCCGATGACTGGTCGCTCACCACGCTGGGCTGGATTTTCTCGCTGGCCATCGTGTTTCTCGGCCTTTCCGCCGCGTTCGGCGGCAAGTGGCTCGAACGTGTCGGCCCGCGCCGCACGATGTTTACCGCGGCGTGCTGCTTTGGCGGCGGTTTCCTCGTTTCCGCGCTCGGCGTGTATCTGCACCAGATCGCGCTGCTCTATCTCGGCTACGGCGTGATCGGCGGCATCGGCCTCGGGCTCGGCTACGTCTCGCCGGTTTCGACGCTGATCCGCTGGTTCCCCGACCGCCGCGGCATGGCAACGGGCCTCGCGATCATGGGCTTCGGCGGCGGCGCGATGATCGCCGCCCCGCTCTCCGTCATGCTGATGAAGCATTTCGCGAGCGACACGAGCGTGGGCGTCGCCCAGACCTTCGTGGTGCTCGGTGTGGCGTATTTCATCTCGATGACGATCGGCGCCATCACCATCCGCGTGCCCGCGCCGGACTGGAAGCCGGCGGGCTGGACGCCGCCCGTCGTGGCGAAGAAGCTCGTGTCGAACCAGCACGTGCACATCGACCAGGCGCTCAAGACGCCGCAGTTCTACCTGATCTGGCTCGTGCTGTTCCTCAACGTGACGGCCGGCATCGGCATTCTGGGCCAGGCCTCGGTCATGATCCAGGAAAGCTTCAAGGACACCGTGAGCGCCGGCGCGGCGGCGGGCTTCGTCGGCCTGCTCTCGCTCTTCAACATGGGCGGGCGCTTCGTGTGGGCTTCGGCCTCCGACTGGGTGGGCCGCAAGAACACCTACTTCATCTTCTTCGTGTTCGGCGCGGTGCTCTATTACGCGGTGCCGCAGTTCGCGCAGAGCGGCAACATCGTGTTCTTCGTGCTCGCGTTCTGCCTGATTCTCTCGATGTACGGCGGCGGCTTCTCGACCGTGCCCGCCTATCTCGCGGACATGTTCGGCACGGCGTTCGTCGGCGGCATTCACGGCCGTCTGCTCACCGCATGGGCCGCGGCAGGCGTGGCGGGCCCGGTGCTCGTGAACTACGTGCGCGCGTACCAGGTCGCGCACGGCGTGGCGAAGGCCGACGCCTACACGATGACCGTGCACATCATGGCTTCGCTGCTGGTGATCGGCTTCATCTGCAATCTGCTCGTGCACCGCGTGGACGCGAAGCACCACATGAGCGAGACGCAACTCGCCGCCGGTAAATAAGGAGAAACGCGCAATGTCTATCCAAGCCGCCCCGAAATCGTCGAACAAGGCGCTGATGGCGATCTTCTGGCTCTACGTGCTGGTGCCGCTCGTGTGGGGTGTGACCAACACGCTCACGCAGGCGATGAAGCTGTTCGGCTGATGCCGTGACGCTCGAGTGAAGCGAGGCGGCGCGAGCCGCCCGCCAGAAACCCGTACTGCGGGCCGCCGACGAAAGTCGCGGCCCGCAGTTTTTTGGGGGGCGCGTAGTGGCACGAGCGCGAGCAGGAACGGTGGCGCGGGACGGACCGCGACGGGCGCTCGCCTCACGCGTGAAGGCGGCCGCGCAGCGGCCTCACACATCGCACGTCGATCCCGCGCCCGCCGCGTGTTCTCGCGCGGCCTTTGCGCCTTCCACCTGGAGAATGGTGGGCAGCGAGACGCCGTTCTTCGCCGCCGTGACCTCCGCGAGGATCGACACCGCGATTTCCGGCGGCGTGCGGCTGCCGATGTAAATGCCCACCGGCCCATGCAGCCGCGCGAGTTCCGCTTCGCTCAGGTCGAACTCCTTGAGCCGCTCGCGCCGCGCCGCGTTGTTGCGCCGCGAGCCCAGCGCGCCCACGTAGAACGCGGGCGTCTTGAGCGCTTCCATCAGCGCGAGGTCGTCGAGCTTCGGGTCGTGCGTGAGCGCGATCACGGCGCAGCGTTCGTCGAGCTTCATGTCGAGCACCGTGTCGTCGGGCATCGTGCGCACGAGCGCCGTGCCGGGCACGTCCCAGGTGTCGGTGTATTCCTCGCGCGGGTCGCACACGGTCACCTGGTAGTCGAGCCCCACGGCGATCTGGCAGAGATAGCGCGAGAGCTGCCCGGCGCCGATCACCAGCATGCGGTAGCGCGGCCCGTGAATCGTGAGCAGGCGCACGTCGTCGAAGTCCACGCCATCGGTCGCTTTCGCGGGGCCGAGCGTGGCGCGGCCGGTCGCCATGTCGAGTGTGCGCGCAACGAGTTCGCCGCGCTCGACGGTTTCGAGCAGTTCGCGAATGCCCGAGGCCTCGGAGAGCGGTTCGAGCACGAGCTGGATCGTGCCGCCGCATGGCAGTCCGAAACGATGCGCCTCTTCCGCCGTGATGCCGTATTTGACGGCTTCGGGCTTCACGATCGTCACGCCTTCGCGGTGCACGCGGTCGATCAGATCGTCCTCGATGCAGCCGCCCGACACGGAGCCGACCACGAGGCCGTCGCCGCGCACCACCAGCATCGCGCCCTCGGGACGCGGCGACGAGCCCCACGTTTTCACGACTGTCACCAGCAGCGCGCGGTGCCCTGCGTCGAGCCAGCGCACGCTGGATTTCAGGACTTCGAGATCCACGCTGTCCATGATCGTTTCCTCTTCGGTGTTTCCTCTGCGCCTTCGCCTTGTGGCTGGCCTTCTGCGTCGCTCGCGGCCGGTTCCGCCGCCTCGTCGGTATTTTCCTGCGCGCCGCCGCCCAGCTGTTGCCCGAAACGCTTGAAAAACTCGCCGGCGATCTTGCGCGCCGCGCCGTCGACGAGCCGCGAGCCGATCTGCGCGAGCTTGCCGCCTACCTGGGCGTTCGCGGTGTAGGTGAGCGTGGTCGACGCGTCGCCCGCGGCTTCGAGCTTCACGTGCGCGTCGCCCTTGCCGAAGCCCGCTGCGCCGCCCTGGCCCTCGAAGACGATCGTGTAGCTGTTGGGGGCGTCGATATCGGCGAGCTGCATGCGGCCCTTGAAGCGCGCCTTCACCGGGCCCACCGCGGCGGTCAGCGCGACGGCGTAGGCGTTCTCGCCGTCGGCCTCGATGCTTTCGCAGCCCGGTATGCACGCCTTGAGGATCGCCGTGTCGTTGAGCGCTTCCCAGGCGCGCTGTTGCGGCACCGGCAGCGTGTGGCTTTCAGTCAGCTCCATCGTGTTTCTCCTTGTGCCGGGCGCGCCTGCAGGGTGTGCAACGCGCGTGCCGGTTTCGGCAGACGAGTCGCCAGAGGCGTTGCCGCATGAGGCGCAGACCCGATCGGCGCGGCTTCGCACAGGCTGCGCGCGAACGCTTCGAGGCTGTCGAGATTGTGGACGGGGTAGTGGGCGTCGACGTGGGGCAGCATCGCCTGCACGCCGCGCGCTTTCGGCGCGAAATCGTGGTAACGCAAGAGCGGATTGAGCCAGATCACGCGATGCGCGAAGCGGTGCAGGCGCGCCATCTCCTCGCTGAGCCGGCCGCATTCATCGTGATCGAGCCCGTCGGTGACGATCAGCACCGTCGCGCGCCCCCCGAGCATGCGGCGCGCCCAGCGGCGGTTGAATTCCGCGAGCGTGGCGCCGATGCGCGTGCCGCCGGACCAGTCCGCGACCTGGGTGGCGAGCTGGGCGAGCGCGACGTCGGGGTCGCGTTCGCGCAGCGCGCGCGTGGCGTGCGTCAGGCGCGTGCCGAACAGGAACACCTGCAGGCGCTCGCGCGATTGCAGCAACGCGTGGCAGAAGTAGAGCACCGCGCGCGAGTAGCTGCTCATCGAGCCGGAGATGTCGAGCAGCAGCACGAGCGGCAGCTTGCGTTCCACGGGCGCGCGATATTTCCACACGGTCCAGTCGCCGCCCGCGCGCACCGCGTGGCGCGCGCTCGCGCGCAGATCCGCGTGGGTGCCGCGCGACGCTGCCTTCAGGCGTCGCGTGCGAACGGTGGCGAGCGGCAGGCGGCGCGCGCGGATCAGGTGGCGCAGCGTGCGCCATTCGTCGGCGGTGAGCGTGTCGAAGTCGCGCTGGCGCAGGCGTTCCTCGGCGCTGAACGTGGCGTGTGCGCGCAACTCGTGCTCTTCGTGCGAGGGCGGTGGCTTCGCGCCGGGGCGATGGGCAGGACGCGCCGCGAGCGCGTCGGCGAGGCGGTTGTTCCGGCGCGGCGGCGGCACGCCGCCTTGCACCTTCGGCAGCAGCAGCGCGCACAGCTTGCCTTCGAAATCCGGATCGCGCCAGAAGAGCGCGAACGCGGCGTCGAAGATCTCGCGCTCGTCGGGCGCGCTCGTGAGGAGCGCGGCGAGCGCCGCATGCACGTCTTCGCGGCGGCCGAGGTCGATGTGGCGCAGCGCTTCGATCGCGTCGACGGCGCGCGAAGGCGACATCGGCAGGCCGGCGCCGCGCAGCACGCGCACGAAATGCACGACGTTGCGCGCGAACACGCTCGCGGGCGTGGGCATGGCGGCGGGCGAGGTGGCGTGGGTTCCGGACGACGAGGCAGCGGGCATCGTGCTCACTCCGCGAGCGCGAGCGTTTGCGCGATGCGCTGCGCGTCGAGCTGCGCGAGGTCGTCTTGGTACTTCAGCAGCACGCCCAGCGTGTCCTGCACCGACTGCGGATCGAGTTCCGTCACGGCGAGCGCGCTCAGCGCGCGGCACCAGTCGATCGTTTCCGCAATGCCGGGCGCCTTGAAAAGGTCCATCGTGCGCAACTGGTGCACGAACGCCACGGCGCGCTGCTGCAGTTCCGGGGCGGTCTCGGGCGCGCGCGCGGCCACGATCGCGAGTTCGCGCGCGCGGTCTGGGTAGCCGAGCCATTGATAGAGACAGCGCCGTTTGAGCGCGTCGTGCACTTCGCGCGTGCGGTTCGACGTGATCACGACGAGCGGCGGCGTGCTCGCGCGCACGGTGCCGTATTCGGGAATCGATACCTGGAAGTCCGAAAGGAGTTCGAGCAGGAAGGCTTCGAACGGTTCGTCGGCGCGGTCGATTTCGTCGATCAGCAGCACGCGGCGCGCGCCGGGGTTTTGCGGGTCGGGCTGCAGCGCCTGGAGCAGCGGGCGCTTGAGCAGAAATTCGTCGCGATAGAGCGTGTCGTTGCGGGGCTTGTCGCCGGCGGCTTCGGCAAGACGCAGCGCCATGATCTGGCGCGGATAGTCCCACTCGTACAGCGCGCTGGCCGTATCGAGTCCTTCGTAGCATTGCAGGCGCAACACCGTCGTGCCGAGCATCGCCGCCGCGGCCTTCGCGAGTTCGGTCTTGCCCACGCCCGGCTCGCCTTCGAGAAACAGCGGGCGTTCCATGCGCAGCGCAAGAAAGAGCGCCGTGGCGAGTTCGCGGCTCGCGAAATAGCCGCGCGCTTCGAGTTGTGCGAGGGTGTCGTCGATCGAGGCGGATTGCATGCGGGATTCTGGCAACGCGAATCAAAGGCGGCGAGCGCTCCCATGTTCACCTGGAAGCGCTCGCCCTCGGGACAAGCCTAGCCGTTGGCCTTCGCCACCGCGCGCGCCGCGAGCACCGGGATGAGGTGCGCGCGATAGGCCGCGCTCGCGTGCAGGTCGGTATTGAGGTCGTCGGCGGGCATCTTCACCGCGCGTGCGGCTTCGGGCGCGAAGTTCGTCTTCAGTGCGCTTTCCAGCGCGCCCGCGCGAAATACCGAAGGCCCGGCGCCCGTGACCGCCACGCGCACGGGACCGCCCGCCGCCTCCCCAGCATACTTCGCGACGAACACGCCCGCGAGCGCAAAGTGCGAGGCCGGATTGGGAAACTTCTCGTAGGCCGCGCGTTCGGGCACCTGGAATTCGACGGCCACGATCAGCTCGTCGGGTTCCAGCGCCGTTTCGTACATGCCGAGGAAGAAGTCGTCCGCTGCGATGCGCCGCCGGTCTGTCACCACCACCGCGTTCAGCGCGAGCACCGCGGCCGGATAGTCGGCGGCCGGATCGTCGTTCGCGAGCGAGCCGCCCAGCGTGCCGAGCGCGCGCACCTGGCGGTCGCCGATCATGCCCGCGAGGTCCGCGAGCGCCGGCAGCGTGTTGCGGATCTGCGCGTTCTCGGCGACGTCGGCATGGCACACGGCCGCGCCCACCTTCACCACCTTGCCGTCCACCTGCACGGCTTTCAGTTCGGGTATGCGCGTGACGTCCACGAGCGTGGTGGGCTGCGCGAGCCGCAGTTTCATGGCCGCGAGCAGGCTCTGGCCGCCACCGAGGAATTTGGCGTCGGCGTCGGCCGCGAGGGCTTTCACGGCGCCTTGCGCGTCGCTTGCGCGTTGATAGTCGAATGCGTACATGGAGCGCCTCCGCTCAAGGTTGTGTAGGGGCCTGCGCGGCCTGGATCGCCTGCCATACACGATGCGGCGTGGCCGGCATCTGCAGGTCCTTCACGCCTAGGGAGCTAAGTGCGTCCAGGATCGCGTTGATGACGGCGGGTGGCGAGCCGATCGCACCGGCTTCGCCGCAGCCCTTCACGCCAAGCGGATTGTGCGTGCACGGCGTGCCTTTCGCGGTTTCGACCGTATACGAAGGCACATCCGACGCGTGCGGCATCGCGTAGTCCATATACGAGCCCGAGAGCAGCTGGCCGCTCTCGTTGTCGTACACGCACTGTTCGAGCATCGCCTGGCCGATCCCCTGGCCTAGGCCGCCATGCACCTGGCCTTCGACGATCATCGGGTTGATGACGTTGCCGAAATCGTCCACGGCGGTGAAGCGTTCGATGCGCGTCTCGCCCGTCTCGGGATCGACTTCGACTTCGCAGAGATACGCGCCCGACGGATAGGTGAAGTTGGTCGGATCGTAGAACGCGCTTTCGTCGAGGCCCGGTTCGAGCGTCTCCAGCGGATAGTTGTGCGGCACGTACGCGGCGAGCGAGATTTCCGCGAAGGTCTTCGTGCGGTCGGTGCCCGCCACGCGGAACACGCCGTCGGCGAACTCGATGTCCTCCACGCCTGCTTCGAGCATGTGCGCGGCGATCTTCTTCGCCTTCGCCTCGATCTTGTCGAGCGCCTTCATGATGGCCGAGCCGCCCACCGAGATCGAGCGCGAGCCATAGGTGCCCATGCCGAACGGAATGCGGCCCGTGTCGCCGTGCACGATCTCGACCTGTTCGATCGGCACGCCCAGGCGATCGGCCACGACCTGCGCGAAGGTCGTCTCGTGGCCTTGGCCGTGGCTATGCGAGCCCGTGAACACGGTGACGGAACCGGTCGGATTCACGCGGACCTCACCGGCTTCGAAGAGGCCCGCACGCGCGCCGAGCGCACCCGCGATGTTCGAAGGCGCGAGCCCGCACGCCTCGATGTAGCAGGAGTAGCCGAGACCGCGCAGTTTCCCCTGTGCCTTCGATGCGTCGCGGCGCGTGGCGAAGCCCTTCACGTCGGCGAGTTCCAGTGCGCGCCCGAGGCACGCTTCGTAGTCGCCCGTGTCATAGGTGAGGCCAACGGGCGTGGCGTACGGGAAGCTCGTGATGAAGTTGCGGCGGCGGATTTCGGCCGGGTCGATGTTCATCTCGCGCGCGGCCGTCTCCACCAGACGCTCGACCACGTAGGTCGCTTCCGGGCGCCCCGCGCCGCGGTACGCGTCCACGGGCACCGTGTTCGTGAACACGGCCTTCACCTCGGCGTAGATCGCGGGCGTGGTGTACTGGCCCGCGAGCAGCGTGGCGTACAGGATGGTCGGCACGCTCGAGGCGAAGGTCGAGAGATACGCGCCCATGTTCGCCGTGGTGTGCACGCGCATGGCGAGGAACTTGCCGTCCTTGTCGAGCGCGAGTTCGGCTTTGGTCACGTGGTCGCGGCCGTGCGCATCGGAAACGAAGGACTCCGATCGTTCGGCGGTCCACTTCACCGGCCGGCGGATCTTCTTCGCGGCCCACGTGAGCGCGACATCTTCGGCATACAGAAAGATCTTCGAGCCGAAGCCGCCGCCCACGTCGGGTGCGACGATGCGCAGCTTCGTTTCCGGCAGCCCGAGAACGAACGCGGCCATCAGCAGGCGCTCGACGTGCGGGTTCTGGTTCGCCACGTAGACGGTGTAGCTGTCGTCGTGCGGCGAGTAGCTCGCGTTCACGGCGCGCGGCTCGATGGCGTTCGGGATGAGCCGGTTGTTGACGATGTCGAGCGTCGTCACGTGCGCGGCCTGCGCGAAGGCGGCGTCGGTCGCGGCCTTGTCGCCGTGGCCCCACGTGTAGCAGGTGTTGTTCGGCACGCCGTCGTGCACGAGCGGCTGGCCGGCGTCGGCGGCGTGCGCCGTGTCGACGGCGGCGGGCAGCTCTTCGTAATCGACCTCGACCCGTTCGGCTGCATCCTTCGCGGCCTTGACCGAGTCGGCGATCACGAGCGCGACCTGGTCGCCCACGTGGCGCGCTTTTTCATGCGCGATCACGGGATGCGGCGGCTCGTTCATGGGCGTGCCGTCGATGCTGTGGATGAGCCAGCCGCACGGCAGGCCGCCCACGTTTTCCGCCGCGAGGTCCGCGCCGGTGAAGACGGCCACGACGCCGGGCGCTGCCTTCGCGGCGTCGATGTCGATGCTTTTGATGCGCGCATGGGCGTGCGGCGAGCGCACGAACACGGCGTAGGTCTGTGCGGGCAGCACGACGTCGTCGGTGTACTGGCCGATGCCGGTGAGGAAGCGGTAGTCTTCCTTGCGCTTGACGGGTGCGCCGATCATGCGGTTGGGTTCGGGTGCGTTCATGGTGGCCTCCCGAGTCACGCCGTCGTGGCGGCAGCGGGGGCGCCCGCGCGCATTGCCTGCGCGCCGGCGGCCACGGCCTTCACGATGTTGTGATAGCCCGTACAGCGGCAGAAGTTGCCGTCGAGTCCTTCGCGTATGTCGCTTTCTGTGAGGTCGGGCTTGGCGGCGGCGAGCGCGGTCGCGCACATCACCATGCCGGGCGTGCAGAAACCGCATTGCAGGCCGTGGCATTCGCGGAACGCGGCCTGCATGGGATGCAGCTCGCCGTTTTTCGCGAGGCCTTCGATCGTCGTCACCTCCATGCCGTCGCACTGCACCGCGAGCTGGTTGCACGACTTGATCGCGCGGCCGTTCAGGTGGACGGTGCAGGCCCCGCATTGTGCGGTGTCGCAGCCGACGTGCGTGCCGGTGAGACGCTGCTGTTCGCGCAGGAACTGGACGAGGAGCGTGTGGGGTTCGACCTCGGCGGTCACGGGCGCGCCGTTGACCGTGAGGCTAATACTGATCGCCATTGATGTGTCTCCAATGTCGACCGGAGCACGGCGCTGCGTGTGGCTCCGGTCCCATGCCAGATGATGGGATAGAGACCTGCCTGGGCCCGCTTTTTTTACACTGAATCGACCGCTATAACCGCCCGCAGGAAAACTCGCCCGTCCAACGCATTGCGCCTCTTTGCGCGCGCAACGCACGGCGCCACGCAAATCACGCGGAACGCTTCGGGCGGATCGAACCATTGCGGGTGGAGCGGCATCTGGGTCCGGCTGGTGCCTTGCTTTTCAGTGAAGCCTGGGGGTGACGCCCGGACAGTAAAGCACAATTTGCCGAATTTCGCTGCGCGGGGTTTTACCCTCCAGAATGCTTGCAGCGTGCGCAAAAAAACGGCCCGCCTCGATGACTCGGGGCGGGCCGTTGCGTTGCAGTGCAGCGATCGAAGGCAATCCAGGCGGGATCCAGGCGGGATCGAAGCGCCGCGAAGATCACGCAAACATCAGTCGTGATGCACGCGCTCGTGCGGTGCGTGGGCGAGACGCGAATGGCGGCGCGAATAGCCGAAGTAGACGATGAGGCCAAACGCGGTCCAGACGAGGAACGCGACCCACGTGAGCGGCTGAAGGTTGATCATCAGGAACAGGCACGAAGCGACCGCGAGAATCGGCACCACGGGCACGCCCGGGCAGCGGAACGCGCGCGGCAGGTGCGGGTGGGTCTTGCGCAGCACGAGCACGGCGATCGACACCATCGAGAAGGCGGCGAGCGTGCCGATGTTGATCAGCTCGGCGAGCACGTTCAGCGGCACGAGCGCGCCGATCAGACCAAAGAAAATGCCGACGAGCCAGGTCGTGAAGAACGGCGTGGCGAAGCGCGGATGCACCTTCGAGAGTTTGGCGGGCAAGAGGCCGTCGCGCGACATCGCGTAGATGATGCGGGTCTGGCCGTAGCTCATCACGAGGATCACGGTGAGCATGCCGAGCACGGCGCCCAGATCGATGAAGCCCGCGACCCAGTTTTCGCCCGCCACCTGCAGCGCGAACGAAACCGGGTGGCCGACATGGGCGAAGCGCGGCGAGGGCACGATGCCGGTCACGACCGCCGCCACGGCGACGTACAGCACCGCGCACACGGCGAGCGAGGCGATGATGCCGACGGGCAGATCGCGCTTTGGGTTCTTCACTTCCTCGGCGGCGGACGACACCGAGTCGAAGCCGATGAACGCGAAGAACATCACGGCCGCGGCACCGAACACGCCGCGCCAGCCGTTGGGCATGAACGGATGCCAGTTCGCGGGGGTGACGTGGAACACGCCCACGGCGATCACGAGCAGCACCACGGTCACCTTGATCGCCACCATGACGTTGTTGATGCGCGTGGATTCGCGCACGCCCACGGAAAGCAGCCCCGTGATCGCCATCATCACGAGGAAGGCGGGCAGATTGAAGAGCGTGTGCACGCCGGGCACGGCGCCGGGCGCGGCCGAGAGCGCGGCGGGCAGCGTGAGGCCGAAGCCCGAAAGCAGCGACTGCAGGTAGCCCGACCAGCCCACCGAGACCGCGGAGGTGGCGAGCCCGTACTCGAGCATCAGGTCCCAGCCGATTACCCATGCGGCCAGCTCGCCGAGCGTGGCGTACGAATAGGTGTAGATCGAGCCGGCCACGGGAATGGTCGAGGCGAACTCGGCGTAGGCGAGCGCGGCGAAGCAGCAGGCCACGGCCGCGATCAGGAACGCGATCATGAGCGCCGGGCCTGCCTGCACGGCGCCCGTGCCGGTCAGCACGAAAATGCCGGTGCCGATGATCGCGCCGATGCCGAGAAAGGTGAGGTCGAGTGCGCCGAGTGCTTTTTTCAGGCCGGCGCCCTGGGCGCTCGCCTGCAACATGTGCTCGACGTTCTTCTTGCGAAAGAGGGACATTTGGCGGGGAACTCCACGTAAAACGCGCGAATGCGAGGAGCTGGAGCGGTGGTTCACCCGTGGTTGACCCATGATTGACCTACGCCCGCCTGCGCCGGCTTCGCGTGCCGGATGTCTTTGGGGGAAACCCTAAATTTTAGCGGAAGTCGTGCGCGAGACCGGTCGAGCAGGGTCGGAAACGCTCGTTTGACGCGGACGATTCCGCCGCAATCGGCGACGCCCGAGCGCGATCCTTGCCGGGACCCGCCCAAACGGCGCAATTCATTTCCGGATCAACGGGTTGTAGCGAGAAGGCCGCCTCGATGCCGCAGGGGCGCCGGAACGTCAGGCGTTGACGGTAGGCGAGAGGTCGACGAGCCGGTTGCTCATCACATAGAAGGTCAGCTCGGCGTTGTTGGTGAGCTTCATCTTTTCGAGCAGGCGCGTGCGGTAGACGCTCACCGTCTTCACCGACAGCGAGAGCGCGTGGGCGATGTCGGTGAGACGCTTGCCCGAGGCGAGCATGCACAGCGTCTGGTATTCGCGGTCGGAGAGCTTCTCGTGGGGCAGCTGCTCGCCGTCCACCAGCACGTAGTCGGCGAGCGCTTCGGCCATCGCCGGGCTCACGTACTTGCGGCCCGCGGCGACCTGCTGGATCGCGGAGATCATCTGCGCGGCGTCCACCGTCTTCGAGAGATAGCCGGCCGCGCCCGCCTTCAGCGCGCGCACCGCGTATTGATCCTCGCGATACATCGAGAACATCAGCACCGGCACGCGCGGCGCCTTTTTCTTGGCGCGCTTGAGCACCTCCACGCCGTTCATGTCGGGCAGCGAGATGTCGAGCAGGACCACGTCGCACACGTGTTTCGCAATCGCGGCGAGCGCCTCGGCGCCCGTTTGCGCCTCGATCACCTCGGCGGCAATGCCGCGGTCGAGCAGCAGCTGGCGAACGCCCTGGCGCACGACGGCATGGTCGTCGACGAGCAGGATGCGATGGGTCATGAGCGGGCGCCTTCTTTGATGAGGAGGGGCGAGGCGGAATGGGCGACGCCGAGCAGCGCGTCCCACGCGAAGCGTGCGCGCACGGTCGTGCCGCGCGGGGCGGCTTCCTGCGGTGCGTCGTCGTGATGCGTGCGTGCGATGCCGCCTTTGACGGCGCGCAGCGAGCCGCCGAAGGCGGCGCAGCGCTCGCGCATGCCGGCGAGGCCGTAGTGGCCGGAGCGGCTCGTGCCGTTGTCTGTGCTGTCGTCGCCATGACCATTCGTCAGGCTGCGACGCATGCGGCCCGCGGCGCGCGCGAGGCCGATGCCGTCGTCGGCGATCGTGAGCGTGAGGTGGCGCGCCGTGCTTTCGAGCCGCACCTCGGCGCACGTGGCCTGCGCGTGGCGCGCCACGTTGGCGAGCGCTTCCTGGGCGACGCGGAACACGGCGAGCGCGGCCTCGGCGGGCAGGCGGGCGAGGCGCGCGTCGTCGCTGGCGCCGGCTACGCTTGCGGCGAGGCCCGTGCGCGCCGCGAAGCCGAGCACCCAGGTCGAGAGCCCGGGCGCCAGGCCCGCGTCGAGGTGCGGCGCGTGCAGGCCGTCGAGCACCTGGCGCATCGCGCCGGTGGCGGCTTCGAGCGAGCGGGCGACGAGCGCGAGCGCCTCGGCGCATTGCGGCGGGGCGTTGGCGGGCAGCCAGGTGTGGACGTTGGCGAGCGCGAAGTGCGTGGCGGCGAGTTCCGCGCCGACGCTGTCGTGCAGGTCGCGCGCGAGTTGGTGGCGGACGGCTTCGTCGGCGTGGATGGACTGGGCGGCGCTGCCGTGGGCAAGCGTGCGGCTCGCGCGCCGGCGCGCGCCGCGTGCTGGCGCGGCAATCTGCCGATGCGCGCGGTCGAGGCCTTCGAGCGCGGCCACCGTGGCCGCCTCGTCGGCCGCAGCGGACCATGCGAGGAGGGCGAGGCCGTCGACGCCATGAGCGGCGCGCGGCGCATCGCCGGCGGGCGTGCGCGCGTTCGGCGCGGCGTATCTCGACGTATCCATCATTCCCCCGTTCAGGAACCGGTTCCTGCTGTCAGACGTCCGTCGGGATTTGGCCTCCCCGACGTGACGGCGAACAGCACGGCGCAGCGTAACGAAATTTACAACCAGTAACAACCTGGCTCTGCCCCTGGACACGTATCAGTGTGTCCAATGTTGCGCTGCGATAATATCTTAAAAAAGGAAAAACTTCAGGCTGGACGAGGGTTAGCGGCCAAACTTCAGGTGTCGCATGAGGTCGCGGGCCTTTGTCATGTAGGAAAAATACTGACAGGAAAGGTATCGCATTTGTGTGACAACTGTAACTGTGCCAGCGACAAAATAAAGGGCCAAATAAAAATGCGCAGGCGAAAAAAAACCGGAGCACGAGGCTCCGGTTCTTCTTGTCGCGAGTGACCTGAGGCGGGCGCTTAACCGACGAACGCCTTTTCCACCACGTAGTGACCCGGCTGGTTGTTGCTGCCTTCCGTGAGGCCGGCCTTTTCGAGCAGTTCGACGGTGTCGCGCAGCATGTGCGTGCTGCCGCAGAGCATGATGCGGTCGCGCTCGGGCGAGAACGTCGGCAGATCGAGGTCTTCGAACAGCTTCTTCGTGTCGATCAGTTCGGTGATGCGGCCGCGGTTGTCGAACACTTCGCGCGTGACGGTCGGGTAGTACACCAGCTTTTCGCGCACGATTTCGCCGAGGTATTCATGCTCGCGCAGTTCTTCGGTGATGAAGTCCTTGTACGCGAGTTCGTCGACGAAACGGCAAGTGTGCGTGAGCACGATCTTGTCGAAGCGGTCGTAGATGTCCGGGTCCTTGATGATCGACATGAACGGGGCGAGGCCCGTGCCGGTCGAGAGCAGCCACAGCACCTTGCCGGGCAGCAGGTTGTCGGCCACCAGCGTGCCGACGGGCTTCTTGCCGATCAGCACCTTGTCGCCGATCTTCAGGTGCTGCAGGCGCGACGTGAGCGGGCCGTCCGGCACCTTGATGCTGAGAAACTCCAGATGCTCTTCGTAGTTGGCGCTCGCGAGCGAGTACGCGCGCATCAGCGGCTTGCCGTCCACTTCGAGGCCGACCATGGTGAACTGGCCGTTGTCGAAACGCAGGGCCTGGTCGCGCGTGCAGGTGAAGCTGAAAAGCGTGTCGGTCCAGTGATGGACGCTCAGAACGGTTTCTTCGGTGAATTTGCTCATGGTTCCTGAAGTGCGAAACAAGCGCCGCCTGACTGCGGCGATCCTGCCGGCCTGCTGTCCAGTACAGCGTAGCTTTGACGATATGCCCGGGACCCGGCGGCCTGGTGTTACGCCACGGCAGGCAAGTCCCTGTTGTTTTGCCAGTTCGCCCCGCTGCGAACGAGGCGCAATCCGCTATTTTACCGCGCTCGAGCCGCAAGGACCCGGTCGATCCTGCTTGTCGATCTGCCTGGACCGGGTTGGGTCCCCTGCGCGGCAAGGGAGGGTGGCTCGCTGCGGCGGTGTGCTGGCATCCGCGCGCCGGCGCAACACGCAACGGCCGGGACTGCTGGCGACGGCAAAAGGGGGCGGCGGGTCAAACTTCGCCGGGCCTCGCGGGCCGCAGCGGACCTTGCCAGGACCCGCGAGAGCGGGCTTTCCTGTTGCTGGCGACACGCGGCAGATTGCGAAAACGCGATCGGCGTGTGCGAATTTTCGGCTAAATGATACCGGAAGGTCTGACAGCCCGCAGCATTGACCCTGCTAGCGGGGCAGTTTCGACGCGGCTTTTAGGCGCCGATACGCGCGTAATGGCGCCATTTGCGACGCTGCAGCGGTGCTGCGGCGGTGCGCCGCGGCGACCGGGGAGCCCGAGGCGCATGAACGCGCGCTAGCGGTCGGCCGCGAGCTTCACGCCGAGCCCGATCAGCGCGGCGCCGCAAAACGCGTCGATCGGGCGGCGCAGGCGGCGGTAGCCGCGCTGGGTGCGGTCGTCGGCGAACAGGAAGGCGAGGCTGCAATGCCAGCCGAACGACATCGCGGCGACCGTGCCGAGCGCGACGCCATAGAACCACAGCGGCGGATGCGCCGGAAACACGGCCGCGAACACGCTGGTCCAGAACACGCACGACTTGGGGTTCGTGAGGCAGGTGATGAGTCCCGCGCGCCAGGTGCGCAGCCACGCGCGCCGGTCGGCGAGAGGCGGCGGTGCGACTGCGGCCTGTGCCGCGGCAGCCAGCTCGCGGCGCACGCCGGAGCGCAGCAGCTTGAGCCCGAACCAGACGAGATAGAGCGCGCCGGCCACGCGCACGCCGTTGTAGAGCCAGCCGATGTGCTGCAGCACGGCCGCGAAGCCGAGCATGGCGAGCGCCGCCCAGAGTGTCGAGCCGACGCCCACGCCCGCCGCCGATGCGACGCCCAGGCCGCGCCGGCCGGCAAGCGAAAGCTGCGTGACCATGAAGAAGTTCGGGCCAGGGCTGATGAGCGCAAACAGATAGACGACAACGATCTGCAGCAGCGTGGCGAGGTAATGCATCTGAGGAGACCTGACGAAACGCGCGGCGCGCGCGACGCGACATATTAGCGCGGGCTTGCGCGTGCCGGTGGCCGCGATCGGGAGCGTGTCGCGCGGATGCTTCGGCGGAACCGCGTCGCGCCGCCGCCCGGCGCGTCAGTCTTCGAGCCGCAGGCGCGCCATGTACGGCAGGTGATCGGAGAGCCAGGCGGTCTCCTGCGCGGGCTGGATCAGCTCGACGGGCTTGAGGCCCCGCACGAACATCTTGTCGAGCGCGAGCGCCGGCGAGAAGGCCGGAAAGGTGCGCGCCGGCTCGCCGAGCAGCGTCGCGACTTCCTGCAGCCCATGCTCCGCGAAGAGCGGCACGGAGTCGTTGCGCCAGTCGTTGAAGTCGCCCGCCAGCACGAGCGGCCCCTGCGGCGCTTCCTTCACGATCCAGTGCGCGATCCAGTTCATCTGCCGCAGCCGCGCGCTGCGCGTGAGCGCAAGGTGCGCGCACAGCAGCGTGACGGACTGCCCGGCGACGTTTGCGCGCGCAACGAGCAGCCCGCGCCGCTCGAAGCGGTGCGCGGAAATGTCCCAGCGGCCGCCCAGATCGAGCGGATGCGGCGAAAGAATCGCATTGCCGTGCCGCCATGAAGGCTTGAACACGTTGGGCCCGAGGGCGATCTGCAATTCGAGCGCGGTGGCGATTTCGGTGGCCTGGCAGTGCCAGACGTCGTCGAGGGGGTCGCCCAGCTGCGCGCCGAAGGCCGAGGCGAGCACCGGCTGCGGCAAGCGGCGGGCCATCGCTTCCTGCAGAAACCAGGCGTCGGCATGGGTGGACTGGACCCAGCGCCGCATCGCCTCCCAGGCCTCGAAGCCCAGCGGCGAGCGGCCCTTGTGCAGATTCCAGCTCACGGCCACGAAGTCTTTGCTCAGTGAAGTGTCGATGAGCGGTTGTTCGGGATTTCGCATGCGTTTTTTTCTAACGGATTGGGTCACGCCGGGTCGTGCATTGGATCGGTGCGGTCACTGTGCGGACGGCGGCGCGAGTATCGCGCGCACCCGGTACGCCAGCGAGGGGTTCTGGTCGACGATCTGCCAGGTCACCCACTGCCCATCGGGCACGATCAGGCCCGGATGGCTCGCGCTCACCTGGCGCGGCTGCGGCGGCAGCCGGCAGCCTTCGGGCGTCGTCGGCACGGCGTCGTTTTCGAGCGTTTCCTGCGCCTCGACCGACAGGACGACCAGGTTCGCGCGCACCTGCAACGGCGAAACGGTGATCGTGCGCGACAGATCGATGCTGCCTGCCGGCTGATCCTTGCAGCCCACGTTGTGCGAGACGACCTTGTGATGCGTGTCCGTATGCGCCTGGCCGATCGAGGTCGTGCCATTGAACGCGTCGATTTGCTGGCCGTCGCGCATGACCTGCAGCTCCCACTGGACAGCGCCCTGGGTGACAGGCGCCGCCTCGGGCGCCACAGCGGTCCCCGCGGGCGCAGTGGGCGGCGGCGGTGGTGGCGGGGGCGTCACGGCGCGTGAGGTCGCGGGCGGAGGAGGCGCCGGCGCTTGCGCGCCCGGCAGGATGGGGGGTTCCGAAGGCGTCGTATAGGCCGGCTGCGCCGTTCCCTGCGCCAGCGCGCACACGCTCGTTCCCGAGAGGGCGGCCAGGATCAGCAGGGCAAGGCAATGTTTCCACAACTTCATATGGGTGGCTCCGTGCACGGCGCCGCGCGAAGCGACAGTGTCGGCAACGCTACGGCGGGGCGGGTACGTTCTGACCATCGATCCTATACCGGGTTCGCAAACGCCGGACCGCAGCGGTTCATGAGAGATGGGGACGCGGCGGGCGCGCTTCAACCATCGTGCGTCGAACGATTGGTTATTGAAGTGCAACAAACATAAATGTGTCTGCGGTGTTTTGGTGAAAATTGTTGTCGTGGCTGCAACGGTGACTTGTTGCTTATCGGGATGGTTTTTCGATAGCCCGTGTTTACACTGGCTTCGACGTGTCCGACACGTTGTCCGGATTCCGCCGGCTGGCCAGCATGGGTTGCAAAGCTTGCCGGGCATCGCCTCGAAGGAGCCTCGCCATGAAGCCGTCCGTTACGCTTGCTGCCCTGCTGGTCAGCGCCGCCACCGCCCTTGCCGCCGCGCCCGCATTCGCGGGCGGCGATGCGGCGACGCCAGAGGTTCAATCACTTCCCGTCGCGGCGGTCGCCACGAACGCCCCGAAGACGCGCGCCCAGGTGAAGGCCGAGCTGGCCAGCGCCCGTGCGCACGGCGAACTGAGTCTGGACCCGAATTCGCCGGCTTATCCGCAGCAATACGCGATGGGCGGCTATACCGCGCCTCGCGAGCAGGCCGCGGGCTTCTTCCACGCTCGCAACGTCGCCAACTGACGCCTCGGCGGGTGCGCGGCGACAATCTATCTCTGTTCCCTTCCGCTCTTTCCTTGCGAGAGTCTGGCGTAGCCTCCCCGCCGGGCGGCGTACAATTTTTGTCACGCGGCGGCGCGCGTTGTGCGTTGCCCATCCCATGGCAGAGAGGATCGCGGCGCGGCTGGCTTGCCTGCCGGCGCTGCGAAGGCGGGACGCAGGGACATGGACCAGATCGAATGCGTGGTGATCGGCGCGGGCGTGGTCGGCCTCGCCGTAGCGCGTGCGCTTGCGGCGCGCGGGCGCGAGGTGATCGTGCTCGAAGCCGCCGAGGCCATCGGCACCAGCACCAGTTCGCGCAATAGCGAGGTCATTCACGCCGGGCTCTACTACCCGCGCGGCTCGCTCAAGGCCACATTGTGCGTGCGCGGGCGCGAAATGCTCTACGAGTACTGCGCGTCGCACAACGTCACGCACGCGCGCTGCGGCAAGCTGCTCGTCGCCACGGCGGCGAACCAGATTCCGCAACTCGAGGCGATTCGCGCGCGCGGCAAGGAAAACGGCGTGTTCGACCTCACGCGCATCAGCGGCAGCGAGGCGCTCGCGCTCGAACCGGCGCTCGAATGCGTCGCGGCCGTGTACTCGCCGCAAACCGGCATCGTCGACAGCCATCAGCTCATGCTTGCGCTGCAAGGCGACGCCGAGCGCGACGGCGCCGTGATCGCGCTGAAGTCGCCGGTCGAGTCGATCGATGCGCTGGGCAGCGGCTTCACGGTGCGAACGGGCGGCGACGCGCCGATCGACATCCGCGCCGGCTGCGTCGTCAATAGCGCGGGCCTGTATGCGACGAAGCTCGCCAAACGCATTCGCGGGCTCGACGCGCGCCACGTGCCGCCGTTCTATCTGGCGCGCGGCAATTACTTCAGCGTGTCGGGTCGCGTGCCGTTCTCGCGTCTCATCTACCCGATGCCCAACGACGCCGGCCTCGGCGTGCATCTCACGCTCGATCTGGGCGGCCAGGCGCGCTTCGGCCCCGACGTCGAATGGATCGATGCGGTCGATTACGACGTCGATCCCCGCCGCGCCGAGTCCTTCTACGCGCAGATCCGCACCTACTGGCCCGCGCTGCCCGACGGCGCGCTGCAGCCGGCCTACGCGGGCATCCGCCCGAAGCTCTCGGGGCCTGGCGAACCGGCCGCCGATTTCATGATCCAGGGCGCGGCGTCGCACGGCGTGCGCGGCCTCGTAAACCTGTTCGGCATCGAGTCGCCGGGGCTCACGGCTTCGCTGGCGATCGCGCAGCGCGTCTGCGAGATGGCTTCGTTCGATTGATCGGGCTTTGCGCCCTTCTTCCAATGAGCGGCATCATGCCGCTCACTTATCTCCAGCATTGCAGCGTCACCGGGGCTTGCTTCGTTGTTAAGCTTCTTCGCGACGCCGCCACCAGAGCGGCTCAGAGGCATGCGCGGCACGCGCCACACGAAAGCGCCGCGCGAAAACCCAGCGAACGAATCGCCACAATACTGGAGTGAGTCATATGAAATCGTCCCGCCGCAGCTTTCTGATCACGAGCATCGGCGTCGCTTCGACGCTCGCGCTTTCGCGCCAGGCCTTCGCCGACGCGCCCAAGGCTGCCGAATCCGATCCCACTTCCCAGGCGCTCGGCTACAAGCTCGACGCGACCAAGGTCGACCGAGCGAAGTTCGCGAAGTACGCCGCCGGCCAGGACTGCAGCAACTGCACGTTCTATCAGGGCAAGGCCACCGACGCGTTCGCGCCGTGCCCGATGTTCGGCGGCAAGCAGGTCGCCGGTAAGGGCTGGTGCAGCGCCTATAACAAGAAGGCGTGATGAATCGGCGCGGGCGGTGCAATGCGTAGACCCCACGCGCTTCGCTGCCCGCGCACGTCGTTCAGAAAGGAAGCGCGAGCGCGCTAGAGCCGCGCCTGCAGCAGCGGCGGCCGACGGTTGAACCACGGGCGCGCCGCCTCCAGCTGCGCCGCGAGGCGCAGCAACAACGCGTCGTTGCCCTCGCGCGCGGCGAACTGAACGCCGATCGGCAGCCCACGAGCGTTCCACGCGAGCGGCACCGACATCGACGGCTGGCCCGTCAGGTTGAACAGCTCCGTGCAGCCCGCCCACGCGAACGCCTTGTTCGAGGCTTCGGTCAGCAGCTTTCTCATCAGCACTTCCACCGGCATGGCCGTGACCGCGCGCATCTGGATGCGCTCGCTCTGGCTTGGCTTCAGTTCGCCGATTTTCACCGGCGGCGCCGCGAGCGTCGGGCACAGCAGCACGTCGTAGCGCTTCATCAGGTCGGCGAGCTGCGCCGTGATGCGCTGCTGCACGTCGAGCGCCGCGGGCAGCTCGCGCTCGCCGAGCTTCTGGCCGATGTGCGCCATGGCCCAGGTGGCGATCTCGAACTCCCGGCGGCGCGGCTTAGTGCCGGTGATGTCGTCCGCGTGCAGCACGTACTGTTCGGCCACCACCGACCACAGCATGAGGAACGCTTCGCGCGCCTGCGCGTAGTTCACGGGCAGCGAATACGGCTCCACGCGATGGCCGAGCGACGTGAGCAGTTCGGCGGCGTCGTCGAGCGCGCTGCGCACTTCGGGCGAAACCGTGTCCGCGAACATCGGCTCGGTCAGCAGCGCGATGGCGAGCGGCTTCGATCCGTCGAGCGGCGCGCGCGCGGCGGCGAGGAAGGTGCCGGGCGCGCCGGCAGGCAGCGCGGGGTCGCCGGCGATCAGGTCGAGCATCAGCGCGCTGTCACGCACGCTGCGCGACACCGCGAGATCGACGCCGAGCGCGCCGGGCGGCGGCGGCACGTCGGACGCGGGCTGGAACGCGCGCGACGGCTTGAAGCCGAAGAGCCCGCAGCACGACGCCGGAATGCGGATCGACCCGCCGCCGTCGGACGCATGCGCGAGCGGCACGATGCCCGCCGCGACCGAGGCGGCCGCGCCGCCGCTCGAGCCGCCGGGCGTGTGATCGAGGTTCCACGGGTTGCGGCAGGGGCCGAACAGCTCGGGTTCGGTGTAGGGCATCTGCCCGAGTTCCGAGGCGCTGGTCTTGCCGAAGATGTTCAGGCCCGCGGCGCGAAAGCGCGCGACCACGGGCGCGTCGGCGGTGGGGATGTAATGGCGGTAATGGCGGCTGCCGAGCGTCATGCGCAGCCCGGCCACCGCCGCGCCGAGGTCCTTGACGAGAAACGGCACACCCGCGAGCGGCCCTTCGCTCAGCGCGCTCACGCCGTTGCCGGACGCCTCGATGCGCCGCGCGCGCTCGCGCGCCGCTTCATAGTCCTTGAGGACGATGGCGTTGATGGCAGGGTTGGTGGCTTCCGCACGGGCGATGGCGGTGTCGAGCAACTCGCGCGCGCTCACCTCGCGGCGGCGCACGAGATCGGCGAGGCCGATGGCGTCGTATTCCAGATAGTCGGACTGCAAGGCGCGCACTCCTCGTCGTCGGGTTGGGGCCGGGCTTGGGCGATACGGGCTACGCAAGGAGTGTAAGCGGGCGGCGCGCTTGCGGGGTCTGTCGTTGCGCGCGCATCGATGCAGCAAGGGGTGCGCGCACAACGACTGACGGGCGGCGGCAAGGCCTCATCGCGACAACCGCCGCCGCCCGAAGGGTATTACAGATGCTCGGCGAGGAAGCTCAGCGTGCGGCCGTGCGCGAGCGCCGAAGCGTGCTGGTTGTACGAGGCGCGCACCGAGCAGTTGAAGCCGTGATCGGCGTTCGGGTACAGGTGGAACTCGGCGTTCGGGCGGCCCGCGAAGCGCTCCTTCACCTGGCCCACCGCCGACAGCGGAATGCCGTGATCGAGCTCGGCGTAGTGGAAGAGAATCGGCTTGGTGACCTGGTCGGCGAGATCGAGCTGATTCTGGATGCCGCCGCCGTAGTAGGACACCGCTGCATCCACCGAGCCGCTGGCGGCCGCGAGGTAGGCAAGGCGGCCGCCGAAGCAGTAGCCGATCGCCGCAACCTTGCCCGTGCACTCGGGCAGCGCGCGCAGCGCGGCCGCCGTCGCGGCGATGTCCTCGACCACGAGGTTGACGTCCGTCTTCTGCATCAGTGCGATGCCGCGATCGCGGTCCGCGCCCACGTAGTCGAGCTCGACGCGCGGGGCTGCGCGCCAGAACACGTCGGGGGCGATCGCCACGTAGCCGTCGAGCGCGTATTGCTCGACGACGTCGCGGATGTGCCCGTTCACGCCGAAGATCTCCTGCAGGATGACGATGCCCGGGCCCTTGCCGCCCTTGGGCAGCGCGAGGTACGCGCCGAAGCTGTCATTGCCGGCGGGAATGTCGATCCATTGGGTCGAAACGCTCATGTTGTTTCTCCGTCTTCATCAATGAGTCATGCGACGCGCCGCAGCGCTCAGGCAGGCGGCTCGCACACTGCCCGCGGCGCGTCGCGAAATCGGGGAGCCAGTTTGCCATAGGCCCTTGAACCTCTGCAGCGCACGCCACGGAAACCTCGTTCTCGCAAGCGGATCGTAATGATCTCGATTATTCATTTTTCGGGCACGAGGGCTTTGGCTAGAGTCGGTAGCGATTTGTACCGTCATCGCTCATTCCGCCATACAAGGATCGCCTCATGAGTTCTGCTCCCGCGTTGCGCACATCGCCCGACTTTTCCACGCCGTTCAGCCGCCGCTTCGGATTGCGCCTGCCGCTCGTGCAGGGGCCGATGGCGGGCGGCCCGACCACGCCCGCGCTCATCGCGGCGGTATCCAACGCGGGCGGGCTCGGTTTTCTCGCCGGCGCGGCGCTTGCGCCCGAAAAGATCGCGAGCGAAGTCGCCGCGATTCGCGCGCTCACGGACAAGCCGTTCGGCGTGAATCTCTTCGTGCTCGACCCCGCGCATCCCGAAGAGGCCACCGTGCGCCGCGCGCTCGAAGCGATCGATCCGGTGGCGGCGCAGTTCGGCCTGCCGCCCGGCGAGGCGCTCGCACGTTACGCGCCCGACTTTCGCGCGCAACTGGACATGGTGATCGAGTTGCGCGTGCCGGTGGTGAGCTTCACGTTCGGCCTGTTGCCCAAGGCCGATGTTGCGCGCCTGCAGGCAGCGGGCAGCTACGTGATGGGCACGGCGACGCACGTGGCCGAAGCCCTCGCGTGGCGCGACGCGGGTGCGGATGCGATCGTCGCGCAAGGCGCCGAAGCGGGCGGGCACCGCGGCACGTTCATCGGCGAGGCGCCGCACGCGCTCGTCGGCACGATGGCGCTGGTGCCGCAACTCGTGGATGCCGTCGAGGCGGCCGGCCTGCCGGTGCTGGCGGCGGGCGGCATCATGGACGGGCGCGGCATCGTCGCGGCGCTCGCGCTGGGCGCGCAAGGCGTGCAGATGGGCACCGCGTTTCTCGGCTGCGCGGAAAGTGCGATTCCCGCCGGCTGGAAGGCGCGGCTGCGTGCGTCGACGGATACCGCGACCTCGGTCACGCGCGCGATCACCGGGCGCCACGCGCGCGGCATTCGCAATCCGCTCATGCAGCAACTCGAAGCACGGCCCGAGACGGTCGCGCCGTACCCCGTGCAGAACGCGCTCACGCAGCCGTTGCGTCAGCGCGCGGCGCGCGAGAACGACGGCGACTATCTTTCGCTGTGGTCGGGGCAGGGCGCACCGCTTTCGCGCACGCGCGAGGCCGGTCTCGGCGCCGCGCAAATCGTTGCGGCGCTCGATGCCGAATCGCGCGCGCTTCTCGGCAAACTGTTCAGCGAACGACTCGGCAGACTCAGTCACGACGCGTGAGGTATCTGGCCGCATGAGATGCGGGTCTGCAACGCATCGGCGTCCGAAATTAATCGAATGCTTACTTGAACCGGCACGCGCAAAAAGCGCGTGCCCGACGCGCGCGCAACTCGCAAACGTTATCGCGAATGCGAGGGATTTTCATATGGTCGCAAGGCGTCCTGGTGTATTCCCGGAACGCGTGCGCTAACACACCAATAACTCCCGTCAACCAATCCAAAAAACGATTCGCGCGGGACCCCTCAGGGAATCTCCCAATAATTGGATCCAAAGTCGGGATGCCTTATTACATAAGGCTTGCGGTCGATTGATCAGGGTTTCGAACTGTTCTTGCACTACGCATATTGGTACTCGCACCAATATCTGAAAAAAATCCCCCAAATTAATTTGATCACCTACACTTGCGCGCAAGTATGGATGGGCGGCCCGCCATGAACGGACCATTCGCCATGCTGGCCAGGTGCATCAAGGATGCATCCTGCGTGGTCGTCCGCACGGGGAGCGACACGTTCGGGGCGCGGGAGCACTGGGCGATTACGTAGCTTTTGGGTTCGAAACTGGAGACTTACATGACTATCAAGCTTCACAAGCTGTTGCCGATCAGCGCTGCGGCCATTATGTTCGCGTCGTTCGCAACGGCAGCGAGCGCAGACGTTACGGTCAAGATTGGCCACGTCGCGCCGCTTACGGGTGGGATTGCGCACCTCGGTAAAGACAACGAAAACGGCGCACGTCTCGCAGTCGAAGAGATCAACGCGAAGGGCCTCATGGTCGGCGGCCAGAAGGTCACGCTCGTGCTCGACGCACAAGACGACGCGGCTGACCCGCGCACGGCCACCCAGGTCGCGCAGAAGCTCGTCGACGACAAGGTCGTTGCCGTCGTCGGCCACCTGAACTCGGGCACTTCGATCCCGGCATCGAAGATCTACAGCGATGCAGGCATCGTGCAGATCTCGCCGTCGGCCACGAACCCGGCCTACACGCAACAAGGCTTCAAGACGACCTACCGTGTCGTGGCGACGGACGCCCAGCAGGGCCCGGCGCTCGCGAACTACGCGGCGAAGAACCTGAAGGTCAAGACCGTTGCCGTGGTCGACGACTCGACGGCTTATGGCCAGGGTCTCGCGAACGAATTCGAGAAGACCGCCAAGTCGCTCGGCATGAACGTGCTGTCGCATGACGCGACGAACGACAAGGCCGTGGACTTCCGCGCCATTCTGACGAAGATCAAGGGCGAAAACCCCGACGCGATCATGTACGGCGGCATGGACGCCACCGGCGGCCCGTTCGCCAAGCAAGCCAAGCAGCTTGGCCTGCGCGCGAAGGTGCTCGCGGGTGACGGCGTCTGTACCGACAAGCTGGCCGACCTCGCTGGCGACGCGACCGACAACATCGTGTGTTCGGAAGCAGGCATGGCGCTCGAAAAGATGCCGGGCGGCAAGGAATTCGAAGCCAAGTTCGAGAAGCGCTTCGGCCAGCCGATCCAGATCTACGCACCGTTCACGTATGACGCTGTGTACATCATCGTCGACGCCATGAAGCGTGCGAACTCGACGGATCCGGCAAAGATCCTCGCCGAAATGCCGACGACGGACTACAAGGGCGTGATTGGCGAGACGACCTTCGATTCGAAGGGCGACCTCAAGCACGGCGTGATCTCGCTGTACAACTACAAGTCGGGCAAGAAGTCGCTGCTCGACGTCGTGAAGATGTAAATCGCGCTTAGCGCGTATTTACCGATTTCGCTCACGCGATTGGAAAAGCCCGCGGGTTTCGGCCCGCGGGCTTTTTTTCTCGTTTGGGGTTGCGCGCCGCGCGGCTATCGATGCGCTAGAAGCGCTTTCAGATCCCCAGCCGCCGCAGCACCTTCGGCCCCGCAAACGCCACGAGCGCCGCGCACAACGCCACCACGGCGAGCCCGACCGTGAGATTGGTCACCTGCGTGATGCCGCCGATCACCACCGGGCCGAACAGCAAGCCGAAATACGCAATGCCCGCGACGTGCGCTAGCCCTTCGGCCGCGTGAATGCCTTTCACGCGCGCGGCGGCCGCGAACAGCACCGGCATCATGTTGGCGAGGCCGAGGCCCATCAGCGTGAAGCCCGTGAGCGCCGTGAACGAGAACGGCAGCAACAGCGCGCCGATCATGCCCGCGCACGCGAGCGAGGCGCTCGCCATCACGAGCTGCGGCGCGCCAAAGCGTGCGCGCACGGCGTCGCCGGCGAAGCGCGCCGCGGCCATGCCGCCCGAGAACGCCGCGTAGGCCGCGCTGGCGAGCGCAGGTGTGGAGAGCACCACGTCGCGCATGTAGACTGTGGCCCAGTCGTACATTGCGCCTTCGGCGATCAGCGCGATGAGCGCGATGGCGCCGAGCGCCCAGAGCGCGGGCGTGCGCCAGCGGTTGCCGGTTTTCGCGTGCTCCCCGTGTGTGGCGTGCGGCACGTGCGGCAGGACGGCCGGGCACGAGACGAACAGCACGAGCGCCGCCAGCGCCGAAGCGAGAAAGAGATGCAGCGCCGGCGCCATGCCGCGCGCGAGCAGCGCGCCGCCAATCGCCGCGCCCGCCATGCCGCCCAGGCTGAACATGCCGTGCAGCCCCGACATGATCGGCTTGGCGACGGCTTCTTCCACGGCGCTCGCTTCGGCGTTCATGGCGACGTCGAGCGTGGCCATGCCCACGCCGAAAAAGGCGAGCACGACGATCAGCATCCAGTAATACGGGACCACGAGGATCAGCGCGCCGCACACGGACATCGTCAGGCCGCCGGTGAGGCAGGCGCGGCGCGAGCCCACGCGCGCGATCCAGCCGCCGATGGTCGTCATCGCGGCGATCGAGCCGCCCGCGACCGCGAACAGCGCGTAGGAGAGCAGCGCCGGGCTCAGATGGAACTTGTCGCGCACGGTGGGCACGTGCACGCCCCACGACGCGTACATCATGCCGGCGACGAAAAAGAGCGCCATGGTCGCGATGCGCGCGCGATGACGCGTGGCGGCGGGCAGCGCCCGATGATGGGCGGCTGGGCTCGCGACGGCGAGCGCGGGATCGGTCGGTCGGTCGGACACGGGAATTCCGGGCAGAAGGAAGAGAAGGGACCAGGAAGGCGCCTGAAAGCAAACGATGATTCTAACGAAGGTGCGACCGGCCTGTCGCAGCGCGTTGGCCGGGCCGGCTGCTCTAATATCGGCAGAATCCATGGTTCGATTCGAGGACGCGCCCTTGAAGATTCCCGCTCACGCCCCGCTGCATCTGCTGCACCAGGCGCCCACCGGCACGCTCGCCACGCACTCGCGCGAGCCGCGCGGTTTCCCGTATCCCACGCTGCTGCCGTTCGCGGTCGACGCGCGGCATCGTCCGGTGATCCTGGTGAGCCGCCTGGCCGAGCACACGCGCAATCTGCTCGACGACCCGCGCGCGGGCTTTCTCGTCGCGCACGCCCCCGACGCCGACGTGCTGAACGCCCCGCGCGCGACCCTGCTCGGCCGCTTCGAACCGGTCGCGCCGGTCGATTCAGCCGCCCACGAAGCGAACGAGGCGCTGGCGCGGCGCTACGTGCGCTATCACCCGGACGCCGAGCGCTATCTCGCACTCGGCGACTTCACCTTCTGGGTCATGCACGTCGAGCGGCTGCGCTATATCGGCGGCTTTGGCGCGATGGGCTGGATGGACGGCGCCGACCTCGACACGCTCACGCCGCTCGCTCCTGCCGACGAAGCCACGCTGATCCGCTTCTTCGAAACGCACCCCGCGCGGCGCGCTGGCCTGGATCTCGCAGGCGTGGATCGCTACGGCGCCGATCTCGTGATCGACGGCGCTCGTACGCGCTTCGTTTTCGATGCACCACAGCTTGATTTGCAATCCTTGCATGCGGTGCTAGCGGACTGCATAGAGCGCCATACGCAATGACGGTTTATTCCGCCCATGCGGGCGTTATCCGCCGTTCTATATAGCGCGTGGCCTCATGCTGCCTCGCAGCAACCGGTTTCTGTCCCCGTTGATTGGCTCAAAGTTGTCATGCGATGAAATGTTTGACGTATTTCGACGCATTTAATTTTCATCCGCTGCTAATTATGAGATGTGGATTTATCTGGCGAAAGCGGGATTTAGTAAAAATACCGATTTGCACGAAATGACAATGAGTTAGACGCTTGCTGGAAGACGCTGGATTGGAAATCTGGCTTTAATTATTTTTATTGCTTACACGCAACCCGGCATTCAAATCTGTGTTAATCTCGCCACCGATTTCCGAGGCACGCATCTATCAATCGGCATACTGGCGCGAGATCAGTAGCCATTAAGATCAAACCACAAGGGCACCTATGTCTTCCTACAAGGAACTTCTCGCTCAGCGAGAGAAGCTGGAAAAGCAGATTGAAGAGGCGAAGGCTCGCGAATATGCCGAGGTCCTCGATGAAATCAAGCAGAAAATGGCCGACTACGGCATTACCCTGGCAGAACTCGGTGGCGGCCGCGCCAGCGCCAAAGCGGCGAAGGCAGCCAGCCGTTCGCGTGCGAGCGTCGCGCCGAAATACCGCGATCCCGACAGCGGCAGCACGTGGTCGGGCCGTGGCAAGCCGCCGCGCTGGATCGCCGGTCAAGACCGCGATCGTTTTCTGATCCAGAAGTAAATCAACTTGTCAGCGGCGCGTTTGAACGCGCTGTGCATGAGTGAAAGCAGCAGCGGAGTCGGGCGAGGTATCTCCCGATTCTCGAAAACAAGAAGCCGCGCAGTCCGGGGACGCGCGGCTTTTTGATTTTCGCGCCACGCGCGATTGGATCGAAGCGTATCCTTGACATGAATGAGAATGCTTCTTGGTATTGTAGGCATCTGATTTAAAAGAGATTTTTAGGGTTATCCATAAAATCGTCGCATGCAGTCGCTACAATCGCGGTTATTCCCTAATTTGCTCTCGCGCCGCGCATGACTTCCTCCTCCGCCCCGCCGTTATCAGATAAACACGAGGTCGCGCGCCGCACGACCTGGGTCAGCGTTGCCGTCAATAGTGTTCTGGTGGTGCTGCAAATCGTCATTGGCGTGTTTGCGCATTCGCAGGCGTTGATCGCCGATGGCGTTCATTCGCTGGCCGATATCGTTTCCGACTTCGTCGTGCTGCTGGCCAACCGGCATAGCGGCGCAAAGCCGGACGCCGATCATAACTATGGCCACAGCCGTTATGAGACGGTCGCGTCGTTATTCCTTGGCGCATTATTGATTGCGGTGGGCGTCGGCATGCTGGTGCGCGCCGGCACGCGCATCATGAATCTCGGCGATATTCCCGCGCTGCACGTGAGCGCGCTGGTCGTCGCGCTCCTCGTGCTGGTTTCCAAGGAAGGTCTCTTTCGCTACATGCTGCGCGAGGCGCAGCGCGTGCGCTCGGCCATGCTGATCGCCAATGCGTGGCATGCGCGCTCGGACGCGGCTTCGTCGCTCGTCGTGGCGATCGGCATTGTGGGCAGTCTCGCGGGCGTGCGACTGCTCGATCCGATCGCGGCGGCCATCGTCGGCTTCATGGTCGCGCGCATGGGCTGGGTGTTCGGCTGGGACGCGCTGCAGGACCTCTCGGACCGCGCGCTCGACGAAGCCACCGCCGCGGACCTGCGCGCGCTGCTGATGGGCACGCCGGGCGTGCTCGACGTGCACGAGATGCGCACACGCAAGACGGGAGACCTCGCGCTCGTGGATGCGCACATCCTCGTCGATCCGCTGATTTCGGTTTCGGAAGGGCACTACATCGCGGAGACGGCGCGCGCGCGCCTGCTCACCGATGCTCGCGTGTTCGACGCGCTGATTCACGTCGATCCCGAAGACGACATGCACGTGCGGTCCGTGGCCAACCTGCCTGCGCGCGACGATGTCGCCAAGCGCTTGCGAAACGCGCTGGCGGAGCATGACGTGCACATCGAAGGCATCACGCTGCACTACTTGAGCACGGGGCTGGAGATTCAGGTGGTGCTGGCCGCGGCGGACGACGCGCGCCGCGCGGCCTCGATGGACCTCGAAGCGCTGCGCGCGAGCCTCGGCGCGAGCAAGCTCGACGTCATGCAGTCGGTCGATGCACATGGCGCGCTGGCCGTGCCCGTCAAACCGCGCGAGGCGCATTGAATCTCACCACGCGGTTGGCACGCGCGCGGCGCGGCAGTGAAGCCACCGCGCCGTTATCGCTTCACAGCGGCAATTGCGTATCGAACTTGATTTCCCGCAGCACGACGCTCGTACGCACCTGCGCCACGGCGGGAATGCGGAAGATGCGTTCGTGCAGGAAGGCGTCGTAGGCCTTGATGTCGGGCGCAACGATCTTGAGGATGTAGTCCGATTCGCCCGTGGTGCTGTAACACTCGGTGACTTCGGGGCAGGTGGCGATCTCACGTTCGAAGGCTTCGACACCGCCTTCGGTGTGGCGCGTGAGATGGATATGCGCGAGCGCGCAGACGTGCAGGCCAAGCTTTTCGCGATCGAGCAGCGCCGTGTAGCGCTGGATCACGCCCGACTGTTCCATGTCCTTGATACGGCGCCAGCACGGCGTGCTGGAGAGCCCCACCTGATCGGAAATTTCCTGCACCGAACGGCGCGCGTCGAGCTGCAGCAGGCGCAGGATCTTCTGAGAGAACGTATCGAGTGTCAACTGCGCCTCCATTGCGTCGCTGTATTCCTGAATGGTAGAGGCCAGGAGAACAGAACGCAATGCGAAGCGCAGATGATGAGGGAGATTACCTAATTTGCCGGAGTGCTCGCGGCGTTTTGCCCTGAGTCGTCCCCATCTGCTGCGAGCGCGGCTTGCTGTGCGCGCAGGTCGGCCAGCATGTTGCAAAAGAGGGCGCCTTGCTCGATCGCGTCGTCGAGCGCGACATGCGTGTGCGGATGATCGTCGAACCAGTGCTTCGGAAAGCGCGGCTTGATGCACTTGCGGTACGGCAGGCCCGTCATCGCGAAGGCGAGCGTCTTGATGTCGAGCGCCGACCACGAGAACGGACAACGCCCGGCGAATCGCATCATGTACCAGAACATGAAGGTGAAATCGAAGCCCGCCGGCATCGCCACGAACACGGGCTTGCCGGGCAGTGCCTCCACCCATTCGACATAGGCGACGAGCGCCGCCGCCGGGTCCTGCAGATCCTTGCGGCACGCGGCCCAGGCCTCGGGCTGCGTCTCCCACCAGGCGGCCTGCACCGGATGCGGCGCCGCGCCTTCGAGCATCTCGAGATTGGCCGAGAACGTGGCGATCAAACGCTTGTCGGCGGTGTACGCGGCCGAAGCGAAACTCAGCATCGAATGCGGGCCCGGAATGGGACCATCGGCCTCGACGTCGGTGCTGACGTAAATCTCCTCAATAGCGGCTTGATTCATCGTACTTTTCACTCTCATCCAGGTACGCCATCTGCTACGTAAGGGTTGGAGCGGCGCTCCTCGCCGAAGGTCGAAACCGGGCCATGGCCCGGCACGAACGTGACGTCGTCGCCCAGCGGCCAGAGCTTTTCGCGGATCGAACGGATCAGGTCCGCATGATTGCCGCGCGGAAAGTCCGTGCGGCCGATCGATCCCGCGAACAGCACGTCGCCGACCGTCGCGACCCGGTGCTTGCGGCTGAAGAAGATCACGTGACCCGGCGTGTGCCCGGGGCAGTGATAGACCTCGAGTTCCTCGCCGCCGAAGCGCACCGTGTCGCCGTCTTGAAGCCAGCGCGTGGGCTCGAACGCCTCGGCGTGGCCGAAGCCGAAGCGCACGCTCTGCTGCGGCAACTGGTCGATCCAGAAGCGCTCGTCCTCCTGCGGCCCTTCGATCGGCACGCCGCACTTCGTGGCGAGCGCCTTCGCGCCGGCGCAGTGGTCGAGGTGGCCATGGGTGAGCAGCACCTTTTCCAGCTGCACGCCCTGACGCTCGATTTCAGCCTCGATGCGTTCGAGGTCGCCGCCCGGATCGACGACGGCGGCGCGGTTCGTCGTTTCGTCGACGAGCAGCGAGCAGTTTTGCTGGAACGGCGTGACGGGAATCAGCGTGACTTTCATGCGGGGTTCGTGGGGTTCGGGTCTCGCGGGGCGGGCGCGGCAACGCTTCGAAAGCGCCGGTGCGTGCCGACGGCCCCAGCCAAAGGATCGATTGTACCGGGGTGCAGGAAGCGCCGCCGACGCCGCTCGCGACGGCCTCAATCCCTTGTCTGACAAGGGATGCGGCGGCGCAAGGCGAACGGCTTTGTTACATCAATAGTGAGAAATCATGGAGATTTGTGAGGCACAGGCGTGACAGGAATAACTTTTGGGTATAATGCGACCCATCACGCACGGAATTCGTGCTTTCAAAGGGCGGTGTGACCTTCGTAAAAAAAGAGGTCGCATACATCGCCGTCAAGCAGTGCTGTCGTTCTAGGCGGGCCGAAACAGGCTGCCTTACAAGATAGCAAATCAGGTGTCGATCCGTTCGACGCCGCACGTCTTGCCCAGCCAGGTGCCACGCGCCTGCAACGGCCTACATGCCGTGACGCTGGGTGGGGCCTACGCCGCCGTTCCTGTGCGCCGAGAGTTTCCGGCGCGCCTGAACGAGCTTCATCGTTCGATGGCGGCATGTGGGGTCTGGTCAGGCTGCCGGGGACAGGTTGCGCCAGACGTGAAAGATAACTAGCGGTTAGCGGCTTATTAGGGCTGCATCCGGGCATTGGCACGCGTTCGCCTTTTTCATTCCAGGCGAGCGATGGCGAAGCTTTGCCCGCGACCGCCGAAGCTTTTCCGACAACGCGCACATATGGCGCGGGACAGGCTTCGAGAACGTGATGGCAATGTTATGAACCTTAGACTGACTCGACGACGACTCGGGAGTCTCGCGGCCGTGTCCATTCTGGCCGGTTGTGCCATGCCGCCTGCCCAGCAGGACCAGGCATCCAGCGACGCCCTTCGTACGAAGGATGCCGCTTTCACCGCGCCGCAGGGCTACGGCTCCGCGCTCGCTGCGCTGCCCGCATCGGGCACCGCCAAGGACAACTCGCTCGCGAACGCCGAGGCGATCGACGAGAACAGCCCGGACGTCCACTCGTTCCACCAGACCGGCCGCGCCTCGTGGTACGGCCGCGCGTTCCACGGCCGCCGCACCGCAAGCGGCGAGCGCTTCAACATGAAGGCGCTCACGGCTGCGCACCGCACGCTGCCGC
The DNA here is from genome assembly GCF_040965655.1 of Paraburkholderia sp. EG286B. Classification (NCBI taxonomy): domain Bacteria; kingdom Pseudomonadati; phylum Pseudomonadota; class Betaproteobacteria; order Burkholderiales; family Burkholderiaceae; genus Paraburkholderia; species Paraburkholderia sp. EG286B. The sequence continues at coordinate 15,205 of NZ_JBFRCF010000008.1, read as the reverse complement.
TCGGCTCGTATGTGCGGGTGAGCGTGCCCGGCACGTCGAAGTGGGTGGTGGTGAAGATCAACGACCGTGGCCCGTACGCACGTGGCCGTGTACTCGACCTCTCGTATGCCGCCGCCAAGCTCCTTGGCGTGCAGCACGCGGGTACGGCGAAGGTGGACATCGAAGGCCTCACGCGCCAGGAAGCGAAGGCAGCGCAAGCGGATATGCTTGCCGCGAACTCGAACATCGATCACTAAGCGCGTTCGTTTGGGCGTGGCGCTGGGTGCGCCGCGACGCGCCCGAAGCTGAACCGCCTGGTACCGCTGGATACATACGCGAAGGGCCGCCTGATTGACTCAGGCGGCCCTTCGGTTTTTCCGGCTCGTGCTTTTGGCAGCTTCGGCTGGCGGTTCAGTCGTCCGCTTCTTCCTCGCCTTCACCCTTCAATTCCAGCGCCCGCGCGTAGAGCGCATTGCGCGACGCACCCGTGAGCGCCGCCGCGATCTTCGCCGCGCCCTTCACCGGCACTTCCTGAAGCAGCACGCGCAAAAGCGCGTCGTGATCGGCTTCGCCTTCCGCCTGCTCGCTCGCGCCTTCCACCACCAGCACGAACTCGCCGCGCTGACGGTTCGCATCCCCAGCGAGCCACGTTGGCGCTTCGGCCAGGGTGCCGCTCCAGAGCGACTCGTGTAGCTTCGTCAATTCGCGGGCGATGAGGATGCGGCGCGCGGGACCGAACGCATCGGCGAGCGACTGCACGGTTTCGACGATGCGATGCGGGGCTTCGTAAAACACCATCGCGTGCGTATGCGCGGCCAGCGGCTGCAAGGCGGCTGCGCGCTGCTTGGGCTTGGGCGGCAGAAAACCGAGGAACGTGAAGGTCGAGACCCAGTCGCCGGCAGCGGAAAGCGCAGTTGCGAGTGCGCTCGCGCCAGGCAGCGGCACGACGTTCAGGCCGGCGGCGCGCACGGCGTCCACGAGCTTGGCGCCCGGATCGGAAATGCCGGGCGTGCCTGCGTCGGACACGCAGGCCACGCGCTCGCCCGCGCGCAGAAATTCGATCACGCGTTGCGCCGCCTCGCGCTCGTTGTGCTCGTGCACGGCGACGAGCGGCTTCGAAATGCCGTAGCGCGCGAGGAGCTGGCCGGTGTTGCGCGTGTCTTCGGCGGCGATGCGATCGACGAGGCCGAGCACGTGCAGCGCGCGCAAAGTGATGTCGGCGACGTTGCCGATGGGCGTGGCCACGACGTACAGCGTGGCGGCCGGATACTGCTGGGCCTGTGCGAGTTCGAAGGGGGACGAGAGGGACGTCATGGCACGCAACGCGCGAATGCAGGAAAAGAGGCCGACATTGTGCCACGCGGGCGCGGGCGCACCCGAGGGACGCGGCGCGAACGAAAGTGCACGCGTCGACAACTTTTGCGCGCGAGCGCAGTCGAATGCCCAACGCCGCGCGACAGGCGCGCGTTTCGAAGCGCACGCGCTGGCGTTTTTGCGGCGCGAGCGCCTCGAGCTGGTCGCGCGCAACGTGAATTGCCGCGGCGGCGAACTCGATCTCGTGATGCGCGAGCGCGACGGCACGCTGGTTTTCGTGGAAGTGCGCGCCCGCGCGCGGCCGGAGTTCGGCGGCGCGGCGGCGAGCGTGGGGTGGCGCAAACAGCAGCGCGTGCTGCGCGCGGCGCGCTACTTTCTCGCGACATGGCGCGCCGCCGATGCGAACGGGAAAGCGGCCACGCAAGCGCGAACGCCGCCCGCGTGCCGCTTCGACGTGATCGCGTTCGAGAGCGGCCGGCTCGTGTGGCTGCGCGACGCGTTTCAACCGGAAGCGCACGAGAGCTAAAACTTACGCAATGGAAAGAAGGGTGAAAATGAACGCCCTCGAGTGCGCTAAACTTGCGGCACGCCGCGCCACGCGGAAATTTTGCGATACCTGCAGTACAGATTAGAGACTCGATGTCCGTCGAACGCATTCAACAGCACTTCCGCGATAGCGCAGCCACTACGCTCGCGGCCATGGAAACCCTGGCGGTCCCGATTGCCGCCGCGGTCGATACGATGTTCGCCGCGCTCGCGAACAGCAACAAGATTCTCGCGTGTGGCAATGGCGGATCCGCCGCCACCGCCCAGCAACTCGCCGCCGAACTGATCGGCCGGTTCGAGCGCGAACGCCCGGGCCTGCCCGCGCTCGCGCTGACCACCGACGCCTCGGTGCTCACCGCCGTTGCCAACGATTACGCGTACGAGCAGGTATTCGCGAAGCAGGTGCGCGCGCTCGGCCAGCCCGGCGACGTGCTGCTCGCCATCACGACCTCGGGCAACTCCGTGAACGTGCTGGCCGCCATACAGGAAGCGCACGAACGCGAAATGGTCGTGATTGCGCTGACCGGCAAGGGCGGCGGCGACGTGAACAGCGTGCTCGCCGATACCGACATTCAGCTGTGCGTGCCGAGCGACCGGACGGCGCGCATTCAGGAAGTGCATCTGTTAACTATTCACTGCCTGTGCGACGGCATCGACGCGATGCTGCTGGGCGAAGACTGACACCGTAAGACGAAGAGAGGGGAAGTTGATGAGCAGATACGGCATGACGCGCGCGCTGGCACGGACCACGCTGACGATCGGCTTCGCAGCCTCACTCTGCGCAAGCCTGCAGGGCTGCTTCCTGGCGCTGGCGGGCGCGGCGGGGGGCACGGCGCTGGTGGCAACCGACCGCCGCACGGTGGGATCACAAACCGAGGACCGCGAGATCCAGGTAAAGGCGCTCGCCGATCTCGGCAAGCAACTGCCCGATACGGCGCACGTGAACGTGGCGGTGTTCAACCAGCGCGTGCTGATCACGGGCGAAGTGCCCGACGACGCCTCGAAGCAGAAGGCCGAGAGCATCGTGCGAGCCGTGACGAACGTTGCATCGATCGTCAACGAGCTGGCGGTGCAGCCGGCCAGCTCGTTCTCCGACCGCGCGAACGACTCGTACCTCGAAGGACGCGTGAAGGCGGAACTGATTGCCTATAAGGGCATCTCCGCGAACAACTTCAAGGTGGTGAGCGAGCGTGGCACGATCTATCTGATGGGCCTCGTTACGCCGGATGAAGGCAATATCGCCGCCAACGCGACGGCCGGGGTGATGGGCGTGGCGCAGGTGGTGAAGTGCTACCAGTACATCGACGCGCAACAGGCGGCGGTGGCGACGGCGGCTGCTGCCAGTGCGCCGGCGGCGGCGCCTGCTGCCGATGCGCCGACGGTGGGGGCAGTGCCTGATTCGGGCGTGACCTCGCAGCCTATTGAGCACCAGGCGCCCGCGCCCGTGACGAATTCTTCGGCCACGAAGCCGGGGAATACGGGGGCTTTGTGATGCGGCGTTTGGTTGGTGGGGTTGTAGTTGCTGCGGTTGGTCTTGGTCTCGCTTCGCCCGCTTTTGCTGCTGTGGCGGATGGGTTGAAGGTGGCTAAGGCGAATGCTTGCATGGGGTGCCATGCGGTGGATCGCAAGCTTGTGGGGCCGTCGTTTAAGGATGTCGCTGCGAAGTACAAGGGCGATGCTGCTGCCCAGGCCAAGCTGGAGAAGAAGGTGCGGGACGGTGGTGCTGGGGTGTGGGGCGCTATTCCTATGCCGTCTCACCCGGGGATGAGCGCCGCCGATATCCATTCGGTTGTGACGTGGGTGCTCGCTGGAGCGCCTTCGAAGTAGTTTTGCTTGGGGTTAAATTTGACGCTTGGCAAAACGGATTTTGTGTGTGTAGAATCGGTGATTCGTTGGGGCGGTAGCTCAGCTGGGAGAGCGTCGCGTTCGCAATGCGAAGGTCGTGAGTTCGATCCTCATCCGCTCCACCAAGAAATTCAAAGGGTTACAGGTGATTTGCCTGTAACCCTTTTGTGTTTCTGCGGGACGTGTAACCGCTGTGTAACCGGATTTGGTCAATCTTATTCCATGTCCTTCGCCACGCGGCGAGTATACGTCCCGCTGCTTTCCTGTCGCGGCCTTGGCATCAACGTTATGCCGATGCCGGCGTGAACCATTCCCCGCGGGCTCACGGAACTCTCATCAGTAAATACCGGTGCGGCATGCCGCTGTATCGATGACCTGCTGCGAAGCGCTACGGCGGCGGCAACCACCTACGCGCGCAACGCGGTCGATCCTGACAGTCGAAATTCTGATGGTTTCATCAGCAACCTACCGTCGACCAGACAGTTCGGCCCATGAAAGGGTCAGCATGTGGCCATCCAATTCGAATGGCTTTGCCATTGCCCGTATGCTTCCGATCATTGAGAATCACGAATCGGTAAAGGGGAGCGAAGGGGAGAAATGAGCATAGATACTGCAATTCTTGAGCTCCGGCTTATTGGTGACATCGTGGGCTCATTCCGTGTGGCTAGATACCAGCGGGGATATCGCTGGGGCAAGCTCGAGGTGGAGCGCCTGCTTAACGATATCTGGGAGAGCAAGGGAGAACCCTACAGCCTGCAGCCGGTCGTCGTGAAACGCGACAACGAAACCGTTTGGGAGCTGGTCGACGGCCAGCAGCGACTGACGACGTTGTACCTGATTTTCGTATATATGCAGCGCGCGGGCCTCAAGAATGTCGGCCCGCAGTACTCCATCAGCTACGACACGAAGACGCAGACCCGGGACTACTTACAAGAACTGGACCCCGCGCTTGCCAACAGCAACATCGATTTCTTTCATCTGCATGCAGCGCACGCTTGCATCCAAAAGTGGTTCGAGCAAAAGGGCCCAACGCCCCTCAAGCGGCAAGAAGTTGCCGACGACGTCTTTCGTTACCTTTGCAAAAGTGTGCGCGTAATCTGGTATGAGGCGCCGAAGGAGCTGGATTCGACGACACTCTTCACGCGCCTTAACGTTGGGAGAATTCCGCTTACGGACGCGGAACTGTTCAAGGCGCTCTTGCTTTCCCAAAGTCGGGGAGGAGCTGGAACCTCGGACAGAATTCATGAGATCGCTGCGCAATGGGATAGCATCGAGCGTGATCTCCATCACCCCGACGTCTGGGCGTTTGTCGCAGACGAGGCGGCTGCAGATAGCCCGACGCGGATAACGCTGCTACTCGACACCCTTGCGGGTGGACCCCGCGGTCGACTACGTCCGCGGTTCCATACCTTCGACGTCCTGAGGGACAAGGTGGAGAAGAGTGGAATGGAGGCGGTCTGGAACGACGTGGTCCAACTCCACGCGCTCGTTTTGGGGTGGTACGAAAACCGGGATCACTACCACAAAATCGGCTACCTCGTGGCCGTCGGGCAGCGGTTTAGCGACCTTGTCGCGCTTGCGTCCGGCAAGACGAAAAGCGAATTCGGAACTCTGCTCGACGCGCGGATTTGCGATAGCCTCGACCTTACGCCTTCTGGGGTCGCAGCACTGAACTACGAGTCCGATGCACACAAGTGCTCGCGCCTGCTTCTCTTGATGAACGTCGAGACGGTACGGCGAATGAAGGACTCGACCGAGCGCTACTCCTTCCGTATCCATCGCCGCCAAACATGGTCGCTAGAGCATATCCATGCGCAGCAGGCGGAAAACCTAACCAAGGCTGAGCAGTGGAAGGAATGGCTCCGGCTTCACCGCGAGGCGCTCGCAGATCTTCCGTCACTCGACGAACTTCGACGGGAAGAACTTCTCCACCGGATCGACGATGTCGGCGATAAGATCGACCGACAGGTTTTCCAAGCGCTGGCGCGTGAGATAACAGCAGTATTCACGCTCGCTGACGCGCCGAATGCGGTCATGGCGCACTCGGTTCATTCAGTGTCTAACCTCGCGCTTCTTGCAAGTGGTCATAACAGCGCCTTGAATAACGCGGTCTTCGAGGTAAAGCGGCGACGCATCCTCGAGCTCGATCGACGTGGGGCATACATCCCGATCTGCACGCGCCAAGTCTTCTTAAAGTACTACACGGATGCGGATGCACAGCAGTTTCACTTCTGGAGCACGCAGGACCGAGAATCCTACTTGAACGCGATTCTCTCCTCCAGCGGGGGTGTGGGCGCTTACCTCAAGGTGGAGATGCCGCAGTCATGAAGAGCTACGTCACGTCTTATAACGGTCTGTTCACTCGACGCGCGGTGGACGCACCGGAGGTAGAGCGCATTGAGATCCCGATCATTCAAAGAGATTACGCGCAGGGGCGAGACAGCGAAGCCGTTGCTCGCATTCGCGCTAACTTCCTCAACGTCTTGTACGACGCGCTAACGACCGGGATGCCTATCAGCCTCGACTTCGTCTACGGCGATGTCGAGAACGGTACGCTTCGTCCTCTCGACGGTCAGCAGCGTCTCACCACTCTGTTCTTGCTGCACTGGTACCTCGCTTGGCGGGCGGATCAACTGGACAAGGAGCAGGGATGGAAGCAATTCGCGTATGCCACCCGTCCCAGTGCGCGTCGTTTCTGCGCCTGTCTCGTGGAGTCGAAGCCGCAAATTGAAGTGAAGTTGCGCGAGTGGTTTGAGGACCAGCACTGGTTCCTGCACACGTGGCGGCACGATCCGACGATCCAAGCGATGCTGCTGATGCTGGAGGCGATCCACGAGCGCTTCGCTGACGTTGACTGTACTGCTGCATGGGGTCGGCTCGTGGACATCAAGGAGCCGCCGATCTCGTTTCACCTGTTGCCGATCGAGCAGATGGGGCTGAGCGAGGACCTTTACATCAAGATGAATTCGCGTGGCAAACCTCTTACGCCGTTCGAGAACTTCAAAGCGCGATTCGAGCAGATCTTAGAACGTTCCTCCCCGGACCGCGTCGAGGAGTTTGCGCAAAAAGTCGACGGCGTATGGGCTAACCTGCTGTGGCCATTCCGAGGAGCCGACGACATCGTCGATGACGAGTTTCTCCGTTACTTCCAGTTCCTCGCGGAGGTCTGTGAGTGGCACGACGGACGGCTTCCGTTTGGCGACACGGAGACGCTTGCAGAGCGCGTCTTCGGCCCGGGCAATGCAACGGCTGAGGCGCACCTAGACTTTGTCATCCGCTGCTTCGACACCTGGTGCAATATCGACATAGCCGCCGCTTTCTCCGAGATATTCTCCCAGGCGACAGTTTCGCTCGAGTCGGCTGACACCAGTAAAGTGGTCCTGTTTGGCATATATGGAAGCACGGTAAACCTGTTTGCCGAGTGCTGTCAGGGCCAAATGCGCCGTAGCTTGCCACGTACCCTTCTGCTTTACGCAGTGCTACTACACAGGTTGAACGGTACCGCCGAGTTTCCACGTAGGCTCCGCGTGCTTCGAAACCTGATTGAGGCATCCAACAGCGAACTTCGTGCTGAAAAGATGCCAGCGCTGATTTCTGATGTGCGCCGAATCATCGTCGAAGGCGCGCTTGACGGCATCACCAGCTTCAACCAGGCGCAGCTTGCAGACGAACGGTTGAAGGCCGAGATGTTGAGCAAAGCGCCCGCTCTGGAGCACCATCTCTTCAATCTCGAAGATCATCCACTTCTGCGCGGCTGTCTGGCTGCCTTCGAGCTTGATGCGTCGTTGTTTGAGCGCCGGGCACAAGCCTTCCACGAGCTTTTTGCTAACTCAAGCATACTGCCCGCTCTCACCGGGGCGTTGCTCGCCGCAGGGGACTACGCCCAGCGCATTAACCATCGGTTCCTGCAACTCGGTTCCGGCTCCAACATGTCTCAGTGGCGGGAGGAAATCCTTGCTGGTTCAAGTCGCGCTCACCTCGTGAACGTACGCGACGCGCTGAAACGCCTACTCGACGCTGTTGCTGAACGAAAAGGCGATGTACGGTCGGCACTCAAGTCCTTTACGGATGACTGGCTGGAGATTTCGGGAGGTGTGAACGGTTTGGACTGGCGCTGGTACTTCGTGCGCTATCCAGAGATGCGCGTAGGTCGCTCGGGCATCTATGCCTGCGCGACAGGTGCGCTGGGCTACAACGTATGCATGCTGGATAAGACGGCGATGAGCAGCTACTACCGCGACCCGTATCTCTCTGCGATTCGGCAGCAAAGTGGCGTAGAGGAGACGGCCGTCGAAGGAGCGGTCGCGCAACACTGGGCTGGCGGCCCCTGGTTCACGGGCTATGAGACAGAGGCGCGCTGGATGCGTCTCACGGCGAGTGGAATCGAAATCCAGTGCGTAGAAGAGGGGCTGCTACTCCGCACTCTCCCTACGGCGCCTTCGCAAGCGGATGCTTTCTCGCGCGTTTGTACGGACCATGGGATTGGCCCTGATCTTCTCCTGACGATCCCAAAAGTCGAGTCAAGTGGATACCGACTCGACATGCAAGACCGAGTTCAGCTTGGCGCAGCGCTGTTGCGCGATTTAGTGGCGGCTGGCCTATGAGATCTGTCGTATGTCTGTTCCTGCGGCGGAGATCGGAACGTCACGGCACGCGGTTCGTTCACTTGCGCGCATGACGCACGCAAGTGAACGAACCGTTCAGAATTGGCTATCAGGAGTTTGTGGGCCGAGCGGCGTACATCTGATCCTGCTGGCGCAAAATTTTGCGTCGATTCGCACGACGATCATGTTCCTGGCAGGTCAAGGAATGCAGCAGTCAGTAGATATAGATGATGTCATTCGGTTGCTGTTCGAGGCAATTACACGCCTGTCCGGGCCGGGTAAGTGGGTGGCTGGAAATGCCGACATACCCTGAGCGTTCGCTTGCAGCCGGACTATAGAAACCAAAAACTTCGGACCTTTGAGAGCCGGTGTATAGGAGGAGCGGCATCATGGTACAGGCAAAGATGATGCGGGAGCGAATTGCTTCCAGTGCGAGTGTGCATGCCGAGCTACGTACCTATCTCGATATGAGCGCATGGACGCCATCGATGGGCGCGATGCTTCTGGCGGGATTGCGTCCCGAGCAGGGCTGCACTGAGTTCCCCGAGCAAGGGGCCGTAGGGCTGGATGGTGGCGCGATTCGACGCCTGGGGGACGCGCGTTTCCACGAAGCGCGCAGAATTCTGGCTGCGTTCGAGGAGCATTGCGAAGATGAGGGGCATCGTCCAAGCGTGGTTGCGCCGGGGGAGTTCATTGCGTGGCTTTTGGACGATCAGGTCAGGGAGCAATACGCGATCTTTCACGAGTTTGAATGGATTGATATTTTTCTCGACGTCCTCGGCCAATCGTCGGCACAGAGCATGGTTCCCGTTGACGTCGTCCAGTACGTAGAGGAAAGCGCTCCAGCAATGATGATGGCAAAGCTGGACGATCTTATTGGCGAAGTCCGGGCGGACCGGAGGTCAACTGGTGGCACCTCAGTTGATTCGACGCCGCAGGCCAACGGCGATTTCCCGGTCGCATCTCGGAATCTGCTGCGTGGCACACAAGGGAAGCGGCTCGACTGCGCACTCTCGACACGAAATCTGGCTGACGCATTTGCCGATAACGATGACTGCAGTCGTAAGACCGGCAGAAATTGGCTGAAGTATCTACAAGACCCGCCGCAATGGGCTACGGATCCAAAGATTCGCCTTCATGCGGGTTCTAAAGGGAAAGGAAATGAATCACTGTGGGACCCATTGGAGTTCGCGAAGGTTGCTGTACTGGAGTCTCGGCGCGCACCTTCCACGGGATCTGCACGCGACTTCTTTCGTGCGATAGATGAGAGATTTCAAAAAGTCGAGTTGCTTCGACGATGGCGGAAAGATTGGAATGACTGGCTTGAGGATGTCTACCGACCTATGAAATCGGGGGATGCGGCAGGAAAACCCGGCAGGGAAAACCGGCAGTGATGGTAGGCTTTATGCTCGGGTTTGTGCGTAACATATTGATTTAAAAGAAAAATAATAAACCCGGCAATCGGGCCGCTGAGGCCCGCTTCAAATGCCGTTATTTTCAATCCGCTCCAAGTCGTCAACGTCGGTCTCACTGGATCGGCATGGATGGCCCGGCGTTCAGCGAGCCGCCCACCGCTCGCGACTTGGAGAAAACAACATGCTGCATCACCCGCCCGCGATAGAACCTGATCATCATCTCGCCGTTCCTGTCGAGAGCGCAGTGCCGCTCATTGACGCGCCGTTGAATACACTGCGTCCCTGCTCATCGCTGTCGTACTGCACGGACAGTCAAGCAGTGACTCCGCCGGCTTTCTTGGTCATGCCGAATTGGACCGTCGAGGAAACTGCGACGTATCTGCGTTGCGAGGCTCAGACGATCCGCAAGGCAATCTCCCAAAAAGGGGCATTTCATGGTCTGAAGCCTCGGCGCTTCGGCCGCCGCTGGTACTTTTCCGCAGCTGATGTGCGTTTGGCGCTGGAGGCTGCCTAATGGAACGTCTTCGCATTAACAAGACCGCCCTTGCGTTTGCACTGTTCACTACCGCGGCGTCGATTTTTATCGCGGTGCTCTCGGGGGGCGAGCGCGGCGGCACATACGCGGAACAGGCCGTGAGCATCGCGCTCTCGATGGTCGCCGTTCTTTTTGTGCATCTCGCCCCTACCATGTTGCCTCGTTTGGGCTGGGCCGCTCGCATGGCGGCAATTGTGCTTTGGTTTGTCGGGTTGGTCGTGGTCGCATACGGCCAGGTAGCGTTCATCCTGCGGGCGCAAGAGCATGCGGGTAATGTGCGAGCCCTGGCTGTACCGAACGAGCCTATGCAGACGGTAGTAGCTATGCCGGGTGTGCGCAACCCTCTCCAGATCGCGCAGGACGTGTCGAAGGTACGTTTGGCGTTGGCTCGTGTAGATGCCGAGGCGTGTCTTGATTCGTGTGTCCAGCTCAAGGCGAGGAAGGCGTCATTGTCGGCGAAACTCGCGGTACTGAATGTAGAGGCCAGTGAGGCAACGCGCCGTGAAGTCGCGGCGGATCTCGCCGCTGAACAGTTAGAACGTGGCAACGCGCTTCGCGACCGCATGCGTTCCGATCCGGTAGTGTCGCATCTCGCCAAGTCGCTCGGCGCGACCGAATCGGTGTTGTCCCTGTCGTTTGCTGTCGCGATGGCTGTAGTGCTGGAGGGGGCGGCCATCATGAGCTGGCTCGTGGTTGGGAGCGCGTCCGGTCGTCAGGAGGATTACGCCAGTCGCGTGGACGCTTTACCGGATGTCGCGGGGTCGGCGGGCAACGCGACGGACATTGCGCCTGCCGCAGGTATCGAGCGTTTTCTCGCAATGGACACAACCAATGCAGGTGGATCGTTGTCCGACGACGAACGCGAGATCGTACGTATCCACTCTGCCGTCTCGACGGGGCGCCTTAGTCCGACGCAAAAGGCGATTCGCAAGTTTCTTGGTTGCGGTCAGCAGCGGGCGGGCCATCTCAACCGAGTGTACGCCGAGCGGTTTGGTCGTCTTGACACGGAGGTCGCGTGAACGTAGACCTTGATCCAAATGTGGTAATTGATGTCCTCGACGACCGTCGTAAGTCGGTATTTCCTAACTACGAACCGCCCGGTGATTTTCCGTGGCAAGCCTTGCCGGAGATGATTCGAGGCGCGGTACTCGAAATCTGCGCGAACGATAAAGTGCCAATAGCGTTGGCTGCCCAGTCTGCGCTGTCTGCTGTTTCGGTGGCCTGCCAGGACCTCGTGATGGTCGACCGCGGCATCGGGGATCCGTCGATCTGTTCGCTCTTCCTGCTTGCGGTTTCAGACAGCGGTGCCCGCAAATCGACTGCCGACCATGCAGTTACGGCAGCGATCCAGCAGCTCGACGAAGATGCCGTGCTTGAACACGAGCAGCAAAAACTTCATTCCGATTGCGGGCGTAAATTCAGTCAGGACGAGGAGCGAGCACTTCAGCGCACCTACACGAGTTTGATGCGGAAGGCATATACAGGTGCTTCGGCCAAAGCGCAAGAGGCTGCAGTTGCGCTTGAAGAGGTCCAACAGATGTTGATGGACATCCGCCGCCGGGCACCCGAAAAAGCGCCACAATTGCGCAAGACACTGTATATGCAAGCCTCAATGCGCGAGCTCCAGCACAGTTTGCATGAGAACTGGCCGTCCGCAGGATGGTTTGCAAACGAGGCTGCCGACCTGCTTGAAAGTCGCAGCAGTGCAGATATGGCGCGTCTGGATAGGCTGTGGGACGGGCAGCGGATCGACGTGGTAGGCCGCACGAGACGGGAAAGCTTTGCGGTCACCGATCCACGCCTGACACTTTCGCTGATGGTGCAACCGGATATCTTCGATCGCTTTATTGCGCGAAAGGGAGAGTTGGCAAAGGGCATCGGCTTCTTGCCTCGGACGTTGATCGCCCGTGCCGAACCGTCGTATGGAGAGCGTACCATCGACCGTTCGATACCTCGTTCGACCACTTGGCTCGAATTATTTAACCAACGTGTCCGCGATTTGCTGGAATATGGTCGCGTCGATATAGATCAGCGCTTGTCGAAGCGCTCGATTCTGCACTTCTCACCTGCTGCCCAGCAGTTGTGGGATAGCGTGGTCAACGAAAAAGAGGCGCAAACTGTTGACGGCGCCAGGCATGTGCATGAGCGTGAATTCATCAGCCGCTACGGCGAGCATGTCGCGCGGTTGGCTGCGCTTTTCTGGTTCTTCGAGACAGCCATCCTGGCTGAATCTGAGGAGTCAGGGCGCCAGCAGCAACGCGGCATGGAAATCCCGGACCGTATCGTCGAGTCGGCGATTGAAATTACCGAGTGGTACCTCAACGAGTTCCGCGCAATCTTCAATCCCGATGCTCAGATCGCAGAGGTTGCGGCTCATGTACTAAAAAAACTGAAGGAGAGACTGAGAGCGAACAACGGCGGTGAGCTGCCCGAAATCCCGACTTTGGCGAACCAGAATTTCGAGTACCCCAAGCACGAGCTGCGGAATTTTTGTACGAAATTCAATCTGCGAAAGGACCGAGATCTGTTCGATCGAGCTGTTGCGTGGCTTGTCCAGCACGGCAAAATTTCTGTTTATCACAAGCTGTCGCCAACATCGACTCGAAGGCAGACCGAATATGTCCAACTGAAAATCGCCGAGATAAATTGGCGGCAAACTCGATCGATCTGATGCGTTGATATATCAGAGGTCACCGCCTTCGCCGCGCAGCTCGTTTCAATTTCCCTCCCCCTCGACTCGCAACGGCCTGCCGGCTAGTTGCGAGCATCCCCTATCATGGCGCTGAGGACGAATTCCCACGGTGCCCCCTCGACTTCTCCCTTTTTTGTAATTCGTTCGCCTGGCTTCCGAGGCGGCATGGTGTCCTGTCGCCAGCCCGTGTAGCTGGGCACTACGCAATGTGTAAAAAAACGGCACGCGCGCACCATCCGAATATGCTTTTTCTGCTGGCTGGACAGCAGAAAAAGCATTTCTGGATAGGCGGTGTGTCGATTTTAAAATGCCGGAGAGACCTGTATCTGGCCGGGCACTTCGTCGCGACTACGATCCGACAAGCTGTTGCCGGCGCGCGTCGTACTTTTCCCGCTCTTCTTTCGACATTCCGCGAATTCGCGCCTGACCAAGATGGTGCTCGGGTGCCCGGTCGATTCCTTGTGCCTTTAATGTTCGATGGTCGACACGAGCGGCATGACCATATTTCTCCAGCGCAGCATTTTGAATGTCCGCGCATTTCTTGCGCGTTGCGATCATCTGGTCGCGAAGTTCCATGCTGTTCTTGCCCCCGCTGTCCTTCCTGCGTCCACCGCGCTCAGGATGCTGTGCGTTATAGCGTCGGAATGTTTGCTCCGGTGAGCGTTCGATACCGTCGTCTTCGCGATCCGAGTACATTAGGTGGACATGCGAGTTTGTCCCACTGCCGAGTGCCGCATCTGGCGCATGAATCGCGAATTGGAATGGCTTATTCCCGATCAGTGCCGGAACGAGTTGCCGAACAAGTTCTTTCTGCTGTTCAAGCGTGAGTTCTTCCGGTAGCGCAATCTCGTGCTCACGGTAAGCGGCACCGTTGGCGCGCTCGTGCTTATCGCTCGCTTTCCAGAACAGTGTTGCGTCGCCTTGTGCCCAGCCAGGCATGTTGCCGTAGTCGGTGGCTACCAGATCTTCTTCTTTCTTGCGGTGCTTACCCTGTCTGGCGATGTACGCGCCGTGATCCGTGGCGGAGCCTTTCTTGCCGCTCTTGATTCGGTGATGAAAACTTGCCATGATCGATCTACCCTTTCTCGTTAGAAAAATAAAAAGGCCAGCACCGTTGGCTGGCCATGTTCGGAGACGGGTGATTGATCGTGTTGAGGTTACATGAACCGTTTGAATTTCGAGAAACGGTAAGTGCGCGTACCGTATTCCCCTCTATTCTTTCCAGTACAGTGAATCTTCTCTGCTACCGATACGACCACGGCACCTTGCTGATCAATTCCTCATCTCATATGTGATACGAGTGCATGTAAAAATTCCACAGATGAAGACCAGAAGAAATCGGCGAGTTGGGAATGCGAGTGGCGTCTGGGCAAACTCGATTTCGACGGAGCTTATGAGATATCGTCTGGGAGTCTGTTTTTTTGCCGGTAGTCCGACTTGTACATTCGCCTAAGCTCATTGGTAGCACGACGAACAGAAACGTTTTGTGCTTTCGCCAGATCGTGTACCTCGCAGTGGTGCTGGCGACACAAACTGATCTCTAATCTGATCCGAACCGCCAAAGGCGAGACGCGAACGTTGGCAAAAAAAATACAGCCCCGGAGGTGCTGCATGGTGCTTGTGCGGGTGGATCTAGTTGCCCGATGTTGGCGGCATGATCTTTAGCTGCGATATCTGACGCTCGACTGAAGGATGAGCATTCGGGTTCGCCCTGCAATCGTCTCGCCACGCAATGATCTGCTTGTCGTAGGCAATCACCTCGTCGTCGGTCATGGAGCTGCTTTCAACTCAATGCCGGACTTTGCACTTGACGTTCGAGGTAGGTGAGCCAGCACCGCTTCGACTGAGTTCGCGTAAACCGCTATGATTAAGTTTTACCATAACTAAACAGGAAGACCATGGCTACTTGGAAACCGAAATTTAAAGTCGGAGCAACTGTGACTCTCAACACCGGCGGTGGTCCCGTTGTCAGCGGGCGGCGTTATAGAGCCAATCTGGGGGCGGCGTAATCGGGCCACCTGAGGGGCGGCGCAATGAAGCCAGTTCAGGGGCGGCGTAATCGAGCCACCTCATGGGCGGCGTAAAGAAGCCACCCAGCGGGCTGGCGTGTAGAAGCCAGCGGTAGCGGGCACAAGCGCAGTTCGAACTTTCCAAGTCGGTACGCTCCGTTCATTTGAGCGGAGCGCCTATGGCCAACAGGAGGTTCGAATTGTTTGAGTATCGTCATATCCTTGTGCGCATGCGACGCGGTGATTCCGACCGCGACATCGCGCGG